>NZ_JBIATC010000007.1:0-268833 GCF_042891255.1 Micromonospora sp. NPDC001898 | reverse complement strand
GGACACGACCAGGAACGATTCCTCACCACCTTCGCCGAACAGGTCCTCCCCGGCCTACGCGACCTCGACTGACAACACGCACCCACCCCACCCAACGAACGCTGAGAGCTACTCGTGGGTACACACATGGGGCAGGCAGGACACCTGACCGAGCTGGACGAGGACTCCATCCAGAAGTCGCACGAGATGGAGGCCCTGCCTTCGCCAGCAGGGGCCGGTCAGCCTCGTCGGGGCACCGCGCGGGCAGCCCGTGTGGGGGCCGCCCGCACGGTGGCCCGGCTGCGCGCGCGGATCGCGGAGGTCACGACGCAGTTGCTCGACGAGTTGGCCGAGGCCGACGAGGTCGACCTGCTGGCCGCGTCCCCGGGGCCGCTGCCGATCACGTTGATTTGCGAGCTGCCCGGCGTGCGTGTGGAGGACCGCAACGAGACCCGGGGCGCTTTCCGGATCCCGACCGGGCGTGGCGAAGAAGCGTGCGTATCAACCGTTTCCCGGCTTGCGCCCTACGGCGCCGGGAGATGGCGTGGCGTGTCGCCCGGCCAGGTCGACGACGCTATTCATCTCCACAACTCGGCTGGTCGCCGGGGCGAGCCGGTCGGCACCTGGGTGTCGAACACGTCGTTGTGCTGAACGAACTGCGCGTACGTGGTGTGCCTGCTTGAGACACTCCCGGGCGCCCACGCGGCGAGGCAGGTAATCACCGATGACCGAGCTGCAGCTGTGCCAACTCGCTCGGCTTCGGCAAACGTCCTCGATGGATGTATCTTCACGTCTTCTGCTAACGTTCCTGTCCAGCCGTCAGCCTTGGTCACGGCGGGGGACACCCACGCCGACGCCACCGAGCGCCGCATCACTGGGCTCTATAATCAAGGCCGTCGAGCAGCTCAGCTCCGATCGATCCCCGGTCGGGGCAGAACCTGCTGCTGCTGAAGCATTTGGATGCTGTCGTTCGGCGGCGATTCGTTCGAACGTCGACCCGCTAACCCTTTGGAGAAGCCATGTCTGTTCTTGTCATCGGCGCGTACGGCAGTGTGGGCAGCCATGTGGTGGCTGGGCTTGTGTCCGCCGGGGTCTCGGTCCGCGGGAGCAGCCGGACGCCGGGGACCGGGGAGTTGCCGGACGCCGTCGAGATGGTCCGCCTCGACCTGGAGAAGCCGGAGACTCTGCCGGCGGCGCTCGACGGCGTCAAGAAGGTCTTCCTGTACGCCAGCCGGGACGGCATCGCCGAGTTCGTCAGCGCGGCGCGGGCGGCCGGGGTGGAACACGTCGTGTTCCTGTCGTCGGCGGCCGTGGTCGAACCCACCATGAAACACAGCCGGAGCGCGAAAGAGCACTCCGCGGTGGAGGAGGCGTTGCAGGAGTCCGGAATCGCGTGGACCTTCCTCCGCCCGACCACGTTCGCCACCAAGCAACTCAGCTTTTCTCGGGCGATCCGGGCCGGTGAGGTGTTGCGTGTTCCCTTCCTGCAAGGGCGCACCGCGTCGATCCACGAACGCGACATCGCCGACGTCGCAGTCCGCGCCCTGACTGACGCTGGGCACGAGGGGCAGGCGTACTGGCTGACCGGACCGGAAGCCTTGACGCAGCAGGAGTACATCGAAACGATCGGAGCGGTGATCGGGCGGCCGATCGATGTCGTCGAGTTGGCTCCGGAGGACATCGAGCCGAAGATGCCGGAATCCCTCATCCGGACCCTTACCGAGCTCCTAACGGCTCCGTGCGTCGTGACGACCGCCGTCGAGGATGTCACCGGGGTGCCGGCCCGCTCGTTCCGGCAGTGGGCCGAGGACCACGCCAAAGACTTCAGCTGACTGCCTGCTGCTCTCCTTCCTGATGGCCGGTCGCAGCAACCTGCGCCGGCAGCGGGCCGACGTCCTGCGCTCGACCGCCGCGATCCTGGCATTCCTCGGCTTTCACATCGCCCTCGCGGCGCGTATCCAGCTACTTCACCGTAAGAAGGCGGGCGTGCCGGTCACTGCGCTGCGGCGGTGACGGCGCGCTCCTCGGCAATGAAAGGAATCGAGCCCGGGTTCGATGAGCTCGGCGGCGCGCCGGATGTCGGCCGTGGCGGCCTCGTGGCTCTGGTCCGGCATGCTGTCCGCGCGCAGGTGCCGGCAGGCGGTGGAACTGGACGCCCCACAGCCCGATCAGCGCGGCGGCGACGCTCTGGGGCTCCGGATCGTCCACCGGGCGTCCGGCCCGGGGCGGCCAGAGCCTCCGCGGCCACGGTGATGAAGCGGGCTGTCATGTCGTTTCGATGCGGGCGGGGACGGGGTGGCCCGGATCCGATCGCCGAAGCGCCGGTGGGCGGCGATCGCCGTGGCCGGATCCTCGACCGAGCTCAGGGACAGCTTCAGGGCGTTGAGCTCCGCAGCGAGGTGGTGCAGGGCGGCGTTGACCGGCGACGTGCCGGGGCTGGCCAGTTCCACGCGCAGCGCGGTCACGCCGTCCCGCGATGACCGGTACGCGGGCCGAGGACGCCGAGCGTTCCGTCCGGCCGGTGCGGAGTTCCGCCGGCATGGAATCCCACCCTGCCGTGGCCGCCCGGGAGGGTCTCGTGAACCGCCCCTTCACCGATGGTGCCGAACCGGGCGATGTCGTGGAGTGCCGGACGTCCGAGTTGCCGCTCAGCGACTGGGGCGGCAACGCCTTCCCCGCCCGAGTCGACCGTTGGCTGCGGCCCGCGCCTGACGCGATTCGGCCTTTCCGGGAAACGTCGGGCCGTTTCATTCGCGGTGACCACGTGCAGTCAATGTGAGGGATGGTTACCGCGGCACTGCCGGTTAGTCTGCGATTCATCTCGCTCGGCCACTGGTCATCGCATTTCTCCCGGACAGGAAGGCGAAGCCGGGTGATGAGTACGGTGCGCCGAGGGCGACCGCGAACGCGGGCGCGGCGAACGAGAAGATGTGCGGATGCAGGCGCCGGCCGAGCCGCTTGAACGCCTCGGCGCGCGGGATGTCGCCGAGATTCTCGGGCACGCTCGCGATCCTGTCGAGGGCGGCGAGCAGGGCCGCGCCGGTCCCGGCGGGTGGGCGAAACGGAAGTTTGCGACAGCTTGAGCCCGCCCCGCGGGCAACTGTCAGACCGAGGGATATGGATCCCTCCTCACGCGACCTAGCCTCAGCAGGGTATCCGTGACAGAGGGGTGGGTGGCAGATTCCGTGGCTGATCCGACCGAAGCCATGCCGAAGAGTCGTGACCGGCAGGCGGCGTTGAGCGCAAAACGGGTGCTGACTCGTGAACAGCTGGAAGAGTTCGCCGAGCGCGGTTACATCGTGATCCCGGATGTCGTGCCGCCGGACCTGATAGCCGCTGCCAACGCGGCGGTCGATGAGCAGGTACGCGCGCGGCCGCCGGCGGAAGGGCACGTTGGGGTGGTCTACCGGTTCCAGCAGCTGGAGGACGCGCCGGTGCTTGCGGCGTTGTTGCGTGACACCTCGGCCTTCTCGCTCGCCGAAGGGCTCACCGGGAACGGCGAGCTGGAGTTTCCCGAGACAGTGCAGACCGCACTGACTTACCCGCCCTTCAAGGACGCCCGGGAAAAGCCACACATCGACGGCGGTAAGGGGCGGAAACCCGGTGACCCCCCATGGACGTTCACCATGCTCGCCGGGTTCTTCCTGACCGACCAGTCAAGCGACGACACGGGAAACCTCTTCGTCTGGCCGGGAACGCACCGCGATCACGCACAACTCTTCCGCGAGCGCGGACCCGAGGCCTTCACGACCTACCCGAATGTCAAGCTGCCGGAGCGAGACATGGTGCGCGGTCGTCCGGGCGACATGCTGCTGAAGCACTACCTCCTCGGCCACAACGGGGGCAACAACACTGGCGATTCCGTTCGGCGCACGGTCTACTTCAGGCTCCGGCGCCGGGGGCACGAGGCGACGTGGGGTCAGGCCCTGCAGGATCCCTGGCACGATTTCGCGCCGCTGCGAGGGTTGGTGCCGTCGTCCGGTGAAACCGGTCAGCAGGGTCGGTAGCTGTGAGATCTCGGTAGCTCTACGGCTATCCGCGCGTCGCCGGCCTACGGACGGTCGTGGCCTGGGAGCGGCCAAGGCCTTCGGGGAGGTTCCGGCTGCGGGGTTCGACGCCTTCTCGCACGCCGGCGCACTGGCCGGCCCGGAGGCGAAGTGCGTGTCGGGCAACAACGACACCTGGTGCTCCACGGCCCATCTGAATCTGTCCGGTCGGCCGCTGTCGCTGCGCGTCCTACGTCGGCAAGCGGGCCACCGGCACCGGCGAGCAAAGCTTGAGGAAGCCGAATAAATGGGAACAAGAAGCCATCGGCAAGACAGGGGTGGAGACTATTATGCCTGACGTCAACGATCTCGTGGACGTGGCGACCGGTGACGTCATTCTGGCCGAGATCGATGTCACGCTGCCCGGCGTCCTAGCCCTCGTGCTCGAGCGTGCGCACAGGTCGTCCTTCCGTGCAGGCCGGTGGTTCGGACGGTCCTGGATGTCGAGCCTCGACCAGCGCCTGCAGGTGACCGGCGATCAGATCTGTGCGAGGTTCGCCGACGGGGAGATTGTGACGTGGATATCCCCGGGCAGCGCCGGTGATCCCCCCTCCATCCCGGTTGCCGGCCCCGCCTGGCCGCTGCTGCAGAACCCGGACGGCTCCTACGCCATCAGCGACCCGCAGCGCGGCCTCACCTGGCAGTTCGAACGTCGGGCCGGATATGAAGACGACGAACTGCCCCTGATCTCGGTCACGGACCGCATAGGCCACGAGATTACCTTCAGCTACGACGCGGTCGGCCGTCCGCTCAGCATCGTCCACTCCGGCGGCTACCGCGTCCTCGTATCGGTCACCGGCGAGCGCGTCACCGCGCTGGCCCTCGCCGGCCGCGACGGCCAGACCGACATCCCCCTGCGCCGCTTCGAGTACGACGATTCCGGCAACCTGTCCGGCGTCATCAACTCGTCCGATCTACCGCGGCGCTTCACTTACGACGGCGCGGCCCGCCTGACCGGCTGGACCGACCGTAACGGCTACTCCTGCCACTACACCTTCGACTCCGAAGGCCGGTGCGTCGGCGTAGCAGGCCCCAACGGTGTCCTGTCCGGCACCTTCGCCTACGAGCCCGGCATCACCCGTTGGACCGACATCGACGGAGCTGTCACCTCCTACGCGATCACCGAGTCTGCCCAAGTCGCCGCGATCACTGACCCGATCGGCAAAACGGCGCGGACGGAATACGATGAACGTGGCCGTGTCGCAGTCCGCACCGACCCCCTCGGCAGGGTCACGCGATATGCCTACGACGACCGCGGCAACCTGCTCTCGGTAACCAATCCGGAGGGTCGCGAATCCCGCGTCGAAGCCGATGAGGCGTGCCTCCCGGCACGGATCACCGGGCCGGACGGAAGTTTCTGGCTGCAGGCCTTCGACAAGAACGGCAATCTCACCGAACTGACCGCGCCCGACGACTCGGTGCTCAAGTACGGGTATGACAGCCGCGGGCATCTCGCCGAGGTGACCAGTGCGGATGGCGCGGTCACCACGATGGAGTGCGATCCCGCCGGCCTGCCCGTGACCGTCACCAAGCCCACCGGCGAAACGACCCGGTACGAGCGCGACCAGCTAGGACGAGTCGTGCGTGTCATGAGCTCCGACGGCGGGACAACGGCCTATGCATGGACGACGGATGGCCTCCCCGTCTCCCGGACCCTGTCGGACGGGTCAACCGAGTCCTGGGCCTGGGACGGCGAAGAGAACCTGCTGCGACGGATCTCCGCCACGGGATCGGTCACGTCGAACACATACGGGCCATTTGGTCAGCTTGTGTCGATCGTCTGGCCGGGTGGTACCCGCAGCGAGCTTGAGTATGACCACAGCTGCCGCCTCACATCGGTAATCCACGGCGGGCTGAAGTGGCATTACGAGTTGGACTCCGCCGGCCGGCTGAGTGCGCAGACCGATTACAGCGGAGCTACCACCCAGTACTGGTATGACGCCGCAGGACAGCTCGTACACCGGGTGAACGCCAGCGGGCATGAGGCCTCGTTCGCCTACAACCTGCTTGGCAAGCTGGCTACCTATCACCCCGCAGATGGCGCGGTGGCGACGTTCGACTACGATCCGGCAGGCCGTCTCGTGCGCGCGAAAAACGAGGACGTGGAGCTGGTCTTCGTCCGGGACTCGCTCGGACGGGTGGTCACCGACACTTGCAACGGTCGCACAGTCACCAAGACCTACGACGTGGCCGGAAGGGTAACGAGCCGCGTCACTCCTTCCGGGGCCGGTACTGCCTGGGTCTACAACGCCGCCGGGCTGGCTTCGGCACTCACCGCCGACGGCAGGGAGCTGCGGTTCGGCTATGACTCCGCCGGACGAGAAATCCAGCGGGACCTGCCCGGAGGAACTGTCCTCACCCAGGAATGGGACCAACTCGGTCGCCTCGTGACTCAGGCCCTCACCAGCTCTGCTGCTTCCCCCAGCCGGGAAGGGTCCATGGTCGAGGGGCAACTGCTCCAACGGCGTGCGTATACATACAGCCCAGACGGATTCGTCACGGGCTTGGAAGACCTGCTCACCGGCGACCGGGCGTTCCGCCTCGATTCCGCCGGGCGTGTTACCGCCGTTACTGGCCGAGGTAACGGATGGTCGGAGCAGTACGACTATGATCCCGTGGGCAACATCGTGAACGCCGTCTGGCCGGCCTCGGCCTCTGGTCCTGCTGCCGGAACCCCGGAGATGTCATCGCAAGGGCCCCGCGAAATAGACGGAACCCTCACCACCCGGGCCGGGAACATCAGCTACCGATACGACGCCGCTGGGCGCGTCATAACGCGGACGCGGATGCGGATATCCGGCGATCCTGAAATTTGGCGCTATTCGTGGGACGCTGAGAGCCGGCTTTTCTCTGTCGACCTTCCCGACGGAAGTAAATGGCACTATCAATACGACCCCCTTGGCCGTCGCATCGGCAAGAGTCATCTCTCCTCTGACGGTCAGCTACTGGAGCAGACGCAGTTCTCGTGGGACGGGGGAGTTCTCGCGGAGCAAGAGGACGTCCGTGGTGATAGCAAGAAGGTCACCACATGGAATTACCGGAACGACTCGCTCGTCCCACTCACTCAGGTCTCGCGAACCGTTATCCGCGGAGATTCCGGAGAGGAGAGGGTCGACGAAGAATTCAACTCTGTAGTCACGGACCTGAGTGGTGCACCGATCGAGCTCGTCTCCCCTGACGGGGCCATCGTCGGCAACCAGCAGCACACCCTGTGGGGGCAACCCTCCTGGCAGCGCGACACCGCGACCACCCCGCTGCGGTTTCCCGGTCAGTATTGCGATCAAGAAACAGGGCTGCACTTCGGCAATCACCGCTATTACGACCCCGAGACCGGCGCTTATCTGACCCCTAACCCCCTAGGGCTGACGTCAGCGCCGAACCCTCACGCGTACGTACCGAATTCCCCTGTCGCCAGCGATCACCTCGGGCTCTTGAACTGCGAAGAAGCAGCGTGGGCGAAGGCGGCAGATAAGTGGATAGGTTCCCTGTTTGCCTCTCATCATCACCTGCAGGTTTACGTCGACGTTGACGGGTTCGACTCGCGCCTATTTGCGGGTGGGGACGGTCGTGATGGAGTCGGCACGTACCCGAATGCCAGCGGTTCCCCAATGAGACCGTGAGGCTGCGGGGGCGGCATCGACGACGCGCCTGCGAGGACCGCGCACACGGCCACGGTGAGCAGCCCGGCGAGGGGGTGGCACTCCACGGTCTGACCTGCGAGAACGAGCACGCGCAGGCAGGGGTGGGTGCAGTTGCCCCCGACCGGGCTCGCACCGCTGACCGCTGATACCTCTCAAGACCAGGACTGGCGGGCGGTCCGTGCACGCGACTTCCGTGCGTACGGGCCGCCCGCCGGCCTGTGTCCGGCGATCTGTGCTGCCTGATTCGGTCAGGTTTGCAGTTGGGTGGCCTCCCGGGCGACAGCGCGGCGCCGGACCCTGGCGGCGAGGTCCACGACGAGTGAGCGGATCGCCGCGAAACAGCGGTTCGTCGGGACCAGCATCTGTTGCTTCAGGCGGGTGGTGCGCTGGTGCTTGGTGATGAACGGGCGTAGTCGGGCTTCCCAGACGCCCACGGCGGCGTTGACGTCGTCGGGGTTCTCTCGCAATGCCCGGCCGAGTTCAGCGCCGCCCTTGAGGGCCGCGCTGGCTCCCATTCCTGAGTAGAGGTTCAGGCACCATGCCGCATCGCCGAGCAGCGTCACCCGTCCCTGGCCCCACCGCGGCATCCGTACCTGGTGCACGGAGTCGATCAGATAGTCGGTGGCCTGCGGCAGGGAGTCCAGGACGTGCCGCACGGCGGGATCGTCCATGCCCTGGTAGACCGTGCGCAGACGCTCGATTGGCTCATCGGTGAATTCGGCGTCGATGTCCTTGGTGCAGTAGGTCAGTAGCGCCGTCGGTGCCTGGTCGGCCAGTGCGAACACCCAGGCCGCCCGCTTGGAGCGGGCGCTGATGATGCTGTCCTGCGGAGCGAAGCCGGGTACCTGCTCGGGCAGTTGGAAGGCGCAGATCATCGCGTTCCAGTTCGTCATGAAGCGCTCGTGCGGGCCGAACACCATCTGACGCATGCTTGAGCGCAGCCCGTCCGCGCCGATGACGAGGTCGAAGGACTCGTCGTACGGGGTGCTGGTGGCGGCGTCGTTGAGCCGTGCCTCCACGCGGTCGTAGCCTTCGACGACTCTCATAGGTGTGGTGGCGTAGCGGACCTCGATGTCGCTCCCACCCGGTGCCGGCTCGGTGATCCCGTGCCAGAGCGCGGCTTCGATGTCGCCGCGCAGCACCGCGCTCGGTTGTCCGGGCTGGTCGAGGAAGCCCAGACCAGGTTTGCGGGTTCCGTCGCGGTTCAGGGACCATACGGTCCCGCTGTCCGGGGTGCGGGTGTGCAGGTAGTCGGCGATGCCGAGGTCATCGGCCGCTTGCCTGCCGTCGGGAAGCAGGCCGATGAAATATCCGCCGGTTCGGCGCTCGGCAGCCCGCTCGATGATCACAGACGCCCATCCGGCCCGGCGTAGGCCGATCGCCGTTGCCATGCCCGCGATCCCCAGTCCCACGATCAACGCGCGCTTCTGCATGAATCACTCCTTGGTGGGGCGGACGCCCTGCCGGAGGGCAGGCGGGATGCTCGGTGACTGGCAGGCCAGTTCCGAAGGACCGCCCGTGGTGGCAGCCGCAGCGGGCGATCCTCCGGGCGGACTACGGCACCAGGACGATGCGCTCGTCTGTCTCGGCGGTCCACGCTTGTGAGATCTCCGCGAGTGGGATGCGCCGGGCCCGCACCTCGATCGCGCCCTCGGCCACCGCGGTGGCCAGTTCCGGCAGTTCTGGCATGAAGTCGCGGGGGGAGACGGAGCCGATGCCACTGCCGATGATCTGCAGCTGTGCGCCGCGCAGGGCAGCGGACGGGACCAGCGCGAGATCGCCGGCGATCGACCCGATCTCGATCCAGGTCAGCGGGACACTGCGGTCGGTGCGAGCGGTGAGCAGATGCATCATGGCCCGGCCGGTGAGTTCGCCCCAGACGTAGTCGAGAACGACATCGACGTCGGATGCCTGCTCGATCTGGTCGAACGTGATCGCCTCGTCGGCGCCGAGCGCGGGCAGAGTGGCCAGGCGCGCGGCGTCGCGGCCGGCGGCGATCACCTTGGAGGCGCCGAATCGCTTGGCGATCTGGATTGCCATCCGTCCGGCGCTGCCTGTGGCACCGAGCACGAGGACCCGCTGTCCCTTCGGGAAGTTGATGCGGCGGCGCAGCGCGACCCATGAGGACATCCCGGGGTTCATCGCGGCGGCGATCTGCACGGGATCGATGTTGTCCGGCAGGAGAACGCTGCGGCGCGGGTCGATCACGGTTCGATCGGCGAACGTGCCCAGGGCCGTGTCTTCCAGCGCCGCATAGCGAAGCCGCCCCTGGTTGTCGCGCACGACGCCGTCGACGCCGGGCACGAGCGGCAGTACGCCGCTGCTGGAGTAGTGCGAACCGTCGGCCTTTGCCCTCGTCAGGTGGTGCAGTGCGGCCGCGAGAACCTCCACGACCATTTCATTCTCGCCGGTGGCGACCGGTTCGGGCTGTTCACGGTAGATCGGCGGGGTACCGAAGGTGGTGATGACAGCGGCGTGCATGTGGCCCTCCTAGGTCGTTGGTATTACCAACAAGAGCGATGATGGTTGGTAATACAAACGATGTCAAGGGTGGGTGCCCCGCCGCTCGATCGGGCGCTGGCCCTCCGAGTCACCGCGAGCGGGGGTGGCGGTTGTGATCAGGGTGGCGGCGGGGCGTCGTGCGGCGATGCCACGAGGGGGGAAGCCGCTGCCGGAGGGCCGACGACGTCGCCGAGAGGGTCTGGGTTGGTGGCGCCAGGTCCGGCCGGGGGCGCGTCGCGTTCAGCGGGGGAGGTGCTGGAGGGTCGTCGCCAGGCGGAGGTGGCGTGACTCGGGAACCGTGGCCGGTGTAGTGCCTGGCCCGGCTGAAGGGTGCGGCCGGCCGCCTGCGTGAGTTGGCCTGCCAGGAAGTGGCAGCGAGGAGGATGGCGGCAAGTGCGGCGACGGTCGCGAATGGGGACCGGCCGGCGGAGTGCAGCAGGATGATGAGGGTGGCGGGCAGGCCCGCGATCAGCGTGGTCACGCGGCGGGCGGCCGCCAGCGGCCCCCGCGGTCCGGGTGGGTCGGGCATCGCCAGGGCGGTGGCAAGCATGAGGAACCTCCGCTGAGTAGTTCGTCTTACCAACCTTCCATACTTTGGTTGGCATTGCGAACCATGTCAATTAGCATGCGGACATGACCACCGATGTGCCGGCCGGCGTCACCGCGGACCCTCTCGTGGACGCCCTCGTCCGCAACGCCTTTCAGGTGATGGGCGTGCTCACCCGGGTTGGCGCCGAGCATGACCTGTCGTTGACGCAACTGCGGGTCTTTGGCCTGCTGCGCGATCGCAGGCCACGGATGACCGAGTTGGCCACGTTCCTCGGCCTGGACAAGTCGACGATGTCCGGCCTGATCGACCGTGCCGAGCGCCGAGGGCTGCTCGCACGTGGCAAGAGCGCCGAGGACCGCCGAGCTGTTGACGTGTTCCTCACTGCGGCCGGACTTGAACTGACCGAGCGGCTTTACGGCGAGGTCAGGGCCGCGCTGCTGCCGGCAACCGGCCGTCTGGACCCGGAACAGCGCCATCGGCTCACCGAACTGATCGAACCGGTCCTCAAACCTGTCACTGGCGCCGGGGAGCCTTCGCCGAGAAGAGCCCCGGTGCGCCGCCCGGAACCCGCTGCCGACTGACGGTCGTCCAATGCGACCCGGTAGACGTTTCTCTCGGCCCTGAGAGGTGGTGTCGTGGTGTGAGAAGCGCTTCGAGCGCGGTGTGGAACTGATTCCTGCGGTTGACGCGCCAGAGCGGGCGAAGCCGTTGAACCGATCGGCGGTGGCCTGCAGCCGCGCCGGATCGATACCGATCCGGCCAGGGTCCTGCCCTTGGCCATGATCCCGGCCTTGCGCGTCGCCTTGTTGATTTTCGGGTCCAGCGCGAAGGTGCGCAGGTAGCGGCGGGCGTGGCGGACGTCGGCGATCATCCAGTACCGGCCGTCCCTGTCGTGTTCGAGCATGTGGTGGCCGAGGTCGACGTAGGACTCCGACTCGTTGGCGTATCGGTCGACGCGGGGCCGTGGCCGGACCTCGTATCTGCGACGTCGGCAGAGCACGTGAGACAAGGCCGAGCGGACGAGGCCGGTACAGTTTCCGCTTGCTCCACCCAGAATCGCCCAGAGAGCTGTGCGGCGTCAGCTGCGGGAGGGGATTCTGGGGTCGAGGCCAACCCGTCCGGTCGACGGAACGGTTCCTGGGCCGCCGGCTTCCGGTGATCGAGTGGACAACCTGCGGCCCGGTGCGGCAGTGCGGGAGTAGCGGGGTCCCCGCAGATCACGATCACGTTCGAACCCCGGATCGTGCGGCAGCGGCACCTGTCGGCGGGTCGACGAGGTGGTGTTGTCGTTGTATGTCACGCATTTGACGACCGGGAGAGCTGCGCGTACTTCGCCGAGATCTACGGGCGTTCGTGTCGGAGCGAGGGTCTCGCGGGATCACCGGCAAGGTGATCGAGGAGATGACCGACTGGTCCCACTGCCCGGTGGACGGGATCTGCGCGGCGGTGTCCATCGACACCATCGTGGAACCGGCCGTTCTACGCCGAGCTCGGAGGTCAAGGTCCGCCGCGAAGGCACGAGGTTCTGGATGAGCGTGCTGACCGACCTACGCAACTGCGGCGCCAGGACGTGTTCTTCCTCGTCCGTGCCGGGCTGAGGGGTCTGCCTGAGGTGGTCACGAACGTGTGCTCCCAGACTGTTATACAGACGCGCCATCGAAGTAATCGAGTGGCACTCGACTGGGCCGGTACCATGTTGTTGCACGTCGGTATGGACCACCGTAGATCATCGTGTGAACGGCAGGACCAGCGGTTTTCAGGTCGACGACTACAACAGACGGCGGTGAATCGTGCGGATACAGCCGCGTCAGGAGATCCTCGACATCTGGCGCGCCACGGTGCGCAGTTGCTGGCAGAACGGTGAATGGCACTGGGGTGGTCGGAGTGGCACCAACTCGATCAGTGATGCCGAGCAACTCCTGACCCTGCTACTCCCGGCGGCCAAGGTTCCCGCGCTGTCGCTCGACGACCCGGACCGCGCCGACGACGAGGTGATCGAGGCGCTCAGCCCGATCGGCGGCGCGATCGAAATTCCCCGCCGGCTGGTCGGCGTGATGATCGACTATTTCACGCGGTACACCGACGACACCGGCACCCCGACCTTCAGCGGCGGAAGCTACCTCACCCCGCTGGACGGTGGCCCGGAGCTCACCGACGAGCAGCGTTCCCTCGACATCGTCGACTCTTTCGCGGTGTCCGTCACGCTGGCCCTGGCAACGATCGGTTTCGTCAAGGTCTACCGCAACTCCACCCAGCGGCGCGACTTGCTGGCGCAACTGGACGCCCTAAACGAGATGGCCAGCGCGCGGCTCACCGCGGCCATGGTCGGCCTGCTTCGCAGCTTCAGCACCTTCGTCTTCACCGCCACCGACGAATACGGCCTCCGGCTGTGCGACATGATCAATCAGGACGAGCTGCCGCGCCGGGAACTCGTGGCGTCGCTGCGCGAACAGCTGCGGGAAACGATGGCCAGCCTGCGCAGCGTGATAATCGGGTCGGGTCGGGTGACCGAGGATCTGGACAACAGCGAGATGCTGTTCGAGTGCGGCTGGTCCTGGGGGATCATCGCCGGGGCCGAGGAGGTGCCGACCACCGAGTCGATCGGCCTGCAGCGTGAGGGCTCGGCGGAGAACGCTCCCTACCTCTACTTCACTGTCATCGCGATGGACGCGATCGAGGATCTGAACTCCGAACGCACCCGCCTGCTCGGGTTGCTCAACGAGGAGCAGCAGCGGCTGTCGCGGGCCCTGCTGTTGCGTTGGGAGCTGACCCGGACCTACTGGGCGACGGTGGCGACCTTCGGCAACCGCCGGCGGTGGCCCATCGAGGATATTCCCTGGCGGACGACCGACGGCGACCGGACCGACTACTACACCCTCCAGGCCACGTCGCTGGCGGTAAAGGGCCTGGTCGCCGGCGGTCGCGGCGATGAGGAGCTCGGCCGGATCGCCTCGGTGCTGGTGGAGCTGGCGCAGCGGGCGAGGATCACCCGCCGCGCCTCGCCCGACGAGCCGGCGCTGTTCGTGCACGCGCCGGGCAAGCAGGTGACCCTGAACGCCGACCGGTCCAAGCCGATCATGTCGTGGAACGTCAACGAATACTCCACGGTGTTGCTTCAGCGGGCCACTACCGTCGCTGGTCTGCTGAGCAACGCCCGGCGGCGCAGCGAGCTGCTCGAACTGGCCGACGAGGTGTGGGACCACCTGCTGCTGCGGCGTATCCCCGACGGCCGGCACCGTGGCCTGTGGGATCATGCCGGCGGCGCCTTTCCCGGGCTGGCCACCAAGCCGGACGCGCCCTCCTGGTACCTGACCGAGCGGGTGGTGCAGGGGCTGGTCAGCGCCGGTCAGCTGCTCTGGGAACGGCCGTTCCCGCGAGCCAACCGGCTCGCCACGTATGCGCAGGACCTCATCGACGAGGCCGAGTACCTCTTCGACCGGGAGTTGATGCGCGGCACGTTCGCCGGGGAGGCGATGCAGCGCAGCATGCGCAGCATCCGGGCCAGCCTGCGCCGGGCGCAACTGGTGGTGGACGAACGCCCTGGCACCGCAGCGGCCCTGGCAAACACCCTGCTGCTGCTGCTCAACGACATCGCCACCGGGCAGCAGAAAGCCAGCGAGGGGATCTGAATGCTGGTCTTCGTCACGTCACACAAGGGCGGCACCGGGCGTTCGGTGACCGCGGCGAACATCGCCTACCGCAGCGCGCTGTCCGGCCGCCCCACCTGCTACCTCGACTACGATTTCGGCTCGCCGACGGCCGGCATCACGTTCCAGATCCCGCAGGCGGTCAACGGCGTGGAGGGCGCTGGGCCCAACGGTGGCGGGCTGCACCGGTACCTGCGGGGGGAGATCCCGTCTCCGGAGCAGTTGGACGTCTGGGGCACCTCGGAGCGGGCCAGCCTGCGCCAGCGGCCCACCGGGTCCGGTCCGCTGGTGCTCCTGCCCGGGCAGCGCAACGGCAGCGAGTTCGGTTTCACCAACGACATCGCCAAGCGCTGCGCCGAACTCTTCCTTCGGCTCGAAGAGGAGTTCGACCTCACCCTGGTGGATCTCAGCGCCGGCCGGTCGTACGCCAGCCAGATCGCGCTGGCCGCGACCGCCACCCCGACCCTGCGCAAGGTCACGGTTCGCTGGCTGGTCTTCCACCGGTGGACTCCCCAGCACGTCACCGCGGCCTCGGACCTGGCCTTCGAGGCGGGTGGGATCGTGGCGATGGGCAAGGAGTACGGCCACGAGCCGGACCGGCTGCGCGAGTCACTGCGGTTCATCCGTACGGCGGTGATCGATCCACGAGGCCCCGAGGTCGGCCACCTCGACCTCGCGCAGCAGGCTTTCCTGCGTAAGTGCGACGCGGAGCTGTCGGAGCTGGCCCGACGGCGGGGCGTCGGGCGCACCACGCTGCTCGGCGCGGTGCCGCTGGATCCTCTGCTGCAGTGGCGGGAGCAGCTCATCTCGGACCACGACGTGCAAAGCAAGATCGCGAACGTGAAGACCGTGGACGCCTTCGTTGATCTGACCGAGAAGCTCTTCGACGAGACGGCGTGGGAGATTGTGTGATCAGCGTGGACATCAGGTTCCAGGAGGCAGCTGCGGTGCGTCGTACAGAGAGCGTGGCGTACTCGCACCTGTCGGTGGAGTTGGGGCACTTCTACGCGGAGGACTTCGGCGACGGGTGTCAGGAGCTGCGCCGTAAGTTCGAGCGGATCGCAACCTGGTCGAGCGCCGTCCCGGCCCTGGCCCGGCAGGGGCTGCCGCCGAACCGCCAACCGCGGATCAGCACCTGCTTCATGGTGGACGACTACTTCCACCGTTTCGGTACGCCACACGAGGTGATCCCGCAGGTGCAGAGCGCCGCAGCGGAGCACGGACTGGTGCTGGACTACGTCGCCCGGGAGTCCAGCTTCGCCCGTCACGACGGGCTCGATCTGGCCCAGTTGGTGGTCGACACACTGGTGGTGGAACCGCCCCGGCACACCACCGGCAGCCGCCCACCGCTGAGCGAGTCGGGCTGGCTCTCCAACGGCAAGCGGTCGCCCGGGCATGTCGACGCCCCGGCGATGACCCTGCCCCGGCCGTGGTCCCCGCCGGTACAGTCCGGCGATCCCCAGCATTCCATCTTCGTCGACATCGAGTTGTGGTCCGGCGAGCCGCAGACCCGGGTGTGGGCGTGCGCGCTGCTCGCCTCGGTGTGGCAGTTGACCCGCCTCGGCGTGCTACGGCACCGGGGCGAGACGATCCGGCAGCCGTGCCGGCTCACCGGGGAGCTGCCCACCACCTGGGATGAGCTGCCGGCGATCCTCCAGCTCAACCCGAGCGCGGCGCCGTTCTGCGCGTACCGCACGCTGACCCTGATGGACATCCAGTACCTGCCGGTGGAGTTGGCCGTACGGACCATCCTCGGCCAGGTGGCGGTACCGCCGGCTGTCGCGCAGCAGGTCGCCCAGCGCGCCGGCGGGGAGGGCCTGCGACTGCCCAGCGAGTTGGTCGACCGGTTGAGCTACGTGTTCGTCGGCGAGTGAGCGCGCGCTCAGCGCCGGCAGGGCTGGTTGACCGCCATCCGGTCGGCCAGGTCGCGCAGCAGGGTCATGTTGCTCACGCTGATCTGGTCCCGGATCCAGTTGACCGACGACTTCCACTGCCGGCTGAAACCGGGCACCTGTTCCAGCCGGTCCCAGATCGGCCGCAGCCGCGGATGGACCCGAGCGCCCGGCAGCCACAGGTGCAGCAGGTGTTCCAGCACCGGGCGCAGCCGCTCGATGTGCTCCTGCCCGGCGGCCGGCCGGGTGACCGCGGCCTCCATGAGGGAGGAGAGCATGGTGAGTAGCCAGTCGTGCAGCGCGAGATCTTCGCAGAGGCCGGCCACGGCGGCCGGCACGTCCTGCGGGTCGACCACGAGTTCGACCGTACGCAGCGTGGGGGAGTCCACGGTGATCACGGCCGAGACCTCTCGGTCCGGCCCCTGGTTGACCCGCGTGGTCCAGCGCAGCCGGGTACGCGCCGCGCGCAGCGGCGGGCGCCGGTCCAGCAGGTCGGACATCTGCACACCGTCGATCACCCGGCCGGTGATCGCCTCGAGGTTGAGCACGTCCGCGTTGTTGCCGTGCAGGAAGCCCGCGATCAGGTCCGCGGCGTCCAACTTGCCGACCGTCTCCAGGACGCCGGGATTGGCCAGGTAGTGCGACCAGGGTTGGCGGCGCTTTCCGTCGACGACCTGGATGACCGAGGACGCCTGTACGATCCGGCCGCCGGTGATGATGGCCCGGGTGACCACCGCGCCCACCCCGCGTAGCTGGCGCTGCCTGGCGCTGGGTAGCCAGCAGTCCACTCCGGTGCGGACGTCCGGTGACACCGCGTAGAGCGACGGGCGCCGGGAGGTCAACACCCTCTCGCCCTCGATCAGGCTGAGCACCTCGGAGCTCTGCTCCTGGGACAGTGCCGTGCTGTGCTGCAGCAGGCTGGTGTGCACCTCACCCACCGTGAGCATGGCTTCCTCCGCATCGCCGCCACCGGTCCGCGGTCGCCCGCGGACTGCGGTCCCATGATGATTGATGCCCGCCGCCGTGACCCGCACCGACACGGATTTGTGTGGATTTGCCGGAACCCCGCCGAGCGCGGGATTCGGCTTGTCCGGATCCGCAACTGTTCTGGCGGCCATCATAGGCCCACGGTTGATGGGATTCCCAAGCGGTAGAGGTGGCGAGCATTCGCGGGTCAGAGGGATGTGACAGCAACTGATATTTTGAATGGTGCGGTCGCCAGCCACTCCCTGGAGTTTGCCGTCCCATGAAGGTCTACATTTCGGCCACCCAAAAGGACCTGCTGGAATATCGCGCTGCCGTCCACGTCGTGGCACGCCGTCTGGAAATCGAGGACGTGGCCATGGAGGCGTACAGCGCCGACATCCGGCCGCCGCTGGAACGCTGCCTGACCGACGTGCGCCGGTGCGATCTCTACGTGGGGCTGTTCGCCTGGCGGTACGGGTTCCGCCCGCCCGGCCAGGGGTCCTCCATCACCGAACTGGAGTACCGCGAGGCCCTCGCCGCCGGCAAACCCTGCCTGATCTTCCTGCTCGCAGAGGACACGCCCTGGCCGGTTCACATGATCGACCGGGACGCTGACTGGCAGCAGGTCGTCGCGCTGCGCCGGGAGCTCAAGGAGCGCCACCTCTGTGCCTTCTTCTCTTCGGTGGACGACCTCGCCGCCAAGGTGACCGTGGCACTGGCCGAGGTACGTAGCGGGCGGTCCCCGGCCCGCGAGCCCGCCGACCCGGACACCCACCTGCCGGAGGCCGTGCGCAGCCAGTACTACAAACAACTGGCGCTGAGTTACGAGGCCGTTCCGCTGGACGCGGTCTCGCCCCGCCCCACCATCGGCTACCTCAGGGTCGGGTTGTCGGAGGTGTTCGTGGAACCCCGGGTCCACGAGGACACCCGGCCGGAAATGCCGCTGGCCTGGTGGCGCTGGGCGGGCTCCGCGGCGGACGGCAGTGCCCGCGGGCTGCCCGGGGTGGTCAACCCGGAAGAGGTCGAGCGGCTCTGGGAGGAGTACGCCGCCAAGGACGCGCTGGTGTTGTTCGACGTGGTGTGCGATCAGGGCCGGCGGTCGATCGTGCTGCTCGGCGATCCCGGCTCCGGCAAGTCGGCGGCCGCGCGGTACCTGGCGCTGGCGCTGGCCGGGAAATGCTCCGAGCCCCGGCTGGCGGCGCTGGACGGATACCTGCCCGTCCTGATCGAACTGCGGTCCTATGCCGCGCACTGCGGCGACGGGCGGTGCGACGGCCTGCTGGACTACGTCGGGCACCGCCACCAGCAGGGGCTGGCCGGGGGGATCGACCAGGACGTGCTGAAGGCGTACCTGCACCAGGGCGGCCGGGCGCTGTTCCTCTTCGACGGCCTGGACGAGGTGTTCGACCCGGTGCAGCGGGAGGAGGTGGCCGCCCAGATCGGCGCGTTCGTCAGCGAGTACCCGGGGGTGCGGACGGTTGTCACCTCGCGGGCGGCCGGATACCTGCGGCACACCTTCGCCAACGCCGGCTTCGACCACTTCACCCTGGAGGATCTCGACGACGAGCGGATCGCCCGGTTCCTCGGCAACTGGTACCGCTACGTGATGCCCACACCGGCGGCGGAGGCGGACCGGCAGCGGCGACAGATTCTCGACGTGGTGCACAGTTCCCGGGAGATGCACGAGATCGCCGGCAACCCGTTGCTGCTGATGCTCATGGCGATCGTCGGCCGGGGCCACCCGCTGCCCCGCAATCGGCGCCGGCTCTACGAGCACGTCACCGACGTACTGATCTCCGAGTGGGACGTGACCAAACAACTGCGGGAGAGCCACGGCGACGTGCCGCAGCTGGATCTGCAGGCGAAGCGCCGGCTGGTGCGCCACCTGGCGTACCAAATGCAGAGTCGGGAGTCCGGTCCGGCCGGAAACTACGTAGAATCCGATGAATTGGCGCGTATCTTCCGGGACCACCTCGTCGCCTTCTACGGTTTTGACAACGAGCGGGCGTTCACCCTGGCCTACTCGATGATCGACCAATTGCGGCAGCGAAGCTTCATCCTGGAGCGGTACGGATTGCGGCTGTTCGGGTTCGTGCACCGCACGTTCCTGGAGTTCTTCTGCGCTGAGGAGATCGTGGACAGGTTCGAGCACGATCCGGACGCCTGGGGCCTCGACCGACTGCGCGTGCTGTTCCGCGAACACTGGGCCGACCCGTCCTGGCGGGAGGTGCTCCGGCTGGTCGCCAGCGACCTGCCCGCCCGGGCCGCCAATGACCTGATCACCCTGCTCGCCACCGAGGCCAACCGGCCCTGGCCACCGCTGAATTTGGCCGGCCCGCCGTGGCACCTGGTGCTGGCCGCGCAGTGCGTCGCCGAGGCGGCGCAGCCCGTCGAGCTGGCCGGCGCGGGCGACGCGGTGCTGTGCCAGGTCGTGCGGCTGATCGAACACGGCATCTCCGCCGACGACCCCAACCTGGTGGAACTCACCGAGCAGGAACTGCTCTCCTCGATCCGGGTGCTCGGGCCCAGCTGGCCCGGCCGCGACGCCTTCCTGCAGTGGTACCGCCGTCGCGGAGTGCGGAGCAGTTGGCGCTCCGGCTCCGCGTTCGCCACCCGGATCGCCGTGGTGCTCTCCACCGCCGACGAGGAGTTGACGCAACTGCTGGTCCGGGAGCTCGGGCAGGGCCGCGAGAGGCAGGCCCACCTCACCCTGGTCGCGGGACTGGCCGAGACCGCCGGGCGGCTGGACGTCACCGGCCGCAGCCGCCGCCGATGCCGGGACCTGCTGCTCGCCCAGGCGCAGGTCGAGGTCTCCACCGCGGTGCGGCAGGCCGCCGTACGCGCGCTGGTTGCGCACTTCGGCGCCGACGCCGATTACGTCGACGTGCCGCGCGACCTCGCCGACTCACCCGATGTCGCGGTGCGTGCGTTGGCCGTGCAGTCCCTCGGCGGCCGGACCGAGCTGGCCGAGGACGCCCGCCAGGTGCTGGCCAGGGCCACCGAGGACCCCGCCGCCGCGGTGCGGCGGGCCGCCGCCGAAGTGCTCGCCACGCGCTGCGCCACCCTGCCGGACGCAGCTGGGACACTGCAGCGGTTGCTGACCACCGACACCGACCCCGGCGTGGTGCAGTGCGCGCTGAAAGGGCTGCTGACCCTGCCGGATCACGCCGAGACCGCCCGCGCGGGGGCACTGCAGCGGGTGACCGGCGACGCCCCGGACGAGGTACGGCGTTGCGTAGTGACCGAGCTGCTGCCCGGGCAGTCCAGCCCGGGGAGCACCGAGCTGTTGCTGAAGCTGGCCGGCTCCGACACCTCCGCGCGGATCCGCGCGGTGGCCGTGCAGCGGCTGGCGCTCGTAGCTGACCCGGAGGGGCGCTGCCGCGCCCGGTTGATCGATCGGATCGAGCAGGACGAGGACGCCGCGGTGCGGGCCGCCGCCGTGGCCGCGCTGATCGACCGGGACCGCGCCGACGACACCGGATGGAACGTGGCCAGGCACGCGGCTCGTGCCGACGAGGACGCGACGGTTCGCCTCGCCGCGGTGCGCGCGCTGGCCGAGGCGTACCCGGACCACCGGACCGGAGAACTGCTGCTGGAACGAGCTCGCCGCGATCCGACCGCCAGCGTCCGGCTCGCCGCGGTCGACCTGCTCACCGCCCGTCCGCCGCGCGGCGAGGCGACTCGCGATCTGCTCATCAGCCGCGCCTCCCAGGAGCGGGACCCGATCGTCCGGTTACGGGTCACCCTCCGCCTGGCCCGCCTCGCCGCCTCGCCCGACCCGCCCGGCCCTGAGGTGCTGGCGTGCCTGGCCGAACAGACAGGCCGGGACCCGGACCCGAACGTGCTGCGCGCGGCCGCCCAGGCGCTGGCCCGGTACGGCGAGACCGACGGCCTGGTGGAGACGCTGTCCCGGCGGGCCCGCCGGGACAGCTACGTCGGCATCCGACTGGCCGCCGTGCAGGCTCTCTGCAAGCACGGGAGCCCCGACGTGGTGACCGACGTGCTGCTGGAGTGCGTCGAGTCGGACACCGACCCCACGGTGTTCGACGCGGCGGTGCGCTGCCTGACCGAGCAGGGGTCGGCGTCCATGGCGGTGACCCTGCGGCTGATGCGCCGCCTGGCTGACCAGGACCCGGCGATCCGCGCACGCATCGCCGCCGCGCTCGGTACGTACTTCGGGGCGGACCCGGAGGTCCGGGTGCTGCTGGTGGGGTTGGTCCGCGACGACCCGGCCCTCGAGGTCCGGCGCCGGGCCGTGGAACAGCTGGGAGCCACGCTGGCCGACCCGGACCTGCTGCTACGGCTGGCGGACGACAACGACTGGGAGATCCGGCGCACCGCGCTGCTCACGCTGACCCGGCACTACTGTGGCGACATCCGCACCCGCGAGGTGCTCCTGCGGCTCGCCCACCAGGAGGACGACGGCACCGTACGGCGGCTGGCCGGGCAACTGCTTGCCGCGCTGCCTGACACCGGGCCCGACGACTTCCCGTGACCGGGCCAGACCGCCCGCCCGGCCGGCGTCGGTGGCGTCGCCGATGAACAGGGCGGGGGCGTCGGATTGTACGCGCCGAACCCGGTTGTATCGATCCCGTCAAATACCATGTGGCTCATGACAGACCCGGCCGCTGGCTCGTCCCGCCTGGCCGTATGGTGGCTGCGAGTCGTGTTCGGATTCATCGGACTGGGCGCCTTCATCCTCGGCTACGTCGGCTTCGAGCGCCTGCTTGAGTCCCGGCCTGACACCGCGCACAATCCGTATGACGTGTTCTACTACGATTTGCAGCTCTTCGTTCTCGGCGCCGAACCCTTCCAGGACGCCGGGCCGTACCCGTGGCAACTGCAGGTCGCGCGGTTCGCCGCCCCGCTGTTCACCCTGCTCGCCGTGGCCGAGGCAAGCCGGCTGCTGCTGGCCGCCGAGAGTCGCCGCCTGCGGGCCCGGCGGGCCCGCAACCACGTCCTGGTCTGCGGCGACTCCCAGTTCGCCCACATGCTCGCCGACCGGCTCTTCGCCGACGGCGAACGCGTGGTCGTGGTGCGCTCCGTGCCGTTCGGACCGCTGGAGTACCGCCTACGCCGCTATCTCGGTGTCATCGGCGACCCGGCCAGCCCCGCGGTGTTGCGCGGCGCCGGCCTGTCCCGGGCCCACACCGTCTACGTGTGCAGCGAGGACGACGACCGCAACCACGCGATCGCCAACACCGCCAGCCGCCTCATCCAGGACCGCCGGCAACCACCCCGCGTCTACGTACTGGTCCACGACTCCGAGATGTGCCTGTCCCTGCAGGCCCGACGACTCGGCGCCGTCGGATTCAGCCGGCTGCGGCTGGACTACTTCCACGTCGACGACGTCGCGGCCCGCGCACTGCACCGACACCACCCGCTGCCGCGCCCCAGTGGCCGGCCCGCCAGGGTGCTCATCGCCGGCACCGGCAGCTTCCGCCGGACCCTCCTGGTGGAAACCGCCCGGCACTGGCGGGCACGCCTGGCCGGCACCACAACCGGCCACCTGCCGCCCCCGCTGCGGGTGGACCTGGCGGCCCCGGACGCCAGCACCGAACTCGCCGCCGTGGCGTCCCGCTATCCGTTCCTGACCGCCGCCTGCGAGATCACCGCGTACGATCTGGAGCTCGACCGGCTCGCGAGGTTCGACCGGCTCGACCGCCGCCGCTACGACCGCATCTACATCTGCGCCCCGGACGAGACCAACGGGCTGCAGTTCGTGCTGGACACGCCCGCCCTCTGGCAGAGCGCGGAGAGTTCGGTCTTCGTACCGGTCTACCGGCAGGCAGCGCTTGCCGCCGCCTTCCACGGCGATGCCCGCCACGATCTGCTCGACGAAGTACACGGCAAGCTCCGCCTCTATCCGGTGTTGACTCACGCCTGCGATGCCCGGCTGATCGCCGAGGACCTCACCGAGCGGCTGGCCCGGCTGATCCACGAGCGGTACCTCCAGGCACAGCAGCGTGCCGGGGTGCGCCCCGGCGGCGCGCCGGCGATGGTGGGCTGGTCGCGACTGCCCGAGTCGCTGCGACGGGCCAACCGGGCCCACGTCCAGGACATCGCCGCCAAGCTGCGTAACCTCGGGTGCGTCGTGGCGCCCCGGCGCGGCGGCACCGGCGACGCTTCCGCCGCCGGAGAGGCCATCGACGACCGGATCGAGGAACTCGCCCGCCTAGAGCACGAACGGTGGTGCCGGGAACGGCGCGGGGAGGGCTGGACGCACGGCGAGTTCCGCGACGACGTCCGGCGACGGCATCCCGCCCTGCGGCCATGGGACGAGCTGCCCCTCGACGTCCAGGAGCAGAACCGCGCGGAGATCCGGGCCCTGCCCGACGTGCTCTCCGACAGCGGGTTCGAGCTGATCCGGCTGGCGCCCGCGGTGCCCAAGCAGCGGGAAGGACCGGGGGATGCCGACTGAACCCGCACCGGTGCGCGTCGGCATAGCCGGGCACATCAACCTGACCCGCGACACCGAGTTGCTCGTCGCCGACGCGCTCCGCGCCGAGTTGCGCCGGATCAGCGACCGTCCGGTGCACGGCGTCACCTGCCTGGCCGCCGGCGCCGACCAGGTCTTCGCGCGCACGCTACTGGACATGGGCGGCACGTACGAGGTGGTCCTACCCGCCCGCGACTACCGCACCGCCGTGATCGCCCCGGAGAACCGAGCGACCTTCGACGAACTGCTCGCTCGGGCGGCGGCGGTCGTCCACCCCGGCTACGACCGCTCCGGCACGGCCGCCTACGTGGCCGCCAACCGGGAGCTGGTGCGACGGGTGCAGCGACTGGTGGCGGTCTGGGACGGTGATCCGGGCTGCCACGCGGCGGCGACCGACCGGACCGTCGACTGGGCGCGGCAGCAGGGTGTCCCGATCACGATCCTCTGGCCCGCCGGCGCCCGCCGGACGAAGGCCGGCGACTGACGCGAGGCCCTAACCGCGGCTGCGGCCGGTGGCCAGCAGCATGCTCAGATATCCGTCCCGCAGCGGCGTCCGGGGCCGGACCTCGTGGACGTCCAGGTCGTACGCGCTGGTCGCGATGCTGGCCACCACCTCGGCGCGCTGCAGCGCCACGGCCGGGAACAGGCGCTCGCCGACATGGTAGCCGCGGGAACCGAGCATGACCGCCACGACGAAGGGCGAGCCGGGCCGCAGCGCGTGCAGGAAGCTGCCGATGGCGTGCTCGGCTTCCGCCTGGTCGGCCGATATGGAGCAGGCCACGAAGAACATCGTGCCGGCGTCCCAGGCACGCCTGGGCAGGTCGAAGACACTGGCCCGCAGCACCCGGCCCACCTGAGCCAGCCGGCCCCGTGGGTCGGTCACCGCCGAGTACGCCGGGTGCTCCGCGCACACCTGCCAGTACGGATCCCAGAGCTCGTCGTAGCTGGCGATCTGCGTGCTCAGCCAGCGCACGTTTGACGCCGACCATTCACACAGGTCGAGCGTGCGCGCGATCGGCAGCAGCGACAGCGCCGGGTAGAGGTTCGCCCCCGACCCGACGTCGACACAGCACGCGTCGGAGAGTGTCGTCTCGGCGAAGAAGTCCCTGGTCCGGCGGAGGATTTCACGATCGTCGGCACGCAGCACCGCATAGTTGTGCCGGACGTATGCCTGGGGGTCGAAGCTGTCCCACTCGACGTCGGAATTGGTCGGCCTCGGAGACCGGATCGACGGTGAGGGCGTCGACGAATCGCCACAACCGCCGCCAGCCGCCGGGATCAACGCCATCGAGGCGCCTCCATCCATGTTGGTGGATCACACTGGTCGTCGTAGCGGCGCTTTCCCCTACTGACCCCTGTTTAGCGGAGGCGGTGATGGCTCGCAAGTGGTGTCACCGCGGCAACTCCGACGATCGACGAATTGCTGCCGCCAAGAATGGTCATCGATATCGACGTTCGGCGACGGCCCGGACGAATCACGGCACCGCCATGATCTCCGTAAGGGCGGAGCGTGGTGACGAGACGTGTCAAGGCCGCCGGTCACGTACGGGGGCGGGCACGGGATTCACAAGGCCAACGTTGTACGCGGCGATTACGAGTTGCACCCGGTCGCGGGCCCCGAGTTTGTTCAGCAGATGTGAGATGTGGGACTTGACGGTCTTGACGGCGATGGTGAGGTGCCCGGCGATTTCGTCGTTGGACAGACCCTGCCCGATGAGGCCGAGTACCTCGGTCTCCCGGGCGGTCAGCTGGTCGAGCAGGGATTGCACGGGACCGGCAGGGCCGGTGTGCTGCTTGCGGACGTAGTGCTCGACCAGGCGCGCCAGGATCGACGGGGCGAAGAGCGATTCGCCGTTGTGCGTACGCCTGATGGCGTCGAGTAGATCGTCGGGCCGGCTGTCCTTCAGCAGGAAGCCACTGGCTCCGGCACGGAGTGCGTGGAAGACGTGCTCGTCGAGGTCGAACATGCTCAGGACCAGCACTCGGGTGTGCCCGAGCTCCGGCAGCCGGCAGATGCCCCGGGTCGCCTCGATGCCGTCGAGCCGCGGCATCCTGATGTCCATGAGCACCACGTCGGGCACCGTGGCCTCGGCCGCGGCGATCGCCTCCATTCCGTCGCCGGCCTCTCCGACCACAGCGAGATCGGGCTCGGCGTCGATGATCATCGCGAGGCTTCGCCGGAGTAGGGGTTCGTCGTCGACGAGAACGACCCGCAAGGGCCGGTGGGATCCGCTCACACCGCTCCCTCGGGAATGATGGCCTCGAGACGGAACCCCACACGATCCCCGTGCCCCTTTGCGCGAGGCTCCGCCGTCAGGGTCCCACCCAGGCTTTTCACCCGTTCCCGCAGCCCGATGAGGCCGTGCCCGGCGCCTGGCCGGACGGCCCAGCCCTGGTTCGGCCCGTCGTCGTCGATGGTCACACTGACTGCCTCCGGGGTCCGCGCCAGGCGGACGTCGACCCTGGTCGAGCCAGCGTAACGCGCGCTGTTGGCCAGCCCTTCGCGGACGACCCGGCAGATCGCCACCTGGGCGCCCAGGGACACCGCGCCGAGCTCTTCCTGGGTCAACTCCACGTCCAGGCCGGCCCGGCGGGCGCCCTCGATGATCTCCGGCAGGGACGCCAGGGTCTCCGTGGGGTGGCGAGCGGGCCGGTCGTCGGCCTCCCGCAGCGCGTCCAGCATGCGGCGCAGCTCGACCGTCGCCTTCCGGCTGATGGCCTCCACGTCCTCGATGGCGGCCAGCAGCGCTTGATCGTCCGGCTTGCGGGCGTGCAGGTGCGCCGCGGCGGCCGCCCGCACGGTGATCATGCCCAGGCCGTGGGAGACGATGTCGTGCAGGTCGCGGGCTAGGCGCAGGCGCTCCGCGAGCACCGCCTCCGCGATGTCGCGGCGCGCGATCACCGTCTCGTGCTCGGCGCGCTCGACCAGCAGTCGGACGATCGCCCAGGCGGAGACCGCCGCGAAGCCGAGCAGCAGGACGGTGACGAATGGCCAGGTGAGCCCGAGTGCGAGGACGGCCGTCATCGCGACCAGCAGCGCACCGGCCGGCAGTAGCAACCATGATCGACGGGAGCGATGCCGGCTCTCGGTCATGCCGTGAGCCTACCGTTCCCAGGTTCCGTGGCGTTGGTGTGCGAAGCGCGGGGTCCTCCCGGGCACCCGTATCGGACCACGGTCTGACGGACTCAGGGCCGACGAGCGACCTGCAATGCCGCCCACGGTCCGATGTTCCGGCGCGCTCCACGTGGTTGTTTGGATGCGGCAGATGGCATCACCTCCGCCATGGTGTCCAAGATCGCCCGGGAGGGTCGTTGTACAGGCGCGTGGTAATGGCGGTCGCAGGAGCGTTGTTCACCCTGCTGGCTCTGGTGGCGGTGATCGTCACCGATCTGCACGACCGGGACTTTCCCCAGGCCGTGGGCGCGCAGAGCCGGCTGGGCCTGGACTTCGGCGAGTCGCAGTTCAGCGACCGGGAAGCGTTCGCGGCACTGACGCGGATGGATGCCGACTGGAACCTGGGGCTGGTCAGGATCGCCCCGGACCTGGTTGGGGTCAGCGACGAGCGGATCTTCGTGGCCCTCAACGACGGGAGCCTGCCCGCGACGTTCCGCTGGTTCAGCGGCGCCGGCGCGGGAAGGGTCGTCGGCAGGGACCGGCTGGCCAACTCGTCGCCCGACGGCTCCTACCTGATCACCGGGGACACAGCTCGGCTCGCCGAGTTGGAGAGCCGGCTGAGCAGCGCGGGCGTACGGGTGGCCCGCAACGACGCGTCCGTGACCGGCAGTCTCTGGTTCGCCATGCGGGAGGGCGGCTTCGCCGCGGCCGTCCTGGCCGCTTTCGCCCTCATCGCGGCGCTGGCGCTGTTCTGGCTGTCGATGAAGGCGCGCAGCCGCGCGCTCCGGGTGCTCGGCGGCTGCCCCACGTTGCGCATTCAGGCACAGGACCTGGGCGGGTTCGTGGCCGCACTGCTCGTTCCGGCGGCCGCTGTCACCCTCGCAGCCGCCGTCTGTGTGGGCCTTTCTCGTGGCTGGCTGTACGTCGGTGTCTTCGTCAAGGCGCTGGCCGGTGTGGAGGTCGCGGTCATCGCCGTATCACTGCTCGTTGCCCTGGCCATGTCGGCCTCCGCCTGGCCGAGCGCCACCATGCTCGCCACCCGGCAGCCCGCGGTGAAGAGCCTTCGCTCGGCGGCCGTGGTCGTCCAGGCGCTGACGTTCCTGCTGGTGGTGGGCGCGGCCGGGCCGGCCTGGTCGGCGTACCGCAGCTCGTCCGCCACGGCCGCTGAGATGGCGCAGTGGAAGAACCTCGCGGATCAGGTCGCGGTCCAGTTCGGGATGAACGATGACGAGATGACCAGTCTCGAATCCCGGATCGGAAACCTGGTCAGGGACGGCGAATCGGCCGGGACGATCGCGTACTCGTACACCTTCTCGGAGGAGACATGGGGAGGCGATCTCGGCGACTACTCGGCGGTCACCTTCGTGAACCGGCGGTGGCTCGATCTGATGACGACGAACGCGCCGCCGGGCGCGCTCACGCCGGTGCCGTACGAGCGGGTGAGCGGCATGCTTTCCCGGGAGTTCGGCGAGACGCTCTCGCTGTGGTCGAGAAGCCGACGTTCCGGGGGAGAGACCCTGTCGGGGTTCGGATACCTGCGGCCCGCCGGCGGGTTCCGGATGCCCGTCGCCCAGGGTGGCGGCGGGAGTCTGAGCTTCCTCGACGATGTCCTCGTCGCGGTCATGCCCTCCCTGCACCAGACGTTCGATGATTCGAACCTGACGTCGATGGTCTCGACGAGGAACATCCTGTTCACCGGCGTGGCGGCCACCCAGGCGATGATCGAGCGCGAAGGCATTTCCGCCGAGACCCTGACCGGCCGGGGGATCAGGGGTGACCTGAGTGTGGTCTACGTCGCGGAGGAAGGGATCCTCCGGGCGCAGTTCATGGCGTACGTGGTCTGGCTGATGAATCTCGCGCTCACCGCCCTGGTCGTCGCCTTCACGGTCGCGGCCACGATCAGCGCGCTGATCACCGCCCTGCTGCGCGCGAAGCGCGACTTTCCGTTGCGGCTGTCCGGCCGGCCGTGGGCGCGGATCCTGCAGAGCCGGGTGTCCAAGGAGTTGCTGGCCGGCGCGGCACTCGTGTCCCTCGTGGCGCTGGTCCAGAGACCCGACTCCATAGGGGCCCTGCTGGTGGCCGCGTTGTTCGGGATGTTCGTCGTCCCG
The DNA here is from genome assembly GCF_042891255.1 of Micromonospora sp. NPDC001898. Lineage (NCBI taxonomy): Bacteria > Bacillati > Actinomycetota > Actinomycetes > Micromonosporales > Micromonosporaceae > Micromonospora > Micromonospora sp. NPDC001898. Next base: position 239,948 of record NZ_JBIATC010000007.1, on the reverse strand, counting down.
CTGAGTCATCTGTGGGCCGCGAACTGGTGTTTCTCCGGCGTCAGCAGACGTCGAATCTGATGGGAGTTCCATGCTGATTGAGGCCGAGGCCGTTTCCGTGGCGTTCGGCGGGCGGCCGGTGCTCGATGGCGAGTCCCTACGTTGCGAGCCCGGGACGATGACCGCCCTCGTGGGCCCGAGCGGATCGGGGAAGACCACGCTGCTGCACTGCCTCGGGCTGCTGCTTCCGGTCGACCGGGGCCGCATCCTGATCGATGGGAAGAACGTCACGGGGTACGGCTCGGCGGCACGGCGCCGCTTCTGGCGTGACCACGCTGCATTCGTCCTGCAGGACTACGGGATCATGGACGAGGAGACGGTTGCCTTCAATGTCACGATGCAGTCGAGCCTGCTGGGCAAGCGGGCCACCGGCGACCGGAAGCGGCTGGCACAGGTTCTCGATCAGACCGGGCTGACGGGTCGGCAGGATGAGGCGGTCAGTCACCTCAGTGGCGGTGAGAAGCAGCGGCTCGCGCTGGCCCGCGCCAGCTACAAGCGAGCCGCGATCGTGTTCGTCGACGAGCCCACCGCGTCGCTCGACGCCGCCAACCGGCGGAAGGTCATCGCTCTGTTTGCGGAGTTCGCCGCCGTCGGCCGCACGGTAGTCGTGTCCACGCACGACCCCGAGATGATCGAGGCCTGCGGTTCACGCTACGAGATCGGGGGCGGACGAACTGTCGCGCAACCCGTCGATCAGTCCCACTAGGGCGGAAGGACCTGCCATGTCACTGCTACCCAAGATCGCGATTGGCGTCGTCGCGGCAATTGCCATCGGCTCGGCCGCGATTCTCGGCGGCGTGTTCCCAACGTCGACTGACACCCACCCGCCCTGCGAGGAACTGCCGACCGCCGCCGAGGCCAGCGCGGCGTTGACCAGAAGCGAGTCCCTCGCCACCGACATCGCGGCGCTGGGCAAGGGAATCTCGGTCGAGGTGGGCTCGCCGTGCCCCAGGGGCCAGGACCGTGCGCTGATCCAGGTGACCTACGGATCGAAGCCGGAGCGTGAGGCGATCAGCAACCTACTCGCGCGCCGCGACGGGTTCGGTGTTCCGGTGCACCTCGTCGAGAGGTAGCTGGATGACCCCGCCTGTGGCTCGGCGACCATCGGTCGCCGAGCCACAGGTGTCTGAGCGCAACGTATCGACCCTGTCCGTCACATCGGGTCAACCCCAGGTGTCACGGTTCGTGACGAACGTGGCGTGCCACTCGTTGCGCGGTGTTGCCGAGATCAGGGTGTCGGACCTTGCCGGCGGCAGCCGGAGGGCCCCCTGGTAGAACTACCGGCGTGGCCAGCGTCGAAGACTTGTCCGCCTTGACCGCGGCGAAACACCTCGCCGACCTCCTGGCCGACATCGCCGGTGCTGCGGCGCGGTCGGTGATCCTGCACGGGTCCCTGGCGGCCGGTGGGTTCCGTCCCGGCCGCAGCGACATCGATGTGCTCGCCGTCATCGACGGTGGCCTTGCCGATGCGCAGGTCGAAGCCCTCACGCGCGTGGTCCGCCGGGCGAATGTCGGCACTGCGGCGGGCGTTGACTTGCACGTCGTGACACCCGAAGCCGTCGGCGTACCGGCCCGGGCAGTGCCCGTGGAACTGTACATCGGTCGGCACGACGTGTCGGCTGTCGGGTTCGAGGTGGAACGCCGCGTGACCGCTGATCCCGACTTGCTTGCCGATCTGTCGATGGCACGTACGGATGGGCGTGCCCTCAAGGGGGCCCCGCCGCGTGAGGTGATCGCACCCGTTCCGGTCGACTGGGTCGTTGACCGTGGCAGGCACTGGCTGACGACTTGGCGATCGCTCGCCGATGACGCCGAAAACGCGGCTTTCATGGTCCTCACCGCCTGCCGCATCTGGCGCTTTGCGGTGGAGAATGTGCACTGTTCCAAGGCGCAAGCCGCGGAGTGGGCAATTGGCCGAGATCCCTCGCTGACGGTCGTCCGGCAGGTGGTTCAGCAGGATGAGCGGGGTCCAGCGAGCCGGGTCGCCGAACAGGGCATGGTGGATCTGCTCGACACCGTGCTGTACGAGACCGCTCGGGCACGTTGACCGTCGGTGGGACGTCCTTCGAATCATTCGGAGGGACGGTCTTGTGGCGCTTCAGGCAGCCGGATCTGCCGCCGATCGGGCGCGCCCTCGTACGGGCGAGGGAATCTTGGTGGCGCGGTAGGAGTCGCCGCTCGGGGTGGGGCGCGGATGCTGCGGTGGCCAGATCTCTCATCACGTGGCCGGGCCGACGCGATCCTGTGCTGCGGATCAGGACTGGGACGCCGCAGTGAGCTTCGCGATGTCGGGGGCGTAGGCGGTCATCCAGTGCGGATGCAGCCGGTAGTAGGCGATGTCGTTGTCCCAGTCGAAGGCGTCTTCGCCGTAGAAGTCCTTGAGGTACGCGAGCAGGTCCGGCCAGTCCTCGGCCGGCTCGCCGTCCTGGGGGTTGAGGACCTCCACCGTGCCGTGCGTGAACACGCCCAGGTCCTCACCGCGCATGTGCGCGGCGCTGGCGGCGGACCGGACGGCGAGGTGGCGTGCCTTGGCGGCGCCGCGCGCCGTGCCGAAGTGCCACTTCCCGCGCAGGAAGTGCCCGTCCACGCCGCTGATCCGCGGCTCGCCCTTCGCCGTCACGGTGGCCAGGGCGAGGGTGCACATGCCGGTGAGAACCTGGGTGAGCTGCTCGGCGGTAAGGCTGCGCTCGCTGTTGATGATCGAGCGGAGGTGCGGGGTGGAGCGGGAGAGGGAGGTGTCAAGGAGGGCCTGAAGCTCGTTGAGCTCTTCTGGCGTTTCGCGCATGGAGATCCTCATCTGTCCGTGGTGTCACCGGTCCACGACCACCATCGACGCGGACCGGTGACACCATGCTCGACCCCAAACCTGACACCTTGTGTCGCATTTCTTCACCGTTTTGCGGATACCACCGGCCGACAAGCCGGACGTCACACACGGCGACGGCGGCCTCACCTACACCTCGCCCATGCGGCGGCCAGCACAGTAGGCGGTCTGCCGACACGAGTCGGGGCAGCTTGTGGAGCGTCGATCATGGCTCGACAATGCCCTCGTGACGCATGCCGACCTCACCGTGGCGCAGTGGCGGGATCGTACCGACGAGTCAGCCAGGCGGATCGCACAGTCGATCGCCGATCGGTGTGGTCTGAAGCTGGTGCAGGTCTATCCGCGCGAGTACGCGGGCCGGTCGCACCGCGTGGCGTTGTTCGAGCGGGAAGGCCAGCGATTCGCCCTGGTGCCGGGTGCGCGGGTACAGCTCGGTTACGACGGTGGCCGGTTTGCGCCGTCGCCCGGGCAGGCAGCCGGCTATGCGGAGAGCGCCGACGAGTACGGGCTGCCGGAACTCGCGGAGTTCTTGAGCGGCATGATGTCACCGGTGCGGACGGTGCACCTTCCGGCGATGCTCGTGGCCGTCGAGGCCATGGACGCGGGCGTGAGTTTCCTGAGCCCGGACGATCCACACGTGCAGGAGCTGCTCGCCGAGGCCGGTGTTCGACGAGGCGGCGGGACCATGTCGATGCGACGCTCCGGCGGCGTAAGGATCGAATTCGACGAGGGCGGCCAGGTCCGTAGCGCACGTCTCGTGCGGCAGGTGTCGTACGACGACGCGCTGCGTGAGGCGGCAGATCTGGGGTTGCGGCCGGCAACGCCGGATGAGTGGGAGTACGCCTGCGGCGCGGGGGCCACGACCTTGTTCCGGTGGGGAGACGACAGCCGTGACGACGGCTATCCCTATGATCACCCGGTCGGCCCGCACCGGGACGCGAACCTGTGGGGACTCGCCATTGGTCAGGACCCATACCGGCACGAGTGGACCAGTGAACGCACGATCGTGTGCGGCGGTGATGGTGGCGGTGCGACCTGTGGCGGTAGCGGCTTCTTCCTGGGCTGGCTGACCTTGGCCACGGCCTACCGGGACACGAACTTCGGCTTGTGGCTCAACTCGAAGGACAGGTACGTCGACCGGCTCCTCCTGCGCCCGGTCATCGACCTCACCTGAACCTGCGTCTACCGGACGGCGTGGCGAGAGCCGCCGCCGTGCGGTGGCGGTCGGGCTGCGGACCGCGGCCGGTGGCTCGGTCACGGGAATCGAGGAGACCTCGCTACGGGCGCTCGCCAAGCTCGAACAGGTGCTGCCGTCCCGGCTGCGCCACCGGGTGAACACGTTGCAGCGGGCACTGGTCCGGGTGGGGGGCACCGGACCGGTAGTCAGCCCGGACGCTGGTCCTCAACGGCAACTGGCTGCTACTGACCCGGTCCTCGGGAACGCTGCGCAGGCACGGACCGAGCTGGGTGGGACACCAACGACCCGGGCGGCCTTTCCCGCAGCGAATCGGGTCAGTCCTCCGGCGCCTTGGTGAGCACCCCGTTGAGGTAGAGCGACTCGCGGCAGGTGGTGGCCCGGGGGGCGTTGGCCGGGGTGCCCGGGCGACGGCAGGCCACGGTCAGGGTCACCTTCGCGCGGGCGGGGACCCGGATGGGGGTGACCGAGTGGTAGTCCTGGTTGCGGAAGTTCTCCAGGGCGTAGGTGACCACCCGCACCCGGTTGGCGGTGACCGTCAGTGTGCCCTCGTCGCCCTGCACGTTGTCGACCAGGAAGTCGGTCAGCAGGAACGTCCGCCCCTCGGGGACGGTGTAGCTGCGTTCCGCCGACCCGTTGGGGCTGGTGCGGAAGGTGACGGCGACGGAGAACTGCTCACCGCCGGGGCCCCCGGCGGGACCGCCGACCCCGCCCCCGTCGGTCGTACCGCCGCCGGGTGCGCCACCGCCCGGCGCGGCCGGCGAGGCGGTCGGGGGAACCGGGTTCGGCGCTGTGGTCGGCACCGCCTCGCCCTGCGCGACCTGCCGGGCCTTCTCCGCCTCCACCGCCTCCCGGGCGGCGGTCTTCACCTGCGGGCGCAGCAGCCCGAACCAGATCGCGGCCAGCGCCAGGAGCAGGGCCAGCAGCGCCGCGAGCAGCTTCAGCAGCCCGGCCGAGATCACCGGGCGCTGGACGAACGTGGCGTCCAGGGCACGGGCCCGGCCGTCCGAGGGCCGCACCTCGACGGTGAACGGGTACTCCTTCGGCTCGCCCCACCAGAGCAGCCGGCGGGCTCGGACCCGCAGCCGGGTCTCGGCGCGCGTGCCGTTGGGAACCTCGACCGGCTCGGCCGGCAGTGCGAACGTCACCTGGTCGGTGCCCTCGGCGGCGGCGAAGCCGACCGGTTCGGTCACGTTGCCGAGGTTGTCGGTGTCGATCCGGTACCGGGCCCCGCGCAGCCCGCTCCGCGACGGTGGCTGCACCTGCGCGGCCAGCTCGAAGAACGGCTCGACGGTGAGGACGCCCTCCTCCACCAGGGCCGAGTCCGGGTACTCGGAGGGGACGACCCGGACCCCGAAGCGCCGGTCCCCGGCGTCCACCCGGGCGGACCGGGGCGGGTGGAAGGTGACCACGACGGTGCCCGAGCCGGCCGGGTAGAGGGTGAGGGACGCCGGCTCCACCGTCACCCACTCGTCCGGGACACCCAGGACCTCGAACCGGTACGCCTCGACCGTGTCGCCGGCGTTCCGCACGGTGACCGGGACCTCGATCTCGCCGCCGGGGGCGACGCTCACGGAGGTGCTGGCCAGATTCGCCGATGCGCGCATCTGGCCGAGCGTAGGAGCGGTTTCCCGGGTTGTCAGGGGCCATCGGGGTACGTCGGCGGGCAGAGATGTGCCCGCCGGGGCGACGTTAAGTACACGCGAAGACACGGTACGCATACTTCCCCGGCCGCCGGCGCACGGACCGACGGCCGGGGAGTGAGGAGACGAGGATGCAGCGGGTACCGGTCTACGTGCACGCGACGGATCCGATCTCGTGGACAGGCGTGACGGGCCAGCTCACGGGCCGCCCGGAGGTCCGGGTCCTGGCCGAGGCGGAGGCCGCCGAGGCGGCGGTGACCCTGGTCGTCGTGGACAGCCTGACGCCACAGAGGGTGCAGTCCCTGCGGCAGCTACGCCGGGAGCAGACCCGGCTGGTCCTGGTGTCGTCCACACTCGACGACGGCCAACTGTCGGCCGCCGTCGAGTGTGGGGTGGTGGGGGTGGTACGCCGGGGCGAGGCGTCCGGCACCCGCCTGGTCGAGGTGATCCTCTCGGCGGCCCGGGGTGAGGGGAGCGTCCCGGCCGACCTGCTCGGTCGGCTGCTGAACCAGATGCGTCGGCTCCAGCGGGAGGTGCTCGACCCCCGAGGACTGACCCTGGGCGGGCTGAGCGCCCGCGAGGTCGACGTCCTGCGGCTGGTCGCCGACGGGTTCGAGACGAGGGAGATCGCCACCAAGCTGTCCTACTCGGAGCGGACCGTGAAGAACGTCGTGCACGGCATGACCACCCGGCTGCACCTGCGCAACCGGGCCCACGCGGTGGCGTACGCGCTGCGGAACGACCTGATCTGAGCCGGGCGCCCCGTCCCGGCGGCCCGTCCGTCGGGACGGGGTCCGTTGCCCGTACCGAAGCGGATCCTGCCCCGGTCCCTGGCCGGCGGTCCCTGTGCCGGACGCCGTCGCCGCGTCGATGATGACCGCCTGGGCCGTGCGCGACGTGGCCGCCCGCCACCCTCCCGGCCCGCCGTCTCCCACCGCCGAGGTGTCGATTGCGTCCCTTCCGAAGGTCCCCCCTCGTCGCCGCCGTCACCGCGGTCTCCGCGTTGCTGGGCGCATGGGCGCTGGCCGTCCCGTCCGGCCGGATGTCGTCCGCCGAGCCGGCCGACCCGCCGCCGGTCACCGACCTGCGGGTCGCCTACCTGGGCACCGGGCACCGGAGCATCGGCCTGGTCGAGGGCTCCGGGGCGACGGCGACGGCCGTGCCGCTGTTCGGCGGCGGGCCGGCGCACTTCGACGACGAGGCGTCCGCCGGTGGGGACGTGGTCGCCTGGGTCAGCCGGCGGGAGTCGGAGCTGGCCCAACTGTGGATGCGGCGCGGTGCGGGGGAGCCGGTCCGGCTGACCGACGACCCGGTGCAGGTGGCCGGTTCGCCCTCGGTGTCTCCGGACGGCAGTCGGATCGCCTTCGAGCTGACCCGGGAGGGTGTCGGTAGCTGGCGCGACATCTTCGTGATCGGCACCGACGGCACCGGCCTGCGCCAGGCCACCGACGGCACCGGCGACAACCGGCGGCCCACCTGGTCGCCGGACGGCTCCGCCCTGGCGTTCGAGTGCCGCGACGACGCGGGCGTGCCGCAGGTCCGGCGCGTGCCGGCAGACGGTGGGCCGGTCACCGCCCTGACCGCCCGGCCGGAGGGGGCCGGGGAGCCCGCCTGGGACCCGGACCCGACGCACGACCGGATCGCGTACACGGCCGCGCCGCAGCGCCCGGACGAGCGCCAGATCCACCTGATGAACAGCGCCGGGGGCGACGACCGGCTGCTGCTCGACGAGCTCTGGGAGAGCCACCGGCCGAGCTGGTCGCCGGACGGGGCCACGCTGGCGTTCCTCAGCCGGACCACCGGCACCGACGGCGCCCGGGGCGCGGTCGACCTGGTCTACACCGGGGTGCCGCGCGACGACTGGTGCCCCTGCGAAGCGGTGCTCCGCCTCGCCGAGGACCGTCTCGTCGGCGACCCCGCCTGGTACGTCCCGCCGGGCGGCGGCCCGCCCCGCCTGCTGGTCAGCCGGACCACCGCGCCGGATCGGTACACGGTGACGTTGCAGGACATCCGCCCCGACGCCACCGACCCCCGGGACCTCGGACTGACCGTCCTGCGGGAGGACCCGGGCGCGGCGACCGACCCGGACCGGCTCTGGCGGCCCGTCGACGGCGACCCCTGGACCGCCCGCCCCGACTACTCCCCGGACGGCCGGCGGATCGTGGTGAACCGGTTCGAGACTGTGGCCGGCCGCCGGGTCTCCCGCCTCTGGGTGGTCGACGCCGACGGCGGCAACCCCCGGCCGCTTCCCCTCGCCGGCCGCGCCGAGTCGGACCTGGAGACCGACCCGGTCTGGTCCCCGGACGGCACCCGGGTCGCGTACGCCCTGGCCGGCCCCGGCGGGCCGAGCCGGGTGGCGGTGGCCGACGTGGACACCGGGGAGCGCCTGCTCACGGTGCCACCGGGGGCCGGCGCGGACCGGTCCGACAGCCAGCCCGCGTGGTCGCCGGACGGGTCCGCGCTGGCGCTGGTCCGGGGGCAGCCGGAGGGGGCGGCGGCGGACAGCCACGTGTGGACGGTCGACGCTCGGGACGGCACCGGGCAGCGGGACCTGACCGCCGCGGGCTGCCCGGGGTGCACCGGGGCGGACTACGGCCCGAGCTTCTCTCCCGACGGCACCCGGATCGCCTTCGGGCGGGGCGCCGACGGGCTGGTCGTCACCGACACCGCCGGCGGCGACTGCCAGGTGCTGGCGCCGCAGACCCCGGACGCGGACTGCGCCGGCCCGCTGACCGCCCCGCCGGACGGCCCGCACCGGCCCAGGGACGTGGCCTGGTCGCCGGAGGGGCACCGACTCGCCCTGAACTCCCGCCGGTACACCGACCCGGCCAGCCCCGAGTACGTCAAGACGTACGACTTCGACACCGGCGTGCTGGACGGGCTGACCTGGGAGCTGCCCGGCCGGCACCGGAAGCCGACCTGGCAGAGGTCGGTGGACCTGGCCACGACGGTCCTGGAGCCACCGGCGCCGGTGCGGGTCGGCGAGCGGACCACCCTGACCCTGACGGTCACCGACCGGGGGCCGACCCCGGCCACGAACGTCCGCCTCGACCTGCGGGTACCGGACGGCGTCGAGGTCACCGCCCTGGAGCCGGAGGTGGGCTCCTGCCAGGTCGACCCGCCCGGCTGCGACCTGGGCGCCGTCGGGTTGGGCAACACCGTCCGGGTGCGCGTCGAGCTGACCGGGGTGACCGCCGGGACGTACCCGCTGGCCTGGTCGGTCGGGGGCTGGACGGCCGACGCCCGGCCCTCGGACAACGAGGCGTCCGTGCCGGTGACCGTCACCCCGGTTCCCGTGCCGACGACCACCCCGCCGGCGACCCCGACGCCGACGCCGACCCGCCCGGCCCCGCCCGGCCTGGAGATCACGGTGACGGTCAACCCCACCCCCGGGTACGTGGGCGGGCTGGTCACGGTCACCTACACCGTCCGCAACACCGGCGGCCAGGGCGTGACCGGGGTCCGGATCACCCCCGTGCTGCCGGCCCGGGTGCCGGTCCGTACCCGCCCGACGGGCTGCGCCGCGACCTCCTGCGCGGTGTCCGACCTGGCCCCGGGTGCCCGCCGGACGCTGACTTTCGTGCTGGCCCCGACCGCGGCGACGGCGACGACGGTCCGTGGCGCGGTGGCCGGCGACGGCGGGCTGGCCGACACCGCCCAGGCGCCGTTCCGGGTGGTGCAGCCCCGGATCGTGGCCGTCCCGGACATCGGGCCGCCGGGCTTCGTCACCTCGGTCCGGGGCACCGACTTCCCGCCCGGCGTGCCGGTGCGGCTGGCCTGGGACGTCGGCCTCACCGTGGCGGCGAACCCGGCCGTGCCGGCGGCCGACGGCACGTTCGCGGCCCAGCTCCTGGTGGTGCCGCGCGACCAGCTCGGCCCCCGGAAGGTCCTGGCCATCGGCCCGGGGTTCGGCCCGGTCCGCACCGCCTTCCGGGTGGTCATGCCCGCCCAACAGCCGCCCGGCCTGCTCGGTCGTGGCTGGTGAGGGGACGACGACGATGATCAACGAGGTGGACGAGGCGCTGCACGCGCTGCTGACCGAGGAGCTGCTCGCCGGCACCGACGTGCAGTTGGCCTTCGACGCGCCGACCCGGGAGTGGGAGGCCCGGCGCAACGCCCCGACGGTGAACCTGTTCCTCTACGACGTGCGGGAGGAAATGGCGCACCGCCGGGAGGGCCGGATCGAGGAGTGCGACGCGGACGGCGTGGTCGTCGCCGAGCACCGGCCGCCCCGGTACTTCGCACTGTCGTACCTGGTGACCGCGTGGACCGCCCAGCCGCAGGACGAGCACCGGCTGCTCTCCGTGCTGCTGGCCGGGCTGGTCACCCACGACGTGCTGCCCCCGGGCCGGCTGGTCGGCGGCCTCGCCGACCTGGGGCTGACCGTGCCGATGAGCATCGCGGTGCCGCCGAGGCGGGACCGGGGGCTGGCCGACATCTGGTCCGCCCTCGGCGGCTCGCTGAAGCCGTCGCTGGACCTGGTGGTGACCACGCCGATCGCGGCGTCCACGGCCTTCGCGGCCCAGCCGGTCACCGACGGGCTCCGGCTGCGCGCCGGCGCCCGGGCCGACTCCGCCCCGGACGACCACCGGGCCGGCCCCGGACGGACCGCCCGCCCCCGCGCCCGCCGCCCGGGCGACACAGCGGCGGAGCAGCCACCCGCCGGGACGGAGACCCGGCGGCTGCGCCACCCGGACCCCGCCCCCGGGGAGACCACCACCCCGATCGGGGTACGCCGGGCGCGGGGCACCGCCGCCGAGCGGCAGCGACGCCAGGGCACCGGCGGGTCGATCGGGGACGGCCGCCGGTGACCGCCGTACGCGAAGACGCCCGGACGGCCCCGGAACCCGAGCGGACCGAACCGCCGGGCACGACGTACCTGCGGGCCCGGCTGTTCCTGGTGGAGCAGCGCGTCCGGCGGGCCGTCGCCACCGCGCGCGCCGCGGACCCAGCCCCGGACGACCCGCTGCGGGGGCTGCACGTCTCCGACGAGGACGCCTGGCGGCTCGTGGACGACCCGGCGCCACCCGCCCCGGACGAGATCGCGGCCGAGGCGGTGGCGACCGCCGACCGGTGGGCCGACCGGGCCCGGTCGGCGGGTGGCCGGGTGCCGCTGCGGGAGTTGGCCGAGGACTTCGCACTGACGCCGTTGGACGTCGAACTGCTGCTGATCGCGCTCCTGCCCGACCTCGACCAGCGGTACGAGCGGCTCTACGGGTACCTCAACGACGACGTGACCCGGCGGCGGGCGACGACCGGGCTGGCCCTGGGGCTGTGCGGGGTCTCCCCGGTCACCGGGGCGGCTCGGACCCGACTGGCCGGCACCGGCCCGCTGACGGCCGGCGGCCTGCTCCTCGTCGAGGAGGACGACCGCCCCTTCCTGACCCGGAGCCTGCGGGTGCCGGACCGGGTCACCAGCCACCTCCTCGGGCAGGACAGCGGCGACGGGCGTGCCGACGGCCTGGTCCGCCGGGTGCCCCGGCCGGCGGACCGGCAGCCGGTCACCGACGGGCTGGCGGCGGCGCTGCGCGCCGGTGACCGGCTGGTCTACCTGCGCGAGGAGCCCGGCGGGGCGGCCGACGAGCTGGCCACCGCCGCCCTGCTCGCGGCCGGCTGGTCGGTCCTGGCCCTCGACCTGGACGCGCTGGGCGTCGACCCGACGCCGGAGGAGGCCCTCGCCGTCGTGGTGCGGGAGGCCCGGCTGCGCCGGGCGGGCCTGGTCGTCGGCCCGGTCGACACCCTGGACCCGGCGGCCGGCCCGGCCCATGCCCGGCTGCTGCACCGGCTCACCGCTCTGCCGGTGCCGGTGCTGCTCACCGGCCGGCTGCGCTGGGACCCGTACTGGGCCGACCGGTCCCCGCTGCTGGTGACCGCCGCCCCGGCCGGGGCGGCGGAGCGGATCCGGCTGTGGCGTGCCGCCCTGGCGGGACGCTCGGTGGGGCTGGCGGCCGACGTCGACCCGGAGCGGGAGCTGTCCGCGTACGTGCTGGCACCCGATCAGGTGCGGCGGGCGGCGGTCGCCGCGGCCCAGCAGGCCGTCCTCGACGGTTCCGACCGGGTCACCACCCGGCACGTCCGGGCGGGGGTGCGCTCGCAGAACGCGGCGGCGCTGGCGAGGCTGGCCCGACGGGTGGAGCCCGCCGTCGGCTGGGACGACCTGGTCCTCCCGGCCCCGGCCCGGGACCAGCTCACCGAGCTGGCGTTGCGGGTACGCCACCGGGACCAGGTGCTGGGCGGGTGGCGGTTGCGCCCCGGCGGGGGGCGGGGGCGCGGGGTGACCGCCCTGTTCGCCGGGGACTCCGGCACCGGCAAGACCATGTCCGCCGAGGTGGTCGCCGCCGACCTGGGCCTCGACCTGTACGTGGTGGACCTCTCCACGGTGGTCGACAAGTACGTCGGCCAGACCGAGAAGAACCTGGAACGGATCTTCACCGAGGCGGCCGGGGTCAACGGGGTGCTGCTGTTCGACGAGGCCGACGCCATCTTCGGCAAGCGCTCCGAGGTCAGCGACGCCCACGACCGGTACGCCAACCTGGAGAGCGCGTACCTGTTGCAGCGGATGGAGTCGTTCGACGGGGTGGCGGTGCTCACCACAAACCTGCGGGCCAACCTGGACGAGGCGTTCCTGCGCCGGCTCGACGTCGTCGTGGACTTCCCGATCCCGGACGTGGCGCAGCGGCGGGCACTGTGGGACCGCTGCCTCGGCGTCGAGCTGCCCCGCGCCGACGACGTCGACCTGGACCACTGCGCCCGCGCGTTCGAGCTGAGCGGGGGCGGCATCCGGGCCTGCGCGGTCAGCGCCGGCTACCTGGCCGCCGCAGCCGGGACGCCGGTGACCATGGCGATGGTCATGACGGCCGCCCAGCGCGAGTACCGCAAGCTGGGCCGCCTGCTCCTGCCGGCAGCCACACCGAACGGCACCCGTGCCCGCCGAGCCTGACGTCCCCGCCCTGGCTGGCGGTAGACGCCGGCCCGCTAGGTGAGCGTGACGTCCCAGGCGGTGTTCCCGGCGGGAGTCGCCGTGACCGGCGCGGACTGCACCGGGTTGTTGGGGGCGAAGGGGGAGGTGAAGTTGTGGGTGACCGCCGGGCTGGTCCAGGTGCCGCCCCTGGCGTCCCGGCGTTTGATCTTCCACCTGAAGCTGACCGAGTACCTGGCGAGCCAGGAGCCGGGAGTCATGGCCACCCGGCCCGACCATCCCGGATGGTCGTCGAACTCGATGGTGTTGCTCCCGACGGTGAGCGCCTCCGGGTCCTCGTCGTACTCCGGTTGGTAGGGGCCGTCCTGCGCCCAGGCGCTGGGACGCTGCTCCTTCTTCTCGAAGTCCCCGTCGTCCTCCACGCGCTCGTAGTAGACGAAGCTGTCCTTGACCTGCTGCCTGAAGTCGTAGATCGCAGCCACGTCGCGGGGCAGGTTCTCCGGCGCGTGCAGGGTGGCGACCTGGTGGAAGCCGATGTCCTGCTTCTCTTCCAGTTCCTGCGTGGCCGGACCCTCGTACTCGGACCTGAAGGTCAGCCGCAGGCTGTTGAGGTTCGCCTCCGGCAGGTCCGGCTGGTCCTTCTTCCTGGTGCTGGAACGGGTGCTGCGCCCTCCGCCGCTCGGGTACGGCTCCCTGCGGCTGCTCGACGTCGTCGTCTCGTCCGTGTCCGCCTTCGGCGTCCGCTGCACCGGGGTCTGCGCCCCCGGCGGCGTCAGCGGGGCGGACTCGATGGTGTCCTGCGTCGTCTGCGGCGCGGGGTCGGTGGCGAGGGCACGAGTGGCGTTCGCCTCGGCCTCCCTCTCGAACCGGTCACCCGGGTCGCTGATCCGCAGCCCGGCCCCGTTGTCGGTGCCGGGCACCGGCCCCAACCGCTGCTGGATCACATGGGTCAACTCGTGTGCCAGGGTGTGCCGGTCCGTGCCCCCGTCACCGAGGACCACGTGACTGCCGGAGGTGTACGCCCGCGCCCCGATCCCGGCCGCCGACGCCCGGGCCGCCGAGTCGTCGTGGATCCGCACGTCGGAGAAGTCCGACCCCAGCCGGGCCTCCATGTCGCCCCGGGTAGCGTCGTCCAACGGCCGCCCGCCGGAGCCGAGCACCGAGGCGACCGACCGCTGCACCTGCTCGGTCGGCGGGTGTCCGCAGTCCGCGCCGTGCTCGTGCCGGTCCTGCTCGACCATTCCCGCCGCCGCGCGGTTGCCCACCGTCCGCTGTAGGGCGATGGCCTCCCGCGGGCTGCGCCCGGGGCCGGCCCGCCCCGGTACGACGGCGTCGGCCCGCCGGCCGGCGGCCGGGCCCGGCCGGGCCGGCGCCTGGCGCTCCTGGGGACTCGATGTCAGGTCGGACCGGTGATGACGCACGTCCGGGCACCTCCTCGACCGCAGGTCGGCATCGACGGCCATCGTAGGCCCGGTGCGGACGGTCGGTCGAGGGTCGTCCGGCCAGGAGCGCGGCCACTGCCCCTGTGGTGCGCGAGTCTGCCCCTGCGCGGTCCGTAGGGACCTTCCCGCCGGCTGCCCGGCCGAGCAGGCTGGCCAGCGTCCGCCGACCTGGCAGAGGAGCTTGCATGCCGACGTACCTGTCCCCAGGCGTGTACGTGGAGGAGGTGCAGAGCGGTTCGCGTCCCATCGAGGGCGTCGGCACCGCGGTCACCGCCTTCCTGGGATTCGCCGAGAAGGGGCCCTTCCACACGCCGACCCTGGTCACCAACTGGAGCCAGTACGTCCAGCTCTTCGGGGGGATGATCGAGGGCGCCTACCTGGCGCACGCGGTGTACGGGTACTTCGCCAACGGCGGCGGCGTCTGCTACGTCGTCCGGATCGGCGACCCGTCGGCCGGCCGCAAGAGCGGCGGCCGGGGCGCGCAGAAGTCGCTGCCGGCCGGTGAGCCGTCGGCGCTCGGCACGTTCCGGGTGGCCGCCCTGCCGGCCGCCGGTGGCGAGGTCACCGTGGAGGTGGCCGACGTCGAGGGCGAGGGGGCCGGCGAGGACCGGTTCCGGCTGATCGTCCACTCCGACGGCAAGCCGGTCGAGGAGTACGACGGTTCCTTCCGGCGCGCCAAGAACTCCCTGGTCAACCAGGTCCGCGAGCGGTCCAAGCTGATCACCATGGAGGAGGCCACCCCGGCCAGCTCCCTGGCCCGGCCAGCCAACCAGACGGTCACCCTGGCCCCGTCCGCAGCACCCGCCGACGCCCTGCCGGCGACCCTGTCGGCCGACGAGTTCGTCGGGGACGTCGACTCCCGCACCGGCCTGGCCGGGCTGGAGGCCATCGACGAGATCACCATGGTCGCCGCGCCGGACCTGATGGGGGCGTACCAGCAGGGGGTCGTCGACCTGGAGGCGGTCAAGGCCGCCCAGCTCGCCCTGATCTCGCACTGCGAGCAGATGGGTGACCGGATGGTCCTGCTCGACCCGCCGCCGGAGCTGACCGCCCAGCAGGTGCGCGGCTGGCGGCAGGACGAGGCCGGGTACGACTCCCGGTACGCGGCCCTCTACTACCCCTGGGTGAAGGTCTTCGACCCGAGCACCGGACGGGCGGTGTTCATGCCTCCCAGCGGCCACCTGGCCGGCCTCTGGTCCCGCAACGACACCGAGCGGGGGGTGCACAAGGCGCCCGCCAACGAGGTGGTCCGGGGCGTCGTCGACCTGCAGAACAACGTCACCAAGGGGGAGCAGGACCTGCTGAACCCGATCGGGGTCAACTGCATCCGGGCCTTTCCCGGGCGCGGCGTCCGGGTCTGGGGCGCGCGGACCCTCTCCTCGGACCCGGCCTGGCGCTACATCAACGTCCGGCGGCTGTTCAACTACGTCGAGGAGTCCATCCTGCTCGGCACGCAGTGGGTGGTGTTCGAGCCGAACGACCAGCGCCTGTGGGGCACCATCCGGCGCAACATCGCCGCCTTCCTCACCGAGGAGTGGCGGCGGGGTGCCCTGTTCGGGGCGACTGCGGCCGAGGCCTTCTACGTCAAGTGCGACCACGAGACCAACCCCCCGGAGGTGATCGACCGGGGTCAGGTGGTGTGCGAGATCGGCATCTGCCCGGTCAAGCCCGCCGAGTTCGTCGTCTTCCGCCTGGCGCAGTTCTCCGACAGCACCAGCCTGGTCAGCGACTGACCGGGCCGGGCCCCGCGTACGACGACCGGACCGACCATGACGAAAGGCGGCCACGATGGCCAGTGGTGACACCCTCATCGTGCACAGCTTCCAGGTGGAGCTGGGCGGCATCCAGGTGGAGCTGGTGCAGGAGGTCAGCGGCCTGACCGTCGAGCTGGACTCGATCGAGGTCAAGTCGGTGACCCCCACCGGCGAGCTGATCATCCGCAAGATCCCCGGGGCCCGGAAGGCCGGCGAGGTGACCATCACCCGGGGGCTCGACCAGAGCAGCGCCTTCACCGACTGGATCAAGGAGACGTTCCTCAAGGGCGCGGTGGAGGCGGCCCGGCAGAACATCAGCATCATCCTCAACAACGCCGACAAGTCCCAGACCCGGCGCTTCGACCTGACCAACGCGTGGGTGAGCAAGTGGGAGGGGCCGGGGCTCAAGGCCGGCGACCCGACGGCGGCGACCGAGAAGGTCACCGTCGTGTACGAGGAGATCAGCGCGCAATGAGACGCCGTGGCGTCTCGGCCGGGGGCCTCGACACCCTCGTCGACCCGGCCGACGGGCCGCAGGAGCCCGCCGCGCCGGCGGTCGCGCCACCCGCGCCCGTCCGGCTCCAGACGGAGTTCACCTTCCAACTACCGCGGGGGTACGTCGACGAGGACGGCACCGTGCACCGGGACGGCAGCATGCGGCTCGCCACCGCCCGGGACGAGTTGGCGCCACTTGTCGACCTGCGGGTCAAGCAGAACCCGGCGTACCTGTCGATCGTCCTGCTCAGCCTGGTGGTCACCCGGCTGGGCACGATCACCCAGGTACGCGCGGAGGTCGTCGAGCGGCTCTTCGCCTCCGACCTGGCCTTCCTCCAGGACCTGTACCGGCGGATCAACGCCGAGGGGCACACGCTCGCCGAGGTCACCTGTCCCTCCTGCGAGTCGGTGTTCGAGGTGGACCTGGCGGGTGGTCGCCCGGGGGAATCGTGACGTACGGGGCCGACCGGCTCCACGAGGAGGTTTCGTACGTCGCCTACCACTTCCACTGGCCGCGCTCCGAGATCCTCGATCTCACCCACGCCGAGCGGGCCCGGTACGTGGGTGAGATCGCCCGCATCAACACCAGGATGAACGGAGGTCAGTGAGGCACGATGGGGCTACGTGACAGGATGCGGCGGCTGGCCGCCGACACCCGCGCCCGGGTGGCCGGCCCCACCGTCGTCCGCCCGTCGCCCGGCACTGAGCCGACGCCGGCCGCCACCGCACCGGCATCGACGGCCCCGGGTCGGACGCCCGACGCCGGGCCGGCGGGGCCCGCCGATCCCGCCGATCCCGCCTGGTGGAGCCTGCCGCCGATCCAACGGGCTTTGACCCCCGCGCCGGTGCTGGTCACCGACCTGTTCCGGTTCGCCGACCGGCTGCGTACCTTCCAGGACCCCACCCTGCGTACGCCGCTCGACCACCTGGTCAGCGATGAGGCGCCCCTCGGGGTGGCCCGTGACCTGGCCCGCCCACGCCCGGTCCGCCCGGAGGCCGACCGGGGGCCGGTCCCACACCTGCCGGCCGTCCAACGCCGCGTCCCCGACCGCCCCGCCACCGGCCCGGCGGCGGAAACCGGGCGTCCGGCCGTAGAGCCGGCGGGATCCGGGCGTCCGGCCGTAGAGCCGGCGGGAACCGGCCGTCCGGCCGTAGAGCCGGCGGGAACCGACCGTCCGGCCGCTGCCGGAACCGTCCCGGTCCAGCCCTCCGCGCCCGGACAACCGACGTCTGCCCTCCCCGGGCCGACCCCGACCCGGCCCGCCGACGGCGGGCCGAACCGGTGGGGGAGAGCGCCGGGGGTCGCCACCCCCGCGGCCCGGGCCAGGCCGCTGGTGACCGCGCCCCGACCCGCCCCGACCCGCCGACTGACCGGCACCCCGCGCGTGGACGCCCCCTCGGCCCCACCGCTGACCATGGTCCAGCGGGCCTTCCGGAGCCCGTCCACCCAGCCCCCCGGCGGAGTCACCGCGCCCTCCCCGACGGGCACCCCGGACCCGGCTGTCGCCCCGCCCTCCACCGGACCCGTCACCCCGACCGGCGGCGGGGCCCGCGCCGTCCCGGCCGCCCCCACCCGCCGATCCGCCGAGGCCACGCCGCGCACCGGCGACGCCCCAGCCCTCGGCCCGCCAGGTGGCACCCCGCCCGGGGAGTCCGGTGGGGCCGGCTCCGCACCGGACTCCCCGGGGGCTCCGCGGGTCGGTCCGCGCGCCGACCCCGCGCCGGCACGGAGCGACCCGCCCCCGGTCCGCCGCACCACCCGGCCGGGTCTCGGTGATCCGCTCCCCGCGCTTCCCGGGACCGCCCGGATCACCGCGTCCGGTCGCCGGGCCGCTCCCGCGCCGACTGGCGGGGGCGGTGCGCGGGCGGGCCGGGACGGGCCGGTCGGTCCACCCCCGACGGTGCAGCGGGCACCGACGGGACGGGAACCGGACGAGGCGACCCCCACCCGGACGGCGGCCACCCGACCGGTCGACACCCCCACCACCCCCGCGACCGGCCCGGACGGCCCGCGCCGGTCTGGGAAGGGCCCCGCTCCGTCCCCGCCACCGCCCGCGACCAGGCCCACCCCCACGGCCGCGACCGGCCCGGCGTCGTCGGCCGGAGCGGGCCACACCGCCCCGCCCGTCGTCCGGAACTCCCCGATCCCGCCCGAGCCGGGCACGCCGGACGGCGACACCTCCCCGGCGCGCCGCCCCGCCGACCCGCAGGCCGATGCGTCCCCGACACCCCACCGACCGGTCCGTGCCGGCCTGGGAGCGCCGCTGCCGGCCGACGCGCCGCCGCCCGTGGTGCGCCCGGGGCCACCGGTCGGCACCGGCGCGACAGGCTCGCGGGCGGACGACCCCCGGGCCGGTGCACTGCCGGCCGTCACATCGCGGCTCCTCCGGGCGGGCCGGTCCCCGGACCCCACTCCGGCCGCCGAGCAAGAGGCCCGGCAGCCGCCAACCGCGCCACCGGTCGTCGCCCGCGCCCCGGCCGGCCCGTCGGGGGAACGGCCGTCGCCGGTCGCCCCGGGTGGGGGCCCGCACGGTGCCGCGTCCGTTCCGCCACGCGTGCCGGTCCGCCCCTCGACGGCCGGGCCGTCGACGGGTGGGCGGAGCACCGCCGGGGAGCCGGCCGGGCCGGTGGTCCAACGGCTCCGGTGGCGGACCCCCGGCACGCCCGGCACCGCGCCCGGTCCCGGGACGACGGTCGCTCCCCGCCGGGCCGACGCGACCCCGACGCCCCACCTTCCGGGTGACACCACCGCCTCCGGTGGCACCGGCCCGGCGCCGCCCGCCCGTTCCTGCGCCGGGCCCGCCCCCGCCGGAGACACGGCCGTCGCCGGGGCGGGCCCGGCCACCCGGGACGGTTCCGGCTCCGCTGCCACCCCCGGGACGTCCGCCGGCCGTGAGCCCGTGCCCGTGCTGGTCCAGCGGCGGGTCCCGCTGCTGGCCGAGCGCCAGCTCACCCTGCTCACCGACGTGCCACCCGCCCCGACCGATCCGGCTCCGGCAGCCGACGCCCGGCCCACGGTGCCGGTGACCTGGCGGACCCGCGGCGACGGAGCCCCGGAGACGCCCCCCGGTGGACGGCCCGCCACCGCGGGGACGTACCCCGGCCGCCCGGCGGCCGTCCAGCGGGCTACCGGGATCGCTGCGCCGGACGGACGCAGGCACGCACCAGCCGGCACGGGGAGGCCCCACCCGCCCGCCACCGACCAGCCCCCGGGCGGCCCGTCCCACCGCAACCGGGACGGACCGGCCGGGGCGCGTCCGGGTAACGGTCCGAGCCCGCTGCTCCCCGGGGTCACCGGTCCAGCCCGGAGTGCCCCGCCGACCGGGTCGCCCCGGCCCGCCGCCGCTCACGGCGCACCGCTGCGGGAGGCCACCGGGGGCGTACCGATGCCGGCGCTGCGGACGGCGGCGCCGGTCACGGCCGGCGGGCCCGGGGCCACCACCGGGCCGGCGCCGGCACAGCCGGTCGCGCCGGTCCAGCGGGCGACGACCCGGCCGGCGGCCCAGACCACCGCCGCCCGGCCGGCGACCACCGGGCCGACCCGGAGCGCCGCCGGGCCGACCGCCGGGACCGTTCAGCGGCGCAGCGCCGGCGAGCCGGCCGGCCCGGACCGGGAGCCGGACGTGGAGGCCGTGCTGCGGGGCCTCGACCGGCGGCACCTGGACGCACTGGCCCACCGGCTGGTCGAGCCGATCAGCCGGCTGGTCCGGGCAGACCTGCGGGCCAGCCGGGAGCGGTCCGGCCGGTGGCGGGACGGCCCACGGTGAGCCCGCCCGGCGGCCGGGCGACCGCACCGGCAGCACAGCCAGCGCACGGGCCGCACGGGTCGGACCGCACGAACCAGCAGGAGAGGGGAGACGGGAATGGCCGGTGGCGACCCCGGGACGAGCGTCCACTTCCGGCTCCAGGTCGACGGCATCGACCTGGGTGACTGGAACAGCTGCGACGGCCTCGGCTGCGAGGTGGAGCTGGAGCAGTACCAGGAGGGCGGCAACAACGAGTTCGTCTGGCAGCTCCCGTCGCGGTTGCGGTACTCGAACGTCACCCTGACCCGCCCGCTGACCCGGGACACCGCCAAGGTCTCCAGCTACCTCGCCCAACTCCCCAGCGGGGTGCGCCGGGGGACCGCGCAGATCGCGGCGCTCCGGCCCGACCTGGCGCTGCTGGTGCAGTGGGGGCTGGCCGACGTGGTCCTGGTGCGGTGGTCGGGGCCGTCCTTCGACCCGAACCGCTCCGAGGTGGCCAGCGAGAGCATCGAGCTGGCGTACCATGGCTTCCTGGAGGTCGGCTGATGCGGTCGCGGGCCGGCAAGGTGGCGGCGCACCTCCAGCGGTACCAGCCGCCCACGTCGGGCGGGAGCCAGCCCGGCGGGACGCTCGGCGGGCCGATCACCTTCATGTTCAACCCGCAGCAGCTCGCCCTGACCAAGTCGGCGAACTGGATCCCGCACGTGGTACGCGGCGCGGCGGACGTCGGCGTCGCCGAGTTCAGCGGCTCCGGGCCCCGGACGCTGAGCCTGGAGATCTTCCTCGACGCCACGGACACCCACTCCCGCACCGTCCAGGACCGGGTCGACGCCCTGCTCACCTGCTGCGTGCCGACGAAGGCGAGCATCGCGGCGAAGGCGCCGTCCCCGCCATGGGTGAAGTTCGCCTGGGGGCAGTTCCAGACCGTGTCCTTCTACTCGTACGTCAGCCAGATCAACGCCACGTACAGCCTGTTCGACCCGGACGGCACCCCGCTGCGGGCCACCTGCTCGCTGACGCTCAACGAGGTCAGCGGCGCCACCCCCGGGCAGAACCCGACGTCGGGCAGCCGCACCGCTCGCCGGGTGCACCGGCTGGTGGCCGGGGACTCCCTGGAGCTGCTGGCCCACCGCGAGTACGGGGATCCGACCGCGTGGCGGGTCATCGCGGAGGCCAACGACATCGACGACCCGGTCCGGTTGCGGACGGGCCGCCAACTGCTGCTGCCCGCCCCCGACGAACTGCGCACCCAGGAGGGGCCCCATGTCCAGCGGTGACCACACCAACAACCTGGTCGTCGGCCTGCCCGGGCCGCTGCCCCGGGCCTGGGCCGACCGGCTGGTCTCAGCGGTCGTGGAGGACAGCACCAACCTGGCCGCGACGGCCACCCTGCGCTTCCGGGACCAGCAGAGCCGGTTCCTGCGCGACAACGGGGTCACCATCGGCACCGACCTGACCGTCCGGGTCCGCACCGGCCGCGACGCCGCCCCGCTGCCGCTGTTCAGCGGCGAGGTGGTGACCCTGGAGTCGGAGTACGACGGCGTCGGCACCTTCACCACCGTCCGGGCCCTGGACCTGTCCCACCGGCTGATGCGGGGTCAGCGGGTCCGCAGCTTCGTCAACCGCAAGGCCTCCGACATCGCCCGGGAGGTCGCCGCCGCCGCCGGGATCCCGGTCGGCCGGATCGACCCCACCCCGACCGTGTACGAGACGGTCACCCAGCCGAACGTCAACGACTGGGAGTTCCTCAAGATGCTGGCGGTCGACAACGACGCCGAGGTGGTGGTCGTCGACGGCAGGTTCGAGTTCCGGCGGTCGGTGCGGGCCGCCGCCGCCCCGGGCGCCGGGGTCACCGCCGAGCAGAGCCCGTTCGTCGTCGAGATGAACGAGAACCTGCTGTCGGTGCGCTCCACCGTGACCTCGGTCGGCCAGGTGGCCGGGGTCACCGTGCGCGGGTGGGACGTCCGGGCCAAGCGGCCGGTCCGCACCGAGGTCACCACCGACGCCAGCGACGAGGTGCAGATCGGCACCACCCCGGGGAAGGTGTCCCGGCCCTTCGGCACGGCCCGGCTCTGCGTGGCGGACGTGCCGTACCGGACGGCGGCCGAGACCCGGGCGGTCGCCGGCGCGGTGGCCGCCGACGTGACGGCGGCGTTCGCGGAGCTGGAGGTCGGCATCCGGGGCAACCCCCGGCTGCGGGCCGGGGTGCCGCTGTCGTTGCAGCGGGTGGGCAGCCCGTTCGAGGGGAAGTACACGACCACCGCCAGCCGGCACGTCTTCGGCCCCGCCCAGTTCTACGAGACGTGGCTGACGGTCAGCGGCCGGCAGGACCGGTCGACGTGGGGCCTGGCCACCGCCGCCGCCGCGCCGGCCCGGGCGATGCGGGTGCCGGGGCTCGCCGTCGGGATCGTCACCAACACCAAGGCCGACGTGGACCGCCGCCATCCCGAGCGGGTGGGCCAGGGCTGGGTGCGGCTGCGGTTCCCCTGGCTGACCGACGCCCCGGACTACGAGACCGACTGGGTGCGGACGGTGCAGCTCGGCGGGGTCGGCGGGGGCGGGGTGTTCTGCCCGGAGGTCAACGACGAGGTGCTGGTCGGCTTCGAGCAGGGCCTGCTGGACCGCCCGTACGTCATCGGCGGGCTCTACAACGGGGTGGACAAGCCGTCCCCGCACGACGGCGCGCTGGTGGACGCCTCGTCCGGGCGGGTGAACCGGCGCTCGTTCGCGTCCCGCAGCGGGGACCGGATCGAGTTCCTGGAGTCCCAGCTCCCCGCCGGGCCCCGGGGGATCCGGCTGTGCACGTCCCGGGACCGGCTCACCGTGCACCTCGACGAGCGGCGTACGGCGGTGACCATCCACAGCGACGGCAGCGTCGAGATCGAGGCCCGGCAGCAGGTCACGGTGAAGGGGCGCGGGATCACCCTCGACGCCGGAACCGGTGAGCTGACCCTCAGGGGCCGGTCGGTGACCGTCGACGGCGGCACCCAGGTCGACATCCAGGCACCACTCGTCAAGCTCAACTGACCGGAGGAAACGCCACATGCCACCGGCCGCGCGCATCGGTGACCAGATCAGCCACCTCGCCACCGGGCTCACCCCCGGGCCGCCCACCGGGACGATCGGCCCACCCGGCGGGCGGGCCCTGCCACCGGGTACGCCCAGCGCCCCGCTGCTCGGGGTCTCCAGCGTGCTCATCGCCGGGAAGCCCGCCGCCGTGGTCGGCACCGTCTGCGTCTGCGACAAGCCGCCGCAGCACGCCGTGCTCCTGCTGACCAACCGGATCGTGCCGGCCGTGCCGCCGCCGCTGCGCCGGGTGCTGATCGGCGGGCACCAGGCCGCGCGCCGGGGCGACGCCACCACCTGCAAGGCCGTGGTGAGCACCGGCGCGCCGACCGTGCTGATCGGCGGGTGAGCAGGTGGCGGAGCAGTTCATCGGGGCGGGCTGGGCGTTCCCGCTGCGTACCGACGCCACGGGCGGGATCGCTCTGGTCGACCGGGAGCGGGAGATCGTCGAGGCGATCCAGCTCATCCTCGGCACCGCCCCGGGCGAGCGGCCGATGCGGCCGGAGTTCGGCTGCGGGGTGCACGACTACGTCTTCGCCCCCGCCGACGAGAACACCGCCGGGCGCATCGCCTTCGAGGTACGCCGGGCGCTGGACCGGTGGGAGCCCCGGATCGACGTCCACGACGTCGTGATCGGCTTCGACGCCGAGGACGCCGGGGTGCTCTACATCGACGTCCGGTACTCGATCCGGGGCACCAACGACCCCCGCAACCTGGTCTTCCCGTTCTACGTCATCCCGTCCCACGAGGAAAGCGCCGCCTGATGCCGCTGCCCGCGCCCGACCTGGACGACCGTCGCTTCCAGCAGCTCGTCGACGAGGCGAAACGCTTCATCCAGCAGCGCTGCCCGGAGTGGAGCGACCACAACGTCTCCGATCCCGGGGTGACCCTGGTCGAAACGTTCGCCCACATGGTCGACCAGCTCCTGTACCGGCTCAACCGGGTTCCGGAGAAGAACTACCTGGCCTTCCTCGACCTGATCGGCGTCCGGCCGTTCCCTCCCACGGCCGCCCGGGGGGACGTCACGTTCTGGCTCTCGGGCCCGCAGACCCAGCCGGTGGTGCTGCGCGCCGGCACCGAGGTCGGCACGGAACGGACCCAGACCGACGAGGCCATCGTGTTCACCACCGCCGCGGACCTGGCGGTGGTGCCCTGCGAGCTGACCCGGCTGCGCGTCCACCCGGCCCAGGGCCCTCCGGTGGACCGGACCGAGGAGCTGCTCGACGGCCGGGACGTGGCCTGCTTCCCGGCCGTCCCCTCGGTCGGGGACGCCATGCTGCTCGGCCTCTCCGCCGCAGTCGGATCCTGCGCGGTCCTGCTGCGGATGGACAGCCGGGTGGAGGGCGTCGGCGTGGACCCGCGCCAGCCGCCGCTGGTGTGGGAGGCGTGGACCGGCGTGGACTGGTCGCCCTGCGACGTCGACCACGACGACACCGGCGGGCTGAACCGGCCGGGCGAGGTGGTGCTGCACATGCCGGCCGCCCACGTCACCTCCGTGGTGGGCGGGCAGCGGGCCGGCTGGCTGCGGTGCCGGCTGGTCGAGGCCCGACCCGGCCAGCCCTTCTACGCCGCGTCCCCGACCGTGCGCTCGGTCGAGGCGGCCACGATCGGCGGCACGGTCACCGCCGTGCACGCCGAGACCGTCCTCGGCGAGCAGGTGGGGGAGGCCGAGGGGGTGCCCGGCCAGCGGTTCACGGTGGCCCGGCCGCCGATCGTCCCCGACGAGCACCCGCTGATGGTGGAGACCGCCGACGGTGCGGGGTGGCTGGAGTGGACCGAGGTGGACACGTTCAGCGGGTCCGGGCCGGACGACCGGCACGTCGTCGTCGACCGGACCGCCGGGGAAGTCCTGTTCGGGCCGGCCGTCCGGCAGCCCGACGGCGCCCTGCGCCGGTACGGCGCCGTACCCGCCGCCGGGTCGCGGGTCCGGGTCCGGCGCTACCGCACCGGGGGCGGACACAGCGGCAACGTCGCCCGGGGCGCCCTGGCCGTCCTGCGCAGCTCCATGCCGTACATCTCGGGGGTGGAGAACCGGGGCCCGGCCACCGGCGGCGTCGACGGGGAGACCGTGGCGGAGGCCCGGCTGCGCGGGCCGGTGCAGCTGCGCGCGCAGGACCGGGCGGTGACCGCCCGCGACTACGAGCTGTTGGCCCGGCAGGCCTGCCCCGCCGCGGCCCGGGTCCGGTGCCTGCCCGCCGGCGACGGCAGCGCGGCGGGCGGGGTCCGGCTGCTGGTCGTACCGGAGGTGGTCGCCGACGAGGAGGGCCGACTCCACTTCGAGGACCTGGTGCCCCCGGACGGGATGCTCGCCACCATCGCCGAGCACCTCGACGCCCGCCGCCCGGTGGGCACCCGGCTCATGGTGGAGCCGCCGTTCTACCAGGGCGTCACGGTCGCGGCCCGGCTTGTTCCCCGTCCCGACACGGCCGCCGCGCAGCTCCGTGCCGAGGCGACGGCCACCCTGTACCGGTACCTCGACCCGGTACGCGGCGGGCCGGAGGGGACCGGGTGGCCGTTCGGGCGGCAGGTGCACTCCGGGGAGATCTTCGGGGTCCTGCAACGGCTGCCGGGGGTCGAGGTGGTCGAGGAGGTACGGATGTTCCCCGCCGACCCGCTGACCGGCCGCCGGGGCGAGCAGGTGACCCGGATCGAGCTGGACCGGCACGCCCTCGCCTTCTCCCACCAGCACCAGGTCCGGGTCGACGAGCGCCCACCGGGCGCCTGAGCAGGAGGGAACACGCGGATGCGCGCCGCCATCGAGGGGCTGGCCACGCCCGACCCGCTGGGTCGGCGGCTGCCCGCCGTCTACGCCGCCGACGATCTGGCCCAGCGCCTGACCGGCGCGTACGACCAGGTCATCGCGCCGGTGCACGCCACGCTGGACAGCCTGTGGGCGTACTTCGACCCGGCGCTGGCCCCGCCGGACTTCGTGGACTGGCTGGGTGGCTGGGTCGCCGCCGGGGGCGGGCGCGACGCGGCCCCCGACGAGCGCCGCCGGGTGGTCGCCGGCGCGGTCGCCCGGCACCGGGTGCGCGGCACCGCCGCCGGGCTCGCCGAGGAGATCCGGCTCGCCACCGGTGTCACCCCCGAGATCGCCGAGAGCGGCGGGACCGCCTGGTCCGCCACCCCGGGCGCCGAGCTGCCCGGCTCCGCCGAGCCGGCCCTGACCGTACGGATCAGGGTGTCCGAGCCCACCGCGGCCCTGGAGTCCCGGCTCCGGGCGGTGGTCGAGGCGAACCGGCCGGCACACGTGCCGTACACCGTGGAGGTGCTGTCGCCCGACGGCGGCCCGGCGGCGGGCGGGCCCCGGTGAGGATCTGCGACAACTGCGGCGCCGAGGTGGCCACCGGCGACGGCTTCTGCGGCACCTGCGGCGCCTTTCTTGCCTGGGACGCCACCGACACGGCACCCGCGCCGGCGACCACGACCGCCAGGGACGCCCCGGCCGGCGGCGGCGCCACGCCGGCCGCGACCGCGACCGGAACGCCGGCCGGGACGGGCGGGACGGCGGCGGCGGAACCGCCGGCCAGGACACCGACCGAACCGACCGAACCGACCGAACCGGCGGCCAAGCCGGCGGCCGGGACCGGGGACGTCGGGCACGAGGAACACCGGGCGCAGGAGCGGGACCTTCGGCGGGCCGCCGCGCTCGTGGTCCCGGTGCGCCCCGCCGACGGGACCGGTCCCATCCCGCCCCCCGATCGGGCCGCCGGCACCCCACCGCCGGCCGCCGGCCGGCCTCCCGTCGCCGGCCAGCCCGGCGCGGTGCTTCCGGGCCGGCCCGTCGCGCCCACGCCGGAGGTCCGCGACTTCGCCGGTGACCGGTCCGGCGGCGCGGACGACGTGCTCTGCCCGGCCTGCGGGACCACCAACCGGGGCGGCAGCTCGTTCTGCCGGGGGTGCGGTCGGCCGCTGACCGCGACGGTCCGACCGACGGCGGTCGTACCGTGGTGGCGGCGGCTGCGGTGGCCCCGGCGGCGGCCCGGCCGGGGCCGGCTGCGGCGGCTGCTCGCGGTGCTCGTGGTCCTGGTCCTGGTCGCCGGGGCGGTCTGGGCCGTCGCCCGGTTCGCCGGCCCGGTCGTCGACGCGGTCCGGGACCGGACGGCGAAGCCCGAGGCGGTCCTGCCGCGCACGGTGACGGCCTCCAGTGAGGCGTCCGGTCACCCCGCCCGGTCCACCGTGGACGGCCTGAACAACCGGTACTGGGCGCCCGCAACCGACCGGCCGGCCACCGGCCAGTACGTGGAGCTGACCTTCGACCCGCCGATCCGGCTGATGGATCTCATCGTGCACACCGGGGCGTCCCCGCAGCAGGACGCGTTCGTCCGGCAGGGGAGGCCGGCCGAGCTGACGATGACCCTGTGGACCAGGGACGGCACGAGCAGCACCACCGTGCTGCGCCTGACCGACCGGCCCGGACCGCAGAGCTTCCACCACGTGACGGGCGGGGTGGCCCGGCTCCGGTTGACCGTCGACGCCAGCTACGGCGCGCAGCAGGGACGGCAGGTGGCGCTGGCCGAGATCGAGGTGTTCAGGCGGCCGTGACGTGCACGGGCCGGGTGTCGCCCGGCCGGGCGACACCGAGCGAGCGGAGCATCCGCTCGTACGTCTGCTGGCTGCGTTGGGACGCCGCCACGTCGCCGGCCCGGCGCTGCGCGGTGACCAGTAGCCGCCATCCGTCGTCGTGGTAACCGTCCAGCTCCAGCGCCCGCCGGGCCGCCGTCGCCGCGGCCCGGGCCCGTCCCTGGTTCAGCTCCAGCCTGGCGAGCAGCACCGCGGCCTCCGTCGCCCGGGTCCGGTGCCGGTCCCGGCCGGCGAGCACCCACTCGGCGGGTCCGTCCTCGGGCAGCAGGTCACCGGTGTAGTGGTCGAGCGCGCCACGGAGCGCCGCGACGGCGGCCGTGTCCTCGCCGGCCGACCGGGCCCGCCGAACGGCGGCCAGCGCCGCTTCGAAGGCCGACACGTCGCAGACACCGCCCGCCCCCACGTCCAACCGGTACGACGACCCGTCGCGGACGATGAACCGGGACGCGCCCCGGGCCACGCCGGGCTCCAGGAAGGTACGCAGCGTCGAGACGCCGACGTGCAGGTTGTTGACCGCGGCCCGGTCCGGCAGCTCCGGCCAGAGCGCCGCCGTGATCCGCTCCCGGTGCACCGGCTGACCGGCCTCCGCCGCGAGGTAACGCATCAGGGTCCGGATCCGGGGGCGCACGCCCGACCAGTCCACCGGAACGCCGTCCGGCTCCAGCCGGAACCCGCCGAAGCAGCGTAACCGCAGGTACCGGCGCCCTTCCGAGGCGGCTGCCGGACGGTCCCTCGAAATCATGTGATCTGTCTCCCTTGTCGCCACGACAACGCGGGCCGCTGCCGGTCCGCGACCAGATGCCAGCACCGGGCCGCGCCGGTGTCGGCGCGGTCACGGCGCAGGCGGGACCGCCTGTGCTGGGGAGGTGGGCGACCCACGTCGCGCCGGAGATTCTGCTCGGCCGTCGGGGGACATGGGCAGACGTCAATTCGGGGACTTCCGGGGCATCTACCATCGGTAGCGCTCGGTACACGCTGGGGGTTCGGGCACCCATCCTTCCCAGGAGCGACCTGATGTCGACCGTCGACCCACCCGAAGTCGGTGGACCCATGCCGGTCGTAATCCGGTGGGACCAGCTGGCCGGCGAACGTTGGCCGGAGCTGGCCGACCTCACCGCCGACGGGCTGGTCCTTCTCGTGCTGCCTCCTGAGACGACGGTCGCCCCGTTGGCGCTGCTCGCGGCCGGGGTCCGGGCCGTCCTACGGGACGGCGACGGCACCGACGAGCTGGACCTGGCCCGGTCGGCGGTGCTCACCGGTGGGTCGTACCTGTCGCGGAGCGTGGCGTCGTCGGTCGGCGGCCGGCCGGACGGCGACGGCCGGGGAGACCCGGCGTCCCTGGGCCCCCGGGAGGTGGAGACGCTCCGGTGCATCGCCCAGGGCCTCACCCACCGGCAGGCCGCCCGCCGCCTGGGAGTCACGGAACAGACCATCAACACGTACGCGAAGCGGCTGCGCCGCAAGCTCGGCGCCGCCAACAAGGCCGAGCTGACCCAGCGCGCGGTCGAACTCGGCTATCTGTCGGTGTGACGCCGTTCTTGCCGGTCGCCTTGCCTCGCCCCGCCATCTGTTCCGTAGTTGACTGATCACCGAGAGGTGGGCGGATGTACGACGTGTGTGTGGTGGTGTCCGAGCCGCTGGCCCGGCGCGGGGTGCACCAGCTGATCGACGGCAACGACCTGGTTCGGTGCCTGCTCACCGTCGACACGGCGAGCGAGGTGACCGCGGCCGGCGGGGGCCCCGACACGGTCGTGGTCCTGGTCGACCCGCTGCCGCAGGTGGTCCGGTGGTCCTGCGCCCGACACCCGACCCTGGTGATGATGCCGGAGTCGACGAAGGCCACGACGCTGGAGGCGATCCGGGCCGGCGCCCGTTCTGTGGTGAGCACCGCGACCGAGCGTACGCAGCTGCGGATCGCCCTCGACGTCACCGCGGCCGGCGGGTTCTACCTGTGCCCGATGCTCTCCGCCCGGTTCCGCGCCGACGCGGACGGCCCCGGCCCGGAGTGGCCGGTCGGCGGTGCCCGGCCCGGCGGCGCGGTCACCGGCGGTCGGGGGCCCGCCGGCGGCGGGGGCCCGGCCTACGCGCCGGGTCCCGGGCCGGGCCGGGTCCGGACACGTTCCCGGGCGCCCCGCCGGCCCGCGCTCGCTCCCCGGGAGGCGGCGACCCTGGAGCTGATCGCCCAGGGCCTGACGCACGCCCAGACGGCCCGCAGGCTGGGCATCTCCGAGGCCACGGTGAACACCTACGTCACCCGGATCAGGTCGAAGCTCGACGTCGGGAACAAGGCCGAGCTGACCCTGGAGGCGATCACCCTCGGGTTGGTGCAGCGTCGCCGCTCCGGCGTCGACCCGGTCACCTGAAGGGCTCGCCGAGCCGGGCCCGCACCCGCTCCGCGTGCCGGGCCGATGGGATGTCGTTCACCGCATCGAGGATGTCGGTGGCCCCGTCGGGCGCGTGCCGGGCCCGCTCCGGTTCCCACGCCCGCAGCAGCACCTCGGCGAGGCTCAGGTGGGTCCGGCCGCTGGCGTTCGGGTCGTCCCCGGCGACGAAGTCCCCCCGGCAGGCCGGGTCGAGCCACCCATCGGCCGCCGCGACCCGGCCCAGCAGGTACGCGGCCAGGCGGTCCCTGGCCGCCTCCCGGCTCTCCGCCGTCTCGTCCCCGGCGACCCGCTCGGCGGCGAAGAGCGCCAGCAGGTCGTGCAGGACGTACCGGCCGGGGGTGGCCCCAGCGGTGAGCAGTCCCGCGTCCACCAGCCCGTCGAGCCGGTCCTCGGTGACCGTCACCGGTTCGCCGGTCAGGGCCGCGACCACCGGTGCGGAGTACTGCGGCAGCGGAACGGCGGCCAGCAGCCGGAACGCCCGCCGGGCCGGCGCGTCGAGCAGCCGGTACGACAGCTCGAACGCGCTGCGCACCTGGACGTCGCCGGCCCGCAGCACGTCGAGCCGGCGCCGCTCGTCGCGGAGCCGCTCGACCAGCGACTGCACGCTCCACTCCGGACGCACCGCGAGCCGGTTCACGGCCACCCGGAGGGCGAGCGGCAGCCCGCCGCAGAGCTGGCCCAGCTCCACCGCCGCCGCGCCCTCGGTGTCGATCCGTCCACCGCCCACCGCCGTGGCGAGCAGGGTGTGCGTCTCGACGTCCGACAGCACCCCCAGCGGCAACCGGTGCACCCCGACCAGCCCGGCCAGCACGTTCCGGCTGGAGACCAGGACCAGCCAGCCCGGCCCGCTCGGCAACAGGGACCGCACCTGCGCCTCGTCCCGGGCGTCGTCCAGGACCAGCAGCCCCCGGCGGTCGGCGCTGAGGGTGCGCCAGAGGGTCAGCCGGGCGTCCGGCGAGGACGGCGGCTGGGCCACGCCGAGGGCGGTGAGCAACTGGTCGAGGGCCTGCGCCAGGGTCGTCGGCTCGTCGTCCATGCCCCGCAGGTCGACGAAGAGCGGCCCGTACGGGAACCGGCGTGCCTGGGCGTACGCGGAGTGCACCACCAGGCTGGTCTTTCCCACGCCGGGCGGGCCGCTGACGACGACGACCCGGACGGCCCCGGACCGGCGGGCGGCCTCCGCCTCGCCGGCCAGCCGGCGCAGCTCCTCGGCCCGGCCGGCGAAGTCGGCCAGGTCCCCGGGCAGCGAGCCCGCCTGGTCGTCCTCCGGGCCGCCACGGGCCACGGAGAGCAACCGGGACCGGTCCGGCTCGGAGAGACGGAGCCGGTCGGCCAGTTCCTCCACGGTGCGGCGCTGCGGTCGGGCCACCCGGCCGAGTTCGAGGTTCCGTACGGTACGCACCGCGACGCCCGCCAGCTCGGCGAGCTTCTCCTGGGTGAGCCCGGCGGACGCACGGTGCCGCCGTAGGAGCGTGCCCAGCCGGCCGCTCATTCCGACGCCCCCCGGCGACCAGGTCCTTCGGTGAGCATCACGCCACGGATAGTTACAGATTCGGGCGCTGATCCCCAACGTCGTCACCATCTCCGAGGGCGCGGGGTCCACCGCGGCGGGCATCGACCGGCCTGTCGAGGTTCTGCGACAGGCCCGTGCCGTGCTCGGCGACGGCGACGTGGCCCGCTGGTAGTCGCCGAGGTGGTGGGCGTAGCCGAGGCTGTCCCAGGCGGGCGGGCGGCACCGGGGGTCAGTGCCTACCGCCGGGCAACGGCATCGACCAGACGGTCATCCGCGCCTACGGCCTCTGACCTGGGCTGACTCACAGAGGGAAAGGGTGGGCCCGGGTCGACGACCCGGGCCGACCCTTGTCCTCCACCCGGGCAGACAGGGAGCGATACTGGAGCGGTGGATGCACAGGCTCGCCGTCCCGCCCGGCTCATGGTGGCGGCACGACTACTGAGGTCTGCGCCGACGGGACGGAGATCGGCCGCGGGCAGTGGGTGCAGGCGCTGGCCGCGGGCGCGGAGCCGGAGGCGGCCATGAGCCCCGTGCCGCTGAAGCCGGGCGTCCCCGTGATCGGACCGCGCACATGAGGGTCCTCGTGCTCGGCGGGACGGGGGAGGCCCGCGCGCTGGCGGCCGCGCTCGTCGAGAACGGTGTCGAAGTCGTGACCTCGCTTGCGGGACGTGTCGTGCGTCCGCAACTGCCGGTCGGACAGGTGCGTGTCGGTGGCTTCGGTGGGATCGAGGGGCTGACGACGTACCTGGAGGGGGCCGGGGTGGATGCCGTCGTCGACGCGACACACCCGTTCGCGGAAAGGATCAGCGCCAACGCGGCTGCGGCGTGCCCGGCGGTCGGCGTTCCGCTGCTCCGCCTGGAGCGGCCCGGCTGGGCCGGACGGCCTGAGGCGTCCGGCTGGCACTGGGTCGGCGACCACGACGAGGCCGCCCGCGTGGCGGCAGGGCTGGGGGAACGGCCGTTCCTCACCGTCGGGCGGCAGTCGCTCGGACGTTTCGTCGAGCCGCTGCGCCGCCACGCGTGCCTCGTGCGCGTGGTGGACGAGCCGGACATCCGCCTTCCAGCCTCCTGGATGCTGCTGCGCAGCCGTGGACCGTACGGGATCGAACACGAGCGGCAGGTGATGGCAGACGCGGACGTCCTGGTGACGAAGGACTCCGGCGGTGACCACACCGTCGCGAAGCTCGAGGTCGCCGCCGAGCGGGCGATGCCGGTGGTCGTCGTCCGCCGAGCCGGCCCGTCGGGCGGTGTGCGGGTCGTCCGCGACGTCGACGCCGCGCTGGGCTGGGTGCAAGCGCTGCCGGCACGCTGACCGCAGCCGTGCGGCCGGTGGTGCGCGGCCAATCCGTCACGGACCGGCCGGCCCGTCCCCCGTCTCGGGCACGGTGCTCGCCCCGGCCGGCGTCGTCGTCGACGCCGGCCGGGGCGACGCCGACCGGGCCCGCGAACGCGGCCCCTCAACCTCCCCCGTGGCCGACCGAGCGCGCGGGGCGGGTCACAGCGTGGCGGCCAGCTCCCGGCGGCGCAGCCGCTCGGCGGCTCGGTCCGCGTCACGTCCGACCAGGCCGGTCAGCACGAAGCCGAGGACGGCCCACGTCGCGGCCAGGGTCATGACCGACGAGCGGCGGAAGTACCAGAGCGTGTCGGCCGGGAAGTCGCCGACCTCGTTGACCGTCGGCAGGACTGCGCCGGCGACCACGACCACCACGAGGTATGCGGCGGCACCGACCAGCACCGCGGCGTACGCGCCCAGCTGGGGCAGGACCCGCCGGGCCAGGAGCACGGCGCCGATCGCCGCGACGAGGCTCAGCGCCCAGAAGCCGAAGTACAGGGCGGTCCGCTCGCCGATCGTGTCGCCCGAGCCCACCGCCGGCGGCGTGGCGGGATACTTGAAGAACGGCACCAGCGCCGTGGCGACGAAACCGACGCCGACCACCACCGCGGTGGAGGCTCGTGCTGAGAGCGTGCCCAGGCGTCCGACGGCGAACGCGGCAGCGAGCGCCGTGGCGCCGCCGAGGACGGCGCCCAGCAGGATGGTGCCGGTTGCCAGGCCCCAGGTCGACTGCGTGTCGCGGGAGACCTCGGCCTCCTCACCGTGGCTGTGGGCTTGCTCCGCGGTCGCGTCGTCGTGCGGGTGCCCGTCTTCGGCCGCGCCCGCCTCCTCCAGAGCGATGGCGGTGTTGACCTGGGGTTCAGCGACGACGTAGGCGACGAGAAAGGCCGCGAAGCCGGCGATCAGGCCGGCCAGTAGGCCGTGCACGAGGAAGGTACGAGGGGCCATCGAGGGTCCGTCCGAGAGCCGGCCACGGGCAGCACGAGCCGCCGGCAGGGCCGGGAGCGAGAGGAAGAAGAATTGGGCCGGCCGCAGACACCGAGCGTCAGTGGCAGGAGTAGGCCAAGAGACGTGCGAGCGTCAGTGGCAGGAGTTGGCCAAGAGACGCGCGAGGTCAGTGGCAGGGGTAAGCCAGGAGACGCGCGAGCATCAGTGGCAGGGGTAGCCCAAGACGTGCCGTGCGTCGTGCACCAACTCGTGCACGGCGGTGCCCTCGAAGACGGAGAATGCTCCCTGCTCGGCGCCCACGAAGTACAGGACGACGGCGGTGAGCAGCGCGAAGAACAGCGCCCAGGGGGCGAGCTCGCGCACGGGAACGGTGGGAACAGCGGCCGGAGCGGCCGTGGTTGCCTGAGACATGACACTCCTTGGGAATTCTGCGTCCCGTCGATGAATGTTCACCTGGCTGGAGGGTCTGGCTTCGCCGCAAGCGGCGTCACAGTAGCGCGACTGCGCCGGGATCGCACCGGCTTCCTTCAGCAAGGTGGGACGACCATATCAGGTATTCAAGCGGGAAAGGGTGCGGCGACTGTCACGACCGTCCGCGCAGGACGTGGCTCCAGCGCGGCCACGTGACCGATGACCGCGACGGCCGGGGCGCCGATGCCGGCCGCGGCGATGTCGTCGACGACGTGGGCGAGGGTGCTGCGGACGACCTGCTGGCTGGCCAGGCTGGCGTCCGCCACGACCGCGCACGGCGTGCCCTCGTCCAGATCGGCGGCGATGAGCGCTTCGACGATGGCAGGAAGGGTACGCACGCCCATGAGCACCACGATCGTGGTGCCGGAGCGGGCGAGGGACGGATAGTCGATCGACGAATCGGGGTGGCCCGGCGGCACGTGGCCGGAGATGACGGTGAAGCCCTGGACGAGTCCGCGGTGGGTGACCGGAATGCCGGCGAGCTCGGGGCCCGCGACGCTGGACGTCACGCCGGGCACCACAGTGGTGGCGACCCCGGCGTCGGCGCACGCGGCAACCTCCTCGAAGCCTCGGCCGAACACGTAGGAGTCGCCGCCCTTGAGCCGCACGACGTGACGCCCAGCGCGTGCGTGCCTCACGAGGATTCGGTTGATCTCCTCCTGGCTGGTGCTTCGCCCGTAGGGGATCTTCGCGACGTCGACGACCTCGGCCTCCGGGCGGGCCCACGCCAGCGCCTCCCACGGCGCGAGCCGGTCGGCGACGATCACATCGGCCTGCTCGATGGCCGCACGTCCGGCGACGGTGACCAGACCGGGGTCCCCGGGGCCGGCGCCGACCAGCGTGACGTGACCGGCCCGGTCCGTCCGGGCGGGTGCGTCAGTCGTCGGAGGCGCGACGGCCCGCAGCACGACATCGAAGCGGCCCTCGTCCACGGGTGCCGTGACCCAGGTCAGGCGGCGACGGAGGACGAGGTCCTCCAGCGCGGCGCAGACGGTCGGCGCTGCGACAGTGACAGCTGCCCCCTCACGCAGCAGCGCGGCGACCGTGGCGATGGCGCCCGGACCCCCGTCGAGGACGAGCACGCTGCGACCGGTGACGTTCAGCTCCATGCGACGGTGAGTCCCAACGTGGTGAGCAGATGGCGGGTGGCGGCCGGCTCGCGGACGGCGATGCGTGCCCACGAGCTGTCGAGGCCGGGGAAGGTGTCGGTTCGGCGGACGGCCACGCCCGCGGCCCTGAGGCGCGCGTGCGCCCCGGAGCCCAGCCGGGCGAGGACGAACGGGGCGTTGGACTCCGCGACCGTGAGGCCGAGCTCGCTCAGCCCGTCCACGAGCGTGCGCCGCTGCTGCACACACAGCGCGGCCCGGCGTCCCGCCTCGGCCTCGGCCTGCGGCCCGGCGGTCGCGACGACGGCATGCAGCGCCGGGGTGCCGACCGACCAGGGCGGTTGCTGGGTTCGGAGGTCGGCGACCACGGCGGCGTCGCCCACGACGTACCCGGCGCGGATGCCGGGAATCGACCACAGCTCGGTCAGGCTTCGCAGCACGACCAGCCCCGGTAGCCGGTGCGAGGTGAGCGTCTGCGGCTCGCCCGGCACGAAGTCCATGAACGTCTCGTCCACGACGACAACGCGCCCGGGGCGGCACAGGCCGCGCAGGGTCGCGGCGGCGTGCAGGCGCCCGGTCGGGTCGGCGGGGTTGCCCACCACGACGAGGTCCGCGTCGTCAGGGACGGCGCCGGGGTCGAGGGCGAAGTCGTCCTCGGTCCGGCACAGGACATGGGTGACGGTGTGGCCCGCGGCGCGTAGCGCGACGTCGGGCTCGGTGAACTGAGGGTGCACGACGACCGGGCGTCGCCAAGGGCGTGCTCGGGCGAGCAGGAAGAACGCCTCGGCGGTGCCGGCCGTGACGAGGACCTCGGACTCGTCACGACCGTGGCGACGCGCCACAGCGACGTGAGCCGCGGTGGCTTCGGGGTAGGTGTCGGAGGTCGCGATTCCGTCGCGCAGCGCCCGCTCGAGCCACTCCGGGCGGGGCAGGCGGCTGACGTCGGCCGCCAGGTCCAGCAGGCCGGCGGACAGCTCCACGTCGCCGTGGTGGCGCAACGGGGCTGCGGGCGGTCCGGAGTCCGGTGGCGCGGCGACGGCGTGCGTCCGTGGCGCACCAGGCGCCGCGATCGCGTCCGACTGGTGCACCGCGTCCGCGAACGACTGGGCCAGGTGCGGGTGCCCGGCCCAGTGCACGTGCAGGTAGGACGCGTTGAGCGTCGGGCCCGCGAACCCGACGTCGCCGCCCTCCAGCGTCCACGCGGGACGCTCGCCGCGCACGGGGGTGACCGTGGTGCGGTGGAATTCGTGCGCCGTGGCACCGGTCCCGCGTGCGCCGAGGAGCTGGTCCGAGCCGAGCTCGGCCCGGCGGTACGCCAGGGTGAGCCGGGGCGTCATGACCGCGTCGGCGTCGAGCGCCCCGACCATGGGATGCCCGTCGACGGAACGGCACAGGTACAGCAGGCCGGCGCACTCGGCCACCGTCGGGACGCCGTCCAGGACGGCCTGACGCAGCTCGTCGCGCAGGGCCGTGTTGGTGCTCAGCGCGGCCGCGTGCACCTCGGGGAAACCTCCGCCGAGATACAGACCGCGCGTCCCGGCGGGAAGCCGCTCGTCCCGGGCCGGGTCGAACGGCACGACGGTGCAGCCCGCCGCCTGCAGCAGCTCGGTCGTCTCGGCGTACCGGAAGGTGAACGCCCGCCCGGCCGCGACCGCGATGATCGGGGATCCGGTGCCGGGGTGCCGGACGTGCGCGGCCGGGTCCCACGGCTCGGAGTCGAGGTCGGGCGCGCTGTGCGCCACCTCCAGCACGGCGTCGAGGTCGACGTGGCGGGCGACCTGCTCGGCCAGCCTGTCCAGCGAGGCGGCGGCCTCGTCGCGCTCGGCTGCGGGGACGAGCCCGAGGTGGCGCGAAGGCGCGCTGACACCACCGTCGCGTTGCAGGATCCCCAGCACGGGGACGCCGACGGACTCCACCGCGCGTGCCGCCTCGGAAGCGTGGCGGGGGGAGCCGGCCTTGTTGAGCACGACACCCGCGATCGTGACGCCGGGCTGGAACGTCGCCATCCCGTGCACGACCGCCCCCACGCTGCGCGAGGTGTGCGAGACGTCCACGACCAGGACGACCGGCGTCCGGGTGAGCGTCGCGACGTGGGCGGTGGAGGCGAACCCGTCGCCGCCGATGCGGCCGTCGAACAGACCCATGACCCCCTCGACGACCGCGACGTCCGCGCCCCGGGCGCCGTGCAGCAGCAGCGGGACCACGAGCGTGGGGTCGGTCAGGTGCGGGTCGAGGTTGCGGCCCGGACGTCCGGTGGCCAGCGCGTGGTATCCGGGGTCGATGTAGTCGGGCCCGACCTTGTGCCCCGAGACGGCATGCCCACGGGCGGCCAACGCGGCCATGAGCCCGGTCGCGACCGTGGTCTTGCCGTGGCCGGAGGCCGGTGCCGCGAGCAGCACGCGCGGCAGACTCACCACTCGATGCCTCGCTGACCCTTCTGGCCGACGTCCATCGGGTGCTTGACGTGCAGCATCTCGGTCACCAGGTCGGCCGCCGCGACGAGGCGGGGGTCGGCGCGGCGGCCGGTGACGACGACGTGCTGGCGGCCAGGACGGTTGGCGAGTGTCTCGACGACGTCGTCGACGTCGACCCAGCCCCACTGCATCGGGTAGGTGAACTCGTCCAGGACGTACAGCTGGTGCCGCTCGGCCTGGATGCGCCGCTTCACCTCCGCCCAGCCCTCGGCGGCGTCAGCGGCATGGTCCGCCTCGGTGCCGCCCTTGCGGCTCCAGGACCACCCCGAGCCCATCTTGTGCCACTCGACGGGCCCGCCCTCGCCGGTCTCCTCGTGCAGGCGGCCGAGCCGTTCGAGCACCGTCTGCTCCCCGATGCGCCACTTGGCCGACTTGACGAACTGGAAGACCCCGATGTCCCAACCCTGGTTCCAGGCGCGGATCGCCAGGCCGAAGGCGGCGGTCGACTTGCCCTTGCCGTTGCCGGTGTGGACCATCAGCAGCGGCCGGTTGCGCCGTGCCCGGGTGCTGATGCCGTCGTCCGGGACGACCAGCGGCTTGCCCTGCGGCATCAGGCCACCCCCTCGCGCGGCGCGGTCGCCGCCTGGACGACGCCGGTGAGCCCGTCGGCGGTCACCTCACCGAGCGGCACGTGCTCGGCCTGCAGGGTCGCGGCCAGCTGCGCGGCAAGGCCGAGCCGGAACCGTCCGGTCTCGCAGTCGACCACGACGCTTTGCACGCCGGTAGCGGCCAGGTGCGCCGCGGCGCGGTGGGCACGACCGAGCGCGTCCGGCCCGAAGGTCGCCCGGCCGTCGGTCACCACGACCAGCAGCGGCCGGCGGGACGGGTCGCGCAGCGCCTCGCGGCGCAGCACCTCCGCGGACCGCTCCAGGCCCTCGGCGAGTGGCGTCCGCCCGCCGGCCGGCAGGTCGGCCAGGCGCCGGGAGGCGACATCGACGGACCCGGTCGGCGGCAGCGCGACGTCGGCGGTGCGCTGGCGGAACGTCACCAGCGCGACCTTGTCCCGGCGTCGGTAGGCGTCCAGCAGCAGCGCGAGCACGGCGGTCTTGACCTGCTCCATGCGCCGTCGCGCGGCCATCGAGCCGGACGCGTCGACGCACAGCAGGACGAGGTTCGACTCTCGCCCGACGGTTTCCGCGCGGCGCAGGTCGCCCGGGGCGAAGACGAGACCGCGGCCCTCGACCAGGCCGCCACGGGAACGCTGGTGCGGTGCCGCCGCGGTGATGGTGCCCGGCAGGTGCAGGCGGCCGGCGGCGGACGATCCGCGCTGCTGCCCGACGACCCGGCCCTGAGGCGTGCGGGCCCGGGACCGACGGCCGGCCTGGCCCTCGCCGGTGCCCTGCACGACGAGCAGGCGGGCGCGTGCCGGCTCGCCGGCGGACGCGACCGATCCGGCAACCGCAGGCTGCGGCGCGTTGTCCGGCGTGGGCGATCCTTCGGCGGGGGAGTCGTGGACGTCCCGGGACCGGCCGTCCTGCGGGGCGTCGTCCGGCGGCCCGCCGCCGGGACCACCGGGGCCGTCGTCGGGCCCGTCCGGTGGTCCAGGGTCGGGGTCGTCGTTGCCCAGTAGGTCGTCGAGCCGGTCCTCGTCCAGGCCGGGCTCGTCGAACGGGTTGCGGCGCCGGCGGTGCGGCAACGCGAGACGGGCGGCGACGCGGACGTCCTCGCGGGTCACGTGCGCGCGTCCCTGCCAGGCGGCGTGCGCCGAGGCGGTGCGGGCGGTGACGAGGTCCGCGCGCAGGCCGTCGACGTCGAACGCGGCGCACACCTCGGCGATGGTCGTCAGCGTCTGGTCGTCGAGCACGACGTCCGGCATGAGCCGCCGCGCCGCCGCCAGCCGCGCACGCAGGGCGTCCTGCGCGTCGGCCCAGCGTGCGGTGAAGCCCTCCGGGTCGGCGTCGAACGCCAGCCGGCGACGCACGACCTCCACCCGCAGGGAGGGGTCGCGCGGTGCGGCGACCTCGACGGTCAGGCCGAACCGGTCGAGCAACTGCGGGCGGAGCTCGCCCTCCTCGGGGTTCATCGTGCCGATCAGCACGAACCGGGCGGCGTGCTCGACCGAGAGGCCGTCGCGCTCCACGCTGACCCGGCCGGTCGCCGCCGCGTCGAGCAGCAGATCGACGAGGTGGTCGTGCAACAGGTTGACCTCGTCGACGTAGAGCAGGCCGCGGTGGGCTCGGGCGAGCAGGCCCGGCTCGAACGCCACTGCGCCGTCGCGTAGCGCCGCGTCGAGCTTGAGGGAACCCGTCACCCGGTCGTCGCTCGCACCGACGGGCAGCTCGACGAGCCGCACCGGCCGCTCGACGACGGGCGTGGACGCGTCGATGGGCCCGTCGGGGCAGACCGCCAGGGAATCGTCCGGGTCGACCGAGAACCGGTCGCCCGCGTACGTCCGTACCAGCGGCAGCACCTCGGCGAGACCGCGCACGGTGGTGGTCTTGGCGGTGCCCTTCTCCCCACGGACCAGGACGCCGCCGATGAGCGGGTCGATCGCGACCAGGGTGAGGGCGAGAGTCATGTCGTCGGAGCCGACGACGGCACAAAAGGGGTATTGCGCTGGCATGTAGGGCTCCCGCTCGATCTGCCATGACCGTCCACGACGCGGGCGCGTCGCGGCTCGGATCGAGGCCGGTCTTCGGACTTCCCAGGTCTGTGCCTGAGTCACCGCAGCGGGCCCTGTGCCGGATTCTCACCGGCTTCCCAGATTCTCCCCGTGGCCATCGGCCGTGGGGCACCTCGAACCTTCGCACCACCCTAGACGCCGTCCTGACGGCCCAGACAGCGGTCCGGCGGTCCGGCGGCCGGTCGGGGCCTGCGGGGCAGGCGGGGCGGGCTAGGGTGCACTGCCATGGAGGCGCACGTGACCGTTGTCGGGCTCGGGGCCGACGGCTGGGCGGGCTTGCCGGAGCCGTCTCGGACGCTGGTGCGCGGGGCCGCGACGCTGCT
The DNA here is from genome assembly GCF_042891255.1 of Micromonospora sp. NPDC001898. Classification (NCBI taxonomy): domain Bacteria; kingdom Bacillati; phylum Actinomycetota; class Actinomycetes; order Micromonosporales; family Micromonosporaceae; genus Micromonospora; species Micromonospora sp. NPDC001898. Next base: position 199,066 of record NZ_JBIATC010000007.1, on the reverse strand, counting down.
CGGCGGGGCCCGGCACCTCGATGCGGTGCCGCCGGTCGACGGCCAGGAGCGCGTGGCGTGGCCGTCGCCGCTGCGGGAGAATCTGCCGGGCCTGCTGGGCGCCGCGCGCAGGCCCGTCGTCGTGCTGGCGTCGGGCGACCCGCTCGTGTCGGGCGTCGGCACGACGCTGCTGGACATCCTGGGCCCGGAACGGGTGACGATCGTGCCCGCGGTCTCCTCCGTGGCGCTCGCTCGGGCACGTCTCGGGTGGCCGGCGGAGTCCGTCACAACGGTGAGTCTGGTCGGCCGGGACGTGCGCCTCGTCGTCCCCGCGCTCGCCCCCGGGCGGCGGCTGCTCGTGCTCTCCAGCGACGAAACGACGCCTGCCGCCGTCGCTGCGCTGCTCACCGGACTCGGCTGGGGAGAGTCCAGGCTGGCCGTGCTCGGCGACCTCGGCGCCGCGGGTGAGTCGCGTGCCGAGTCGACCGCGGCTTCGTGGAACGTCGTGGACGTGCCCCGGCTGAACGTCCTGGCCGCCGAAATCCGGGGCACCGGACCGGGCTGGGCCGCGGGCGGGGTGCTCCCCGACGACGCGTTCGAGCACGCCGGGCAGATCACCAAGCGCGACCTGCGTGCCAGCGCCCTGGCCCGGCTCGCGCCCGCTCCCGGTCAACTGCTGTGGGACGTCGGCGCCGGCAGTGGCTCGATCGGCGTGGAGTGGATGCGTGCGTGGCCGACGGCGCGGACGATCGCGATCGAGTCCCGCGCCGACCGCGCCGCGCTCGTGCGTCGCAACGCCGCCACGCTCGGCGTTCCCGGCCTGCGTCTCGTCGAGGGCTCAGCACCCGACGCCCTGGCCGGTCTCGAGCGCCCTGACGCGGTGTTCGTCGGCGGGGGAGCGACCGTCCCCGGCGTGCTCGAAGCGTGCTGGGACGCGCTCGGCACCGGTGGCCGACTCGTCGTCCACGGCGTCACGGCCGAGACCGAGGCGGTGCTGCTCGAGCAGTACCGTCGCCGTGGCGGCGAGCTCGTCCGCCTGCACGTCGAACGCGCCGAGCCGCTCGGCAGCTTCACCGGCTGGACGCCCGCGCGTGCCGTCAGCCAGTGGACCGTCACCAAGGGAGAGTCATGACCGTCCATTTCGTCGGGGCCGGACCCGGTGCCGCCGACCTGCTCACGCTGCGCGCGGTGCGCCTGCTCGAGGTTGCGGACGTGTGCCTGTATGCGGGCACCTACCTCGACGCCGACGTGCTCGGCCACTGCCGCGCCGACGCCCGGCTGGTCGACACCCAGCACCTCGACCTGGACGAGATCACCGCCCACCTGGTGCAGGCGCACGCCGACGGGTTGGAGGTCGTGCGGCTGTGTTCGGGCGACCCGTCGCTGTACTCCGCGGTCCATGAGCAGGCGCGCCGGCTCGACGCGGCGCAGGTCCCGTGGGACGTCACGCCCGGTGTGCCCGCCTACGCGGCTGCCGCGGCGATCGTCGGCGCCGAGCTGACCGTCCCCGAGCTCGCCCAGTCGGTCGTGCTCACCCGCGCTCAGGCCCGTTCCACGGTCATGCCGCCGGGGGAGAAGCTCGCCGCGTTCGCCGCGACGGGCGCGACCCTGGCCCTGCACCTGGCCGTCACCCGCAGCCGGGAGCTGGCCTCCGAGCTGGCCGAACACTACGGCGACGGGTGCCCGGTCGTCGTCGTGTCCAAGGCGACGCAGCCGGATCAGCTCGTCCTGCGCGGCACGCTGGCCGACATCGGCGACCAGGTCGAGGCCGCGGGCCTGCGCCAGGCCGCGATCATCCTGGTCGGCCCGGCGCTGGCTCCCGACGTCCGGGGCGGTGAGTCGTTCCTGTACGCCGCCAGCCGCGAACGCCGCGCCCGCGGCTGACTAGGCGACGAAGCGCGGGCTCCAGACGCGGCCGGCCGCGGTGACGCGCGTCGACGAGGCGCCGACCAGCAGCAGGCACTTCATGTCGATGGTCCCGGGGTCGAGCTCGCCCAGCGTCGTCACGGTGAGGCTCTCCCCGGCACGGCCGACGTCGCGACCCACCACTACGACGGTCTCGGGCGACTTGTGCTCCAGCAGCGTCGCTCGGGCCTGCGCGACCTGCTCGGTGCGCGAGCGCGAGCGCGGGTTGTAGAGGGCGAGCACGAGGTCCGCCTCGGCGACGGCGCGTAGCCGCTTCACCACGACGTCCCAGGGCTTGAGCCGGTCCGACAGGCTCATCACCGCGAAGTCGGCGCCGATGGGGGCGCCGGCACGCGCCGCGACCGCCTGGACGGCAGAGATGCCGGGCACGACGCGCACGGCGACGTCCGCGTAGCGCGGGTCCTCCGCGGCCTCGAACACCGCCGACGCCATGCCGAAGATGCCCGCGTCGCCGCCGGACACGACCGCGACGCGCTCACCGGCGAGCGCCAGCTCGAGCGCCTCGCGGGCCCGGTCCACCTCAACCGTGTTGCCGGACGCGTGCCGCACCAGGCCCGGGCGCTGCGGGACGCGCTGGACATACGGTCCGTAGCCGATGACGTGGCCGACCTCCGCGAGTACCTGCGACGCCTCGGGGGAGAGCCACCGGTCGGGACCGGGACCGAGGCCCACGACGACGACTTCGGCGCCGGCGACGGGCTCGGTGACCTCACTCGCCGAGCGGTCGTAGCGCGCCACACCGGGACGGGTGTCGCCGGGGACCAGGACGATCGAGAAGTACGGCACCGTCTCGGGGTCCACGTCGGCGACCGGGAGTACCCGCTCGGCGTCCATCGACGCCCGCTCGACGTACCAGGACCCCTCGACGCGTCCGGCCTGCTCGAGCGCCGAGCGGACCTTGGCGAACGTGCGGCCGAGCTTCATGATCACGGCACCGTCGGTGTCGGCGAGGCGCCGGGCCAGTTCCGGCTCGGGAAGCGTGCCGGGCAGCACGGTCAGCACGTCGGTCTGCCGGACCAGGGGCAGGGCGGTCGTGGCCGTGGCGGCCGCGAAGGCGGGCACACCTGCGACGACCTGCGTCTCGAACTCGTCCGCGAGCCGGTCGTGCAGGTACATGAACGAGCCGTAGAGCATCGGGTCGCCCTCGGCCAGCACGACGACGTCGCGGCCCGCCCTCAGGTGCGCGCGGAGCCGCTCGCCACACTCGGCGTAGAAGTCCGCCATCGCGCCGGCGTACCCGCCCGGGTGGTCGGTGGTCTCCGTCGTCACCGGGTAGACGAGCGCCTCCTCGATCACGTCGTCCGGGAGCAGACCGGCGGCGATGCGGCGGGCGTTGGACTGCTTGCCGACGCCCTGGTGGTAGGCGACGACGTCCGCCGCGCCGATCAGCCGGGCGGCCTTCAGCGTGACGAGCTCGGGATCCCCGGGGCCGACCCCGACGCCGAACAGCCGCCCGCTCACTCCGCCTCCTGCGCCAGGGCGTTGAGCGCCGAGGCGGCCATCGCCGAGCCGCCGCGACGCCCGGTCACCACGAGGTACGGCACGTCGAGCCCGGGTGCGTCGGCGGCGAGGTCGATGAGCGCCTGCTTGGACTCGGCCGCACCGATGAAACCCACCGGCGTGCCGATGATCGCGGCCGGCCGCGGCGCACCGTCACGCAGCATCTCCAGCAGGTGGAACAGGGCCGTGGGGGCGTTGCCGAACGCGACGACGGCACCCTCGATGTGCTCGGTCCACAGAGACACGGCCACCGCGGACCGGGTCGTGCCCCACTCGCGGGCGAGCGCCGGGACCTCGGGCTCGCGCAGGAAGCAGCGGACCTCGTTGTCGCGGGGCAGCCGGGCGCGGGTGACGCCGGCGGCGACCATGTGCGCGTCGGTCAGGATCGGCGCTCCCGCATCGAGCGCCGCCCGGGCCGCCGTCACGAGACCGGGGTGGATCACCAGGTCCCGCGTCAGGTCGGTCTGCCCGCACGCGTGGATCATCCGCACCGCGACCCTCTCGGCGTCGGCCGGGACGCGCGTCAGGTCGGCCTCGGCGCGGATGGTGGCGAACGAGTCGGCGTAGATCGCCGCGCCGTCGGTGACGTAGTCGTAGCGGCGCGGCGGTGGGGCGAAAGTCATGCATTCTCCAGATCGGGGACGAGTAGGGTGCGCCGTGGCGTGACGACGAGGTCGCCGGCGCCGAGGGTGCGGACCTCGTCCATGAAGCGGGCATCCACCCGACCTTCGGGGACCGCGAGGTGCAGCGCGACACGGCCGTCGTCCTGCGCGATCCTGCCAAGCGGGGGTGGCGGCGTGCTCACCCGGGTCCTCGCGGCACGCTCGAGCACGGTGCCCAGCACTGCCGCGCCGGAGCCGGGCAGCTCGTCGACGTGCCAGGGAGAGTGCGGTTCGCTACCGGCGAGCTCGGCGAACCGCACGGCGAGTGTGGTCAGCGCCGCAGCGGCCTCGTCCAGGGGGACGACCGGTCCCCACGACGTCCCGGCGCGCAACTGCGCGGTGCTCGCGTCGAGCGCCACGAGACCGAGGTCCAGGTCGCGCTCGACCAGGTCGCCGCGGCCGTCGTCGAGCACGAACAGGAACCGGCCGGCCAGCGCGGCGAGCAGGGGCTCCGCGCACAGCCGGGCGTCGAGGTCAGCGATCACCGGACGCAGGTCGGCGCGGCCACCGCTGCGTCCGGTGAGCGGTGAGGCCAAGATGTTACGCACCCGCTCGTGCGACGTCGACGGCACGAGCCCGGTTGCCATGATCACGTCCACGACCGCGTCCGGCAGGCACCCGTCGTCGTGCTCGATGCCGCGCACCTGGAGGTTGGCGCGGCTGGTCAGGTGGACGGCGCCGTCGCCGTGCTCACCCGCCACCCGGACGAGTGCGCCGAGCGCCTCGGTCGTCACGGCGCCACCGGGGACACGCACCCGGACGAGCGCGCCGTCGTCGGCGATCCAGGGGCGCAGCAGACCGGGACACAGGTCGCGGCGGGTCCTCTCGGTCACGGCGCCATCGTGCCAGAGCCCGTCTCGGGCACCGTCGGTCGGCGGGTGCTACGTTCGTCCTGCCAGCCAAACTCAGCCATGAGCCAGGGAACCCGGTGAGAGTCCGGGACTGACGCGCAGCGGTGAGGGTGACGGGCGGAGCACGACGCCACTGGACCAACGGTCTGGGAAGGCGCTCCGTCCGGTTGATCCCGAGTCCGAAGACCTGCTGGCCGCAGACCCCCGTCTGCGACACCTGCCCATCCAGGCCTCGCGCACAGGCCTCCGGACGAAGGAAGACCCTCGTGTCTCGTTATCCTCGCTGGCGCCAGATCGGCTCCTCCCGCCAGGTTCTGCCCACCTGGCTCGTCTGCTCCTGACGTCGTGAGTGTCCTCGTCCACGTCGCGACCGCGCTGCCGGACGCCGCCCGACCAGCGGTGCTGCGCCGGGAGGCCGAGACCGCCGGCGCCCGTCTGGCATTCCTGCAGGGCGGCGAGCCGACGCTCACCCACGTGCTCGACCTGCTGCACGCCGACGGCGTCCGAGAGGTTCGCCTCGAACCGGTGAGCACCGACGACCTGACCTACGCCCGCTCGTGGGTGGGACGCGTCGCCGGCCACTGGCACCGCCAGCAGATCGACCCGCCGGTCATCCGGTTCGGAGAGCGGACCATCACCGGCCGCGAGGCGCCGTTGTCGTCACCGGCCTGGGACACGCCCCCGCCGTACCGGCACCATCTGCTGCTGTGCCGTGGCCCGCGCTGCAGCGCCCGAGGTGCGGACGAGACCTACCGCGCGCTCGTCGGCGCGCTCGTCGAGCACCGGCTCACCGACTCCGACGTCCTCATGGCGCAGACCGGGTGCTTGTTCCCGTGCAATCACGGCCCCGTGGCCGTCGTCCACCCCGACGGCGCCTGGTACGGGCCGGTACGACCCGGCGACGCGGCACGGCTGGTCCGCGAGCACCTTCGCGCCGGCCGCCCGGTCGACGACCTGCGCCTCGGCTCCCGGACCATCTCCAACGAAGGAGAAGCATGACCCGCATCGCTCTCATGTCCACGTCGGACACCGACCTGTTGTCGGCGCGTGCCAGCGGCTCGGACTACACCTGGGCCAACCCTGTCCGGGTGACCGACGAACGCCGCGCCGCCCTGACCGCCGGGGCGGACCTGGTCGTGCTGCGCGTGCTCGGTTCGCCCGAGGACGTGCGGGATGTCGCCGCCCTGGTGCGCGACGCCGGACGTCCCCTGGTCGTCCTCGGCGGGGAGCGGACGCCGAACGCCGCACTCATGGAGCTGTCAACCGTGCCGATCGGCGTGTGCGCCGAGGCGCACCGCTACCTCGCCGAGGGAGGCGCGGAGAACCTGGGTCAGCTGCACGCCTTTCTCTCCGACACGGTGCTGCTGACCGGCGAGGGCTTCGAGCCGCCGGCCGTTCTACCCGAGTGGGGCGTCGGCCGGCCGGCCGTCGGGAGCGGGCTGCCCCGGATCGGCGTCCTGTACTACAGGGCACACGAGGTGAGCGGCAACAACGCGTTCGCGCACGAGCTCGCCGACGCGATCGACGCGACCGGCAAGGCCGTCGGCGTGCCGATCTTCGTCTCCTCGCTGCGGGCGGCGCCCGACGAGCTGTTCACCGAACTCGCCACGCTCGGCGCGATCATCGTCACCGTACTCGCCGCCGGCGGCTCCAAGCCCGCCACCGCCAGCGCCGGCGGCGACGACGAGTCCTGGAACGTCGAGCGGCTGCGGGCCTTGGACGTCCCCGTGCTACAGGCGCTGGCGCTCACGTCCAGCAAGGCCGAGTGGGAGGCATCCGACGACGGCGTCACCCCGCTCGACTCCGCGACCCAGATCGCCATCCCCGAGTTCGACGGCCGGCTCATCACCGTCCCGTTCTCGTTCAAGGAGGTCGACGCCGACGGTCTGCCGCGCTACCAGACCGACGCCGAGCGGTGCGACCGCGTCGCGGGCATCGCAGTGAACCACGCGCGGCTCCGACACGTTCCACCGGCCGAGCGCAAGGTGGCCCTTGTCCTGTCGGCCTACCCGACCAAGCACAGCCGCATCGGCAACGCCGTCGGCCTCGACACGCCCGTATCGGCGATCCGGCTGCTGCGCGCGATGCGCGACGCCGGCTACGACCTCGGCGCGCCCGGCGAGATCCCCGGGCTCGACCCGCTCCCGCCGGTCGAGGGGGAGGACCCCGACACCACGGCCGGCAACGCGCTCATCCATGCGCTGATCGAGGCCGGTGGCCAGGACGAGGAGTGGCTCACGCAGGCCCAGCTCGGCGAGTCGCACGTGCGTATCGGCCGCGACGACTACCTGCGCTGGACCGCCCACCTGCCGGACGAGCTTCGTGACGCCATGGTCGAGACCTGGGGCGAGGCCCCCGGCTCACTGTTCGTCGACGACGCCGGTGACATCGTGCTGGCCACGCTGCGCGCGGGCAACGTCGTCATCCTCATCCAGCCGCCACGCGGCTTCGGCGAGAAGCCGGTCGCGATCTACCACGACCCCGACATGCCACCGTCGCACCACTACCTGGCGGCGTACCGCTGGCTCGAGCACGGCTTCGGCGCCGACGCGGTCGTGCATCTGGGCAAGCACGGCTCGATGGAGTGGCTGCCGGGCAAGAACGCCGCGCTCTCGGCCGGATGCGCCACGGACGCGGCCATCGGCAGCATGCCGCTGATCTACCCGTTCCTCGTCAACGACCCCGGCGAGGGCGCCCAGGCCAAGCGCCGCGCGCACGCCACGATCGTCGACCACCTCGTGCCGCCGATGGCGCGCGCCGAGAGCTACGGCGACATCGCCCAGCTCGAGCAGCTGCTCGACGAGCACGCCAACGTCGCGGCCATGGATCCGGCGAAGCTGCCCGCGATCCGCCAGCAGATCTGGACGCTCATGCAGTCCGCGCAGATGCACCGCGACCTCGGGCTGGAGGAGCGACCCGACGACGAGGAGTTCGACGACTTCCTGCTGCACGTCGACGGTTGGCTGTGCGAGATCAAGGACGTCCAGATCCGCGACGGGCTGCACGTCCTGGGCCAGGCGCCGACCGGGGAGGCGCGGGTCAACCTCGTGCTCGCCGTGCTCCGCGCCACGCAGGTGTGGGGCGGCCAGAACCGCGCTCTGCCCGGCCTGCGCGCCGCCCTGGGGCTCGCGGAGGACGCCCCTCTTCCCGCGGTCGACGCCGTGGAGGGGCAGGCCCGTGCCCTGGTCGAGGCGCTGGAGAAGGCCGGCTGGGCCGTCGACGCGATCGACGCGCTGCACGACGACCCGGTCGTGCGCGACGTCCTGCGGTTCGCCGCCGAGCAGGTCGTCCCGCGCCTGGCCGCCACCACCGACGAACTGACCAACGTCCTGCACGCGCTCGCCGGCGGCTTCGTCGAGGCCGGGCCGTCCGGCTCCCCGCTGCGCGGACTGGTCAACGTCCTGCCGACCGGTCGCAACTTCTACACCGTCGACCCGCGTGCCGTCCCGTCCCGCCTCGCGTGGGAGACGGGACAGGCGATGGCCGAGTCGCTCGTCGCCCGGCACCTCGCCGAGACCGGCGAGCACCCGCGCTCGGTCGGCCTGTCCGTGTGGGGGACGTCCGCCATGCGAACGTCCGGTGACGACATCGCCGAGGTGCTCGCGCTGCTGGGCGTGCGCCCGACCTGGGATCCGGCCTCGCGACGCGTCAACGGCCTGGAGGTGATCGACCTCGACGAGCTGGGTCGTCCGCGCATCGACGTGACCGTGCGCATCTCGGGCTTCTTCCGCGACGCCTTCCCGCACGTCATCGAGATCCTCGACGACGCCGTGCAGATCGTCGCCGGGCTGGACGAGCCCGACGAGCTCAACTTCGTCCGCGCGCACACCCGCGAGGACCTCGCCGAGCACCGCGACCTGCGGCGGGCCACCACCCGGATCTTCGGCTCGAAGCCGGGTTCGTACGGTGCCGGCATCCTCCAGGTCGTCGAGTCCGGCACGTGGCGCGACGACGCCGACCTGGCCGCGGTCTACACCGCGTGGGGCGGCTTCGCGTACGGCCGGGGGCTCGACGGTGTCGCGGCCACCGACGACATGCGCACCAGCTACAAGCGCATCGCCGTCGCGGCGAAGAACATCGACTCGCGTGAGCACGACATCGCCGACTCCGACGACTACTTCCAGTACCACGGCGGCATGATCGCCACGGTCCGCGCGCTGACCGGCTCCGAGCCGAAGGCGTACGTCGGGGACTCGACCGTGCCGGACGCCGTACGCACCCGCACCCTCCAGGAGGAGACCAACCGCGTCTTCCGCTCACGCGTCGTCAACCCGCGCTGGATCGCGGCGATGCAGCGCCACGGGTACAAGGGCGCGTTCGAGCTCGCCGCGACCGTGGACTACCTGTTCGGCTTCGACGCGACGGCCGGCGTCGTCCACGACTGGATGTACGAGTCGCTGGCCCGCGAGTACGTCCTCGACGAGACGAACCAGGAGTTCATGCGCCGCGCGAACCCCTGGGCGCTGCGTGGCATCGTGGAACGGCTGAACGAGGCTGCTGACCGCGGACTGTGGTCCGAGCCGGACACCGAGATCATGGCGGAGATGGCGCGGGTGTACCTGGAGGTCGAGGGCGACCTGGAGGACGACGCGTGACCCGCCGCCTCGCGCTCGTCGGGCTGGGTCCGGGCGACCCCGAGCTGGTGACGGCCCAGGCCGCCCGGGTGCTCAACGAGGTCACCTACTTCCTCGTCGCCGACAAGACCGAGCAGCACCCGGGCACGGCCGACCTCATCGCGATGCGCGAGGCGATCTGCGAGCGGCACGTCACAGGGGAGTGGCGGCTCGTGCACGTCCCCGACCCCGAGCGGGACCGTGCCGACCCTGCCGACTACGCCACCGCGGTGCGCGACTGGCACGAGGCGCGGGCGCAGGTCTACGAGCAGGCACTGCTGGACAACCCGGGAGATGCGGCGGTGCTCGTGTGGGGCGACCCTGCCCTGTACGACTCGGCGATCCGGCTGGCGGACCGCATCGTCGAGCGCGGACGCGTCGACGTCGCGGTGGAGGTGGTGCCTGGTCTCAGCAGTGTCCAGCTGCTCGCGGCCCGCCACCGACTCGTGCTCAACGCGATCGGTGGCCCGATCACGATCACGACCGGCCGGCGCCTGCTCGAGGACGCGGCAGACGGCGACAACCTCGTCGTCATGCTCGACGGGGCGTTGACCTGCCGCCGGCTACCCGACCCCTCGACCTGGCAGATCTGGTGGGGCGCGAACCTCGGCTCGTCCGACGAGCAGCTGGTCGCCGGCCGCCTGGACGAGGTCGCCGACGCGATCTGGTCACGGCGGGCGGAGGCGAAGCAGGGTCGGGGCTGGGTGATGGACACCTACTTGTTGCGTCGACACTGAGAAACAAGCGGCCGTGGTGCCCCAAACGCCTGCTCTCGGCGGCCGTGGCGATGGCATCTCGTGACCACTGGGCCTCATGGTTGCCGGCCTGTCGATGGCGTGGCCGGCCGGCCCGGCCGATGCCGGCCGGAGGTCGCCGCGGCAGATCCGGACGTTCGACGAGTGCCCCACGGTCACGACGTGCGCTCCCCGCCGGTGGGTCGCCACCGGGCCCCTGACTCGCCGTGCCAGCATCGCCCTGTGCGCAACGAACAACGCCTACGAACACGGACGCCCGAGTCACGAGCCTTCGCGGAACGGGTGCAGCTCGTCATGAGCCTGACCTCGCGCCTCAACGGGCTGCCGTTTGGCGACCTCGACGCGCGCAGGACGGTGCTCACCGAGATCTTCGGTCAACCGATCCCCGACTCCCTGTCCATCCTGCCCCCGTTCAATTGCGACTACGGGCTTGGCGCATCGTTCGGCGAGCGCGTGTTCATCAATCAGGGATGCTTCTTCCTCGACTACGGGGGCATCACCATCGGTGACCGCGTCCTGATCGGTCCCCGAGTGACTCTGAGCACGGCTGGACACCCCGTCGAGCTCGACGAACGGTACGACTTCATCACGCACGCGCCCATCGTCATCGAGGACGACGTGTGGATCGGCGCCGCAGCCACGGTCACCCCCGGAGTCACAATCGGTCACGGCTCGGTCGTCGGCGCAGGCGCCGTCGTCGCGAAGGACGTGCCGCCGCTGAGCGTGGTGACGGCAACAAGCGTTGTCGAGCGAAAGCGTCTGAAACCGGCATCTACCGCAACCGCCTGAGGCTGCGCGCTCCACCCGCGCACGACGGCAGAGCCGTGCGCCCGAACTCCGCCCACCTCCCGCTGGTGCCTCGTCATGCAGCCTTGAAGGTGCCGTCTGCGGCCGACTGAGATGCCGAGGGCGGCGGGGCGGCCCGGTCCGGACCGGCCCCGCCGGGAATCACTCGGGAATGACGAACTGGGCGGTGCTGGTGGTGTCGTAGTTGACGCCGTTCTTCTCGGCGTGGTGGGTGCAGTTGACCGTGACGGTCCGGGACTGGACGGGGACGCCAGTGACCGGGACAGTCGGAGACCAGAAGCTCACGTCGACGAGCGCACCGTTGTTCTCGGAGTCGTAGTCGTCACTGGAGTAGCTGAGCACGGTGGCGGAGCACCGGACGTTGATGTAGTTGGCGTCCACCCGGTTGTTGCTCCAGGTGGCGAGCCGGGAGTATCCGCGGACCTTGACTCCGCCGCGGCGCAACGGCCAGGATCCTTCGTGGCCGGTGTCTTCCAGTTGGATGACGCCCTGCAGGTTGTAGGCCGGCGGCGGAGGCGTAACGGGGCCGCCACCGCCGCCGCCGCCACCGCCACCGTCGCAGTCGATGGGGCACTCGGGTTCCCAGGCGTGTGCTGGCATGGCCACCGCGCCGGTGCCCGCGAGGCAGGCCAGCAGGGCGATTCCGACGGTTGCAGTGCGTCTGAGCACGTCATCTCCGGTCAGTAGGCATTCAGGATGATCACCTAGGGCGCTTGATCGAGCGCGTAGAGTATCTACCCGGCTTTCGCTGGCGCAATATCGACCATGCGGCGCGCCGTCGCCGCCGTCCGGTGCTTCCGTCCACCCGGGGACCTTTGTCAGCGCACCCGGACAGCGGAGGACTTCGAGGTTGGAGCCCCGCTTTACGACGGCGCTCCAGGGCGGCTTCGACACATGTCGTTGCCCGTGATCGTCAGGAACCTTCGGGCCGGACCTGCGTCACGCCATCAGCGCTGTAGCGTCAGCAGACCTGGCCGGTAGGGGAGGAGGCCGTAGTCACCGCCAGAGCTGGGGGAACGTCCCTGGTAGAGGAACTGCAGCTTGCAGGCGTCAACGGTCATGGTGTGGTCCGCGTTGCTGCGGATCAGTTCGCCGTGGCTGATGTCGTTGGTCCAGGTGGCGCCACTGTTGGCCTTGCCGGCGAAGGGGTTGCTCTCGGTGGCGGCCTGCGGGGTCCACGAACCGTCCAGGTTGGTGGCCGTGAACGAGCGGAAGTAGCGACCCTGCGAGCCGATCGCCTCGACGATCATGAGGTACTGATTCTGGCCCTGGACCTTGTAGACCTGAACCGCTTCGAACAGGTTGTTCGTCGTGTCGCTCATGACCACTGTCGACGTCGTGCCGAAGCTGCCGGGGAAATTGCCGATGGGCATGCTGGCCCGGTAGATCTTGCCGTTGTCCCCGGCGAAGAACATGTACATGTTGGCGCCGTCACCGATGACAGCTTGGTCGATCGGCCCCGTACCGGAGCCGGAGATGCTTCCGGAGAAGAGCGTCTGCGGCGGGGACCACCCGTTCGGGTTGGTGGGGTCGCTCGACGTCCGGTAGGAGAAGGCGGGCCCACCCCACTGGTACGCGAGCACCCAGATGTTCCTCGGGGCGAAGTAGAAGAGCGTAGGCGCGACAGTGGCGGACGACATCGCGTTCTGGCTGGCCGTGGCCATGTCGGACCAGTTGGTGAAGAGGCCGAAGTTCATCGAGCCCCACGACGTTCCCGTGTCGTGTGTCGTGGCGTAGACGAGTTGCCTGCCGTTGTGGGGCGCGACGGTGAAGTCCTTCAGCGAGACCCAGCCCGACCGCGGGTTCGCCAGCGAGCCCGTCGACGTCCAACGGTACGTCGACGGAAGAGTGCACGTGCCAGTGGGAGTCGGCGTCGGCGAGGTGGCGGGTCCGCCGACCCGGACCAACTGCCACTGCTGGTTCGTGCCGTTCCAATCGGTGTACTGCACGACGGGGGCGCTGTCAGCGGTGGACAGGTTCTGGACCTCCACCGCCTTGCCGCTGTTCTGGTTGATCAGCCGGACGTAGCCGCCCGTGCCGACCAGCCGGAACCGCTGGTTCGTTCCGCCGTGGTCACCGTACTGCACGATCGCGGCACCGTCCGCGGTCGAGTAGTTGGACACGTCCAGCACCTTGCCCGAGTGCCGCGCCCGGATCCGGTAATAGCCACCACCGGAGTCGACGAACTGCCACTGCTGATTCTGCCCGCCCGAGCGGGCGTACTGCTGAACGCAGGCATTGTCCGCCGTGGACGAGCCACACACGTCCAGTGCCTTGCCGCTGTTCCGGTTCAACAGTTCGTACCACGCGCTCGGGTCGATGGGGCCCGGCTGCGTGGCGGTCGGTTGAGGTGTGGCCGTGGCCGACGAGGTGGGAGAAGGAGTCGCGCTGTTCAACGCGTCAAGGGTGGAGGTGTAGGCGGCCTTCTTGTTGCCGTTGCAATCGAAGAGCAGCGGGGTGCCGCTGGAGCGCCACGAGTCGCAGTCCCGTACACCCCACGCCGTGACACCGTTGCAGCGGGCCACGGCCAGGCAGTCGTTGATCACGTTGCGGAAGGCGGTGGCTTGCCCGCTGCCGGAACCCTCGATGTCCAACTCGGTGATCTGCACGTCCACACCGAGGGCCGCGAAGCTGGACAGGGTGGTGCGGTAGTTGCTCGGGTACGGCGAGTTGGCGTTGAAGTGCGACTGGAACCCGACGCAGTCGATCGGCACGCCACGCTGCTTGAAATCGCGCACCATGTTGTAGACGGCCTGCGTCTTCGCTTGGGTCCAATCGTCGGTGTTGTAGTCGTTGTAGCAGAGCTTCGCGCCCGGGTCGGCGGCGTCCGCGGCCCGGAACGCGGCCTCGATCCAGTCATTGCCGGTACGCTGCAGGTTGGAGTCGCGCCGCGCGCCACTGGTGCCGTCGGCATACGCCTCGTTCACCACATCCCAGGCCACGACCTTGCCCCGGTAGTAGGTGGCCACCCGGGTGACATGGTTCAGCATCGCCTGGCGCAGGGCACTGCCGCTCATGTTCTGCATCCAGCCCGGTTGCTGCGAATGCCAGGCCAGGGTGTGGCCGCGTACCTGCCAGCCCCGGCTGAGGGCATGGTTGACGATCCGGTCGGCGTTGGTGAAGGTGAAGTTGTTCTGCTGCGGCTCGGTCGCGTCGATCTTCATTTCGTTCTCGGGAGTGACGCTGTTGAACTCCCGGTTCAAGATCGTTGTGTACGCGCCGTCGCTGAGCTTGCTGGCGGCGACGGCGGCGCCGAAGTACCGACCCGACTGGGCCGCAGCCGCACCCAGGGTTGTCTCGGCGGCCTGGGCGAGATTGGGAAGCAGGGACACGACGAGAGCCGCGACGACCGCGGCGATGCCGGAGACCGAGAGCGTGCGAAGCCGACGCCTGGTGGGACGGGTCCGGGAGACCATGCTGATCCTCCAACGGGTGGGTAGCTGGGCTGTGCGGCCAGCGAGTACAGCTCGCGGTGAGGGTCCAGCCGCCCGGCCGGCAGGGGTGGTGGCGACGGGCGTTGGGCTCCCCGCGCAGTCGACGCGAGTGCTTTCGAGTTCTGCGGGTTGACTGCCGCGGACATGGACCGCCTCGCCCGGCCTGCTGGTCGGAGTCGAGGCGGTACCGCGACTGACCTGGTTGTTTCGTGGTGGGTCCTGGGTTGATCGGCTTGTGTTAGCGCTCACACTCATCGACGGTTATAGGTTTCCAGAAAGTTGCGAGATTCTCAAGCGATAGTTTCGAGATGATCGCCAGATCGTCAACGTGATCCGGGAAGTCCCAGCTCACCGTCGGCCTTACGCCGGCCCGGGGCGTTCGCCGGACGACGAGGATTGCACCAGGATCCGCCGCCCCTCGCGCTGCGCGTCCGACGGGCCGCTGACCACAGTCAGCCCACCAGGGCCAGGCCGGCCAGCGATGTGGCCGCCAGGACGGCAGTACCGATGGCGCCGGCACTCACCGCAGAGCGGCCACTGCCCGCGACGGCCCGTAGGTTGACCGCGGCACCGAGCGCGAACATGGCTGTGGCCAGCAGAAGTGTGCTCGTCGTGGATGCGGCAGTGAGCACTCCGCCGGGCAGCCAACCGGTGGTACGCAGCGCCACCATCGCAAGGAATCCGGCCACGAACCACGGAAGGACCGGCGGAAGCTCAGCGCCGTCGTCCTTCCGCGCCGCCGAGCGGCGACCGATCGCGACCGCTGCGACGAGCGGCGCGAGGAGTGCCACCCGGAACAGCTTCACCACCACCGCGGTGGACAACGCGGCCGCGCCAACCGCTCCTCCGATGGCCACCACCTGACCGACCTCGTGCACGCTCGCCCCGATCCACATGCCGAACATGGCCTCGTCGAGCCCGAGCAGTAGACCCGACACGGGGAGGACCGCCAGCGACAGTGTGCCGAGCACGGTGACCACGGCGACCGCTGTGACGGCGTCGTCATCCTCTCCGTCGGCAACCTGGTTCATCGCGGCCACCGCCGACGCCCCGCAGATGGCCACCCCCGTCGCGACGAGCAGCGCGCGGGCCGGAGTCAGGCCGAGCCGCCGCCCGACCCAGCGGGTGACGACGAACGCGGTGGCGACGCTCACGAGCACCGCGACGATCGGCCCGATCCCGAGCCGGTAGATGTCGGAGACGACAAGTTGCAGGCCGAGCAGCACAATTCCGGTACGCAGGAGCGTCGACGAGGCGAGCCGCAGGCCGTCCCGGAGTCGCGGACGGTATCCGCCCAGCGCACTCAGCAGCATGCCGAGCGTGATCGCCACCACCAGAGGGCTGGCCGCTCCGATCTGGCGGTTCACGGCGTACCCGATGGCGGCGGCCGTGCTGGCGACGAGCAGGCCCGGCAGCGCGGCCGCGAGCCGGTCGGAGCTTCGCCGCGCCCGGGTACGGTCGTCGCCCGCTCTGGTCGGACTCTTGATCGCCATGAAGACAGCCTGAAGCCAGCGCATCGTGACCAGTAGTCCTCGGGCGCGGTGCACGTCATAGCCTGTGGCTATGAGTCAACTTCCTGATCTGCTGTCGCTCCGCCTCCTGGCCCGGGTGGCAGAGTTGGGCAGCGTCGGCCAGGCCGCCCGCGCGATCGGGATGGCCCAACCGTCGGCCACCAAGCGGCTCGCCGCCCTGGAGCGCCAGGCCCGGCTTCCGTTGCTCACCCGGACGCCGCGTGGGTCGGTGCTGACCGACGACGGCAAGGTCGTGGTGACCTGGTCACTACGGCTGCTGGCGGCCGCCGACGAGTTCCAGAGCAGCCTCACCGCGATGCGGCAGGCGCGGGCGGCCCAGCTTCGCATCGCCGCCAGCATGACTGTCGCCGAGGCGTTGCTTCCCCGTTGGCTGCACCGTCTCGGTCAGCGGGAGCCCGACGTGCGGGTCGGTCTGACCGTCGTCAACTCCGCCGAGGTCGCCCGGATGCTGGTGTCCGATGAGAGCGTCGACATCGGGTTCGTCGAAGGCCCGACGGTGCCGGACGGGCTGGACCACCGCATCGTCGGGCATGACCACCTTGTCGTCGTGGTGGCGCCGCAGCATCTGTGGGCTCGGCTCAACCGCCCACTGCGGCCAACCGAGCTCGCGCACACCCGGCTGGTGGTCCGGGAGGCAGGTTCCGGCACCCGCGAAACACTGGAGTTGGCCCTGCGCGACCTGGACCCGCTGCCGCCCCACCTCGCTCTCGGTTCCAACGCCGCCGTCAAAGGAGCCGCCATGACCGGCACCGCGCCCGCAGTGCTCAGCAGGTATGCCGTCGAGGCGGAGTTGACCTCCGGCCAACTGGTGACCGTGCCGGTGGATGACCTGCCGCTGAGTCGGACGTTGCGGGCGGTCTGGCCGTCTGGCAGGCGCCTCACCGGATCCGCGACGGCCCTGTTGCAGGCGATCGACGCGTCGCCTGTCACCGGTCCGATCCCGTCAACGCATGTGTGATCCTCCGCTCAGCGGGCCTTCTTCGTCGCCCGCTTGCGGGGCGGCGTCAGCAGGTCGGCGATCGCCGCGATCGCGGACGGCACCAGGCGGTAGTACGCCCAGACGCCGCGCTTCTCGCGCTCGATCAGGCCGGCCTCGGTGAGGATCCGAAGGTGGTGACTCACGGTCGGCTGGGAGAGGCCAAGCGGCGCGGTGAGGTCACTCACGGACGCCTCGCCCTCCGGAGCGGACTGAATCAGACTGAGCAGTCGCAGCCGGGCGGGGTCGGCGAGTGCCTTCAGCACTCCCGCGAGCCGCTGGGCATCGGCGCGCTTGATCGGCTCGCCAGCAAGCGGCGAGATGACAGGTGTAGCAGTTTTCGCAGTTCCCACGTCTTCTATCGTTCCACCAACACCATCGATAGTCCGGCGGAACCGGAACCCGGGTCACCACAAGTTTGGTCCGTCGCCCGGCCGACGCCGACGGCCGGCGGTTCACCATGCCCGCCGGACCGCATCCCGGAGCGCTGCCGGGTACGCCTGGCGACGGCGGGAGCGTGCCCTGCCCGATGACCTCGCCTCCGTGGCGCAGAGCTGGCTGCCGGTGTTCGTGCTCGCCACCCTGTCCGGGAACGCGGGAATGGGGGAGCGGGGCCAGGCCCGAACATCGATGCCGGGCCCGGCGTGGTCGGCCCACCCCGCCGGCAGCCCGGGCCGGTCTCCGGCCTCGTGGGCGACGTTGTCGGCGGTCCAGATGTCGAATGCCTCGGTGGCCATGGGCCGGACACCACCCCGACGGGGATTCGGCCCGGAACCACCATGATTCGGACGGACGTCGGCCTTTCGACCTCTGTAGCATCGCTGCGACGACGAAGGGGCGCCGAGTGAACGACATCATCCCGACCCTGCCCGATCTGGGGCTGGAGTTTCTCCCCCTCGACCCGGGCGATCCCGGTACGGTGGGCGACATTCGGCTGCTCGGCCGGATAGGCGAAGGCGGCATGGGCCGTGTCTATCTTGGAGTGACCCAGGCCGGCCGGGCTATGGCGGTGAAGGTCGTCAAGGACCCCTACTCGGCCGATCCCGCCTTCCGCGCCCGCTTCGCGCGCGAGGCCGCGATCGCCAAACGGGTCGGCGGGGTCTTCACCGCCCCCGTGCTCAGCCACGACTCCGAGGCCGTCCGCCCGTGGCTGGCGACCGCCTTCGTGCCGGGCCCCAATCTCGCCGTCGCCGTCGCGCGCCACGGAACACTGCCGTTGCACGGCGTGTGGCGACTCGCCGCCGGGGTGGCCGAAGCCCTCAAAGCCATCCACGCTGCCGGCATCACCCACCGCGACCTCAAGCCCGGCAACGTGCTGCTCGCCGCCGACGGACCCCGCGTCATCGACTTCGGCATCTCCCGGGCCGACGGCGAGCTCGACCTCACCCAGACCGGCGTCCGGATGGGCACCCCGTCCTACATGTCACCGGAGCAGCTGCGCGGGGAGCGTTCCACCCCCGCCACGGATGTCTTCGCCCTCGGCTCTGTCGTCGCCTTCGCCGCCACCGGGAAGGCTCCTTTCCGCGCCGGCAGCGCCGGGGAGCTCGTCTACCGCGTCACGCAGGGCGAACCCAGTCTCGACGGCATCACAGATCCGGGACTGCGGGAGCTGATCAGCCGGTGCCTGGCCAAGGAGCCGCATCTGCGCCCCACGCCGCAGGACGTCATCGCCGCCTACGTCGACCGCAGCGCGGCAGCCGCCGGGCAGGACTGGCTGCCGGAAGGCCTTGAGGAAACCCTCACCCAGGCAGGGATCGCCCCGACCATCCCCATCGGACCGCCCGGCGTCACACTGGCTTCGACCGCCGTGCTGAACGACACCGCGTCGGTCGGTCCAGACCGGCCTACCGTCACTGATGCACGAGATACCGCTCCCGAGGTCGCTGATGCACGGGATTCCGTTCCCGAGGTCGCTGATGCACGGGATTCCGTTCCCGAGCACGTCGGCACGAAGCCGACCAAGCTACCGGATCTGACGACCTATGCCATGTCGTCGACCGACACCCGGCGCCGGAGATGGCGTCGACCGGTCATCGCCGGGGTGATCGGCGTGCTCGTGGTGATCCTGGCCGGGGCCTATCTCGCCGATGGCAGCGCGGAACGCCGTGAGCCCTCGGCCGGCAGCTCCCCGACCGGCGCTGCCGCCGTGGCCGCCGTCCCGCCTGCCACCGGGGCCTCCCGCCCTTCCACCGTTCCCGGTGCTACCGGTACGACTGGCGCATCCGACGGCGGCCCAGACGCGGCTACCAGCCCTCCGGTCGGTTCGACGCCGGCCAAGGCCGATCCGGGCATCCCGGTGCCGACCAAGGCCCATCCGAGCGCCGGGGCGCCGACCAGGGCCGATCCGGGCACCCCGGTGCTGCCCTCGGGCCCGTTCAACGCCGACAAGATGGTGATCGTGAGCTCCGACGGCACCGTGCTCAGCACCACCGGCACGAACGACGGCTCGAAGGTGGTGACCGCCGCCTGGCGGAACGTTCCCGGCCAGAGGTGGAAACTCGCCGGCAAGATCATGGTCGTGAGATCCTCTCCGTCCAAGCAGCACACCATCGGCTACGACGGGCTCGGCGTGCTGTCGCCGGCCAGCAGCGGAAATGTCTTCGGGTGGGTCTACGACTCGGCGAAAGGTCAGCTCCACAACGGGAACTCGAGCGGGTGCCTGACCTCCCACGGCCCCGGCCGGCAGGTCACCTACGGCATGTGCGACGGCAGCCAGAACCAGCGTTGGCGAATAGTCTCGTGATCGCTGCACCCCGCGCTGCGCTCACAGGCGGTTCTTGCTGTTGCGGGCTTCCTCGCCCACGTGTCGGGCGGCCTGGGTGCCCTGGTCGCGGACTTCGGCCGCGCCCCGCGTCGCGGTGCTCCTGATGGCTTCGGTGGCCTGGTGCGCGGGTTCGCGCAGGTTGTCCTGTGCCTGGTGGGCGATGTCCGCAGCCTGTTGCTTGACCGGGCCGGAGTGTGCCTGAGCCTGCTGCTTGAGGCGCCCGGCGACCTTCTGTTCGGGGTTGCTGGGCGGGATCAGGGACGAGGCGAGCAGCCCTACTCCGAAGGCGATCAGGCCGGCGGCGAGAGGGTTGCCCTGGGCCTGCTGTCTGGACGCTTCCGGTAGGGCTCGGGCGTGTTGCCCGGCGGAGGACAGGGCATCGGCGGTCTGGTGGGCCGCTGTTGCGGCGTGCTGGCCTCCCGCTTCGCGGGCGTGCTGCGTGCTGCCCATGACCTTGTCGACGGCGCGGGCGAGTCGCCCGCGGGCCTGGTTGATCGGTGCCGTCATCGCCCGTTTCGGGTTGGCCTTGTGGGTGAGGGCGTCGACGTTGGCGCTCAGGTCGGTTCTGGTGGCCTCGATCTCGGCACGAATCTGGTCGGGATCGCTGGTCATGCCGGTTCACCTCATTCCGGTCCTAGCGGCCCCGCAGGGCATCGGGTATCTCCTGTGCGGTCTGCTTCGTACGCGGTAGGGCGCGGATCGCGCTGAGTTGCTTGCGCGCCCGGACGGCCAGTACGCCGCCGACGACAGCCCACAGCACGGCGACGATCAGTGCCGCCCAGCCTTGGTCCATGACGTTGGACAGCCCCCACCACAGCGCGTTGGACAGGAACAGGAGGGTCAGCAGCGCCGCGATCACGGCGGCGACGACCATCGCCGCGACGGTGCCAGCGGTACGGGCTTCCTGCCGAAGCTCGGCCTTGGCCAGCTGGACCTCCTGCCGTAGCAGGGTGGACAGGTCACGGCTGGCGTCGGCGAGAAGCTGGCCGATGGACTGCTGCGCCTTGTCGTTGCCGTCGCCCCGGGGCGGTGGCGTGGTCACGGCCCCACCTCACTGCCCGTCGGCCCGTGCCGCACCGGAGCCCGCGCGCTGGCGGAGGGTGGGACGTGCAGCGCGCCGCCGGGATGCTCCTCGGGCTGTCCGGACGGTTGGTCGGTCGAGCCGCCCTGACCGCTGGAGAGGGCGCGGCCCAGGCGGCCGGCGAGTAGTCCGGCGATACCGGCAGCGGCGAGGAAGGTGCCCGGGTGGCGGCGGCCGTAGTCGCGGATCTCGTCGAGCAGATCGCCGGGTTCGCGGTTGTCCAGCCAGCCCGCCGCCTGCTGGGCGGCGTCGGCGCCCCGGCGGACCAGATCGGCGGCGACGCCCTCCTGGTGACCGTCGTCGGCCATCGACCGCAGCTGGGTGCCGAGGGTACGCAGACCGTCGGCGGCCCGCCGCTGTTGCTGTTCTGCCTGTTGCCGGGCCTGGGCGGAGGCCTCCTCAACGAGGTTGCGCGCCTGTCGGCGGGTCTCGGCGGCCACCTCCCTGCCCTGTTCCACGGCCTGGTGCGACACCTGGCCGGCGGCCTGCGTCGCATCGCGGCCGACGCCGACGGCGGCATCCCGGGCCTGCCCGGTCTTGCCGCCCGGCCCGTCCGGCCGATCTTGCAATCCCCTCGTCATCCGGTTTCCCCTCGTCGGTCAGGCCCGTCAAGTCGGTACGCGCGGTTACCCACGCCAACCGGCTTCATGCCTCGCTTGTCTCGTCCCGGCATCGTTCTGGTGCGGTCAGCCGAATCTCGTCCGACCGGATCGACGGTCGGACCAGACCGAAGGTGCGGGCGCCGGAGCGAGCCGGCAAGGTCATCTCCGTCTGGGCCATCGGCAACCCGTCGCCCACGGACGGGTGATCTGTTGCGTGGCGCGCCGCAGGCGAGGGCACCAAGATGACGGCCAACGTGCGACGCCCCTGAACCGATGGGTCAGCCGTGCTTGGCCCCCGACATGCTGAACTAGCCGTGTGCAGGGGCGTCGAGGCGGGCGCTCACGGGCGGGACAGCGGTCTCGCCCAGCGGCCCTGCGACGTCGTCCCCGCTGAGGGAACCGTGGACAACCTCCCCATGCATGCCGGTGTCGTGCCTGCGGCGGCGCAGGGTCAGCATGCTCGCCGCCCCGGTCACCGCACCAGCCGCGAAGGCAAGGACGAGTGCTTGCTGAGCGGCGGACTTTGTCTTGCGTGCCATGACTACCCCCTCAATCCAACCTGAGCGCACAGTCCTGATTGTCGGACTCGGCGGCCCGAACCATGCACCTGATCGGCGGACCTGTATGGATGCGACAGAGGTTGCAAGTCCCGTCGGGTGATGAGTTCGGGGTGTCAGGGAGCCGGGCCTGGTTCGACCGCTGGCTCCTGCCCTGAGTCGTGGGGTGAGTCGCATGCTCGGACTGCTGGGGGAGTGGTTTCGGCGACTGCTGGACCGCCCCGGTCGGGTCGGGTCGGGCCGGCGCGGTTCGGTCAACTGCCGCCGCCCGGCCACCGACCTCCCCTGCGTGACCTGGGTCACCATTTCACCTCGCCACGGATTGTCGTCCGGCCGTCCGGGCTGCACCCGGACCAGCCGGACCTGCGACTCCCGCAGGTCCGGTCCTTGTCGTCCCGCCGGCCCGACCCCGGTACGCCCGTCGCCGCCCGGCCGAGGGCCCCTGTCGTGTCGGTCACTACTGTTAGCGTGCCCTGCGTCGTCGATCGCGGCCGATTCCTTATGAAATCTGACTGATTTGTCGCTGCGGAGGGTGTTCCTGATGAGCTGGCTACCGGCGGGAGACTCGTACGAGATCTCTCTCGTGGACGGAAAGGTGGCGGCCCGGTCCACCGGCCCGCGGGCAGCCGGCCGTCCACTGAAGACTCTGCCGAAGGCGCTGCGGGACAACCCCGAGGTGGACCGGCTGCGCCAGCTCGCCCAGTGGCTGGACCGGCACACCGCCGAATGCCTGGCCCGGGTCGACGCCTGGGTGACGTCCTCGCTGCCGGTGCCGACCGGGCTGCTGGCCCGGGTCTGGCCCGACCCGTCCTGGCGGGACGCGCTGCGCGACCTCGTGGTGCTCGGGGACGACCCGGCCGAGCCGGGCTTCCTGCGGGACGTCACCGACACCGGCGACCTGCGCGTGGTCAACCTCGACGGGGAGACCGTCCGGTTCTCGCCGGCCAGCGCCACGCTGCCCCACCCGGTGCGCCTGCCCGACCTGGCCGACCTGGCCGAGTTCGCCGACGAGCTGGACGTTACCCAGCGGGTCGAGCAACTGCGCCGGGGCACCTGGGGCAAGCCGGCCAACCTGAAGGACCGGGACACCACGATCACCGACTTCCGCGGCGCCACGGTCCCCAACCGGCTGGCCGCCCGAGCCGCCACTCTCGGCTTCCGGGTCTCCGGCTCGCAGGTCAGGTGCCGGGTCTGGGAGGCAGGGCGCACGGTCGAGGCCGCCATGTGGTTCGACGAGGACTACTGGGACTCCGAGGCGACCCTGGGCACCCTCTCCTGGTCGGTCGTGGACGGACCGACGCTGCGGTTGACCGAGGTCGGGCCGGTGGCCTGGTCGGAAGGAATGCGGATGGCGACGGCCCTGTCCGGCGCCGTGACCGGAACGGGGAACAAGGGGTGACCGGGGTGACGACCATGTCGGGCGAGGATTCGGCCGAGAGCCTGCTGACCGCCGGCGCGGTGCTGCCGACCGGCACCGCCGGGGCCGGCGACCGGGCGGTGCCCCTGACCGCCCGCACCTACCGGCACCCGGCCCTCGACGACCGTGTGGTGGTCCGCCTCGTCGACGCGGCCCTGGGCGAGGGTGAGGACATCGCCCTCGGGTTCCTCGGCCTGGCGCCGGGTGCCGAGCCGGCTGTCGTCGGGCTGGGCCCGCGCCGCCCGTTGGCCTTCCCCGAGTGGGTGCTGGTACACCACCCGGCGGACGGCCGGCACGCGTTGGCCGTGGTGCCGGAGTTGCAGAAGCTGGCTAAGCAGCTACGGTCGCGGCCGAAGGCCGCCCTGGACGGGTACCAGGGCATCGCCGACCGGTTCGTCCGCACCATGCCGCACCTCCTGCCGACCTTCTTCGAGCAGGCGGCGCGGGTGTTCCTTGCCGCCGGACAGGACACCTACGCGACGCAGCTGTTCAACAAGGCGCGCAAGGCCGAGGCGCAGCACGGCCTGCCGGTCGACCTGAACCGGCTGGACGAGGTCTACGTGGAGTTCGCGTCGGCCAGGGTGGTGTCCGCGACCGCGTTGGCCGGCTACGCGAAGGAGCTGTCCGCCCAGTTGCCGGCCGACGAGGCGCTGGAACGGTTCTGCCGGCTGGCGCTGCGGTCCGCAGCCGCCGGTGTGGTGCCGTCCACGCAGTCGGCCAACGCGGTGATCCGGCTGGTCCGGACCGCCACCAAGGCCGCTGGCAAGGCCGGCGCCGCCGCTGTCGCCGACCGTGAGGCGGCCTACCTGACCGAGCTGCTCCGGCTGCCGGTGGCCGCCGAGGTGCCGGCCGGCTGGTGGAAGGCGCACCTGCCGGCGGTGACGGCGCTGGCCGGCCGCGACCCGGCGATCTGCGGCAGCCTGCTCGACCTGATGCCCACCGACCGGGACAACCTGGTCACGTGGCTGGCCCTGTTGACCGACACCGGCGCGCTCGACGGACTGCTCGACCCGGACGTGCCGGACGCGGCCCGCCCGCAGGACGGCTCCGTGGGCTGGCTGCGCCGCTTCGTGAGCCGGGCCAACTCCGGCCACCACCGCGGCCGGGTGCCGGAGCTGTACCCGCTCGTCGAGCGGATGGCCGACCGGCTGCGCGCCGAACTGGCCGACAGCGGCGAGACCCTCACCGCCGACGGCGACCTGGACCTGCTCGACCTGCTGCTCGCCCTCAACCTGCCGGTGGCCCCGCCGGAGAAGGGCGACTCCCTGGCCCTGGCGCAGTGGGCCACGGTCGAGGGAACGCGGGATCTGCTCGCCGTGGCCGGTGACGAACGGTTCGCCGGGGCACTGCGCCGGGGCCTCGACCAGCTCGACGACCAGCAGCACGCCCTGCGCCGGATGGCTGGGACGCCGGGCATCCGGCCGTTGCTGACCGACTGGCTGCGGGCCCGGATCCGCGACCGGTTCGCCACCGGACTGCCGTATCTGCCGGAGTCGGTGGACTGGCTGGGCCGGCTCCCGGTTGAGGCGCTGCGCCTGGTGTCCGACGACCTCGGCCGGGCCGGTGACCCCGGTCAGGGCGGCGACCTCGGCCAAGCCCTCGGTGTCGACCTCGCTGAGCGCGTCGCCCGCAGCCTGCGCGGCGGGCTCATCGACGAGCTGGGCTGGCCGGACTGGGAGCTGGCCTGGCAGGAGGTGACCGGCGGCGACCACCGGGTCGAGCTGACCCGGCAGGAAGCCTGGCCGTACGTGATCCTGGGCGGGCCGACCACGGTGCGCGTGCTCGGCGCCGAGGGCATCGTGCTCCGCCACGACCTGCGCATCCCGACCGGCGACATGTGGGACCGGCCCGGCTACCACTACGTCGACGGCCACCTGCTGGTCTTCTGGCGTTCCCGGGAGCTCGGCTACGACCTGCGCGGCTACTGGCACTCGTCGCCCGGCGAGCCGCAGCCCATCGGCGGTCGCCAGCAGCGCGGGAACCAGATCACCCTGCCGCTGGCCGGCGGCGGGCGGACCACCGGCGACGGCGTGCTGCACGTCGGCGACACCGCTGTCCCGGCGCAGCTGCCGGTCATCACCGACGGCACCTCCCACTGGGTCTACCGCTCCACCGAGGACGACGGCAACTACGGTTGGCACGAGTACGACCCGGCCAGCAACACCCACGGCCGGCGCAGCCTGCCCCGGTTCCTGGCCGACCTCCCGATCGGCGGAGGCCACCTCAAGGAGTCGGCCAGCTGGCTGCGGCCGGCCCTGTCCGACCGGGCCACCCCGGCAGCCGTGCCGGTGGACGGCCTGCTCGGCTGGCGGGTGGTCACCCTGCCGGGCGGCTCGGTACGCGGCGAGGACCTGGCCGGTCGCACCGTCACCGTGGCCCCGGGACAGGAACCGATCGCGGCGTTGGTGCTGCCCGGCGACGACCGGCCGCGGGCCGTCCTCAAGGGTCTCGTCCTGGTCGACCCCGACGGGGCGGTGTCGGCCGCCGTCGGGCCGCCGTCCAGCCGGGACTACACCCCCGACGCGGTCCCGCTGCCGGGGCGGAGTTTCCTCGGCAACATGCTGCCCCGGGACCCGGCCGGCTCCACCGCGCTGCGCCGGATGGACCGGGACACCGCCGCCGTGCTGCTCAAGGTCGCCCTCGACGAACGCCGCGCCGCCCTGGCCGAAGAGGCCGCGCGGGCCGCCGCCCAGACGGCGACCCGGTCCCGGTTGACCGCGGCCACGCAGGCCGTCACCGGCCTTCCCGTCACCGTCCCGGCGTCCATGGCCGGCGCACCCGCCGGCACTCCCGGTTCCGGACCATCCGCCTCCGGCGGGAACGACAAGGACGTGCTGGTCGAGCTGGTCCGCGCGACGTTGCCGGCAATCAGCCACGACGCGGTGCTGGCCGGGGTGGCCGGGGTGCTGCGGATGGCCGCCCGGGTGCGCACCGACCTGGACACGGTGACCGAGCGGCTCGCCAGGTCGTTGTCCGCCCCGAAGGCGGTGGCGCCGGCGACCACCGCGACCGGACCCACCGACGAGCAGCTCAATTTGGCGCTGGACGGTCTGCGCGGCTCGGCCTACAGGGCGACCAGTTCGACCCACGCCTTCACCCAGTTCCAGGCGTTCGCCGTTCAGCGGTCCGCCACCACCGGGAGTGAACCCGCCGTACGGCTGCACCTCGACGGACCGTCCCTGCCGGGCGCTCTGGACTGGTGGCCCGTGCTCGGCGGTGTCGCGGCCGTCGCCTACCGGGCCGTCACGGCGGTCACCCCCGACGACCACCGGGAGACGCTGCGCGCGCTGCTCACCGAGCTGGACCGGCTCGATCTGAGCACGGCGGCCGAACCGACCCGGTGGCGTCGGTTCACCCTGCACCTGCTGGACGAGGACCTGAACAACCCCGACGGCACGCGCCGGTACCCCAGGCCGGGCATCCTGCCGTTGTCCGACGGGGCGTTCATCGCCGTCCTCAACTCCAGCGGCACGGCCACCGGCTACCACTTCGAGGCGCTGCATCACGACCCGGCCGGCGCGTTCGCCGTGCCCGAGCCGTACACGGTGCAGTCCTCGGCATTGGTCGGTGCCGAACGGCCGGCCGGCTGGCTGGCCGGTTTCCTCACCGAGTGGGCCGCGCGCGGCCCACTGCCCTGGCGGCCGGAGGCGGCCGAGCAGTTCGCCGAGCTGACCGGCGTCACCCCCACCGCCGCGAAGCTGGTGCTGGCCGGCCTGCCCCACGCGGACTCGGCGAACACCGTGCCGACCGAGTTGCGCAGGGCGCTCGGGGTCAAGCAGGTGGGCGAGGTCAAGCTGGCCTTCGGGATCCTGAAGGAGGCCCGCCCGCAGCTCCGGCGGGCCGTGGTCTCGGCGCTGCTGCCGGACGACCCGGCCCGGCTGTGGACCGACGGTCCGGCCGTGGCCGCCGCCGCGGCGGTCTGGAACGCCGCCCTCGGGCACCGGGTGGTGGTGCCCGAACAGTTGCTCGCCGAGGCGGTGCGCGCGGTCCGAACCGGCTGGGGGCCAGCGAAGGCGTTGCCGGCGCTGCTCGATCCGGCCCGCTCGGTCGAACTGCGTACCGACCTGGCCTTCGAGATCAGGGGCGACCGGGCCCGGCAGGTCGACGGCCGGGCAGCGGGCTTCACCGGTGAGGTGCTGCGCTCCACGATCGCCCTGGCAGCCTGGGTCGCCCACCACGCGCCGGCCGGCGACCCGTGCCGGGCCGCGTTGCCGGCCGCGCTGGCCGTGACCCGGGACCGGCTGGCCAACCCCGGCCTGCTGCTCGACCTCGACCAGTACGTCTCCCTGCCCGAGTTCCGGCAGGTGGCGGGCACCCCGTCGGAGACCGGCCCTGGCTGGGAACGGTACGGCGCCATCGTCCTGGCGACCCACGACAGCCAACCGTCGCCCGCGTTGCGGCCGGACCTGCTCGACGCCGACGGGACGGACCCGTACCTGCCGGCGCTGCGGTCAGACGCGGCCAAGCCGTACCCGATGGAGGTGGCGCTGCGCCTGGTCCGCGAACCGCGGTTCGCGGCGCTGCTCGGCGACCCGGGGGAGCCGGCCGGCGGCGCGCGGGCGGCGGACGGGACCTGGTGGCCGCAGGATCCGACCCGGTCGGTGCCCGACCTGGTCGCCGAGGTGGCCGGGGAGCACGGCCTGGGTGCCGACGCGGCAGCGGTGTACCTGATGCTGCTGGCCATGCCGGACCCGACCGACCGCAACACGGCCAGGTGGACCGGCTGGAAGCCGGCCCGGCTGAAGGCGGCCCGCGCCGAACTGGCCGGCACCGACCTGGTCATCGAGGCCAGCCGGTCCCGGGCCGGCCGGTCGCTGTTCCTGCCCGGCCGGTGGCTGGAGCGCGGCGGCGGGCAGTCGCCGATCGAGGGCTGGAAGGTCACCCTGTTCGACCTCGCACCCGACGGTACGGCCGGGCTCGGCGTGACCGTGCCGCTCGAACCGGCCGCCGGCCTCTACCTGCGGGCCTGGCAACGCCTCCGCGACGGCGACCGGCCCCGGTTCGACCATCTGCCCACCCGCTGACCCCGCAGGACGGTGCTGCCCCGGCGACCGTCCCGGCCGTCGCGGCGCCACCACCCCGCTGTCGACCCTGTCCCGAACACCCCACCCGAACCAGTGAGATAGAGGAAACGCCCGTGACCCTGACGGAACACGTCCGCCCCACCGCGGCGTCGGAGACCGCCGCCCAGGTCCTCTCCGCCGAACAGCGGTACGCCGACGAGCTGGACTTCCTGGCCGCGTACGACGACGGGGCCCGGCCACCGGGCTGGGCGCTGACCCCGCGCGCCGTGGTCACCTTCATCCAGGGCAGCGACGGCGAGGCGTTGAAGCTGCCCGCCGACCGGCGCACCGCTGCGGACGGCACCGAACTGCCGGCCAGCATGACCGTCCCGCCGAAGTTCGTCGGTGAGCGGAGCCTCGTCGAGCGGTGCGTGGTCACCCTGGCCGGTGAGCGGGGTCTGCTGCTGGTCGGCGAGCCCGGTACCGCCAAGTCGATGCTGTCCGAGCTGCTGGCCGCCGCGGTCTGTGGCACCAGCGCGCTGACCGTGCAGGGCACCGCCGGCACCACGGAGGACGCCTTCCGGTACGGCTGGAACTACGCCCTGCTGCTCGCCCAGGGCCCGACCCCCCAGGCGCTGGTCGACTCGCCGGTGCTGACCGCGATGCGCACCGGCCGGGTGGTCCGGATCGAGGAGGTCACCCGCTGCCTGCCCGAGGTGCAGGACGCGCTGGTCTCCATCCTGTCCGACCGGCGGATGAACGTGCCGGAGCTGAGCGGCACCGAGGACGGCCTGATCCGCGCGGCACCCGGGTTCACCGTGATCGCCACCGCCAACCTGCGGGACCGGGGTGTGTCGGAGATGTCCTCGGCCCTCAAGCGCCGGTTCAACTTCGAGACCATCCACCCGATCTCGGACGTGGACACCGAGACCGACCTGGTCCGCCGGCAGGCGACCGCCGCCGTGCAGCGCGCCGGCGCGGCGTACACCGTGGATGACGCGGTGCTGGACGCCCTGGTCACCGTGTTCCGCGACCTGCGCTCCGGCCGGTCCGGCGAGGGCTGGGACGTGGAGCGGCCCGGCACGGTGATGTCCACCGCCGAGGCGGTGCAGGTGGCGGCGTCGCTCGGCCTGGCCGCCGCGTACCTGCCCGACGGGGACGCGCTCGACCTGGTGCCCGGGCATCTGCTCGGTGTGGTCCGCAAGGACGACCAGAACGACCACGCCCGGCTGCTCGGCTACTGGGACGGCCCGGTCCGCCGCCGCGCCGAGGACGGCTCGGCGATGTGGCGCCGGCTCTGGGACCTGCGGGAGAACCTGCGGTGACGGCCCTCTCCAGCACGTCGACCGGTGCGGCTCCGCCGACCACCGAGCCGCCGACCACCGATCTGCCGACGGCCGACCCGCGAGCCGTGGTCGACGCGCTCGCCGGTTCGGTCCGGCCGTACCTGATCGGGGTGCGGCATCACAGCCCGGCCCTGGCGGCGGTGCTCCCGGCACTGCTCGACGCCGCCGGGGCCGAGGTGGTCTGTATCGAGCTGCCGGCCGACTTCCAGCGCTGGCTGCCGTACCTGTCCGACCCGGCCGCCCGGGCCCCGCTGGCCCTGGTGGGCAGCAACGGCGCGGACGGGCCGATGGGGTTCTACCCGTTCGCCGACTTCTCCCCGGAACTGGCCGCGATCCGCTGGGCCCGGCAGCGCGGCGTCGAGGTGGTCTGCTGCGACCTGCCGCTGGCCGACCCCGGCTGGGCCGCCGACACCACCGACCCGGTTCCCGGCTCCGGTCCGACCGCCGGGTCCGAGCCGACCGCCGGTGGCGATCCCGCCCCGGACGCCGGTGAGCCGGTGCCCGGCCTGCGTCGGTCCGGCTACGCCGCCGCGCTCAGCGCCAGCGGCACCGGTCGGGACGGCGACGACCTGTGGGACCGGGTGGTCGAGGTGCGTGCCCCGGGCTGCTCGTCCGAGGCGGTCCGCCGGGCCGCCCTCGCCGTCGGCTGGGCGATGCGTGCCGACAGCGCCAGCGGCGACGGCGTACCGGCCCGGGATCTGGCCCGCGAGCGGCACATGCGCCGGGTGCTGGCCGAGGCCGGCGCGGACGGCCGGCGGGTCGCCGCCGTCATCGGCGCGTTCCATGCCCCGGCCCTGCTCGTCGCCCCGTCGACCGACACCGACACCGACACCGATGCCTGCGGCGGTCCGGCCCGGACAGCCGGCGGTGCCGTCCCGGCCGGTCCGGTCCGGTCCCTGACGACCCAGCGCGGGCCGGCCACCATCCCCGGCGGCGGCACCGCGGTCACCTCGCTGGTGCCGTACGCGTTCGACCTGCTCGACTCCCGGTCCGGCTACCCGGCCGGGATCCGCGACCCGCGCTGGCAGCAGTCTGTCTTCACCGCCGCCGGCGACCCGGAACGAATCCGGGCCGCCGCCGCTCGGGCGGTCACAGACCTGTGCCGGGAACTCCGCTCGGCCGGTCACACCGCCGGTACCGGTGAGGCCACCGAGACGGTACGGCTCGCCGGCGACCTGGCGCGGCTGCGGGACCTGCCCGCCCCGGGACGGGGCGAGGTGCTGGAGGCGGTGTCCACCGTGCTCGGCCAGGGTGAACTGCTCGGCCGCGGCCGAGCGCTGGCCAGGGCGCTGGAGACCGTGCTGGTCGGCGCCGAGCGGGGCCGGATCGCCCCCGGTACGCCGCGGTCCGGGCTCGGCCCCGCGGTCGAGGCGGAACTCGCCGCGCTGCGGCTGCCCAACCCGGACAGCCCGAAGCCCCGCGAGGTCCGGCTGGACCCGCTGCGCACCGAGCTGGACGGGCGGCGGGAGGTCCTGCTGCAACGCCTCCAGGTCTGCGGCGTCGGCTACGGCGAGCCGATCGCGGTGTCCGGCACCGGCGACGGTGCGGCCCTGACCACCCGCTGGCAACTGGCCTGGACGCCGTCCGTGGCGGCCCGGCTGGACCTGGTCGGCGTACGCGGGGTGACCGCGGCGCTGGCCGCGGCCGGCACCTTGCGGGAACGGTTTCGCCGGGAGGTCGCCGACGGCGGCCCCACCGCCGAGCGGCTGCTGACCGGGCTACGCGACGCCGCCCGGTGCGACCTGCCCGAACTGGTCACCGACCGGCTCGAGTCGGCCGCCGCGGTGCTGCCGGGCACCGGCACGCTGCCCGAGCTGCTGGCCGCACTGGACCTGCTGGAGGCGCTGCGCCGGGAACACCTGCCCGGCACCACCGCCGACGGCCGGGCCCGGGCGGCCGAGCTGGCCGTCGTGCTGCTGGACGCGGCGGTCCGTGGGCTGCCCGGCCTGGCCGGCAGCGACGCCGCCGCCGACGCCGCCGCGCTGGTCGACCTCGCGGTCCGGGCCGGCGAGGACCGGATCGGCCTGCGCCTGGACGAGGCCCTCGGCTACCTGGCCCGGGCCGGTTCGCCGCTGATCCAGGGCGCGGCTCTGGCGGCCCGGGTGCTGCTCGATCTGACCGATCTGGAGACCCTGGGTACCCGGGTGGCCGGCTGGGTCGACGCGGCGACCGGACCGGACACCCGCCGGCACCTGCACCGGCTGCTCGGTGGGCTGCTCACCGCGGCGCACCCGCTGCTGCAGTCCGCCCCGGCCGCGCTGGACCCGCTGCTGGAACGGATCGAGCGGCTCACCGACACCGAGTTCCTGGACCGGCTGCCGGCCCTGCGTGGCGGGTTCGACGTGCTCACCCCGGCGGCCCGGGGTCGGCTGCTGCACACCGTCACCGAACGGCTGGGCGACCGGCTCGATCTGGTCCTGTCCGCCCCGCCCGAGCTGCTGGCCCGCTGGGCCGCCGCCGACGCGGCCGGCCGGGCCGCCCTGGTCGCCCGCGACATCCCGATCCCGGGCACGCCGACCGGCTCCGCCGACGCCCCCGCCGCCAACCCCGCCGGTGTGCACGCCGGGCCGGAGACGCCGGCCGCCCGGCTCACCCCCACGGACCGGTGGCGGCTGCTGCTCGGGCGGCAACCCGACCGGTTGCCGGCCGACGCCCGCCGCTACGCCCGCGCCCTGGACGAGCTGTACGGGGCGGGCCAGGGCGAGGGCGTCACCGACCTCGGCCAGGCGGCCGGCGGCGGCCAGGAAGCCTCCTTCCCGACCGCGCGCGAGTGGGCCGACGAACTGGAGGCGCTGTTCGGCACCGCGGTACGTGAGGAGGTCATCGCCCGGGCGGCCGAGAGCGGCCGTACCGACGTGCTCGCCGAGCTCGACCCGGCCACGGTACGCCCCTCGATGGAGCTGCTGACCTCGGTGCTGTCGCTGGCCGGTGGCCTGCCCGAGGGGCACGTGGCCAAGCTGCGGCCACTGGTCCGGCGGCTGGTCGAGGAGCTGACCAAGCAGTTGGCCACCCAGGTGCGTCCGGCGCTGACCGGGCTGACCAACCCGCGTCCGTCCCGTCGTCCCGGAGGCCGGATCAACCTCGCCCGTACGCTCCGGGCCAACCTGGCGCACACCCAGCGGCTCGGCGACGGCCGGACGGTGGTGGTGCCGGAACGTCCAATCTTCAACACCCGGACCCGCAGGGAGGCCGACTGGCGGCTGGTGCTGGTGGTCGACGTGTCCGGCTCGATGGAGGCGTCGGTGGTGTGGTCGGCGTTGACCGCCGCCGTGCTGGCCGGGGTGCCCACCCTGTCCACCCACTTCCTCGCCTTCTCCACCGAGGTGGCCGACCTGACCGACCGGGTCGACGACCCGCTGTCGCTGCTGCTGGAGGTGCGCGTCGGCGGCGGTACGCACATCGCCGCCGGGCTGGCCCACGCCCGCTCGCTGGTGACCGTGCCGAGCCGCACCATCGTCGCGGTGGTCAGCGACTTCGAGGAGGGCTACCCGCTGGCCGGGCTGCTCGGCGAGGTCCGCACGCTGGCCAGTTCCGGCGTGCACCTGCTCGGCTGCGCCGCGCTGAACGACAGGGGAGTGCCCTGCTACTCGGTACCGGTCGCCGAGCAACTCGTCGCGGCCGGGATGCCGGTCGCCGCTCTCAGCCCGCTCGAACTCGCCCGCTGGGCGGGCGACCGCATCCGTGGAGGATCACGTTGACGGACCGCACACCCACCGCCGCGGACACCGACCGGTTGCCGCCGGTGCTGCCGGGGGTCGCCGCCGCGGCGGTGGCGGCCCTGCCACCTCGGCTGCACAGGCGGCTGGACGCCACCGTCGGACGGCTGGCCGGTGCACCGGTCGGCCGGGTCGACGGCGGCGTAACGGTCGACTGCGGCCCCGAGGCCCTCGTCACCCTGACGCCCGGACCGACCGGCGCGGTCACCGACCCGCACCAGGCGCGGTGCAGCTGCCTGCTGGCGCCCCGCTGTCTGCACCGGACCGCGGTCCTCGTCGCCTGCCCGATCGCCGACCGGGTCACCCACCCCGATCTGGCGTCCACCGTCGCGTCGTCCACCCCGGACGGCCCCGGCGCGGCCACCGGGCGGACCGGGGGACCGGCCGGCCCGGCCGCCGGTCGTACCAGCCGGAACACGGCACCGACGAAGGCGCAACGGGCCGCCGCGAGCGCGCTGTGGCGGGCCGCCGCCGCGGTGCTCGCTGCCGGCGTGCCGGCTGCCGGCGCGGTTCCCCAGGCCGAACTGCTGCGGGCCGCGCACAGCGCCCGGCTGGCCGGCCTGCCGAGGGCCGAGAGCGCCGCGCTGCGCACGGTACGTGGCCTGCGTGCCCACCGGGAACGACTGGCCGGCCACCGGCTGGCCGAGCTGGTCGAGGTGCTGCACGACCTGCTGTACGTGGCCGGTCGGCTGGCCGCCGGCGATCCCGACCCGGCGCTGGTCGGCATCCTCCGGCGGGCCTACCAGCCGGACGGCACGTTGGAGGTGTACGGCGTCTGCCGGGAACCGGTGATCAGCGCGACCGGATACGCCGGGGTGGTCACCCACCTGGTCACCGCCGACGGGCGCCGGCTCTCCTTCGGCGACGTGAAACCGGGCGGCCCGGACCGGGCGCGGGACTGCGCCGGGGCGGTCACCGAGATGGGCGCGGTCGCGGTCAACCACTCGGTGCTGGCCCGCGGCGGCCTGCGGATCACCGGCACCACCGTCTCCCCGGACGGCCGGCTCGGCGCCGGCAAGGGGGTCCGGGCCAGCCCGCTCACCGGGACCGGCTGGTCCGCCGGGCCGCTGGCGGAACTGTTCGCCCGCCCGCTCGCCGAGGTGGTGACCGCCCAACTCGCCGCCGACGACCCGGAGGACCCGGCCCGGGCCGGGACCGCGCTGGTCGGCTGTGACCTGATGGTGGTAGGTGCCGTCGGTGACCAGGTGCTGGCCCGCGAGCTGGCCCCCGCCGCCGCCGACGTCGGACCGGACCGTGCGCCGGTGCCGGACGGGCCGGTGATCCGGCTGGTGCCGGTCGACTCCCACCCGGTGCTGGCCCACGTGGCCAACCTGCGGCGGCTCGCCTCCTGGCCGGGCCTGCGGATTCGGGCGGTCGGCCGGCTGGACCCGGACCGGGCCAGCACGCTGCACCCGCTCGCGGTCGGCCCGGTGCCCGGTGCCGCCGCGACGCTCCGGCTGCCGACAGGTTGGCACGGCCGGCTGGACCTCGGCTACGACGAGATCCAGGGCAGCCACCTACCGCCGCGCGAACCGGCCGCGATGACCGAACCGGTTCGCGCCGTCGACGCCGACGCGGTTGCGGAGTCCCCGCTGTGGCGGGTCCGCCGGCTGGTGGAGCTGGCCGTCTCCGGCGGTCGCCGCGCCGTCGCCGAGGCGGCCCGCGGCGAGGGCGCCGGGCTGGCTGGTCCGCTGCGCCGCGCCGGCTTCACCACCGCCGCCGCCGTGGCCGCCGCGCTCGCCGCCGAGTCCGACCGGCGCGGTCGGGATGCGTTCGGTCGGCTCACCGATCCCGACCCGGACCGGTACGCCTGGGCCTGGCTCGCCGCGACCGCCCACCTCGCCGCCACCGAGCGGGAGCTGATCCGGTCCTCCTGGACCGCCCCACCCGTCGGCTGACCTGCCGGAATCCGGGGTGACTGAGCTCCGGGCCGATAGGTGGCAGCCCAGGTGACCGCACACCCGCGGATCACCTGGCCCCGGCGCCCGCCCGAGCCCCGGGCGGGCGCCGACCCTCCCGGACATCCCGGGGAACCCGACTCTGATCGCCGGCTGCGCCGGGTCGGGAGGGTGCTGACCGGACGGCAGCGCCCATCGAACGGTGTGCTGATCTCCGCCGGTAGTTCGGTTCGTTCGGGACCGCCGGTGGCCACCGGGTGTCCATCCGGCCGGCTGGCCGTCAATCCCGTAGTCGCCGGCCCCGTTTTGGCCACCGCTTGAGTGTGCGCTGGTCACGCCCGGTGTCGGTGGGGCGCCTCGGAAGCCTGGTTCGGTGCGGAGGTCTGCGGATCTCGCCTGGTCGTGGGCTAGATGATCTCTTGACGGCCCTGCTCACATGAAATATAAAGTACATGCTCCGCCCTTACTCGGGAGGTCTTGTGTTCGTTCGAAGAGGGCGATTCGCCGTTGCCCTGGTCGTAGCAGCGCTAACGCTGACGGCTTGCGGCAGTGACTCATCGTCGCCAACTACGGAAGGAGCGGGTGGGAAGCAGGCGCTGACAGTCGCCACTCAACCCGACTTCTTTGGAATTCCGCTGTACTTCGCGGTGCAGAAGGGCTTTCTCGCAAAGCAGGGAATCGAAGCCAAGTTGCAGGAGTTCCCGACCGGCGTGGAGGGGACCGAGGCTGTGGTCACCGGCCAGGCCGACCTGACCTCCGTCGCCGGCTATCCGGTCGCGAGTCTCGCGGCGAAGGGTGCCAAGGTGAAGATCATCGGGCACAACGCGACGTCGTACGGCTGGTGGGGCATCGTCGTCGATGGCAGTATCGCCACCCCGCAGGACCTGTACGGCAAGACGATCGCTCTCCAGTCCAACTCGACGGCCAGCTACTGGTTCGACCGTTTCGTGGCGTTCCACAAGCTGGACAAATCGAAGATCAAGGTCAAGGACGCGAAGTACGCCCAGCTCGTGCCGACCTTCGCCAAGGGCGACGCGAACGCGATCATTCATTTCGAGCCGAACGTCACCAAAGCCATCAGCGCGCGGCCCGGCGCACGTCTCGGCTGGGCCGGGGGCGATGACGACCTGCTGCCCTTCATCGGCTATGTGGTGGCCGGACCGAAGATCTCCGAAAACAAGGAGGTGGGCGTCAAGGTCCTGCGTGCGCTGCGGGAGACGTCCGCCTACATGAA
Source organism: Micromonospora sp. NPDC001898 (assembly GCF_042891255.1). Taxonomy (NCBI): domain Bacteria; kingdom Bacillati; phylum Actinomycetota; class Actinomycetes; order Micromonosporales; family Micromonosporaceae; genus Micromonospora; species Micromonospora sp. NPDC001898. The sequence continues at coordinate 162,413 of NZ_JBIATC010000007.1, read as the reverse complement.
GAGCAACCAGGGCGAGGTCATCGCGTTCATCAAGTCCAAGACCGGAATCACCGACGACGCCGAGGCCAAAAAGATCCTGGCGAAGATCGATTTCAGTCTGGCCTTCGACCCGGCGAGTGTCGACCAGATCCAGCAGGTCGCTGACTACCAGCTGGAGATGGGCAACATCAAGAACAAGGTCGACGCGAAGAGCTACGTCATAACCGATTGGGTCAGTGCCATCTGACGATCGCCATCGGGTCCTCGATTTCGACCCGGCGATCACCGATGGTGTGCCGAACACCTGACCGACCAGTTTCCTCCGATTGATCCGGACGGTGCGGGAAGGCCGACCCGGGCCACGGTTTCCGTGGCCCGGGGAAGCCGGTCGAACACCGGACACCGGCCGTCCGACTTCGAGCCCCGGGTCCGCCCACCCCGGCCCACCCCCGGCGGACGCCACCGGCCGGCCTGTTTCCACCGCACCGAGGAGTCGTCAGTGCCCCCCACACCCAAGTCGATCGCGTGCCGCCCGTACGCGCCAGCCGGCCTTCGGACCCAGTGAGATAGATGGAAATCGCCGTTTCGCACCTCCCGACCGATCCCGCCCGTGCGTTGGAGATAGCCCGGGTCGCCGAGGAGGCCGGCATCGGAACGTTCGGTGTCGCCGACTCGTCGCACCTCTACGGGGCGATGTATCCCGTGGCGCAGCACATCCTCGCGCACACCCGCACCATCCGGGTCGGGCCGTGCGTGACGAATCCGGTCACCCGCCACCCGTCGGTACACGCCGCCGATGTGGCCGCGCTCAACGCGCTGTTCCCCGGCCGGGTGTTCGTCGCGATGGGCACCGGTGACTCGGCCGTACACAGTGTGGGGTTGCGCCCGGCAGACCCGGGGCAGGTGGGCGAGGCGCTCGACACCATCCGGGCGGCGGCCGGTCCGGGTCCTCAGCTCTTTCTGGCCGCCAGCGGGCCCCGGGCGGCGGCGGCGACCCCGGGCAGCGCCGACGGTGTCCTGCTCGGCGGTGGATTCGAACCCGGCTGGCTGGGCAGGCTCGCCACCACCGCAGCGGAGGCTGCGGGGCGCCGCCAGCGCGGATGGATGATCGCGGTGGCCCACCTGGTCGAGCGGGACAGCGAGGTCGCCGCCGCCCGGCAGGCCGTCCGCGCTTCGGTCATCGCCGTGGCCCGGCACGGGCTGCATGTCAACCTCGCCGGCCGTGGAGTCCCGGCGGACCTGGTACCCGGCCTGCGGGAGCTGTTCTCGCGATACGTGTTCGCCGAGCATGCGCGTCCGGGTGGCGTCAACGCCCGGATACTCGCGGACCACCCCCGGGAAGAGGCGTACCTGTTCGACCGGTTCGCGCTGGTGGGGACCCCTGGTGAGGTCGCCGAGCGGCTGCGGGTCGTGGAGGAGAAGACCGAGATCGAGGGGATCGTCCTCACCACGACGGTTCCCGATCCGATGACGCACGTCGCACTGATCGGGCGGCTCGTTCAGGGAGGCAGGGCATGACGACAACGGACGCTACGACGCGATACCCGGCAGTGGACGGGGACGGCTACGTGACGATCGAGGACATCTCGTTCGCGTACGCGGCCGGTGCGCCGCGGATTCTCGCGGACGTCTCCCTGTCGCTGTCCCGAGGCGAGTTCTTCGTGCTGCTGGGCCCCAGCGGTTGCGGAAAGACCACCGTCCTCAACCAGGTGGCGGGATTCGAGTTCCCGACCGAGGGCCGGATGACCGTTGCCGGCCGGCCCGTCACCGGTCCCGGGCCGGACCGGGCGGTGATCTTCCAGGGAGACGATTCACTGCTCGGTTGGCTCAACGTCTACGGCAACGTCGAGTTCGGCCTGCGTGTGCTCGGGGTCAAGAACCCCGAACGCCAGCAGCGGGTGCGGGCCGCGCTGGAGATGGTCGAACTCGGTGGCCAGGCGAAGAAGTACCCGCATGAACTCTCCGGCGGGATGAAGCAGCGGGTGCAGATCGCCCGGGCCCTGGTCACCGACGCGCCGATCCTGTTGATGGACGAGCCGTTCGGTGCCCTGGACGCCCAGACCCGGACCACGTTGCAGGACGAACTCGCCCGGATCTGGGCCGCCACCGACCGCACCGTCCTGTTCATCACCCACGACATCTCCGAGGCGATGATCCTCGGTGACCGGATCGGGATCATGACGTCCGGGCCGGAGGCGAAGCTGCACGACGTCATCGAGAATCCGCTGTCGCGTCCGCGTGAGCGGGGCGGGCCGGACTTCGGCGCGCTCTACCAGGACCTGGAACGGACCGTGACGGTAGCGAAGGCCCGACGTCCCGGTCTGGACGGCGAGGTGGGTACGCGATGACCCCCGCCTCCGCCACCGGCATCGGTGGGCGACCCGGCGCCACACCCACCGGGTACGCCGAATCCACGAGAACGACCGGCGGCCCGGCCGGCCCTCGGCCCCGACGGCGCGGACCACGGTCGGCGGCGTCCTGGTCACGGCGGCGGATCGGGCTGAACCTGCTGGCGGTCGTGGCCGCGATCGTGGTGTGGCACCTCGCCGCGTTGGCGAAGAACAACCCGCTGGTCTTCCCGACCCCGCTCGACAGTGCCCGCGCGCTGGTGGAACTGGTCCAGGACGCGGACTCGCGCGGCGAGGTGCTGGTCACCCTGTGGCGGGTGGTGGTCGGGTTCGCGCTGGGCAGCACGCTGGGAATCGCCGTCGCGAGCCTGCTCGGCTCGTCGCGGGTGGCGGCCGACGCGCTGGAACCCGTCGTGCACTTCCTGCGCTCCATCACGCCGGTGGCCTGGATCGTGCCGGCCACGATCTGGTTCGGGGTCGGGGACGCGTCGATGCGGTTCATCGTCATCTACGCCACCGTCTTCCCGGTCATCCTCAACACCCTGACCGGGATGGCACAGGCCGCCCGGAACAAGACCCGAATGGCCCGGGTCTTCGGCGCCGGGCGGTTGCGGACCTACCGTTCGGTGGTCATCCCGAGTGCGGTGCCCTACGTGCTGACCGGGATGCGGCTGTCCCTCGGCTACTCCTTCATGAGCGTGATCGGCGCCGAGATGGTGGCGGGCAGCGACGGCATCGGCCACCTCATCTACGAGTCCCGGCTCTTCTACGACACTCCGACCATGTTCGCCGGGATCCTGCTGGTCGGTGCCGCCGGCCTGGCCTTCGACCGGGTGTTCGTCCTGGCCAGTGCCCGGATCTTCCGCCGATTCTACTGTGGGCAGGTGGCGCGATGAGCGTGTCGACCCGGACGGCCCGACCCGCCGTCGTCCGTCGGCCGGGCGGTGCCCCGCGGTTGCGGCGGGCCCTCACCATCGTCGGCGGCTTCGTCGCCGTGGTGGCGCTGTGGTGGCTGGCCGCCAGCTTCTACGGGATGCCGATGCTGTTCCCCGGCCCCCCCGACGTGGTCACCCAGTTCAAGTCGGTGCTTGCCGACGGCAGCCTCGCGCAGGCGGTGTCGGCGAGCCTGGGACGGGTCGCCGCCGGCCTCGTGCTGGGCAGCCTGCTCGGTACGCTGCTCGGCCTGCTGAGCGGTTCGAGTCGGGTGCTCGAGGCGTTGCTCGAGCCGTTCATCAGCTTCTTCCGGTTCATTCCGCCGCTGGCCTGGTTCGCTCCCGTCCTGCTCTGGCTCGGTGCCGGTGAGCCGGCGAAACTGACCCTGATCCTCTACACCACGGTGTTCGTCGTCGCGGTGAACACGGCGGCGGGGGTGCGGGCGGTACCGGGGAACAAGCTGCGCATGGCGGCGACCTTCGGTGCCCGGCCGTGGCAGACCTTCCTGCTGGTGCGGTTGCCCGGCAGCGCGGCGTACATTCTCGCCGGAATCCGGATCGCGCTGGGCAACGCGTTCATGACGGTGGTGACCGCGGAGATGCTCGGCGCGCCATCCGGACTCGGCGTGATCGTCACCAACGGCATGGCGACCACCAACATCCGAGGCGTGTTCGTCGCCCTGATCACCCTCGGCGCGCTCGGCCTGATCGCCGATCGCCTCTTCGTCGCCCTGCTCCGCCGGTTCGGCGCCCGGTTCGGGGCCAGCCCCGACGTGGCGCGGTAGCCGTCGGGACCATTCCTCTCTTCCATCAGTTCGACCCGTGATCTAAGGAGCACCCCGTGGCGTACGCGACGATCAACAACACATCTCTGTGGTACGAGGTGGCGGGGCAGGGACCGCACCTGCTGCAACTGCACGGCCTCGGCCTCGGCCACGCCAACTTCGCCCCGGTGACCCCGTTGCTGCGTCCGGACTTCACCGTGATCGACTACGACATGCGCGGGTTCGGCGACAGTGACAAGCCGCCGGCGCCGTACTCGATCGAGGGGTGGGCCGACGAGGCGATCGGGCTGCTCGACCACCTCGGCCTGGACGCCGTCGACGTGCACGGCACCTCGTTCGGGGGCATGGTGGGCATCGTGATGGCGGCCAAGTACCCGGACCGGGTCAAGCGGCTGGTCATCGGCTGCTGCATGGCGCGGTACGACTCCCTCGCGATTCTCAACAAGAAGGTGTGGAAGGCGATGGCGACCGCGACCGGGATGGGTGAGGAGGTCGCCAACCTCATCGCCTCGCAGGCGTTCAGCCGGGCGTTCCACGACACCGACCGCGCACCGGCCCAGGTGGCGGCGATGGGGGCCGCGTTCAAGAAGAACGACCCCGAGCTGTGGAAGCACTTCTGCGACCTGCTCTGCGAGGCGGATCTCACCGGTTACCTGCCGCAGATCACGGCGCCGGTGTTGGTGACCAGCGGTGACCAGGACATCATGACCCCGGTGGACTCCGGCCCGGCGGGGGTCGGCACCCGGGAGATGGTCCGGCTGCTGCCGAACGCCTGGCTGACGCTGCTGGAGGGCTGCGGCCACCTGCACCTGGTCGAACGGCCGGAGGAGAGCGCGAAGCTCGTGCGGGACTTCATTCTCGACGGGACGGTCAACGGGGAGACCGTGCTCGGGGAGACCGACGGGCGATGACGACACTAGTCACCGGCGGTACCGGTTTCGTCGGCCAGCACGCCACGGCGATCCTCGCCGGGCAGGACGAGCGGGTCATCGCCCTGGACCCGCTTGCGCCCCGGGAGGAGCTGCGGCAGGCCGGGGTCGAGTACGTCCGGGGTGACGTCTCCGACCTGCGGTCGCTGCTGGCCATCCTGGCCGAGCACGGCGTGGACCGCGTCATCCACCTGGGTTCCCTGCTGGCCCCGGCCTCGGCGGATGATCCGTACCGGGCGCTGGAGGTCAACTGCGCCGGTACCCAGAACATCTTCGAGGCGGCTCGGATCCTTCGACTGACCAATGTGACCTGGGCCAGCTCGATGGCGGTGTTCGGGCACAGCGCCGCGGCGTTGGCCGAGGGCGAGTTGCTCACCGAGCACACTCCGCACTCACCCGACAACGCGTACGGGGCGACGAAGTCGTACTGCGAGCACATCAGCCGCGCGTACCGGAAGCGGTACGGGGTGAACTGCGTGGGGCTACGACTCGGGCTGGTGTACGGCGCCGGGAAGGTACGCGGCGAGGGCCTGTTCACCGAGCAGTTGTTCCAGCGGCCGGCGCTCGGGCAGCCCGGGGTGGTCCCCTACGGCGACGATGTCTACTGCTGGCAGTACGTCCGGGACGTGGCGGCGGCGTTCACGTTGGTGTCCCGCCTGGACAGTACGGAAAACGCCGTCTACAACCTGCCCGGGACGGTGCTGACCATGGTCGACGCGGTCGAGACGGTACGTGCGCTGGTGCCCTCGGCCGAGCTGACGGTCGAGCCGGGGGTGCTCGGTTTCCCGTACCGGATCGACGCCTCCCCGCTGACCGCCCTGCTGGGCGACTCCCTCCGGCTGACGGCGATCCGCGACGGTTTCGCCGCCACGATCGAGGGAATCGCCGCCCGGGCCGGTCGGTGACGACCGGGGTCGGGGGGACCCGACGTCAGGGATCGAGCCGGCCGGGCTCGCCGGAGAGGTCGCGATCGTCACCGGCGGTGGTTCGCGGGGGACGACATCGGCATCGGCCGGGCCACCCGCGATCCTCCTGGCCCGGCGGGGAGCCCGGGTGATCGTGGTGGACAGCGCCCGGGACCGGGCCGGGGCCACGGTCGACCTGATCGGGGCGGAGGGCGGGGAGGCGATCGGCCGGTGACCGCTCCCGGTGGATCACCGGGGCTGTGCTTGCGGTGGACGCCGGAGCAACGGCGGGACCGGGCGTCACCCCGGGACACCTGACCGGTGTGGCCGCCGATGCCGGTCCGGCCACCGGGGCGGTCGAAGGATCGTCCCTGCAGGAATGAACGTTGCCGATCGGGTGGCGGTGCGTCCGCCGCCCGATCGTCTTGCCCGTCCGGGGACCGCTTCGGCCCGGTGGGTGTGGCCGGGGCGCGGCCTGTTCGGAGGGTCAGCTCCTCGGGACAGCCCCGTCTGGGCTGCTCGCACCGGCGGAGTCCAGGCTGTTCGACGCGAAGTGATCGGCGAGCAGGTCCCCGGCGTGCCGGAGGTGGTCGGTGACGGCTCGTCTGGCCGCCTCCGGATCGTGGCTGGCCAGCGCTCGCACGATCGCGGAATGGTCGTGCAGGGACGCGTCCGGCCAGCCACCGATCGTGGCGTAGAAGCGGCGGGGCACGTACTTGGTGATGAAGCCGAGAAACCAGAGCAGCTTTCCCGAACCGCCACTGGTGTTGACCATCCGGTGGAACAGGTGGTTCAGGCGTTCCATCTCGTCGGTGTCGCCGTTGCTCGCTGCCTCGTCGATTCGGCCCTGGAGGGCCCGCAGCTCGGCGATCTGTTCCTCGGTGAGCGTCGTGGCCGCGCGAGCGGCCAGCTCCCCGGCGATCAGTGCCTGGGCGATGAACAGGTCGCGGATGTCTGCCGGGGCCAGCGGAGCGACCACGAAACCGCGCCGGGGCTGGAGTTGGAGGAAGCCCTCAGCGCGCAGCGAGAGCAGTCCTTCCCGGACCGGGGTGACGCTGATCTCCAGCGCGGCGGCGACCTGTTCCTGACGAAGGTGCTGCCCCGGCCGGAGCTGTCCGGACATGATCAATTCTCGGACGTAGCTGGCCGCCTCGTCGCTGAGTTGCACCCGCTTGTTCTGGGACCGAGCGCCGTCGACGGGTAGGTTCATCCAGAGTCCTCAAATATGAAATATGGCCCGACACAGCATACTGAATCGGTCCTCGGATAGGAGAGGCGGCCCGGCCTCCCGCGTGTCGGTCGGGCCGCCTCTCTCACCAACGGCTGAGGCCGAACAGGTTAGCAATACCGTCGCATTCGTCGATGTGCCAGGCAGTGTGCCACAACGCCGCCGCGCGATCCCCGAGCCGGGGACGGACGAGCAGGTCGAACTTCGCCCGTAGCCGCTCGTCGGACATCGGCCGGTCGACGCTGCCGGTGGCGTGTGCGACCGAGACCCGGTGGGTCGTGCCCCCGGTCGTGCGTACGGTGACCTCGCAGGCGTCCTTGGGCATCGTCGGCTCGGTGCTGGCCCGCACCTTGCGGCGTAGGGCGACCACCGACTCGTCCCGCGCCCGGGCGTCGCTGTACTGGGCTGGTCCGGCGCCGCCGTCCAGGAATCCCACCGCGAAGCAGTGGTAGACGGAGAACTTGCTGCGCAGCCCGTCCTCCGGTTCCTCGACCCCCATCACCTGCAGGACCACCGGGCGGACCACCACGTCGACCGACTCGATGACCTCCGGTCCGGGCAGGATGTCGCGTAGCTCGATGGCGGCGTCGATGACCGGGTGGCTGACGATCCCGCAACTGTAGGGCTTGAACGCGTTCGCCTCGATCTCCCAGGCCCGGCCCAGCTCTCGGGTGGCCTCGGCCAGGTCGGGTTCGGGCGCCAACAGGGCCGCGAGGCCCCGGCGGCCCTCCAGCGGCGCGTCGGGCCCGGTGAACCCGCCGGCGGCCAGCAGTGCGGCCTCCACCCCGTCGGCGGCGGCCTTGCCGGGATGCATGGACTTGCTCATCGTGCCCAACTGCTCCGTGGTGCCGGCGGCCTGGGTCGCTGCCAGCGAGACCGCGTGCCGCATCCGGGTGGCGTCGAGCCCGAGTAGCCGGCCCGCCGCGACGGCGGCACCGAGATGCCCCATCGTGCCGGTCAGGTGCCAGCCCCGGTCGAAGTGTCCCGGACCGAGCGCGTTGCCGACCCGGCAGGCTACCTCGACTCCGGCGGTGACGGCGGTGAGGAGGTCACGCCCTGACGCGTTGGTGAGTTCGGCCACGGCGAGAGCGGCCGGCACCACCGGCGAGCCGGGATGGATCACGGTACGCAGGTGGGTGTCGTCGAAGTCCTCGACGTGCATCGCCATGCCGTTGACGAACGCCGCCCAGGCGGCGGTGAGCGTGTCCGCGCGGCCGAGCACCGAGGAGCGCCCGCGCAGGCCCAGGTCGCCCAGGGTGGCGACGGCGATCTCGACGGCATCGTGGCGGGACGCGTCCACGGCCAGTCCGACGACGTTGACGAACGTGCGCCGGGCGGCGTGTCGGGCGGATTCCGGGATCTGGTCCCAGCTCAGGCCGCTGGCGAACTCGGCAAGCTCGGCGGTGAGCCGGACCGGGCCCGGTTGCGCTGTTCCCGTCATGCTGGCTCTCCCACGATCGTCGTCAACAGGTCGCCGCAGGAGCTGGCCGAGGCCAGGCCGCGTACCGCGGCGATGACCTCGGGGCCGTGACCGGGTCGGGTCCGGTCGACCAGGGCGGTGACCTTCAGGTCGAGTTCGGTGTCGGTCATCGGCCGCGCGACGCTGCCCCGGGCATGCGTGACGGATTCGGTGAGTACCGGCCCGTCCGACACCACAACCTCGACGGTCGCCGCGTCGCGGGCCATCGACCCGTCGATGATCAGGGTGGTGGCCGCGCGCAGGGCGGTCATGTCCGGGGCGACGACCCGGGCGTCCTCGTACTGGGCCAGCCCCACCACACCGTCGGCCAACGCCGCGGCGACGCCGTGCACGGTGCTGAACCGGGCGGCGAGGCCGGTGTCCGGCGCCGGGTTCCCGGTCAGTTCGGCGACCAGGGGGTGGCAGCGGACCCGTACGGCCACCGGTGTGCGGCCGGCGAGCCGGGCGTGCAGCCGCTCGGCGGCCTCGATCGCGGGATGTGCGACGATCCCACACGGGTACGGCTTGACGGTGTTGTCCAGGAACTGCCAGCGTGTGCCCAGCTCGGTGGTCAGCCGGGCGGGATCCGTGGTGGGGGAGAGCGCCCGGAAGTAGCCGCGTGGGCCCTCCAGCGCCGTCGGGGAGCCGGTGAAGCCGCGCCGGGCCAGGGTCGCCGCCAGTACGCCGTTGGCCGCGGCCTTGCCGGGGTGGAACGGCTTGACCATCGTGCCGAACCCCTCCCGATGCCCCAGCGTCATGCTGGACGCGATCGCGATCGCATTGCCGAGCTGCTCCGGGGACAGCCCCAGCAGCAGGCCGGCGGTGACCGCGGCGCCCGGGGCGCCGACGGTTCCGGTGATGTGCCAGCCGTCGTCGTAGTGCCACGGCGTCATCGTCAGGGCGAGCCGAAGTTGGGTCTCCAGCCCGAGGGCGACCGCGTCGAGGAGCCGGGGTCCGGTGGTCCCGTGGTCGGGCAGGATCGCCACCACGGCGCCGAGCACGGCCGCGCCCGGGTGTACGACGGTGTCGAGGTGGGTGTCGTCGAAGTCGTCGAGGTGGGCGGCGAGCCCGGTCGCCAGCGCGGCGCTCAGCGGATCGAGGCGCTCCACGCGGCCGGGTACCGGGCAGCGACGCTCACCCCCGTTGTCCAGCGCGGTCGCGACGACGATCTCGACGGCCCGATCACGACAGGCGCCGGTCGCGGTTGCGACGACGTTCAACAGACTGCGGGCCGCGTGCGCGCGGAGTTCGCCGGTCAGGCCGGTACGGGACAGGTCGACCAGAGCTCGGGCCAGCTCGTGGGCGGCCGGATCGGTCGCGGTCACGCGGTCGGCTCCCGGACATACTCCACCAGGATCCGGTCGGCCCGCCGGGGGTCGACGAAGCCGATCGTCGTTCCCCGTGAGCCGGGGCGGGGCACCGTGTCCATCAGACTCATGCCGCACGCCTCGGCACCGGCCAGCGCGGTGGCGACGTCGTCGACCAGGTACGCGCAGTGGTGGATGCCCTCGCCCCGTTCCCGGAGGAACTGGGCCACATCGTCCTCGTCGGACTTCGGCTCCAGTAGCTCGATCAGGGTGGCGCCGGCCCGGAAGAAGGCGACCGTCAGCGTCGGGAATTCCTCGGCGCCTTCGTATGGCAGGCCGAGTTGGGTCTCGAAGTGCTCCCGAGACGCCTCGATCGAATGTACGGCCCAGCCGAGGTGGTGTAGCTGCATTGTTCCTCCTGCTCGCGGCTGAACTCCGAACGCCCAGCGGTGCGAGGATACTGTGTATCATATTTTTCATCTCCGAGAGAACCTCGCGTCAGCCGATGCCGACGCGGGGCTCGAAGGCCGCCCTGCGTGCGGTAAAACGGCAATAAACCAGGACAAGGAGGACGTGTGCTCCCTCTGGATGGCATCGTCGTCGTCTCACTCGAACAGGCCGTTGCCGCGCCGTTCGCCACCCGGCAGCTCGCCGACCTCGGTGCCCGCGTGATCAAGATCGAACGACCCGAGGGCGACTTCGCCCGGGGCTACGACCGCACCGTGCACGGCCAGGCGAGCTACTTCGTCTGGCTCAACCGCTCGAAGGAGTCGGTGGTCCTGGACCTCAAGTCACCGGGCGGCCGAACCGCGCTGCGTCGACTGCTCGCCCGGGCGGACGTGTTCGTACAGAACCTCGCCCCGGGGGCGGTGGACCGGCTCGGCTTCGCGGTCGAGCAGTTGCGCGCCGACCGGCCAGAGCTGATCACCTGCTCGATCAGCGGCTACGGCAACGGCGGCCCGTGGCGTGACCGCAAGGCGTACGACGCGCTCATCCAGTGCGAGACCGGCCTGCTGTCCATCACCGGCACCCCGGACACGCCGGTGAAGGTGGGGATCTCGGTGGCCGACATCGCCGCCGGCGTCTACGCCTACAGCGGCATCCTGACCGCGCTGTATCACCGGGAACGCACCGGCGAAGGTTGCGCGCTGGAGGTCTCGCTGTTCGACGCCCTCGCTGAGTGGATGTCGCAACCCGCGCTGATGGCCCAGTACACCGGAACGGACCCACGCCGGTTCGGCGCCCATCACACGGTCATCGCGCCGTACGGCCCGTACCCGGTCGCCGACGGCACCGTCCAGCTCGCCGTCCAGAACGAGCGTGAGTGGCGTCGCTTCGCCTTCGAGGTCCTCGAAGCGCCGGCGCTGGCGGATGATCCACGGTTCGACAGCAACTCCGACCGGGTGGCCCACCGGGCGGACCTCGATCAGGAGCTGGCCAGGTGGATGAGCCGGTTCACCGTCACCGAGATCACGGCCCGACTCGACAGGGCCGGGATCGCCAACGCGACGGTCAACACCGTGACGGACTTCCTCGACCACGTGCAGCTCACCGCGCGGAACCGGTGGACGAACGTGGCGACCCCGGCCGGTGAGGTGCGGACCCTGCTGCCCCCGGTGACCTCGGAGCAGATCGACGTGCGGGTCGATCCGGTGCCCGCCCTCGGCCAACACACCCGCACCGTGCTGGCCGAGTTCGAGTTCACCGATGACGAGATTGCGCAGATGAGTACCGACGAGGTTGCCCGATGACCGTCAAACCTGGCTGGACCGGCCGATTCCTGGAGGACTTCGAGGTCGGCGACATCTACGAGCATCCGTTGGGACGCACCATCACCTCGACGGACAACACCTGGTTCACCCTGCTCACCCAGAACACCGCCCCCCTGCACTTCGACCACCACTACGCCAGTCAGACCGCGTTCGGCCGTCCGCTGGTGAACTCGTGCCTGACCCTGTCGGTCGTCACCGGACAATCCGTCACCGACGTGTCGCAGAACGTCTTCGCCAACCTGGAGTGGGCCGAGGTCCGGATGCCACGTCCGGTGTTCGAGGGGGACACCCTCTATTCCCGCTCCGAGGTGCTCGGCGTCCGACCGTCGGGTTCGCGAGCTGACGTGGGCGTCGTCGAGGTCCGTACAACTGGCTACACCCAGGCTGGCACGGTCGTGGTGACCTTCCGCCGGACCCTGCTGGTCTACCGGCGGGGGCACGGCCCGCAGCGTCCCGCACCGGCGGTCGACGCGTGAACGGGACCACCGCGCGGCGATCGGTGCAGACCGCCCGGACGCTGCTGTTCGTGCCGGGGTCCCGTCCCGACCGCTTCGGCAAGGCCGTCGCGGCCGGGGCTGACGAGGTCATCCTCGACCTGGAGGACGCGGTCAGCGGGCCGGACAAGCCGGCCGCGCGGCAGTGGGTCCGGGACTGGCTCTGCGGCACCGGCGCCGCCGCGGTGCGGATCAACGCCGGCCCGGAGCAGGCCGATGACCTGACCGCCCTGGCTGGCGTACCCGGGCTCACCGCCGTGGTGGTCGCGAAGGCCGAGGATCCGGACGTGCTCCAGCTGGTCGGTGACCGGCTGGGGGTCCCGGTGCTCGCGCTGATCGAGAGCGCCCGGGGGGTGGCCCGGGCCCGCGAGGTCGCGGCTGCCCCGGCGGTGGCCCGGCTGGCGATCGGCACGGTCGACCTGGCCCTGGACCTCGATGCTGAGGAGGCGTGGGAGCCGTTGCTGTCGGCCCGCGCCGAGTTGGTCGTCGCCTCCCGGCTGGCTGGCCTGTCCGGTCCCGTGGACGGGGTCAGCGCCGGGCTCGACGACGAGCGGGAGGTGTTCACCGCCACCGAGCGCGTCCGGGCACTGGGGTTCACCGGCAAGCTCTGTGTCCATCCCCGGCAGATTGCCCCGGCGCACCGCGCGTTGCGGCCATCGGCGGACCGGGTTGCCTGGGCGACCCAGGTGCTGGCCGCGACCCATACGGGATCGTCGGCCGGCCGGGTCGGCGCGGAGATGGTGGACCTGCCCGTCCGGCTCCGGGCGGAGCGGATCCTGGCCGCGCATCATGCTGCCCTCGGTGAGGCCGACGGTGACTGAGATCGGTGAGCTGGACGGGCCGTCGCTGACGGAGACACTGGTCGCCGAGGTACGCCGTCCGGTCGACGCGGACACGCGCAGGCTCGCCGCGCTGCACGTGCTCGACTGGATCGCGACCGCGACGGCTGGGCTCGGCACCGAGGAGGGCGGCATCCTCACCGCGTTCGCCGCCTCCGCCGACCACGGTCCGGCGTGGACCATCGGGTACGGCGAACGGGCCGAGTCGACCGCCGCGTTCGTCAACGCGGGGCTCGCTCTGGTGCTGGAGATGGACGCCACACATCGGCGGGCGCGGCTGCATCCCGGGCCGGTGGTGATCGCGGCGGCCCTGGCGATGGCCCAACGACAGGGGGCGAACGGCGCGGGGTTCCTCGACGCTGTGGTGCGGGGCTACGAGGTGATGATCCGGGTCGGCGAGGCGACCGGGCCCACCCATTACCGGTACTTCCATCCGACGAGCACCTGTGGCGCGTTCGGGGCCGCGGCGGCCGGTGCCAGCCTGCTGGATCTTACCGAACGTCAGTGGGTCGACGCCCTCGGTAACGCTGGCAGCCGCACCGGTGGTCTGTGGCGCTGTCGCCTCGAACGGACGATGTCCAAGCTGGTCCACGTCGGGGAGTCGGCCGGTGCCGGACTGCGCGCGGCGCGGCTGGCGCACCTGGGGCTGACCGGTCCGCGGCACGTTCTCGAGGGGGAGTTGGGCCTGTTCGCGGCAAGCTGTCCGGATGCCGATCCCGAGGCCGTCAATCGGCCCGGCGTTTCCGGATGGAAGATCACCGAGACCTCCCTCAAACCGTGGCCTGGCTGCCGGCACGCGCACCCCGCCGTGGATGCCGCGCTTCGGCTGCGGCGGCACCTGGTAGCGGACGGGGTGCCCGCCGGGCAGATCGAGGAGGTCGAGGTCCTGACCTACCCGGAGGCGTTGGGCTTCACCGATCAGCCCCGACCGGCGTCGACCCCGGAGGCGTTGTTCTCGGTTCAGCACCTGGTGGCTGTCGCGCTGGCGCGCGGGGAGCCATCCCTGGACGACGTGGGCCCGCCGGCCCTGCGTGATCCCGAACTGGCGGCGATCCGGGCCCGGGTGCGGGTGGCCAGCGGGGAACCGTACGCGTCGGCGTACCCGTCGAGTTGGGGAGCGCGGGTGTCGGTGGCGTACCGGGGGCGGTGGTACCGCGAGCAGGTCCGGGACACCAGGGGTGACCCGGAGTCACCCATGACCGCCGGTGAGATCGAGGCCAAGGCCGGCCGGCTGCTCGATCGGGCGGGCCTGACCGGGCCCGAGATCGCCGCCGGGCTGGCGACCGTGGCGAGCCTGCCCACCGCGGGTGGGCTGGGGCAGCTCGTCGCCGTGCTGCCCGGGAGAAGTGGGCCGGGTCGCGCCGGGCCCGGCGGGCCCTTGCTCTAGCCAGTCTACAAATATATTATTTTCTGGATAATCGAACTTGACGAAGGAGATCAAGTTGTTCGTACTCTCCGCCGAGGAACGGGCGATTGTGGACTTGGTTCGGGACTTCGTCGACAGGGAAGTCAAACCGGTCGTCCGGAACCTCGAACACGACAACGTCTACCCCGAGGACCTCATCAAGCAGATGGCGGCCATCGGGATGTTCGGCCTGACCATCCCCGAGCCGTACGGCGAGGTCCGTGTCTCCACCGTCTGTTACGCGATGGTCACCGAGGAGCTCGCCCGGGGCTGGATGTCGCTGGCCGGCGTGATCGGCGGGCACACCGTGGTGGCCAAGCTGATCCTTCTCTACGGCACGGAGGAGCAACGACAGCGCTACCTGCCCCGAATGGCCACCGGTGAACTGCGTGCGACGATGGCGCTCACCGAGCCCGGCGGTGGATCAGATCTCCAGGCGATCCGCACCGTGGCTCGCCTGGACGGTGACGAGTACGTCGTCAACGGATCCAAGACCTGGATCACCAACGCGCGCCGGTCCGGCCTGGTCGCGCTGCTGTGCAAGACCGATCCGACGGCCACGCCGCCGCACACCGGGATCAGCGTCCTGCTGGCGGAGAAGGGGACCGGCTTCGAAGTCTCCCGCGATCTGCCCAAGCTCGGCTACAAGGGTGTGGAGAGCTGTGAACTCAGCTTCGACAACTACCGGGTGCCGGCCGACGCGGTGCTCGGTGGAGTGCCCGGACGCGGGTTCGTCCAGATGATGCGTGGCTTGGAGATCGGCCGGATCCAGGTTGCCGGGCGGGCCGTCGGGGTCGGCCGGGCCGCCTTCGAGGATTCGTTGCGCTACGCCCAGGAGCGGGAGAGCTTCGGCGTCCAGATCTGGAAGCACCAGTCGATCTCGAACTACCTCGCGGACATGGCGACCAGACTCACCGCCGCTCGGCTGATGCTGCACGACTCGGCGGAACGCCTGGACCGGGGCGAGCGCTGCGACCTGGAAGCGGGGATGGCGAAACTGTTCGCCTCGGAGACCGCCATGCAGATCGCCATGGACGCGTTGCGGATCCACGGCGGCTACGGATACTCGACGGAATTCGACGTCGAACGGTACTTCCGGGACGCGCCGCTGATGATCGTGGGTGAGGGCACCAACGAGATCCAACGCAACATCATCACCCGCCAGCTCATCAGCCGGCAGGGGAGCCAGAGCTGAAGCGTGCCCGGTTGGCGGCTCCGCCCGCCCCGGGGCACCCTTTCGGCAGCGTCCTCGAGGTCACGGCGGGTCAGCGCCACCGCGAGGACACGGGACCAGGAGACGATCACATGACCGACCCCAATCCGGCGCCCGCGCCCGACCCGACCCGCGGAAACCGGCGCCGGCCGACCGTACTGAGCACGCTGCCGGAGAAGGTGCGCCCCGACCGTGCCGCGTTGCTGATCATCGACATGAGCAACGACTTCCTGCACCCCGCGGGCAAAACGATCGTCCGGGGCGGCCGGGACGTCGGCGCGGCCCGGGCCGTGGTCCCGGTGCAACGCCGGCTCATCGACGCGGCCCACACCGCCGGGGTGCCCGTCATCTACGTGTCACACACCACCCTGCCGGACCACGCCAGTGACTCCGGGCCGTGGCTGGACGCGCGCAGCAGGGCGAGCTTCTCCGTCGTGGACATCTGCATCGACGGATCCTGGGGGCAGCAGGTGATCGACGAACTCACACCGACCGAGGACGACATCCTGGTGAAGAAGTACCGCTACAGCGGGTTCGCCGGGACCAACCTCGACCTGGTGCTGCGGAGCCTCGCCCGGTCGACCGTCATCTGCGCCGGCGTGTCCACCAACGCCTGCGTCGAGGCGACCGCGCGGGAGGCGTTCAGCCACGACTACTACGTGGTCATCCCCGAAGACGCCTGCGCGTCGTGGGACATGGAACTGCACCAGGCCACCCTGGATACCGCCCGACACCGGTACGCCACGGTCGGCCCGGCCGCCGACATCATCGAGATCTGGTCGAGCACAGAGGAACGGCGATGACCCCCACGACACCACGTATCGCCTACTCGTACGGCGAGAGCGGCGCCGGATTGGAACCACCCGCCCCGGGCCGGGGGCTGATCGTGCACGTGGTGCTCAACGTCGAGCACTGGCCGCTGGACGCCCCGATGCCCCGGAAACTCCTGGGTAGCCCGCACGGTGCGGACCACATCCCGGACGTGCCGAACTACAGCTGGGCCGAGTACGGCATGCGCCGGGGACTGCCCCGGGTGGTGTCCGCGCTCACCGGTCGCGGGCTGCCGGCCAGCGTCAGTTTCAACGCCGCCGTCATCGACGCCTATCCGGAGGCGGCCGGGCGACTGCGGGACACCGGCTGGGAGTTCGTCGCACACGGTCTGCACCAGCAGGCGCTGCCGTCGGCGCCGGACGAGAGCGTGGTGATCGACGAATGTCTGCGCAAGATCGAGGAGTTCACCGGCCGGAGACCCAGGGGCTGGCTCGGTCCCGGCCTCCAGGAGACCTTCACGACTCCCGACCTGCTGGCCGCAGCCGGCGTCGACTACACCTGTGACTGGGTGGTCGACGACGTTCCGGTCTGGCTGGCGGCCCAGCCGAGACCGCTGGTCGCGCTGCCGTACTCGCTGGAGTTGAACGACAGCATCATCTACGCCACCGAGAAACACTCCTCCGACGAGATGTACCGGCGATTCACCGAGACCGTCGAGGTGCTCGCCGCCGAGGCGGCGCTCGAACCGAGGGTGCTCACCCTGCCGATCCATCCCCACATGGTCGGAGTGCCGCACCGGATCCGGTACTTCGACCGCATCCTGGACGAGTTGTCGAATCGGGAGGACGTCATCTTTCTCACCGGCAGCGAGATCTGCGACTGGTTCACCGGCCAGCGTCCGGCGACCGAGCACTGACGGTCGGGCCCGGCACTACCGGACGGCCCTTCGCGGTCGCCCTGCCGGCGGTGGCGGCGCGCAGGGGCAGGATGCCGACGGGCCGCCGGGGCACGCGTCGCGCCCCGGCGGCCCGTCGTCGTCAGCCGTTGTTGTCGATCAGGCTGGCAATCTCGTTGTAGATCAGGTGTGCCTTCGCGCCCTGGTTCGACGGGCAGCCGCCGAGGTGGTGCAGGGCGACCACCCGGTGGCTGGCGTTCAGCACCGGCGAGCCCGAGTTGCCGCCGGAGGTGTCACAGCTGTAGCTGATGTTCGAGGTGTTGTAGTTGGCGTTCCGCACGCTGCACGTCGTGCCGTTCTGGGTGTCCTCGTAGATCGACAGTCGCTTCGGGCTGCCGTCGCCGTGCCCCGGGATGTAGATCCGGGTGCCGTTGGTGGTGGCGGTCGTCGCCAGGTACAGCGTGCCGAACGCCTGGATGTTGGCGAAGTTGTTCACCGAGTACAGGGCGTAGTCCAGTTCGCCGGAGCCGCCGCTGCTCACCCTGTGGAGGGTGGCGCCGCTGACCTTGGTGCCGGCGCCGGGGTTCGAGCCGCCGCAGGTGGCGCACTGGTAGTCGAACTGCATCTCGCTGCCGCTGACGGCGGACTGCGTCGAGAAGCAGTGCTTGTTGGTCAGCATCCGGTTGGTGTTGCCGACCCGCCAGGTCGTGCACATCCCACCGCCGCTGATCAGTAGTCGCGCCACCGCCCTGCCGCGGGCGTATTCGGTGGGGTGGCTGCTCTGGTAGCAGACCACGTCGCGGCGCGCGTCGGTGCTGCAGACGGACTGCGTGGAGAAGTTGTGCTGGGTGATCTCCGTGGGGTCGTAGCCGCGCCAGAACCGGTCGATGGTCGCGGCGGTGCCACGGGAGGGGCGGCTGCTGTGCAGCGTCACCACCGCGGTGTCGCCCTCGACCGACATCGCCCAGAAGCCCGGCTGCCCGTCGGTGGTGTAGTCCGAGCCGGTCGCCCGGTTCAGGTGGCGGTCGTACCGGTAGCTCTCGCGGCCGTCGGGGCTCGACACGGTCACGTAGGCGCCGCCGGCCAGTCGCAGGGAGCTGAAGTGCACCTTGACGTACGACGCGCCGGGATGCCGGATGATCTGTTCCTGGCCGCCCCCGGCGTAGGACAGCGAGCCGGCGACGGTGCGGAGTTCACCGACCGTCGTGACGCCCTCGGCCGAGAACTGGTCCGATTCGGGCGCCCGCTCGGACTGTGGTGCGAGAGGCTGGACCGAGTACGCCTCGGCGGCGGGTACCGACAGCAAACTGAGCCCGAGTGTGCAGGCGCCGAGCGCGACCGCCGCCGTTCGTAGACGACGCAGGCTGTGTCTCATCGTCGCTCCTCCCCAGGAACCAGCACCCAGACGTGCTTTCAGCCTTCATACACGAGCATCTCGATACATGCAAATGTATCTATTGACTTGCGGCCTGTGGCGCCGCCGCGCCGGCTCTTTCCTGTGGGGGTGAATTCGACTAGACGTCGGCGCGGGTTCTCACGCGCGGAGGTGGCCGGCGTCGGCCCGGCCGACGAGCTCACGCGGTAGCGCCCCACCGGCCAGGATGGATGGCCAGACCCGTGAGGAGAGCCGATTGACGTAGGTCATTGCCGCGCCTCTCGTGATCACCTAGGTTGGCACACGATCGCACCCTGTCGCACTGAGCACCTCCCCGCTCTGGCGAGGCCGCGAGACACGGACCAATCGCGCCGATCGGTGACTTAAGGAGCTCACGGTGGCCCAGCCGCTCTATCGAAGAACCTTCCCAACCCGCAGGGCGAGCACCCGGCTGGTCGCGTCGGTGGCCGCAGGCGTCCTGCTGCTCGCCGCGACCGCCGTTCCCGCCGCTGCGGCACCCTCCCGCCTGCCGCTACCGGCCGGCCAGGAGACACCTGCGGCACCAGCGGCGCCCGAGCGACCGGCACCCGAGCTTCCGCAGCCCAAGAGCGGGCTCTGGCTGTTGCGGATGGACAAGCCGTCGTTGGTGGCCGCTTCGAGGGCGACCACGGCACGCACCGGCAGGATCGACCCCCGGTCCGCCGCGAGCACCTCCTACGCCACGGAGTTGGCGCGGCAGCAGGACGTGCTGGTGGACGAGATCGAGACCGCCCTGGGCCGCTCCGTGCGGGTCGCCCACACGTACCGGAACGTGATCAACGGACTGGCGGTCGCGGTCAGCGCGGACGAGGCGCAGCACCTGTCCGACCTGCCGGGAGTCGCCGCGGTCGTACCCGACCAGGAACTCACCCTGGAGACGGACACCAGTAACGCGCTGATCCAGTCGGCCGCCGTCTGGCAGGGACAGACCGCAGGGGACGTCGCGACCCGGGGCGAGGGCGTCATCGTCGGGGTTCTGGACTCCGGGGTGAACCCCGGCCATCCGTCGTTCGCGGCGGTGGACGGCGACGGCTACCGGCACACCAACCCGTTCGGCACGGGCAACTACGTCGGCGTTTGCGCTCCGACCCACCCGCGCCCCGAGGCGATCTGCAACGACAAGCTGATCGGCGCCTGGTCGATGGCCGCCGGCACCAACGCCCGGGACGACCACGGTCACGGCAGCCACACCGCCTCGACCGCCGCCGGCAACCGGCACCAGGCGACCATCACCGTCGGCACGGACTCGCACACCCTCACCATTTCCGGGGTCGCACCACGGGCCAACATCATCTCCTACAAGGTCTGCGTGACGACGCTCTGCAACTCCTCGGCGACGATCGCCGCGGTGGACCAGGCGATCACCGACGGTGTGGACGTTCTCAACTACTCGATCTCCGGGCGCGACAACCCGTGGAACGACCTCGTGGACCAGGCGTTCCTGGAGGCATACTCAGCCGGCATCTTCGTCGCCGCCTCCGCCGGCAACAATGGCCCGGCCGCCAGCACCGTCGCGAAGACCGCGCCGTGGAACATGTCCGTCGCCGCGGTCAGCCACGAGCGGGTCGTCGCCCACCGGCTCGACGTGACGGGTCCGACGCCGGCCCCGCCGGCGCTCACCGGCGTCGCCGCCGTGCTGGGGGAGAACTCACCGAGCCCGCCCATCGCGGGAGAGATCCGGTACGCGGGCACCGTCGACCCGGACAACGCGCAGGGCTGCGCGGGCTTCCCGTCAGCGGCGTTCAGCGGCGGGGTAGCCCTGATCCCCAGAGGCGGCTGCGACTTCTCCGTCAAGGTGCGCAACGCCGCCACCGCCGGCGCCACCGGGGTGGTCGTGCACACCCAGTACGGCGGACCGCCGCTGACCATGGGCGCACTCACGGGGAGCACCATCCCCGCCGTGATGGTCAGCCTCGCCGACGGGCAGCGGCTGCGCGCCCACCTGGCCGCCACCGACGGGCCCGTCTCGGTGCGGGTGGGCGCCGGCAGCGAGGTGCTGCGCGACGGGGACTGGACCGACGTGGTGGGCGACTTCAGCTCGCGCGGGCCCAGCCGGTTCGACATGCTCGCGCCCACCGTCGCCGCCCCGGGCCGGAACATCCTCGCCGCCACGATCGGGACGGCCGGCAACCCGGCCCAGTACACCTTCATGCAGGGCACCTCCATGGCCTCGCCGCACGTCGCCGGCGCCGGCGCGCTGCTGGCGGCCCTGCACCCGGACTGGTCACCGACGCGGATCCGCTCCGCGCTGGCGGTCACCGCGGACCGCGACGGGGTGGTGAAGGAGGACGGTGTCACGCCGGCCGACGCGTTCGACATCGGCTCCGGCCGGATCAACCTGGGGCAGGCCGCCCGCACGGGGCTCGTGCTCGACGAGACGGCTGAGAACTTCGCCGCGGCCGATCCCGAGTCCGGCGGCGACCCGCAGACGCTGAACCTGCCGGCCGTCGTCGAACACCACTGCCTGAAGGTCTGCACCTTCACCCGCACGGTGTCCAGCGTGGCCACCGTGGACGCGACCTACCGGGCGGCGGCGCAGGCCCCGGCCGGAGCCCGGATCACGGTCACGCCGACGCAGTTCACGCTGGCGCCCGGCGCCAGCCAGGAGTTGACCGTCAGCCTGGACGTCACCGGCACGCCCCGCAAGGACTGGCTCTTCGGCGCGATCAACCTGACCACCGACGCCCGGCACGGGTCGGGCGGGCAACCGATCGCCCAGGCGCACTTCCCGGTCGCCGTCCTGCCGGCGGCCCCGGACCTGACCCTGGACCCGGCCACGCTGAGCAGCAGCCTGGATGTCGCGCAGGCCGAGAGCCACACCGTCAAGGTGAGCAACGCCGGCGGAGCCGAACTCACCTGGCAGGCGACGGGCGACGGCGCCGGCTGTTCCTGGCCGGCATGGGCGAAGGTGACGCCGGCAACCGGGACGCTGGCCCCGTTCAGCAGCCAGGACATCAAGGTCACCCTCGACTCGACCGGCCTCGACGACGGCGGCGTGTTCCGGGCCGACCTGTGCCTGGCCAGCAACGACCCGAAGAAGCCCACGCCGGCGATCGCGCTGGAACTGACAGTGGTGCCGGTACCGAAGATCGAGGTGGCACCCCGGTCGCTCTCGGCCCGGCAGCCGGCCGGCATGGTCACCAAGCAGTCGTTCACGGTACGCAACTCCGGGCACGGAGTGCTGGACTGGCGGCTCGACGACCCGAACGCGGGCCCGGACGACGAGCGCATCCGGCTCCTGCGTGACGGCGTCCTGTTGATCCCCAACTCGGGCAGCGCCACCCGCGGAGTGATGGCGTTCGACCCGCACTCGGGGAACCTGATCGACCCGCAGTTCATCCCGCACACCGCGTTCGACCCGTCCACCAACCTGTACACACCGTTCCAGATCATCGCCAAGCCGGACGGCAGCGGCTTCCTCATGTCCGACCAGGTCAACTCGGTGATCACCGAGCACGGCCTGGACGGCAGGTTCCGCCGCGTCTTCGCCCCGACCACGGGCGTGCGGGACCCGGCGATCATGACCAACACCCGGGGCATCGCGGTCTCCCCGCGCGGCACCGTCCTGGTCACGGTCGCCAACGGGGACAACGCCAACTCCGTGGTCGAGTTCGACGCCGAGGGCAGGTACCTGGGCAGGTTCGTCGCGCCGGGGGCGGACGGGCTCAAGGGACCGTGGGCGATTCTCTTCCGCGGCGACGACATGCTCGTCTCGGCCAGCGACAGCGACGCCATCCACAGCTTCAGCAAGGACGGCTCGCGCGCCAATGCCCGCTTCTTCAGCGGGCTCAGCTGGCCCGGCCAGCTCGTGGAGCTGCCCAACGGCAACGTACTCGCGGCGAGCTGGGGCAGTGGCTCCACCGCCGGGGTCTGGGAGCTGGACCGTGCCGGCAAGCTCCTCGGCGTCTACGCGCCCGGCGGCAGCGGCTACCAGGGCGTCCACCCCCTCGGCAACGGCAACATCCTGACCACCAGCTCGCGCGGTGTCCACGAGATCGACCGGGCCAATCACCTGGTAGCGGTCAAGAACGACAAGGGCGCGGCCCGGTTCATCACCCACGTACGGCTGCCGGACCTGCAACCGTGCGTGACGCCTGCCGAGGTGCCGTGGCTGAGGACGACGCGCACCGCCGCCGGAACCGGCGCCGGCCAGGCCAGCGAGGTGACGATCTCCCTGGACAGCACCGGGCTGGCCGCCGGCACGTACCGGGCCCAGCTCTGCGTCACCAGCGACGACTCCTCCAATCCTCTGGTGACGCTCCCGGTGAAACTGGAGGTCACCGACCAGACCTGCGGCCAGGTGGTGAGCGGCGAGCACCGAGGCCCGTTGCCGGTCCGGGCCGCGGTGACCTGTCTCGCGCCGGGTGCCAGGGTGTTCGGGCCGGTGAGCGTCGAGAAGGGCGCGGGACTGGTCGCGCTCGACGCCACAGTGACGGGACCGGTGGCCGCCGCCGGGGCCTCGGTGGTGGAACTGACGAACAGTCGGGTCGACGGTCCGGTCTCGGTCACCGGTGCCACCGGCCGGGTCCTGCTGGGCGGGACCCGGGTGACCGGGCCGGTCAGCCTGGTCGACAACCGTACCGGCGACACCCCGATCGTGGTTTCCGGGAACCGGATCGACGGGCCGCTGCGGTGTGTCGGAAACCAGCCGCCACCGGTGAACGGTGGGGCGGCGAACACGGTCGGCGGCCCCAGGTCGGGCCAATGTGGTGGACTGTGATGCGGCGTCCCGGATAGCCCGTCGGTGAGGTAGCCAGATTCGCCGGTGTGGTCGCGGTCGCGGCCACACCGGCGGGTCACCGACGCGGATCCCGGCTCTCCCCTGCACGCACTCCTAGGAGCGTCGGAGGTCCCGGTTAGCATCCGCCGGTGACGCTCACACCTGATGACCTGATCGGCTACGTCGAACGCGACCTCGACGCCGACCTCGCACGGTGGCTCTCCGGCCGTCCTCCCGTCACCGTTCCCGTGGAGACCCGGCCGGTGGCGCCGATGCTCGACCGCCTCCCGCCGGCGTCCGCTACGGCGCTGGCGGCATTCGACCGTCGCGTGCGGTCAGGGCGCATGCCCCAGTTCCTGGACGTGTACGACTGGTCCTACGGGTTCGACTTCGCCGCGAACGACTGCGGGATCCTGGACGCCGACTATCAGACGGAGCTCACCGACGACGACGTCTACCCGATCGGCGCCGACGGCAGCGGCAACCTCTACGTGGTGCTCACCGACGGGCAGGTCGGCCTCTGGTTCCACGAGGAGGAGGTCGTCGAGGGCGACACCCGCTTCGACAACCTCGACGTCTTCCTCTGGTCAGCCGTGCGCTACCAGGCGGTGCGGGCGGGAGTGCTCGAGCGGGCCACGGTCGAGGCCGACTTCCTGTCGCTGAACCAGGACGGCGCGCTGCGGCCCGACCTCGGGCTGCTCAGCGCCATGAAGTAGGGCGACAACCCGCACGGATGCCCTGGCTCGCGGCCTCGCCGGGGCCTGGGACGAGGGGCTCATGTGGGGGGACGTGACCTGATCGATCGGGTAGGCGCGGGGGACTGGCGAGCAGTGCGGATGAGCAGTGCCAGCCGCTCGGGGCGTTCTCGGTCGTTGACGACCCAGCCGACGAGGCTTACTGCCATGCCCGCGGCCACGAGGAGCAGAACGACCATGGGCCAGCCCGCCGCGGCGAGGACGGAAACCACGCCGCCGCTGGCGATGAACATGCTCAACCTTCGCGCGGAGGTCATCCTTGGTCTCCCTCATCGTGCCAGGGGTTCTCGCGAAGGCTTCGGCGAAGCGATGGCGCTGAGATCAGCAGCCGGGTGGCGTAGGCGAGTTGGCGCAGCAGTCCGTCCAGTTCGGCGAGCTCCGCCCAGAACTCCTCGCCGTACCGGGGGCGCTCCACCTCGGGGATGATCCGCAGTGTCATCGCGAGGAGGCGGACCGCGGCGGGTCGCGTACGCGGTCGCGCCGGACGAGCCCGCGCGGTGATGGTGATGGGGGCTGGAAGGACCGCCGCGGACCCCCCACCGGCTCTGAACACTCGTTCCGTCCCGGCCCGGTAACCGCGGAAGTAGTGGCTGGCGTTGGTGGCGATGGCGGTGGGATTCCGCATCAC
The DNA here is from genome assembly GCF_042891255.1 of Micromonospora sp. NPDC001898. NCBI lineage: Bacteria > Bacillati > Actinomycetota > Actinomycetes > Micromonosporales > Micromonosporaceae > Micromonospora > Micromonospora sp. NPDC001898. The sequence goes on along the minus strand of NZ_JBIATC010000007.1, from coordinate 137,635 downwards.
GTGCTGCGGAGCGTACTGCCCAGCCCAGGCAGGAAGGTTCATCGGGTTGCTGCCCGGCACGCGTCGCGGCAGCGGCCCACCTCGGGATGCGTGCCACGGGGGGATCCCGGCTACGCGCCGATCGCTCCGCAGTTGGGTCAGCACGCGGACCAGTACCTCGTCGGTGGCGTCGGGTGTCCGGTGGTGGCTGGTCGGCGGCTTCGGCCGCGGTGCGGGCAGCGGCTGGCGCTCGCCGTCCGCCCCGGTCATGCGCACCCCCCGGACAGTCCCGGTCGCAGGGCCGTCAGGCGGTTCACGGTCGCGGACGCACGCGCGAGGGCGTCGCGCGCCTTCTCGGCCCCGTGCGGGGTCAGTGAGTAGTAGCGGCGGCGTGGTCGCCCGGCCTCGTGCGGGTCGCGGTCTTCCCAGCGCGACTGCAACCAGCCGATGCGTTCGAGCCGAGCCAGGATCGGGTGGAGCGTGCCGCTGGCGAGGCCAGCGGCTGCGCAGATCTCCAGCCCGTAGAGCTCCTGATTGGGGCGCTCCAGGAGTGTTCGCAGGACGAGCTGGGTGGACAGGGTCATCCGCACTTCAGGGGGCATGGTTGAACTCTACCAAGCTAGGTAGAGAACGACTACTGCCGCGCCGGCGTTGGCGGCGGGCCGGTGGAGCACCCCCCGGGGCCGGTCGCCCGCGAATCGGGGACCGGCCGGGGTCGAGGCGTCGCCACCGGGATCGGTGCCGCCGGCGGTGATTGCGACGCGCCCGGCGGGGTTCGGCTGGACAGCGGGATCGTGGCGGGGTAAGACAGCACGGCGAGGCTCCCGGTCGGGGCATCGGATCTTGACCGGCCGCTGTCCTACCGGGAGCCTCGCTCTCATCGATGTCCGGGTTGCCCGCACCCATCGTGATCAGCATGATCACGATGAAAAGGATCGATGTCGACACCGTCAGCCGACACGCTGGAGGAACAGTGGTTACAGGTCGCCCGAACGCTCGGCCGTGGTTGCCGTACACCGCAGCCATCGTGGCCGGGGTCGCGGTCATCGCGGCGGCCTACCTGATCGTCCGGCCTGCGGCGGACGTCGGGTGTACGCCGCTGGAGGTCAGCTCGTCGGTGGAGAAGGACGTACTGCTCGGCGAGTTGGCCGAGCGCTACAACAAGAGCGATCGGCGGTTCGATGGCCGCTGCGCCACCGTGTCCGTGCATGGCCTGACCTCGGGTGCGGCGACGGATGCGCTGGACGGCGACTGGGCCGTCGAACAGCCCGACCTTCCGCGACCGCAGGTGTGGTTGCCGACGTCGACCCTGTGGACCGGGCAGTTGAAGCTGCTCGACGAGGCCGCCGGGCGACCGGCGCAGACCTCCGGCCAATACCCGTCGATCGCGAACAGCCCGCTGGTCATCGCCGTGCCGCGCCCGAAGGGAGAGCTTCTCCAACGACAGGGGCCGCTTGGCTGGGGCGAGATCCTGGGTCTGTCCGGGCGGACGGGCTGGGCCGCCTTCGGTCGCCCCGATTGGGGGCGGTTCACCTTCGGCAAGGTCAACCCGAACCTGTCCACCTCCGGGCTGGCGGCCATCATCGCGACGTACTACGCGGCCATCAACCGGGCCAGCGACCTGACCGAGAGTGACCTGACGAATCCGGGGGTGACCCAGTTCGTCCGCCGGATCGAGGCCAATGTGTCCCACTACAGCGACGACGTGGTGGACCTGCTCAAGAACCTCGCCGAGGCGGACCTGTCCGGCGGCGGCAGTCCGGCCTCGACCGACGTGAGCGCGATCGTGACGCAGGAGGAGTTGGTCTACCAGTACAACGAGGGGGAGCTGAGTCCGACCCGCGGTGAGAAGCCCAAGGTCCCGCTGGTCGCGCTCTATCCGAAGGAGGGCACGTTCAACCTGGACCACCCGTACGTGGTCCTTCCCTCGGCCAACCCGGAGCAGCGTGCCGCCGCCGCCGACTTTCTGAAGTACCTCCAGCAGCCGGCACAACAGCGGAGCTTCAGCCGGCTCGGGTTCCGCGACCACGAGCGGAACGCGTCCGACCCGCTGGTCGCCTCCGTCCGGGGGCGCGGGACAGCCGATCTCACCTACTTCGACCCGCCGAATCCCACCGTGGTCAAGGCGATCCTCACCGGCTGGGACACGCTGCGCAAGAAGGCGAACATCCTCGTCGCCGTCGACACGTCCGGTTCGATGAACGCCAAGATCGGTGACCAGAGCAGATTCCAGGTGGCGACCGCGGCCGCCGCCAAGGGCTTCGGTCTGTTGAACTCCGAGGACCAGGTGGCGCTCTGGTCGTTCTCGTCCGAGACGAAACAGCGGCCGAAGGCGCCCTACAGCGAGGAGGTCCGACTGTCGGCGTTCAACGAGAAGGTTCTCACCAACAAGATCAGCAGTCTCCATGTCGAGGGCGGCACCGCTCTGTACGCCACCGTCCGGGCGGCACGCCGCTACATGCTCGACCACTATGACGAGTCCCGGATCAACGCGGTGGTCGTGTTGACGGACGGCAAGAACGAGTACAGCAAGGACACCAAGCTCGCCCGGCTGCTCCAGGACGTCGCGCTGGATCCGCAACGTCCGGTCAAGATTTTCTGCATCGCGTTCGACGAGCAGTCCGACTTCGTGACCCTGGACCGGATCGCCAAGGCGTCCGCGGGCAAGGCGTTCGACGCCCGCGACACGGCGAAGATCGACGACGCGTTCGTCAAGCTGATCAGCAGCTTCTGACGCGGCAGCGGCGGTGCCTGACCCTGCCGCAGGTGTTCGACGGCAGAGGCAGCGGTAGATGCGCGGTGGCACCGAACACCCCGACCCGGCAAGATACGTGCCACGCGGCCCGCGTCGAGGCGGTGGTGCTGCGGCCGGACCGGTTCGTGTACGGCGTCGTAGCGGCCGGTGAGACCGGCCGGGTGGGTTACGCCCCGGCGGCGGCCCTCGGCACGCCGCAGGCGTCAACCCGGCCGTCCGTCTCGGCGAGAGGGGCCGGACTCAGCGGAGGCTGACGAACCGGTCCCGGCGTGGGAATCCCTCGATCCGGCCTACGGAATAGCCCGACCTGATCCCGTTTCTCTCGTCGGGGAAAGGTCGAGCCTGTTGGACGCCACTGGCGCCCCGCTGGCGATCGACGGAATCGCCCCGGGGCGCCGCACCGACCCCGGGGCGAAAGCCGTCGTCGACGAATAGACCGACCGGTCGACGGACCTGGTTGGCGGGGTACGCGGCTGCCGTGCGACCTCGACTGTCGCGCGATTTCAAGATCCGCGCCCACCACGGGCACTCGTCGCCGTTCCGGTCCAGCGGGGTGGCGTAGAGCCTGCGGTCGTCATACCCGGTGTGCTGGATCTGCGCGTCCTCCGCCACGCGTCCGTCCCGTCGCCTGCCGGCCACACCGCAGGGCCTGACGGTTGACGCCCCACTCCCGGCCCGGGTCGCGGATCGCGCGGCCGGAGCCCTGCTGCCAGCGCGAACATCGGCTGCCCGGCACCTCCTGATGCCCTGGGTGCCCACTTTGTCGCGAGTCAGCCGTAGGGATGACTGGTATATCAGTCGAACGCATGAACGATGTGGACTGAGTGGCCACACTTGCCTCTCGGCAATTGGTGGCGACGAAGCGATCAGCGGTCGCTCCCGACCGCTTCGGCCCGACCGGGGCTGGAATTTCGGCCACGCCCGGCCGGGTTCTTGTGAAGTGAACATGAATGACGTGTTACGGCGGCTCTGGGAAAGGGCACGTCAGTCCGGCTGGTGCCCGTGAAATCCGCATTCAAGGTCCATCGAAACGTGCTACTGCAAGCGGCTTTCGGATCTTGCCGCGCTAGCATCCGGCCGTGCTTGCGTCAATGCTCTACATGCGACACAGTTGGGCCTCCGGGATCCGAAAGGCTAATTGCTAGCCTTCGGCGGCAACCCCGCAGTCCACAAGGGACTGTGGCATTGTCGTCTCCTCATCGGAGGTCTCTACATGGTCCCCACCGGACCTACGCGCCGTCGCGCGACACGACTCGCCCTCGCCGGGATGACCGCGCTCACGGTCGTCCTCGGCACTCAGGCTCCGGGCCTTGCCCGGCCCCCGGCCGCGCCGACCGTGCCGGCCCAGCCGCCGACCTCACCCGGTCTCGGTCAGGTCGCGAGCAAGAAGGAGGCCCGCCCCGGCCCGCTGCCCACGAGGTCCGGCACCGTCAAGGTCACCGAGTCCAAGCAGAGCGCCCGGAGTGGCGGCGTCGGCACTCAGGTGCTCAACGACAAGGTCGCGCTCCGGGCGCTGATCGTGGCCACGAACACGGCGGACTTCGGCGTGGCCACGCTCACGACGACCCTCAACCGGGTCGGCGCGGCCTACGACATCATCTACACCGCCACCGAGTCGATCACCCCGAGCACGCTCGTCCGCACCGACGGCGTCGGCAAGTACAACGCGATCCTGCTCACCAACAGCATGCAGCTCTACGAGTCGGGCGGTAACTACCTCAGCGGCCTGACCAGCACGGAGTGGAACACCCTCTGGGCCTACGAGCGCAACTTCCAGGTCCGGCAGGCCGCCCTCTACACCAGCTACGGAACCTGGCCGGAGGACTACTGCCTCACCTCCAACGGTGAGAGCGCGGTCGGCGACACGCCCCTGCCCGTCTCGCTGACCAGCAACGGCGCCGCGGTCTTCGACTACCTCAACAGCTCCGCCCAGATTCCCGTGACGCAGTCGTACGTCTACCGCACCTCGATCAGGTCCGGCTGCAGCGCCGACGCTCTGATGACCAACGGCTCCGACGTGCTGGCCGTGCGCAGCACCTCTCCCGACGGCCGGGAGCGGATCGCGCTGACGTTCACCTCGAACCAGTACCTGCTCCACTCGGACCTGCTGGTCTACGGCCTGTTCCGGTGGACGACCAAGGGCCTGCACTTCGGTGAGCAGAAGCACCACCTGAACGTCGACATCGACGACTGGTTCAACACCTCGGACCACTACCACGATGACGGCACCGTCGAGTACAGCCCCGGCTTCCAGGTCAGCGGCCACGACACGGTCAACCTCGACGCGCAGCAGACCGCGCTGCGGACCGCCCACCCGCAGGCGTCCGGATTCACCTTCAACATCGCGTACAACGGCGCCGACATCGACCCGTTCGCCGGCGACACGTGCAGCCCCAACGGCGACGCCACCACGCTGACCGCCACCACGAAGTGCCTCAAGAACAACTTCCGGTGGACCAACCACACGTTCAACCACCCCGAGTTGAACACGACGGACTACAGCACCAGCTACAGCGAGATCAACACCAACCGGACCGCGGGCGCGGCGATCGGGCTGAACGCCCCGACCACCGTGCTGAAGACCCCCGAGTACTCCGGCCTCGGTGTCTACAACGACGACCCGGACAACGACACGGGCCCGCCCACCGACCACGGGCTGGCGGCGTCCAACCCCGCGCTGCTGGAGGCTGCGGCGGATCTCGGCATCAACGCGGTGGCGGGCAACATGTCGTTCCCCAGCCACGTGCCGGCGAACTTCAACGGGGCCACCGCACACCCGCTGGACCAGAGCATCGCGGTGGTGCCGTGCTGGCCGACGAACATCGCCTACCACACCACCACCCCGGCGGAGGAGACGGTCTTCTACAACTCCTTCTACGGCCCGAACGGGCTCTTCCCCTACTGGCCCACCGACCGCACCTACCCCCAGGTCCTGGACTACGAGTCCGGGGTGGCGCTACAGCACGTGGCGTCCGGCTCGATCTATGCGCACACGTTCCACATCGCCAACGTGCGCGACTACGGCGCCGGCAAGAGCCTGGTCACCGACTGGGTCAAGGGCGTGCTGACCAAGTACGACTCCTTCTACGCGGTGCCGCTGCTGAACTCGGCGTGGACGGACATCGCCGCGTACACCAAGGCGACCACGGCCCACTTCGCCGCACGCAGCGCCGGGGCCGAGGCGATCTACGACCGGACCACCGGTGACATCACGGTGACCTCGCCGGCCGCCGGCACGCTCCGGCTGGGTGGCGTGACCACGGCCACCACGGGGGCCACCACGTACGGCACCGACGTGACCGTGCCGGTGACGCTCGTGGCGAACACCGCTGTGACGTTCGACGCCGCTCCTCGCCTGTAGGGCCTGGCAGCGACAAGCAGTAACGCGAAGGTGAACGGGAGTAACTGGTGAGGATCGCTCTGGTCTCGGAGGGCACCTACCCCTACGCGATGGGCGGCGTGAGCATCTGGTGCGAGCAGCTCATCCGGGGGATGCCGGACTACCGGTGGGAGGTCGTGGCGCTCACCGTGGACGGTACCGAGGAACCGGTGTTCGACAGGCCGGCGAACCTTGACCGGGTGCACTCGATCCCGTTGTGGGGCGGACGGCCGCCAGGCCGCCGCCCCCAGCGGGGGGTGCTGGTCCCGTCCGGACGGCCCGGCGCGGAATTCCTCGAGTCCTACGAGGTGTTCCTGCGGGCGCTGGTCACCCCGCTGGAGTCGACCCGTTCCCAGGCTGGCTCAGTCAACCGGAGCACCTTCCTGCTCGCCTTGCGCGGCATGTTCGAGTACGCCGCCGGCGGTGGCGACCTGAGCGCGGGCCTGCTCTCCAACGAGGCCCTGAGGATGATGCTGGAAGCCTGGCACACCCTCCGGGTCGACGAGACCGGGCCCGCGCCCAGCGTCGCCGACGCGCTGGAGGCGGCCTGGCTCATCTCGCACATGATGCGACCGCTGAGCGCGCCGCCGGTGCGCGCCGACATCGTGCACTCGTCGATGAACGGCCTCGCCACGCTCGTCGGCATGGCTGCGACGTGGGCCTACGGCACCCCGCTGGTCCTCTCGGAACACGGCATATATCTGCGCGAGCGGTACATCTCGTACCTGAATGACAGCGCACCGCATCCGGTACGGGTGCTGGTGCTGAGCTTCTTCCGCTCACTCGCCGGTGCGGCATATCTGATCACCGGCGCGCTGGCGCCGCACTCGCAGTACAACCGGCGCTGGCAGTTGCACAACGGAGCCGACCCCGAGCGGATGTGGACGATGTACAACGGCGTCGACCCGGACGAGTTCCCTCCGGCGGTCGGTGAACCGGACGTGCCGACCATCTCGTTCATGGGCCGCATCGACCCGCTCAAGGACCTGCACACCCTGATCCGGGCGTACGCGCTGGTCCGCGCGGAGATCCCGACCGCCCGGCTGCGCATCTTCGGTGGGACGCCGGTCGCCAACCAGGTCTACCACGCCAGCTGCCAGGCACTGATCGACGAACTCGGACTGACCGGGCACGCCACGCTGGAGGGCCGGGTCGGCAACGCGGTCGAGGCCTACCACGCCGGCAGCCTGGTCGCGCTGACCAGCATCTCCGAGGGCTTCCCGTACACGGTGGTGGAGGCGATGGCGTGCGGGCGTCCGACCGTGTGCACCAACGTCGGCGGCGTCGCCGAGGCGGTCGGTGACACCGGCTTCGTCGTCGCGCCGCGGGACGTCGCCGGCGTCGCCGACGCCTGCGTGCGGATGCTGCGGGACCGGGACCTGCGGCTGCGGCTCGGTGCGGTCGCCCGGGCCCGGGTCCTGGAGAAGTTCACCCTGCAGCGCTCGTTGCAGGCGTACCGCAACATCTACGAAGGGCTCGCCGCGCCACGGACGGTGTCCGCACCGCCGCGGCACCTGCGCGGCCAGGCGCAGGGCTGGGTCAAAGTCCCGGACCGCAAGATCCGGCCCGGGGTGGCGCCCGTCCCTGCCCGGATACCCCGACAGCGTGGACCCGAAGAGTACGGATCCACCGCGTACCCGCCGCGTCGCGACCCGAATTCGTCCGGATGTCCGCCGGTGCGCCCGGCGGTGGCGCACTCGGACGGCGAGTCGACGGTCGGGATACTGCGCCCCACCGGCGGCCGGCGATGACCTTCCTCAGGGACGCTGACGCCACCGACCCGCTGTGGCGGCCCGGCGTCACGATGACCACCGGAGCGGCGCGCGGCGCCGATCGGGCGGACGAGCCCGAACGCACGATCCTGCTGCCCAGGATCTCCACCGATCCGGTCGACGACCTGGTCGAGCGGGTCCGGCCCCAACTTACCCGCGTCGTCGACGCGCTACAGGTCGCCGCCGCCCTGGAGGCCGACGGGCACACCGACCGGGCCGCCCAGGTCGAGTACGGCTACAGCGACGTCTTCGTGCTCGCCTCCGAGGTGTTCCGGCGGATGGGGCCGACCTCGCCGCTCGTGGACGAGGCACGCACCTCGCCGGCGACCGGCCGGGGCCGCTGGGGCGACCTGCGAACGATCTCGCACGGCCTGCTCTACGTGCTGCCGAGTGCCGCGTTCCCGGCCGTGCTGGCGGTCGTGGGGCGACCGGGTCTGGTGCTCGGGATGATCCTCGCCGGGACGCTCGGCTGGATCTACTCGGGCGTGATCGCCTACTCGGCGTACCGCCTGCTCGGCCTCGGCCGGCCACGCTCGGCGAGCCGGCTACTGCGGACAGCCGCGCTGACCGCGCCCCTGCTCGGCGCGGTGGCCGGCGGCGCGGTGCTGCCGTACGGCGGCCTGTCGCTCGCCACGATGATGGTCCTCCAACTGGCGTACCAGCTGGCCAGCACGCTACTGATCTTCTACCGGCGCGAGTTGTGGCTGGCCCTGGCGATGATCCCGGCCTTCCTGTTCGGCGGGATCTACCTGGTGTCCGGCGGCACGACGCAGCAACGGTGGGCCGTGGGCGCAGCGGCTGTCGGCGTGCTGGCGACCCTCGCCGCGGCGCTCTGGGTAGCCCAGACCGCGGCCCGGGCCGAGGAACCGGCAGCACGGGATCCGCTCTGGCCGGAGGCGCCCGCGCTGCTCGGCGTCGCCGGCTACGGGCTCTGTTCGGCGGCGCTGCTCTTCCACGCGCAGGCACCGTACCTGCTGGGCCGGTTGGACATCGCGGCAGCGGCGGTACCACTGATCCTGTCCATGGGGTTCGTGGAATGGCGGACCAGCCGGTTCTGGGCGAACGCGGTCGCACTGGCCCGGCACACCCGCGAACCGCACGGTTTCGTCGCCGGGGTCTGGCGCATGATCGGCCGGGAGGTCGCTGCATGCCTCGCGGTGCCGGCGGCGCTGGGGGCGGCGTTACTGGCCGGGCTGTTCCACGCGGGCATGCTCTCGGCCGCCGGGGTCGTGATGACGGCCGCGCATGTGGCACTTGCCGGCGCCTACTACCTGGCCTTCCTCCTGGTCGGCCGGGGCCGGTACGGCTGGCTGTGCCTGTCCATGGCGGTCGGGATCGTGCTGCACACCGGGGTCGGCGCTCTGCTCGGCGTCGCGCCGCTGTTCGGGCAGGACGGCCGCGCGCTCGCCGACACCTCGCTCTACCTGGGCAGCGTCGTGCTGCTCCAGGCCCTGTTCGCGCTCGGTCTGGTTCCGGTGATCGGGCAGGTCCGGCACTACCGATAGTCCACTCGAGGCCCTTGGGGAGGTCCGGTTGCACGCGGTGATCCTTGCCGGCGGTAAAGGGGTGCGGTTACGGCCGTATACGACGGCGCTGCCGAAGCCCCTGATGCCGATCGGCGACAGCCACTCGATCCTGCAGATAGTGCTCGACCAGCTCGCGTCGCGCGGGTTCACCTCGGTGACCCTGGCGATCAACCACCTCGGCCCGTTGATCCGGGCCTTCGTCGGGGACGGCCGCCGGTGGGGGCTCGTCATCGACTACGTCGAGGAGGACCAACCGCTCTCCACGGTCGGCCCGTTGTTCGGGCTGAAGGACAGGCTGCCCGACGAGTTCCTGGTCATGAACGGTGACATCCTCACCGACCTGGACTACGGCGACCTGCTCCGCACCCACAAACTCTCCGGCGCGGTACTGACGTTGGCGACCTCCGAGCGGGTGCACCAGATCGACTTCGGCGTGCTGGACGTGGACGCCGGGCGGATCGTCGGGTTCCGGGAGAAGCCGGCGCTGCGCTACCCGGTCAGCATGGGCGTGTACGGGATGTCGCGCAAGACGCTCGATCCCTACCCGGCGGGGCTCGCCCTCGGCTTCGACCAGCTGGTGCTGGACCTGCTCGCGGGCGACGACCCCCCGGTGACGTACCCGTTCGACGGGTTCTGGCTGGACATCGGCCGGCCGGAGGACTACGACGAGGCGAACCGCTCGTTCCCACAGCTCAAGCCGATCCTGTTGCCCGGCCACCCGAAGCCGCTGGGGGTGGCCCTCGGTGAGGGGACGGCCGCCGGCGACCCGCTGGCCGTCGCGGACCTGTCGGCCGTCGTGCGAGCCGGAGAGTTGACGTGACGCGGGTGCTGCTCTTCGGAGCGTCCGGCTTCATCGGCGGGCACGCGCGCGCCGCCCTGGAGTCGGACCCGAGGGTGACCGAGGTGATCTGCCCGGGCCGGGCGACCTTCGACCTGCTCGACGGCGAACCGGACGCCCTCGCGGCGATCCTGCGCGAGGTCGCCCCGGACGCGGTGGTCAACTGCGTGGGCGCCCTCACCGGCTCCGCCGCACAACTGGTCACGGCGAATACGCTGGTCGCGGCGAAACTGCTGGAGGCGACCGCCGCCGCGGCGCCGCAGGCCCGACTGGTCCGGCTCGGTTCGGCCGGCGAGTACGGCCCGGTGCCGGATCGTGCCTCGGTCACCGAGGAGGAGCCGGCGCAGCCGGTCAGCGCGTACGGCGTCAGCCACCTGGCCGGTACCCGGCTGTTCCAGCTCGCCGGCGAGTCCGGGCAGGCCGACGCGGTTTCGCTGCGGGTCTTCAACCCGATCGGCCCCGGCATGTCGGAGGAGAACCTGCTCGGCCGTGCGGCGGCGCGCATCCGTGGCGCACTGGCCGACGGCGCTGCGGAGATCACCCTGGGGCCGCTCTCGGCGTACCGGGACTTCGTCGACGTGCGGGATCTCGCCGCGCTGATCGTCGCGGCGGTGCTCGCGCCCGAGCTACGGCACCGGGTCTTCAACGCGGGCAGCGGCCGGGCGGTCGCCGCGCGGGAGGCGGTCGAGCTGCTGGCCGGCACGGCGGGCTACCGTGGCCGGATCCGTGAGGCCGGTACCGGGCCGCAGCGCTCGATGGCGGTCAACTGGATCCGGGCCGACGTCAACCGGGCGGACCACGAGCTGGGTTGGTCGCCGGTGCGCGACCTGGCGACATCGATCAAGGACATCTGGGCCGCCGGGGAGACGCGGTGAGCCGTCGGTTCCCGGTCGGCGGGAACCGGCGGCTCCTCGTGGCCGCCCTCGCCGGGCTGACCGTGCTGGTGGCGACCGCGATGTGGGGGTTCGTCGGCCGTCGGCCGGGCAGCGGACCGGTGTCGGCGCCGCCACCCGGCGCCAGCACCGCACCGGTCAGTCCGGTCAGTTCAGGCAGTCCGGTCCCAGGTCCGGCCGACGTTTCCCCGTCCACGGCGCGGCCGATCGACCCGGCCACCGCCGTACCCGGTGGTGTCGCCACCACGTCGCCCGGGACGATCCGCGACTGGGCGTACCAGCTACAGGGGTACGCCGACGGCCGGCTCGACGCGCTGACCCGGGGCCGGTATCAGCTCGCCGTCGTCGACCTGACCCGGGACGGGCACACCGGCTACTTCACCGCTGCCGAGATCGGCGCGCTGCGCCGCAGCGGCAAGCGGGTGCTGGCGTACTTCGAGATCGGCAGCATCGAGAACTTCCGCCCGGAGTACCCGGTGATCCGCCGCGATGCCCCGGACCTGCTGGCCAACGAGTGGACGGACTGGCCCGGCGAGTACTTCGTCCGCTACTGGGACCCCCGCTGGTGGGAGCGGGTCGTGCGGGCCCGGGTCGATCAGGCGCTGCGCGCCGGCTTCGACGGGGTCTACCTGGACACACCGCTGGCGTACGAGGAGATCTCCCTGGCTGCCACCCAGGGCCGCGACCGCGCGCGGCTCGGTGCCGAGATGGCCGCCCTGATCGTCAGGATCAGCGAGTACGCCAAGGCCAAGCGGCCCGGCTTCCTGATCGTTCCACAGAACTCTCCCGAGCTGCGCGAGCAGTCGGGTTACACCGCCGCCGTCGACGGCATCGCGATGGAGGAGCTCTTCTACCTCGCCACGGACGAGCCGTGCACCCAGAGCTGGTGCGCGGAGAACCTGGCGCACACCCGGGCGCTGCGCGATGCCGGCAAGTTCGTGCTCGCGGTCGACTACGCCGTGCGCGCCGACCACGTACGCGGGGCCTGCCGCCGCTACCGCGCGGAACGGTTCGCCGGCACGGTCACCGTCCGGGCTCTCGATCGGCTCACCGCCCGCTGCGGCTGAGTGCGTCGCGGACGGCCGGGCCCCCGCGACGGGAGGTCCGAGCAGCGGACCTCGCCTCAATCACGTCACATGAAACGAAAGGGACAAAACGAATGAGCACAAAGATCGGGGTCGTCGGCCTGGGCTACGTGGGGCTCACCCTCACCGCCGCCCTCGCCGACAAGGGCTTCACGGTGTACGGCGCAGACGTGTCACCGGCGGTGCTGGAGTCGCTCTCCCGCGGCCGGCCGCACATCTTCGAGCCCGGCATCGAGGACGTCTTCGCCGCCCACCTCGGCAAGAACATCCATGTGGGCGCCGACCTGCCGAAGGACACCGTCGACGTGGCGGTGATCAGCGTGTCGACGCCGGTCGACAACATCACCCAGCGTCCCAATCTGGCGAACCTGGCCGCCGCCGCCCGGGTCGTCGCCGCCAGTTGCCGCCCGGACACCCTGGTGGTGGTCCGCAGCACGGTGCCGGTCGGCACGAGCCGCCGGGTGGTGTTGCCGGAACTCCAGGCCGCCTGGGGCGAGCAGGTCCGGCTGGTGATGGCGCCGGAACGGACCATCCAGGGCCAGGCGCTGCGTGAACTCGTCGAGCTGCCGCAGGTGATCGGCGGCCTGGACGCCGAGAGCCTCGCCGCCGGGATCGAGTTCTTCAACGGACTGGTGCGGGCCGTCGTCCCGGTGTCCGGACTGGAGACCGCCGAGCTGGTGAAGCTCTCGAACAACTGCCACACCGACCTGATCTACTCCTTCGGCAACGAGATCGCGCTGATCGCCGAGCGGCACGGCCTCGACCCCCTTGAGGTGATCAACGCGGCGAACGTCGACTACCCGCGCCCCGACCTCGCCAAGCCCGGGTACGTCGGGGGTGGCTGCCTCTCCAAGGATCCGTACATCATGATCGACAGCGCGGGTGACCGCCGGCCCTTCCTCGTCGGCAAGGCCCGCCAACTCAACGAGTACCTGCCGATCCACGTCGGTGAGACCGTGGTCCGGATGCTGATCGAGGCGCGTGGCCGCAGCCTCGGTGCGCGCCTGGCGGTGCTCGGCTGGGCGTACAAGGGCTGGCCGGCCACCGACGACATGCGCGGCACCCCGATCGCCACCATGATGCGGGTCTTCTCCGCCGCCGGCGTCACCGTCCTCGGTCACGACCCGATGGTCACCGACGACGTGATCCGGCAGTACGGGGGCGAACCGGTCAGCCTGGACAAGGCGTTCACCGAGGCGGACGCCGTCCTGATCATCAACGACCACCCGGACTACCGGGCGATCCAGGTCCCGGAGGTGCTCGGCGCCGCGCGGCCGGCGTTCATCTACGACTCGTGGCGGGTGCTCGACTCCGACGCGGTCATGGCCGCCGGGGTCCGCTACGCGGGCCTCGGCTACCTGCCGCCCGCCCCCGTCGCATCCGGGTCGGCCGCACCGGCCGCGCAGGTGGTGCCGGCATGAGGGCGCTTCTGCTCGGCGGGGCCGGCTTCATCGGCCTGCACCTCGCCCGCCGCCTCGTCTCCGACGGCCACCAGGTGACGATCGTGGACGACTTCTCCCGCGGCCGTGACGACGCCGACCTCGACCGCCTGCGGAGCGACCCGGCGGTGCGGGTGGTCTCCGGAGACCTGACCGCCCCGGACACCTGGGCCGCTCTACCGACGGGCTGGGACCAGATCTACCTGCTCGCCGCCGTCGTCGGGGTCCGTAACGTGGAGCAGGATCCGGCCCGGGTGGTCCGGGTCAACACCCTTTCCGCGATGCACCTGCTCGACTGGGTGGCCCCTGGCGAGCGGGTCTTCTTCGCCTCCACCAGCGAGGTCTACGCCGGGGGCGTGACGGCCGGGGTGGTACCGGTGCCGACGCCTGAGACCGTGCCGACGATGATCTCCGACATCTCGGCGCCCCGCTTCGCGTACGCGGCCAGCAAACTGCTCGGTGAGGCCGCCCTCCTGCACACGGCCCGGGCCCGCGGCTTCGAGACCGTGGTGGGCCGCTTCCACAACGTGTACGGACCACGGATGGGCGCCGACCACGTCATTCCGGAGATGTCCCTGCGCGCCCTGCGGGGAGCCGACCCGTTCCCGGTGCCCGGCGCCGACCAGTACCGGGCGTTCTGCCATGTGGACGACGCCGTCGAGGCCATGCTGCGGCTGATGGCCGCCCCGGCCGCCGCGGGTCAGATCGTGCACATCGGCAACGACCGCGAGGAGACCAACATCGGGGACCTCGCCAAGCTGGTCCTACGCGTGGCCGGGGTGAGCCCCGCGATCGAGCCCGAGACCGCGCCGCCCGGCTCGGTCGCCCGCCGCTGCCCGGACCTGTCCCGGCTACGGGAGCTGACGGGCTACGAGCCGACCGTCAGCCTGGAGGAGGGCGTGCGCACCACCTTCTCCTGGTACCGAGAGCACGGGTGGCCGTGATGATCCGGCGTCCCATCTGTTTCTACTACGGCGACGGGCATCTGGACCGCCTCGCCGGGTATGTGCGCGTGGTCCTGCAGCCGGACTTCTACCAACCCGCCGAGCTGCGATACCTCGCGGAGCAGGACGTGCAGACGCTCGCCTACCTGTCGCTGTCGGAGGACCAGGGCCCGCCCGCGCCCTGGCAGCGCCAGGAACGCAACCCGGACTGGGGTGGAGCATTCGTCCAGGTCGGCCACCCGCTCTGGGTGGCGCACGTGGTCGGTGCGGCGAAGAAGGCGATCGCCCAGGGCTACGCGGGGCTCTTTCTGGACACGCTCAATGTCGAGCTGACCTATCCCGAGGACGTGCCACACCTGCTCACCCTGGTCGCTGCGGTACGGGAGGAAGCCAAGCCCGCGTACCTGCTGGCCAACCGGGGCTTCGGCATGCTTCCTCGGCTGGCCGAGATCGTCGACGGCATCGTCTTCGAGTCGTTCACGGCCCGATGGACCGACGACGGCTACGCCCCGTGGCCGCCCGACGTGCTGGAGTTCCACGCCCAGATCGCTGAGCAACTGCTACAGCTGGAACTGGACCTGTACAGCCTCGACTACGCCGACAGCCAGGGGTTGACCGAGTTCGCCGAACGCCGGGCCCGCCAGTTCGGTCTCCAGTCCTTCGTCAGCGACCGCGCACTGTCCCAGACCTGACCGCCTGACCGTTCGCACCCTCCCCGCCGGGCCGGGGCCGGGCCGCGCGAGTTGCTCCCAACCGCGCGCCCGGCTCCAGCCCGGCGAGGGCCGGGCTCCCGTCGCTCTCTCGGCCGCGTACGCGTCGGGCTGTGCGTGAGGCGCACGCGCGCCGCGGTCAATGCCCACTCGGTGCGGGGGGCGTCGCGGTCGGTGCCGCCCGCTGTCGCCACCGAGGTCTGGGGCCCGGGCGTGGGCGCCGCTGCACCGCAGGTACGCCTCCCGGTGCCGATGGAGCTGAGTCGGATACGACATCAGCCGCGCTCGCCGACCGCACGCGACGCTCCGACCGTGCCTGCTCACGCCACCAGGTGCTGCTCGGCCAGTTCGGCCAGCCGCACGGTGCACAGGCCGTTGCGTTCGGCCCGCACGTCGGTCACCTCGAGCTGCGTGCCGGGGGCGAGGATGAACTCCTCCTCGCCGGTGAACGCGGAGAACCTGCGGATGCCCACCGCCCGCACGGGAAGCACCTCGAAGAGCGTCCGCTTGCCGCGGCCGCCGAGGAACGCCTGGGCCACGCTGAGCTTCGACGTGCACGAGGACACGCCCCACCACGTCACGGTCCGGCCGAGCGGATACTGCGCCCGCAGGTCCAGTGACACCCCGCGCCACAGCGGCTCCCTGCGGGCCGGAAGCCGCGACACCGCCGAGAACAACAGCCGCAGGTACGGCAGGTACGGGAGGATCTGGCTGCGGTCCGGGTTGCGCAGGGTGGCGTTGATCTGCCGATAGAACGCCGACTCGCAGGTGTACAGGTAGAGGGCGGCGACCTCGTCGACGGACAGGCCGTCGGCCCCGCCGTCCACCCGCGTCTCGCCGAACTGGCGCGACTGCTCCACGTGCCGGTCGAGCCCCGACAGCAGCTTGGCCACCGGTGCGGCGGCCTCGCGGAAGTCCATGAGGGGGGTGTCGTACACGCCGGTGATCGCGGGAAGTACGAGCCCCTCGTCCTTGACGCCGGCGAGCCGCTCAAGGTAGAGCTTGTGAAGCTCCATCGTGGAGGCGATGAACGCCCCCATCCGGTCGGCCATGCCCGCGTCCGTGCCGCCGGCCTGCCCGGTCAGCGTGCTCCACCCCTTGCTGGGCAGCCAGTCGATCTCCTCGGCCCCCAGCGTCCTGAGGGCCGCGTTCACGTCGGCGAAGTGGTTCCCGTCGCAGAAGATGTCACCCTGGGCCGCGGGGTTGGGGTGGTCGATGTGCCGGACCTCCACCTCGGGGTACTTCTTCTCGAGCTGGAGCACGATCTTCTTCAGGTTGCGGGCGTGCGCCCCCCACCACGCGAACACCACGCCCCGGTCTTCTTCGTCGGCGTGCTGCTTGGCCCTCAGGATCTCCTCGACGAGCTTCTCGACGACCGGTTGCCAGAAGGCAGTGTGCTGGCCGGTGGACATCGCGCCGTCGCTGCTCGCGGTGAGTGCCGCGTTCAGAAGCAACACGCCCTGCGTGAGCATCGCCTGGAACCACTCCGGCGGCTGCACGGTGTCGTGTTCCTCCAGCAGGGCGCGAATGTCCCCGATCGGCGTCCTCTTGGGGATGCCGTGCTTCCACATCGCCGCGGCCTTGATGATGCAGCGAATGGTGACGACCCTGCCGAACTGGCTGTCGGCCCAGTCGTGGAAGGTGTTGTCGAACATGGCGATGCCGGTGGCACTCTCGGGCCGTGGGTACGGGTTCTGGCCGAATACGACGACCTTCCACTTGTGCGGCGGGTTGGGCTTGAGCGCCTGGAAGGTCAGTTCCCGGACGGGTACGACCTTCGGGGCGCGGCCCGGGCCGATGAACGTGGCCGCGGCCGGCTGCGCCTCGATGACCGGTTTCAGGAGCGGCAGCCACGGCTCGCCGCCGCCCTTGAAGAGCTCGGCGAGGGCCAGCGGATCGGTCGGGTCGGGGGCGTCGGCGTCGCTCATCGTGGGCTCCTGAGGTGGCGACCCGTGGCGGTGAGGGCACGGGTGATCAAGGTGCGGAGGGATTGTGCCGCGAGAGTGCGACAGATGCGATGCCGGGAAGCAGGACAGCCCCCGCCGGCGTTCCACCCGACACTTGTGCGTCGCCCGGCGCGGTATCTTGATCTACGTCGGACACCCCCCTTCCCGCCATCGGAGCGAGCCATGACTGCCGATCTTGAAAAGCCGCTGCTCAAGGTGGTGCTGAAGGACGTCAACGCCAAGGTGGTGCAGGCGTGGCGGGCGGCGTTCGCCGACACCCCCGAGGTCGAGATCCACAAGGGGTCGATCACCAGCCAGCACGCCGACGCCTGGGTCAGCCCGACCAACTCGGCAGGCCGGATGGACGGCGGGGTCGATGCGGTCATTAAGCGGCACCTCGGTGCGGGGATCCAGCTACGCGTCCAGCGCGCGATCCGCGACCAGTTCGGCGGGGCGCTGCCGGTGGGAAGTGCCGTGTGCGTGCCGTCCGGGGCGACCAACCCGAAGTTCCTGATCTCGACGCCGACGATGGAGCAGTCGGTGCAGGACGTGAGCGAGACGTTGAACGTGGCGCTGGCGTGCGCCGCCGCGTTCCAGGCAATCCACATGCAGAACGAGAAGGAGCCGGGCAGCATCAGGTCGGTGGCGCTGGTCGGCATGGGCGCGGCGACGGGCCGGGTGGTGCCGCGGGTGTGCGCCAATCTGATGTGGACCGGCTACACCCTGTTCAACGACTACCACTTCCGGGACTACGACGACCTGCGGAGGACCATCTGTACGCAGCTCGACGGCATCGAGAGCCGTCCCGAGGAGGAGCGGGTACGGGTGACGCCCCCCACGGCTCCCGACTCTCACCGATGACGCGGTGAACCCCGACGGACCCGGCTAGATCCAGCCCTCCTCCCACGCGCGATGCGCGGCCGCGTGCCGCGAGCTGACGCCGAGCTTGGTCATGGCCGCGGACAGGTAGTTGCGGACGGTGCCCGGGGCGAGGTGAACGTGCGCGGCGATCTCGTTGACCGACGCCCCGGTCCGGGACGCGCGCAGCATCTCCAGTTCGCGCTCGGTCAGCGGGCACGCGTCCTCGGTGAGGGCGGACGCGGCGATCTCCGGGTCGACGTACCGCCGGCCGGCCGCGACGTCGCGGACGATCTCCGCGAGCCGGGTGGCCGCTGTGCTCTTCGGCACGAAGCCGCTCACCCCGGCGGACAACGCCCGGCGCAGCACGGCCGGCCGGGCATGCCGGGTGACCAGCACGACCCGGGTGGGCAGCAGGGCCCGGATCTCCTCGGCGGCGCGCAGCCCGTCGGTCGGCGGCATCTCCAGGTCCAGTACGGCGATGTCGGGCCGGTGCTCCAGAGCCAGGCGCGTGGCGTCCGTGGAGGTCGACGCCTCGGCCACGACGGTGATGTCGGCCTCCAGCCCGAGCAGCGCCGCCAGGGCGCCACGGAGCATTTCCTCGTCGTCGGCGAGCAGCAGGCGGATCATGCCGCCCCCACCGGCAGCCTCGCCGCGACGACGAAACGGTCCCCGTCGTGCCGCCAGGTCAGATCGCCGCCGGCCGCGGTCAGCCGTTCGGCGAGCGTGGCCAGCCCGGAGCCGGCGCCCGCGCCGGGCACCTCCATCGCGCCGTCGTTGCTCACCCGCAGGTGGGCCCGGCCGCCGTCGACCCGGTACTCGACGTCGGCCCGCGCGGCGCGGCTGTGGCGCAGGACATTGGTCGTGGCCTCGCGCATCACCAATCCGAGCAGGTGCCGGCCGGACGCGGACAGGCTCGCGGCGGCCGGCCGCAGCTCCATCCGCGCGTCGATGTCGGCGGCGGCGAGCACCCGGGTCGCGTTGGATATCTCCTCTTCCAGCGTGGTGCGGCGGTAGCCCTGCACCAGGGCGCGGGTCTCCTGCAGCGCGTCGGTGGACAGCCGCCGCACCTCCCTCATCTCGGCGGCGGCCCGGGCCGGGTCGACCTCGGCCAGCCGCGCCGCCAACTCGCTCTTCACCGCGATCACCTGAAGGTGGTGGCCCTGGATGTCGTGCAGGTCGGCGGCGAACCGCAGTCGTTCGTCCTTGACCGCCAGCTCACCGGCGAGCCGCCGGGCCTGGTGCAGCCGTCCCGCGACGTCCCACGCCCACAACGGGCCCAGCGTCGTCCAGGCGGTGAAGGCCGTGAGACCCAGCGGGAACGCCGCCGCGTAGAGCAGGTCACCCTCGCCGGAGCGCAGGCAGACCAGCGTGCCGGGCACCGGGGCGACCGCCACCGCGCCCGCGACGAGCGCCCGCCGGCCCCGCGCCGACAGGAACGCCGCGCCGATCGCCACCACCATCGCCGGGGCCACCGCCCACAGCCCGTACTCCCGGAAGGCGAGCTGAACCGCGCCCAGCACCGTGGCGCCCGCGCCTCCGGCGATCAGCCATCCGGCGGGCCGGCCCCGCACCGCCGCCCCGGGCAGCGGCACCAACCGTCGGTTGAGCAGCACCACGCTCGCGACGACGGTGACGGCGAGCGCGGCGCCGCCGACGCCGCGCGCCCAGGCCGGCACGCCCCCACCCAGCAGCCAGTCGCCGGTGAGGAAGACCAGCACGCTCACCACGGCCCCGGTCAGCGTCCACCAGGTGTACCGGCGAAAGCCCGTGAGCCCCGTCCCGCGCTCGATCGCCTCGTCCACCACGCGGCCATTGTCGCAGTCGACCGGCGTGACAGGTGTCATGAGATCTCGTGACGAACCCACGCCCCCACATGCGGGTTCGGCACTACTGGCGGTCCGTCGACTCGCCCAGTGTGGACGGTGCAAGGACACCCCTTGTCCATACCCGGAGGTGAACAGTCAGATGAGGCGCCACTTCGTTCGGCACTACCTGGAGATGGTCGCCGCGATGGTGGTCGGCATGCTGGTCCTCGGCGCGGCCCGCGCCGGGGTCCTCGCCCTCGCCGGCGTCGACCACTCGGCGGCGAGGCACCCCGAGATCGCCGCGCTGGCCATGGCGTTCGACATGTCGGTCGGGATGGTCGTCTGGATGCGGTACCGCGGCCACGGCTGGGCGGGCACGCTGGAGATGGCCGGCGCGATGTTCGTACCGGCCGTCGTTCTCGCGCCGCTGAGCTGGCTGGGCGTCATCTCGGGCGACCAACTGATGATCGCCGCCCACGTCGTGATGCTGCCGCTCATGCTCGGCGTCATGCTCCGCCGCCGCGAGGAGTACGCGCGATGAGCCGCGCCATCCACACCCTGGGTCGGCGCTGGCCCACGCTGCTGGCCCTCGCGTCGGCCGCGCTGACCCTGGGAGGCGGCGACCGCGCCGGCCAGGTGGCCGGGCTCGGCGAGATTCTCCTGATCCTGCCCCTGCTCTACCTGGTCGTCGCCAGGGCGGGAAGGCGGCGCCTCTCCTGGATCGTGCTGGTCGCCAGCTTCCTGCTCACCACGGGACTGCGTTTGGCGGAAGTCCCAGCGACCGCCGTCATCGTCCCGATCGCTCTGGGCGCGCTGATCTGGAGCGCGATCGGTGGGCACGCGCTGCGACCCGGCGCGATCCGGATCCAGGCGCTGGGCATGCTCGCCTTCGGCGCGCTCGCCCTCCTCGGGCTGGCCGTGGACCCCGACCTGGGCCGCTACCTGGTGGCGGCCGGCTGGCTCCTCCACGGCATCTGGGACTTCGTCCACCTCAAGCTCGACAAGGTCGTGGTCCGCTCGTACGCCGAGTGGTGCGGCGTGTTCGACGTCCTGATCGCGGTCCAACTGGTCGTCCTGGGGTAGTCGATCTCAGGGTGCCCGCATCTCGGGGGAGGCCCAGCCGCCCGGGCTGGGCAGCTCGACGCCCAGCGGGCGGTGGGAGCGAGCCCTCGCTCTCACCGCCCGCTGGTGTGGCGTGTCCGTCAGGTGGTGATGGCGATCCTGCTGACCTGCCCTCCGCCGCTCATGGTCAACCACGAGGCGTAGGCGCCCTGCTTGGCGAAGAAGTTGCCGCCGCCGACGAACGCGAACCAGTCCTGACCGCTGACCGCGATGTCGCTGACCTGCCCGCCTGCGGCTACGGTGAGCCATCCGGCGTAGATGCCGTCCTTGGCGTAGAAGTTGCCGGCCTGTTGCCAGCCGATCCAGTTGCCGCTGAGTGCGACCTTGGTGGCTCCGCCGGAGTTGACGGCCTGCCACGACGAGTATGCGCCGTCCTTGGCGTACAGGACGCCGGCCGAGTTCACGAACGCGAACCGGTTGCCGGCTATGGCGATGTCGCTGACCTGCCCGCCTGCGGCTACGGTGAGCCATCCGGCGTAGATGCCGTCCTTGGCGTAGAAGTTGCCGGCCTGTTGCCAGCCGATCCAGTTGCCGCTGAGCACGACCTTGGTGGCTCCGCCGGAGTTGACGGCCTGCCACGACGAGTATGCGCCGTCCTTGGCGTACAGGACGCCGGCCGAGTTCACGAACGCGAACCGGTTGCCGGCTATGGCGATGTCGCGTACCTGTCCGCCTCCGGCGATGGTGAGCCAGGGGGCGTAGATGCCGTCCTTGGCGTAGAAGTTGCCGTCCTGCAGCCAGCCGATCCAGTTGCCGCTGAGCACGACCTTGGTGGCTCCGCCGGAGTTGACGGCCTGCCACGACGAGTACGCGCCGTCCTTGGCGTGCACCACGCCGGCCGAGTTCACGAACGCGAACCGATCGGGGACCTCATCGATCGGCGTCAGGTCCTCGAACGCCAGGTTGATGAGAGCGCCCTTGGTGACCGTGCCGCCGCAGGAGTAGGCCGGGGTGATGTTGTACACCGCGCCGTTGCGCCGGATTTCGAAGTGCAGGTGGGGGCCGGTGGAGTTGCCGGTGCTGCCGACGTACCCGAGCACCTGCCCCTGCCCGACCCGCTGCCCGACGGCGACGGCGGGCTGCTGCACCATGTGCAGGTATCTGGTCTGGTAACCGCTGGCGTGGGAGACCGTCACCATGTTGCCCCCGCCGGAGGTCCAGCCGGCGAAGGTGACAGTGCCGGTGTAGGCGGCGCCGATCGCCATCCCGCTGTTTCCCGCGATGTCCACACCGTAGTGATCGCTGTCGGTGCCGCCGCACCTGTTCGAGAGCACTCCGGTGACCCGCCCGCCCACCGGCTGGATCATCACCCCGGTCTGAGCGGACGCCGGCTGGGCCGGCACGAGCGCAAGTCCGCACAGGACGGTCGCGGCGACCACGAGCGCTCGCAGCCGCATGCCCACTGTCTCTCCAGTCACGCTATGCCCTTCCCGCGATCTTCTCGACATCGATACAACGCTGCGGGTGAATATAGACGCGCCTTCCTGGTTCCCGGCTGCCGCCCGACGTCGTGCCGGTGCGAACCTGGACCGGGCCGGTACACCGAACCGACGGTCGTGGGTACCGTGCCAGGCTGACCACGACGACAGGAGTGCGGTGGACCAGAAACCACGCCGGACACGGGACCTCGGCATCGCCGTCGGCACCCTGCCGACCGGCCCGCTCAACGCCATCACCGACGTGGCCGACGTCCTGGTCGGTCACGTCACCGTCGACGACGGCGCCGACCTGCACACCGGCGTCACCGCCGTCGTGCCGCGCCGGCTCGGCGCCGGGCACCCGGCGCTGCCGGCCGCCGTGTTCGTCGGGAACGGGTACGGGAAGCTCGTCGGCTCGACGCAGGTGGACGAACTCGGGGTCCTGGAATCACCGATCGTGCTGACCGCGACCCTGTCGGTCTTTCGCGCCGCAGACGCCCTGCTCACCTACCTGATGGGTCGGCAGCCGGCCGGAGTGTCGTTCAATCCGCTGGTCGGGGAGACCAACGATGCCCACCTGTCCGACATCCGCCGTCGCCCGGTGACCGAGGAACACGTGCTCGATGCCGTCGAGCACGCCTCGGCCGGTCTGCCGGCGGAGGGCTGCGTCGGCGCGGGCACCGGCACGACAGCCCTGGGTTTCAAGGCCGGCATCGGCACCTCGTCGCGACGGGTCGGCGTCGACGGCTCCGTCCATACCGTCGGTGCCCTCGTCCAGTCGAACTTCAGCGGCATCCTCACCGTGCTGGGAGTCCCGATGCCGGCTGCCGAACTGGTGCCGCAGCACGACCGGGAGGAGCCGCCCGGCAACTCGTGCATGATCATCGTGGCTACCGACGCGCCGGTGGACGCCCGTCAGCTCGGCCGGCTCGCCCGCCGGGCCGTGTTCGCCATGTCCCGGGTGGGTGCGGCGTACACCCACGGCAGCGGCGACTACGCGATCGCCTTCACCACGGCACCGCAACCGCAGCGACCGCTACCCGACGCCATGATCGATCCGCTCTTCGCCGCCGTCATGGACTCGGTCGAGGAGTCGCTGCTCAACTCGTTGTTCATGGCCGTGACCACCACCGGTGTGCGAGGCCGGGTGCAGCATGCCGTCCCGCACCACCGCGTGCTCCAGCGGCTCGTCACCGCAGGCCGTGCCGGGCAGCGCCAAGGCCCAGGCGCCGCCAGGCATTAGGGCAGGCTAACCTGTCCCTTGATCGCTGGGAGGGCGCGGCTCGTGTACACATTTTCCTTCGTTCTCGCAGGGGCCTGACGCTCATGGCCGGCGATGAGATCAGCGGTCGGGTGGTGCTGCGCCGCGCCCTGCGCCGCCAGCGCGGCCGCGTGGTGGCCGGCATCGCGCTGCTCTGCGTCCATCAGGCCACCGAGGCCCTCGTACCGGTCGCCATCGGCGTGATCATCGACCGCGCGGTCGCCACCGGGGACGTGCCTGCGCTGCTGCTCTCGCTCGGCGGTCTCGCCGTCCTCTTCACCGTTCTCGCCTTCGCCTATCGAACCGGTGCCCGCCAGGCGTTCGCCGCCGTGGAGCAGGAGGCACACACCCTGCGGGTCGAGATCGCCGGGAGCGCCCTCGACCCGCGCGGACGCCGCTCGGGCATGCGCGACGGCGAGCTGCTGTCCGTCACCGCCTCCGACGCCGAGCTGTCCGCCCACGTCGTACGGGTCGCGGGGTTCTGCGCCGCCGCGCTCACCGCACTCGTCGTCGCGGCCGTCGCGTTGCTCGTCGTCGACGTTCCGCTCGGGCTCGGGGTGCTCATCGGGGTGCCGCTGCTGGTCGTCGCCCTCCAACGGATGGCGCCGCTGCTCACCCGGCGCAGCGCGTCTCAGCAGGAGGCCCTCGCCGCCACCACCGCGCTCGCCGTGGACCTCGTCTCCGGCCTACGCGTGCTGCGCGGCATCGGCGCACAGGAACACGCCGCACGCCGGTACGCGGTCGCCAGCAGTCACGCCCTCAAGGTCACCCTGCGGGCCGCCACCACCAAGGGCCTGCACCTCGGGCTCACCACCACTGTCAACGGCCTCTTCCTCGCGGCGGTCGCCGGCGTCGCCGGCTGGCTCGCGCTGCGGGGCCGGCTCACCATCGGCGAGCTCGTCGCCGTCGTCGGGCTGGCCCAGTTCATCGCCGAGCCCGTGCAGACGCTCGGGTACGGCGTACAGGTGTTCGCCATGGCCCGCGCCTCCGCGGGGCGGGTCGCCCGGGTCCTCGGTGCCCCGCCGCTCACCCGGCCGGGAACCGCCGGGCCGCCGGCCCCGGACCCGTCGCGCCTCGCCCTCGACACGGTCGGGTACGCCGGACTCGACGGAGTGTGCCTGCGGGTCGGCGCCGGTGAGGTCCTGGGCGTGCTCGCCTACGATCCGGGCGAGGCCGAGGCGCTGGTCGCGCTGCTGTCCGGCCGGGTACCCCGGGAGGACTACCGGGGAACGCTGTACGTCGACGGCGTGCCCGCCGAGGAGCTGCACATCGACGCCCTGCGCAGCACGGTCCTGGTCGAGCAGCATGACGTGGCGTTGTTCGAGGGGACGCTGCGCGCCAACCTCGCCGCGGACGCCAGCATCGACGAGACGGTCCTGCGCGCCGCGGTGCGGGCTGCGGCGGCCGAGGACGTGCTCGCCGCGCACCCGCACGGGGTCGACCGCCTGCTCACCGAGCGGGGGGCGAACCTGTCCGGCGGGCAGCGACAGCGGATCGGGCTGGCCAGGGCACTCGCCGCCGACCCGCCGGTACTGGTGCTGCACAACCCCACCACGGCGGTCGACGCGGTGACCGAGCTGATGGTCGCCGAGGGGCTGGCCTCGGCTCGCGGGGCGGAGGACCGCGGCACCGTGTTGATCACCAACAGTCCGGCTCTGCTGCGGATCACGCACCGGGTGGCCGTGATCGACCGTGGGCGGGTCATCGCCGAGGGCTCTCACGACGAACTGCTCGCCAGCGACGCCCGCTACCGGGAGGAGGTCCTGCGGTGACCGACGAGTCGACCACGATCGGCGTTGAATCCAGGCAACTGCTGCCGACGGCCACCGCCCGGCAGACCTGGGCCGCCCTCCGAACGGAGTTCGCCCGGCTGCCCGGGCTCAGCGTCGCCGCCGCCACGTTGCTGGTCGCCGCGGCCGCGACCGGGCTCCTCGCCCCCTGGGTGCTCGGTCGCCTCGTCGACGACGTCATCGACGGGTCCGACACGCCACGGATCGTGGCCTGGGCGGGTGTGATCGCGGGCGCGGCGTTGCTCGCCGGGCTCCTCACCGCGGCCGGCGCCGCAGTCGCGGCACGCCTCGGCGAGACCGTGCTGGCGCGGCTGCGGGAGCGGGTCCTCGACCGCGCCCTGCACCTGCCGTCGGCCACGCTGGAGCGAGCCGGGACCGGGGACCTGGTGGCCCGCGCCGGCGACGACGTGGCCGTGGCGACGAATGTGATCAGCACCAGCGGACCGGCCTTCCTCGGCGCGCTGCTGTCCATCGTGCTGACCGCAGCGGGGCTCTTCGCCCTCGACTGGCGGCTCGGCCTCGCCGGGCTGGCCGCGGCCCCCGCCTACGCGTTGGCGCTGCGCTGGTACCTCAAGCGCTCGGTTCCGTACTACGCGCGCGAGCGGGTGGCGACCGGCGAGCGGGCACAGGCGATGGCCGGGGCGCTCCGTGGGTCGGCGACCGTGCGCGCCTACCGGATGGAGGATGCCCACGTCGCCCGGATCGCCGAGCGCTCTGCCGTGGCCCGCGACCTGTCGTTGGAGATCTTCAACTTCCACACGCGTCTTGGGCTGCGGATGAACCGGTCTGAGTTCGTGGGGCTCGCCGCCGTGCTGCTCGCCGGTTTCCTGCTGGTCCGCGACGATCTGGTCACAGTCGGGGCGGCCACCACCGCCGCCCTCTACTTCCACCGCCTCTTCAACCCCATCGGCCTGCTGCTGCTCCAGTCGGACTCCGTGCTACAGGCCGGGGCGAGCCTCGCCCGGCTCGTCGGCGTCACCGCACTGCCCGGCCCCGTTTCCCCCGCCGCCTCCGCTTCCCCCGACGGTCCCGGGCCCGCTCGTCGGGGACGGTCCGCGACGGCAGGGCCGGGCGAGCCCGAGCCTGCGGCGCTGGAGATGGTCATCGCCCGGCACCGCTACGACGACGGGCCAGTGGTGCTGCGGGACATCGTCCTTCGTCTCGCACCCGGGGAACGCGTCGCTCTCGTCGGAGCGAGCGGAGCAGGCAAGAGCACGCTTGCCGGCATCGCCGCCGGAATCATCGCGCCCACTCGCGGCTCGGTGTCCCTGCGTGGCGTGCCGCTGGCGCAACTGGGGGAGCACCGCGTCCGGCGCGAGATCGCCCTGATCAGCCAGGAGGTGCACGTCTTCGCCGGGACGCTCGGCGACGACCTGCGCCTTGCCGCCCCGGACGCCACCGATGCCGAGGTAACCGCAGCCCTCGACCTCGTCGGCGCCACCGCCCTGCTCCGTACCCTGCCCGACGGCCTTGCCACGAGCGTGGGGGAGGGCGGACGGCAGCTCACCGCCGCCCAGGCCCAGCAGCTCGCCCTGGCCCGCCTCGTCCTCGCCGACCCCGCCGTCGCAGTCCTCGACGAGGCCACCGCGGAGGCCGGCAGCGCGGGCGCGCGCGACCTCGACCGCGCCGCCACGGCGGCCACCGAGGGCCGCACCACGCTGATCGTCGCCCACCGGCTCAGCCAGGCGGCCACCGCGGACCGCATCGTCGTCCTGGAGCACGGGCGCATCACCGAGCACGGCACGCACGGCCAGTTGCTGGCGGCGGGGGGCGGGTACAGCCGGCTGTGGCGTTCCTGGAGCACGCCCGGTCTCGTGGTCCCGCAAGGACGCGAGAGCGACGAGTACGTCCAGGTGTCGGCGCCGCGTGAGAACTGACCGTGGGTCCGGGTGCCCACGCGCGGCCTACCGTCTGGCCCCCACCACGACCAGCCCGTTCTGATACGCCGCCGCCACGGCCTGGGCACGGTCGCCCGTCAGACGGTCGGCACCACCATCGGAGTGCCGGTCACCGGGTTCGCCATCACGATGCTCGGCAGGCCGAAGACCTCCTGCATGAGTTCCGCGTCCACCACGTCGGCCGGCGCGCCCTGCGCGACGACCCGGCCGTCCTTCATCGCCACGATGTGATCGGCGAAACGGCAGGCCTGGTTGATGTCGTGCAGGACCGCGACGATCGTCCTTCCCTCGTCGCGCAGCCGCGCGAAGAGCGCCAGCAACTCGTACTGGTGGGTGATGTCGAGGAACGTGGTGGGCTCGTCGAGCAGCAGGTAGGGCGTCTCCTGCGCCAGCACCATCGCGATCCAGACCCGTTGCCGTTGTCCTCCGGACAACTCCTCGACGGGCCGTTCGGCCAGGGCCGTGACGCCGGCCACCGCCATGGCCGACCGGACGGCCTCCTCGTCGGTGGCCGACCAGGTGGCGAGCAGGGACTGATGGGGGTAACGGCCCCGGGCCACGAGCCGCCGGACGACGATGTTCTCCGGGGCGACCAGGCCCTGGGGCAGGAACCCCACCTGTCGCGCGAACCTCTTCGGGCGGTGGTCGGAGACGTCCCGGCCGTCGAGGCGGACCGTTCCCGACGACGGCGTGAGCAGTCGGACGAACGCCTTGAGCAACGTCGACTTCCCACACGCGTTCGGCCCCACGATGGCCGTGAACGCGCCGTCCGGCACGGCCAGGCTCACCCGCGTCGACACCACCCGCTCCCCGTAGCCGAGCGTGACGTCCTCCGCGGTCAGACGGCTACCCACTCCGTTTCACCTCCATGCCGAGCAACCAGATGAGATAGCAGCCGCCGATCGCCGTCGTGACCACGCCGACCGGCAGCGCGACCGGCGCCAGCAGCAGCTGGGCGACGAGGTCGGCGGCCAGGAGCAGCACCGCGCCGGTCAGCGCCGCCGGGACCAGGGGCACGCCGGCCGCCCGGGCGAGCCGCCGGCCGATCTGGGGCGCGGCGAGGGCGATGAACACGACCGGCCCGGCGACCGCGGTCACGGTGGCGGTGCAGCCCACGCCGGCAAGGACCATCAGCAGCCGGAGCCGGCCCAGGCGCACGCCGGTGGTGCGGGCGATCTCGTCGCCCAGCGCCGCCTGGTGCATCGAGTTCGAGAGCACGACGAGCAGCAGCACGAGCAGGGCGACGATGGCGAACGGCAGCCGCACATCCGCCCAGTCGATGCCGTTGAGCGAGCCGGCGTTCCAGCCGGTCGCGGCGAGCGCCACATCGAGCTCGGCCCGCAGCACGATCCAGGAGTTCAGGGCGGTGAGCATCGCGTTGACGGCGATTCCGATGACGATCAGCCGGAGGCCGTTGAGCCCGGAGTCCAGCGACAGCAGGTAGATCACCGCCGCAGCCAGCAGCCCACCCGTCACCGAGCCCGCCGCGAGCTGCCCGGCGGTGCCGTTCAGCATCGTGATCGCCACCAGGGCGCCGGTGTAGGCGCCCGCGTCGAGTCCGATGACGTCGGGGCTGCCCAGCGCGTTGCGGGTCAGGTTCTGGAAGATCGCTCCGGCGAGACCCAGGGAGGCGCCGAAGACCAGCGCCGCGGTCACCCGCGGCAACCGCCACTCCCTGATCACGAAACCCGACTCGCCGCCGCCGGAGGTCAGGGCGGTCAACACCTCCGCCGGGCTGGCCCAGGTCTGCCCGTAGCAGAGGGCCACCAGGGCGAGGACCGCCGCGACCGCGACGAGCCCCGACGACACGGCGACCGTACGTCGTTCGACCCGGACCACGACCGGCCCCGCCCGCAGCGTCACCGTGCTCACAGCGCCCCCGCGCCATAGCGGCGGACGGCCCAGATCAGCACCGGGCCGCCCAGGAACGCCGTGACGATCGCGACCGGCACCTCGCCGGTGGGCAGCAGGACCCGCGAGCCGATGTCGGCGACGAGCAGCAGGACCGGACCCAGCAGCATCGAGTAGGCCATGATCCACGGAACCGAGTCGACGGCCAGCCGCCGGGCCAGGTGCGGAACCATGAGGCCGACGAACGCGATCGGCCCCGCGACGGCGGTGGCGACGCCGGTGAGCAGGGTGACGAGCACCAGGACGGTGACCCGGATCCGCGTCACGTGGGCGCCGAGCGAGTGGGCGACGTGCTCGCCGAGGGCCAGGGCGTTCAGCGGCCCGGTCGCGGCCATCGCGGCGACCAGGGCGGCCACGGTCACCAGCACGGGCACGACCAACGGCGTCTGCTCGGTGCCGGCCAGCGCCCCCACCGACCAGAACCGGTACCGGTCGAAGACGTCGGGGAAGGTCAGCCGCAGGCCGAGCGACACGCCCATCAGGACCCAGCTCAGGGCGACGCCGGCGAGGACCAATCGCAGCGGCGAGGTCCGTCCGACGGCGTAGACCACGACCGCGGCGAGGGCGGAGCCGGCGACCGCGAGCACGAGCTGTCCGGCCTGTGACCCGGCTACGCCCGCCAGGACACCGAGGTTGATCGCGAAGCCGGCCCCGGCGGTCACGCCGAGGATGCCCGGCTCGGCCAGCGGGTTGCGGGTCAGCGTCTGGATCAGCACGCCGGCCGCGCCGAGGGCGGCGCCGACGCAGACGCCGAGGACCGTGCGGGGCAGCCGGATGTCGCGTACGACGAGGTGGTCGGTGGTGCCGGCGAAGTCGGTGAGGGCCCGCCAGACCTCGCCCACCGCGACGGACCGGGCACCCACCGCCATGCTCGCGCCCGCCGCGACGACGAGCAGCGCGACGGACACGAGCAGGAGGGTCGTGCGGCGGGACGGATCAGTCTTCAAGCCCGGCAACTCCGCGTTTCCAGTATCCGGTGATCAGCGAGTCGATGTGCTCCCTGCTCCAGGCGCGCAGCGGCTTGACGTCGGTCGCCTCGCCGGCCGCGAAGAGGAAACTCCGCCCGGCCGGGAGGCGCAGCGACCGCACCGTCTCCGCGAGCGCCGAGCGGACGCCCTCGCGGGTGAGCCAGGTCACCGCCACCCCGTCGCGCGGCGCCAGCGGGTAGCCCTGTTCCGCCACGTCGTCGGTCTCGACCACGACGTGGGCCGACACGTCGGCGGGGGAGTGCTCCAGCCACCGGCCGACGGCCGGCAGGGCGGTGGTGTCGACCGCGAAGACGTAGTGGTCGTAGTGGTGCGGGAACGCCTTCGCTCCGGGTGGGCCGGCGATCGTGACCTCTTCGCCCACCGCCGCCGAGGCCGCCCACGTCGAGGCGACGCCGCCGTCGTGCAGCACGAAGTCCAGGTCGATCTCACCGGCGGCGGCGTCGTACCGTCGCACCGTGTACTTGCGGGTGGTGGGCAGCGGGCGCGGCCAGTCGAGCATCCCGTCCGCGTTCGGGACAGGGTCGCGACGGGTGCCGTCCGGGTCGGGGAAGACGATCTTGACGTGGTCGTCCGCCTGGTAGGTGTGGAAACCGGCGAGGGCCGGGCCGCCGAGGGTCAGTCGCAGCATCCGTGGGGTCAGCTGCTGCCGGGTGAGGACCCGGACGTTACGTACCCCGATCGGATACCCGATCCGCGTGGTGCCGCTGCCCGTGTGGTGGTGGGCCGCGACCCGGGCAGCCGGGTCGCGGCGGTCGACGGTCATCGGTTGAGCAGTGGCGTGAACGCCTTGTCGATCGAGTCGAGGGTCTTCAGGGCCGACTCGTACGTCGCCGCCTCCGTGTACTGCAGCGGAAAGACCCGGCCGGCCTTGACCGCCGGCAGGTTCTTCCACAACGCGGAGTCGATCACCTGCTTCACCGCCTCGGCGGGCGTGCCGTCGGGCTGGAGCGTGTACGTGACGGCGTCGGCCTCGCCGAGGCTCTCCGGCAGTTCCTCGAGCGAGGGGTACTCGGTCACGTCGAGTCCGCCGCCGCCCTTCTTCTTGACCTCGCCGTAGTAGGTCACGCCGATGTCCTGCGCGATGTTGGTGCCCCACGACTTGGCGAACTCCCGGTGGAACGTGCCCTTGGAGATGTCCCCGTAGGCGCCCAGGTGCCCGAACTTCAGGCTGGAGAGCACGGTGCCGTACTTGGCCTTCAGCTCGGCGGCCTTCTTCTCGTACGCGTCCTTGGCCGCCTCGAAGTGCTCGGTGCGTCCGGCGGCGTCGGCCTGGCGGCGGGACAGCTCGCGCCAGGCATCCGGAACCGTCGGGCCGATCGCCACGACGGGCGCGATGCTCTCGAGGCGCTTCAAGTCGACGTCGGCGAGGACCGGCTTCGGCACACCGATCACGATGAGGTCCGGCTTGGCGGCGGCGATGGCCTCGTAGTTGGTCTCGGCGGCCGACTCTCCCGCGACCTTGGGCAGCCGCTCGTAGGTGGCGCGGTCCTGCTCGGTCATCATCGCCAGGCCGCGCTTCCAGGTCGAGACTCCCACCAGGGCGGCGTCCGCCTCGATGAGGGCCGGCACCGCATAGCCGGTGGCGACCACGCGCTCGGGGGCGGTGGGGATCTTGATCTCGCCGTTGTCGGCGGAGAAGACGCGGGTTCCGGAGCCGCCGTCGGACTTGGCGGCGGGTTCGGAGCCGGATCCGCAACCGGTCACCACGGCGAGTGCCAGGGCTGCGGCGACGGCCGGACGCCAGTGCTGTCGTACGGACATCTACTGTTCCTTCGAGGGACTACAGGGGTGGCAACCCCGCTGGGCTGCAAAGCTTAGGCTACCCTTACTGTCGCTTTCGGGATGTCGACGAGAGGTCAACCCATGTCGAGGAGAGGTCAGAGCGTGACTGTCGCGGCCCCACTCGCGGCGGATCCCGTCAGCTGCGAGGAGTTCGGCTACGGCCTCGGCCGGCCCGACGGGATCCTCGTCCTGAGATACCGCTCGGCGGCCCGCCTGGCGTTCGGCGAGAACCGGCAGGACTTCCTGCACCAGCTCTACTGGTCGCCGGACGGCGTGCTCTCCGCCCGACACGACCGGGGTGTCAACCCCATCGGCCCCGGCGAGGCCTTCTGGGTCCAGCGGGCGGTGACCCACGAGGTGCACGCGGCGGACCGGCAGACCGTCTACCGGATCTGCCTGCGCGAGGCGCCCGCCGCCCTCGACGGCCTCCGGGCCGGCGCCGTCCGCATCGACGTCGAAGCGGCGGACCTCGTCCTGGCGATCGCCGACCGGGAGTACGACGAGCGCGGCGCGCCCGAGGCCCGCAGGCGGATCATGGCCGGGCTCGACCCTCGTTCCCACCCGGCCGATGACCGGCAGGCCGGTGGCTCGGGCGTCGCGGTGACGGTCGCCATGGCGCTGGGGAACGACCCCGGCGACCCCACCCGCCTCGACGAGTGGGCCGAACGACTGCACGTCAGCGTCAAGACGCTGCAACGCGACTTCGCCCGCGAGTTCGGCATGTCGTACTCGCAGTGGCGGACCGGCCTGCGGCTGCGCGCGTCGCTGACGCTGCTGCGTACCCGACCGGTCGGCGAGGTCGCCCGCCGCATCGGGTACGCCAGCCCGTCCGCCTTCATCTCCGCCTTCGTCCGGGAGTACGGCTGCACGCCGGGCCGCGCCGCGGCGATGATCCACGCCGGAGACGACGACGCCGCATCCCTGCTGCTGTCCCGCTCACCCCGATAGCGCGAACCCGGGGCCGTCCACGTCAGCAGCGGAACCGTCGTCCCCGGTCGGGAGCCGTCAGCTCGTGGTGGGGAAGCTCAGGCTGACCGCCGAGGGGGCTCCGCTGGGCCACCGGGTCGTGACGACCTTTCCCCGGGTGTAGAAGTTGACGCCCTCGGGGCCGTGCACGTGGGTGTCACCGAACAGGGAGTTCTTCCAGCCGCCGAACGAGTGGTAGGCCATCGGCACCGGAACGGGCACGTTGACGCCCACCATGCCGACGGTCACCGCGCGGGCGAACCGGCGTGCCGCCGCCCCACTTCCGGTGAACAGCGCGACGCCGTTGCCGTACTCGCTCGCGTTGACGATGCGCACGGCATCGTCGAAGTCGGCGGCGCGTACGACGACCAGCACGGGTCCGAACACCTCGTCGCGGTACACCTCGGCGTCGGTGCTGACCGTGTCGAACAGGGTCGGGCCGACGAAGAACCCGTCGCGGACGGGTGCCTCACGCCCGTCGACGACCAGGGGGACGCCTGCTTCGGCGGCCCGGGTGACATACCCGGTGATCCGGTCGCGGGCCTCGGCGGTGATGACCGGCCCCATCTCGCTGCTCTCCGCGTCCCCCGGCCCGACGCGCACCCGACGTGCGTGCTCGGTGAGCAGGGACACGAGCTCATCGGCGGCGGAGCCGACCGCGACCACGGCGGAGATCGCCATGCACCGTTGCCCGGCCGAGCCGTACGCCGCGGCGGTGATCTGCCTGGCGGCGTCGGCGAGGTCGGCGTCGGGAAGCACGACGGCGTGGTTCTTGGCGCCACCGAGTGCCTGGACCCGTTTGCCCGAGGCGCTGGCCCGCTGGTGGACGTAGCGTGCGACCGGCGTGGAACCGACGAAGGACACCGCGGCGGTGTCGGGATGGTCGAGCAGCCGGTCGACGGCCTCCTTGTCCCCGTGAACCACGTTGAACACGCCGGCCGGCAGCCCGGCCTCGGCGTACAGCTCGGCGATCAGGTTCGACGGGGAGGGGTCACGCTCGCTGGGCTTGAGGATGAAGGAGTTGCCGCAGGCGATGGCGATCGGGTGCATCCACAGGGGGACCATGATGGGGAAGTTGAATGGCGTGATGCCGACGCACACGCCGAGCGACTGCCGGAACGTGTACGAGTCGACGCCGTTGGACACCTGGTCGGAGTAGCTGCCCTTGAGCAGCTGCGGGATGCCGCAGGCGAAGTCGATGACCTCCCGGCCACGGGTCACCTCTCCACGCGCGTCGTCGAGGACCTTGCCGTGCTCGGCGGTGATCATGCGGGCGAGGTCGTCGGTGTGCTTCTCGACCAGGTCGCGGAAGGCGAAGAGCACCTTCGTCCGGGCGGTCAGCGAGGTCTCCCGCCACGAGAGCCACGCCTGCGCCGCGGCGGCGACAGCCGTGTCGACCTCTGCGGAGCTGGCCAGCGGCACCGTGGCCTGCGGCTGGCCGGTGGCGGGATTCCAGACGGAGGCGGTGCGGCCCGACAGGGGTTGTGTCGGCTTGCCGTCGATCCAGTGCTCGATGCTGCGCATGGTGTTCCTTTCCTAACGGAGGCTGACCGGGGCCCGGGCCGGCGACATCACCCGGACGGATCCGTCAGAGGTTCAGGGTGAGGCCGGCAGTGGCGAGGAGGACGGGACAGGAGCTGTGCCGGGCGGCCTCGGCCAGCAGGTCAGCGACCCGATCCCGATGCCAGGGCCGGATGTGGGTCAGTACGAGGAGTCGAGCTCCCGCCCGGCGGGCGAGCCTGCCGGCGTCGCCGGCGGTCAGATGGTTCGGTACGGGCTCGTCGTCGAAACCCGACGCCTCGGCCAGCACGACGGCGCATCCGTGGGCCAGGTCGTCGAGGGCGTCGCAGGGTGCGCTGTCGCCGGTGTAACACAGTTGGTCGTCGAGGCGGACAGCCCAGTTCTCCACCTGGTGCCGACCGACAGCGGTACGTACCCGGTACGGGCCGATGCGTTCGGGGGCGGGCCCGAAGGTGAGCTTCCGATGGGCGGGAAGCCGCTCCGCCAACCGGCTCTCGACGGCGGCCGGCCCGTACACCGGCAGCGACCCGGCGTCGCCCGCGGCGGACCGGAGGTAGGCCAGTGCGGTGAGGTCGTCGCAGTGGTCCCCGTGCGCGTGGGTGACGAAGACGGCGTCGAGCGCGGTGACGGGGGTGTACCGCTGCAGCGGCCCCACCGCTCCGGTGCCCAGATCGAGCAGGAGCCGCCAGCCGTCCTGTTCGACCAGGTAGCAGGAGCACGCCGCGTCCGGGCCGGGCGCGGAGCCCGAACTGCCGATCACGGTGAGCCTCATTCGGCGGCCGGGGCGGTGGCGATGGCGACGACGTCGGCGACGGCGCCTTCGAGGCAGGTGCCCGCCACCGCGGCGGCCGCGGCCAGGACCTCCGGGTGTCCGTCGCCGACCGCCACGCCGAATCCGCTGGCCCGCAGCAGGGGCACGTCGTTGGGGTTGTCACCCACGGCCGCGACCTCGGCCAGGGCCACCTGCTCGTGGTCGGCGAGCCAGCGCAGCGCGACGCCCTTGTCGACGCCTGCGGGGAGCAGTTCCACGTAGGTGGCCTCGGACATCACCACGGTCACCTCGGGGGCGGCGCGGTGGGCGACCGCGGCGGTGCGGTGCGCGGCGTCGGTGTCGGCGCACAGCAACATGACCTTGCTGATGCCGTCGATGTCGTGCCAGCTCTCGATGTGCTCGACGGTGACGCGGTCGCGGGCGGCATAGGTGTCGACCCAGGCCGGCTGGTACGTGGCGAGGGCCCGTTCACCGACGAACGCGACGGCCGCGACGTCGGGCGGAAGCGTCTCGACGAGCGCGCGGACCGCCGTCCACGTCGTCTCGTCGAAACGGCTCGCGTGCAGCACCTCACCGGTGTGCAGGTTGGCGATGAGCGCGCCGTTGAGCAGGATCGCCGGTCCGGTGAGACCTAGTTCGTCGTAGTAGCGCCGGCACGAGGCGGCGCTGCGGCCGGTGGCGATGACGACCTGGCCGCCGGCGCTGCGGAATGCCTGTAGGGCCGCGCGGCTACGCGGGACCATCGCGAGGTCGCGGTCGACCAGTGTGCCGTCGAGGTCGGTGACGATCCAGCGGTACCGCAGGGCGGTACCCGGGCCCAGGCGGGTGTCGGAGCTGGTCATGTCAGCGGCACCGCCCGGTGAGTGTCGGCGAACGCCTCGATAGCGGTCGATCCGGCCGGGTCGAGCGTGCCGACGGTGGCGAAGTAGCCGCGCTCGCGCCATGCCGCCTGGTCCGTCTCGACGTCGTTCGGGCGCAGGCCGAGGTAGTGGCCGCCGGCGGCGGTCACCAGCAGCGAGCCGGCCGCGACATCCCAGCTGCTGACACCGATGCCGAGTGCCGCATCCGCCCAGCCGGTCGCGACATGCGCCAGGCTCAGCGCGGCGCTGCCGATGCGACGCAGCGTCTGGTACTCGATG
Source organism: Micromonospora sp. NPDC001898 (assembly GCF_042891255.1). NCBI lineage: Bacteria > Bacillati > Actinomycetota > Actinomycetes > Micromonosporales > Micromonosporaceae > Micromonospora > Micromonospora sp. NPDC001898. The sequence continues at coordinate 101,134 of NZ_JBIATC010000007.1, read as the reverse complement.
ATGAGGTCGGTCTGCCGTCGCACCGCCCGTTCGGGCGCGGCTCTGATCTCGCGTGCGCTCGGGTAGCTGGTCAGCAGCAGCGCCTGCTGCTCGCTGGCGGCGCCGACGCTGGCCAGCGGCTCTCCGTTGTGCCAGGCCCCGGCGAGCGTGGCGGTGAACAGGTCGTCGCGTAGCGGGTCGTAGATCGCTCCGGCGACGACCCGCCCGTCGACCACCGCACCGATCGAGGTGCAGAAGAAGGGGAGCCCGTGGGCGAAGTTCGCCGTGCCGTCGATCGGGTCGACGTGCCATTCGACGCGGCCCTCGCCGACCGCGCCGCCTTCCTCGCCGACGATGCGGCTGTCCGGCTCGGCGTTGAGCACGATGTCGCGGATCCGCGCCTCGGCCGCCTTGTCGTGCACGGTCACGGGGTCGTGCCGATCGCGCTTGTAGTCGACCTCGGGTCGGGAACGGAACGCCCCCCGGAGCATGTCACCGACTGCGGTGGCGGCCTCGGCGGCCACCTCCGCCAGTTGGGCGGAGCGGGTCACGTCGATCGTGGTCATGCGTGCCTCTCGTCGGTGAGGGTGAGCAGCCGCAGCAGTTCGGCTGGGTCGTCGACGACCGCGTCGGGCGTCTGGGCGACGACGAACGGCAGGTCGTGGGTGGAGCGGGCAGTCATCAGGACGGTCACTCCGACCCCGGCCCGGCGGCCGCAGACGACATCGCGGTCGAAGTTGTCGCCGACGTACCAGGCGTCACTGGGCGCGACCGCGAGCGCGCGGCACGCCAGGCGGATCATTTCCGGATTGGGTTTGCGGATGCCGAGCTCGTCGCTGTACAGCTGCAACGCCAGGTCCTTGTCGAGGCCGGCCTGGGCGAGCCAGTCCCGGTGCACGATGCCCGACATCGCGTTGCTGACGATCGCCACCGGGATGTCCCGCTCCCGCGCGCCCCGGAGCAGATCCTCGATGCCGTTGCGGGCGACCCGCGTCGAGCGCAGCTCACCCTGGCGTCGGCACAGGAACCACGCCTGGCTGGTCACCAACGCGCGCGCCTGATCGGGCCAGTCGGCGGCGACGAACTCCGACCAGAACACCCGCCAGGTCAGCTCGGCCGGCGCGGACAGTCGCGACATCGCGTTCTTCCACGCGGAGTCGGCGGCGGCGGCGGCCCGGACGTCGCGGACCACGTCGTCGATGGTCAGCTCGGTGCAGCCGGCCGCGCCGAGCATCGCGACGACCTCGGTGGCGAGGTCGGTGACCCAGGTGTCCCGGCGTGCGGTCTGCACGACGACGCCACCGAAGTCCAGCAGCAGCGCGCGAGGCCGCGGCAGCCGTGCGGCGATCACCGGCCGGACCCGGAGGCGACGGCCGGGCCGGCGGCGGGACGCGGTCCGGTCCGCTGCTCGCGCAGGAACTGGTCCCAGCCGGTCATCCGGCGGCCGTCGGCATCGAACACGTGCAGGTCGGCGGCGGCGGCCCAGAGGGTCACCTCGGCGCCCGGCGTCGCCTCGATCTTCCGGTAGGACTGGACGTACAGCGGTTCGCCGTGGCACCGCAGCTGCACGGTCCAGGCGGAGCCGGTGGGCAGGACCGTATCGACCACGGCCGGCGCCCGCCAGACGCCGTCGGGAACATCGGCGTCGGCGTGCGCGATGTTGAGTGCCTCGGGCCGGACACCGCCCGTTCCGTCGGTGGGCGGGCGGCCGACCCGGGCGGCCACGTAGTCCGCCACGGTGGCGCCGGGACCGGCCACGTCGGCCGACCCGAACGGCATGGTGTTCATCGGTGGGCTGCCGACGAACTCGGCCACGAACACGCTTGCCGGCCGTTCGTAGACCTCCATCGGCGTGCCGGTCTGCTCGACGACTCCCTCGTTCATGACGGTGACGTGGGTGGCCATCGTCATCGCCTCCAACTGGTCGTGGGTGACCAGGACGACGGTGGCGTGCGAGCGCTGGTGGATTCTCTTGATCTCGGCGCGCATCTCGAGGCGGAGCCTCGCGTCGAGGTTCGACAGCGGCTCGTCGAGCAGCATGACCTCCGGGTCGACCGCGAGCATCCGGGCCAGTGCGACCCGCTGCTGCTGGCCGCCGGAGAGCTGCGAGGGATAGCGGGCGGCGTAGTCGGCGATGTGCAGCATCTCCATGGCCTCGGCGGCACGCTGTGCTCGTTGCGCCGTGGGTGTCTTCCGCATCATCAGCCCGAACTCGACGTTGCGGGTGACCGTCATGTGCGGCCACAGCGCGTAGCTCTGGAACACCAGCCCCATGCCCCGCTTCTCGGGTGGCACGAAGAGGCCCTGCCCCACGGAGTCCAGCAGCCGGGAGCCGACCCGGATGTCGCCCCGGGTGGGCTGCTCGAGGCCGGCGATCATCCGCAGGGTCGTGGTCTTGCCACAGCCGGACGGGCCGAGCAGGCACATGAAGCCGCCGTCGGGGATGGTCAGGTGCAGGTCACGCACCGCGTACTGGCCGGCGACGTAGCTCTTGTCGACGCCGATGAGTTCGATGTTCGGCATGTTCAGCCTCCCAGGCCCGTGGCGAGGTTGCTTCTGGTGGCCCGCTGGGCCAGGTAGGTGACGGTGAACGAGAGCGCGGCGATGATGAGTACCGCCGCGTTGGCCTGCTGCCGATATCCGAAGTCGACCAGGTTGATCGACAGGGTGGTCAACAGGGGCGTGCTGGCGGTCGTGAGCATGATGACGATCGACAGCTCTTTGAGCCCGGAGATGAACGGCAGTAACACGCCGGTGGTCAGCGCGCCCTTCTGGATGGGCAGCACGATCCGACGCAGCCGGGTGAGCCAGCCGGCGCCGGCCACCTGGGCCGCCTCCTCCGGTTCGCGGCCCAGTTGCATCATGGCGGAGATGCCGGACCGCGACGAGTACGGCAGGTGGGTGATCGCCATCACCACGACCAGCAGGAGGGTCGTGCCGTAGAGCGCCGGGATCGGGCCGCGCGGGACGGCGAACAGCGTCAGGTAGGCGGCGGCGAAGGCGATGCCCGGCACCAGGTAGGGCAGGAACGAGACCTGCCGCAGGGTGCCCGACAGCCGGCGGCTGGGCGAGCGAGCCACCACGTACCCGACCATCAGCCCGACGAGGCCGCAGACCAGGGCCGCCATGCCGACGATGCGCAGGCTGTTCCACATCGCCTCGTAGAGGTCATCGCTGCGCAGCAGTCCGTGCGGGAAACCGACCGCCTCCGGGATCGACTTGGCGGTCCAGAACTTCAGCGTGAAGTTGTCGGCCCGGAACACGCCTGGCGCGTAGGTCACCGTGGACAACGCGAGGGTCACGAGCGGCACGACGACGCTGGTGACGAAGACGGCCATGGCGAGGCCGTAGGCGGGCCACCGCCAGCGGCGCAGGTCGGTGGCCCGGTCCATGCTGCCCTTGCCGCCGATGGTGACGAACCGGCGTTGTTCACGGACCAGGCGCATGTCGATGAGCACGACGAGCACCCCGAGCAGGACGATGACGGCGGCGATGACGGCGGCCACGCCGGGAGCCCGGGTGTGGATGCTGCGGTACAGGCTGGTCGACAACATCGCGTAGTCGGTGGGCAGGCCGAGGATGTACGGGGTGCCGAAGGTGCCCAGCACCCGGCCGAGGACGAGGAGCACGGCGGAGGAGAGCGAGGGCAGCAGCAGCGGCAGGACCACGTGACGCATCCCCTGGCGCCTGTTGGCGCCGAGCACCCGGGCGGACTCCTCCAACTGCGAGTCGATGCGCCGCAGCGCGTTGCCGAACAGCAGGAACACGAACGGGTAGTAGTGCAGGCCGAGGGTGACGATGATCGGCACGGCGCCGTACGCGAGCCAGTCGGGGGTCTGGACACCCCAGGTCTCCAGGAAGCCCGGGGTCCCGCCGGACCGGCCGTTCTTGAACAGGGTCAGCCAGGCCAGGGCGAACGTCCATGACGGCAGCATGTACGGCACGACGAGGGCGCCGGCGAGGAACTTGCGGCCGGGCACGTTGGTTCGGGTCACCAGCCACGCCATCGAACCGCCGAGCACCACGGCGAACACGACCACGCCGAGCCCGACGACTACGGTGTGTGACAGCGGCTCCCAGAACAGGCTTGCGCTGATCGGTGACCGGAACACCCGCCACAGGTAGTAGCCCGTGAGCGATCCGGCCGGCGCCCCGGCCCGGCTGTCGTCGCCGAACTGCACGCGTGCCGCATCCGACACGATTGCCACCAGAGGCGCGATGACCAGGTAGCCGAAAATGAGCACGAGGGCGATGCCGATGAGGGTGGTCGGTTCGGCGAGCAGGACTCGTGCCCGGTACCGTATCCGGCCCCAACGGCTGGCCGGCGTCTGCGTGGGCGGCGGCGGCGCTGGCGGTGCCGGGCGGTCGATGACTGCCATCTTGAGTGTCTTGTCCCTTCAAGCAGAGCCATGGTGCCCACCGATCGTGATGACTCGGTGGGCACCCGCCGGATCAGTTGTGCTGCACGCGCCAGAAGTCCTGGACGGGTTGGGTGTTCTGGTAGTCGTCGAGCAGGCCCTTGGGGTCCATGGCGAACAACTGCGTACCCCAGTCGGTGAGGCCCTTCGGGTTGCCGTCGCTGGGCGGCACGGCGGTGCTGCCCGAGACGCCGCCTTCCTCCATCTCGTGCTTGATGCCCTCCTGCGTCATGACGAAGTGGACGAACAGCTTGGCGGCGTTGGGGTGCTTCGTCCCGGTGGCGATCGCGACGTACTTGGAGTAGGAGAACCCGACCCAGGGGCTCAAGCCCTCGCAGACGGCCATCTGGTAGCCCTTGCCCTCGACGTCGCGGAACTTCGCGATCGACACCAGGCCGATGCGACCCTCGGTCTGCTGCGGCGCGGCGACGGCGGCGGCGATGTTCTCGTCCTCGCTGTTGATGATCGGCTTGTTCTTCGCCAGCTTCTTGACCCACTCCCAGCCGGCGTTCTTCTCGGTCGTCTGCAGGGCCTTGCCGGTGTGCCGCTGGTAGGCGTCGGCGAGCGGTGCGGCGCCGTGGCCGGCGGACTGGCTGAGCCACTGCACGATGGTCGCCTTGCCCAGCGGATCCTGTAGCAGCACCTTGCCGCGCCAGCTGTCCTCGGTGAGTTCCCAGATGTTCTTCACCGGGCAGCCGTTCGGGTAGATCTTCGGGTTGTAGACCCAGACGTTGGCCTTCGACAGCACCAACAGCGGGTTGCGGTTGGTCTCCGGGATGTCCTTGATCAGATCCGGCGGCAACCACGTGTAGACGACCTGGCGGGGCAGCAGCTCGCCGGCCAGCAACGGGCCGTCGGAGAAGAGGGTGAGGTCGACGGCGACGTTGCCGGCCTCCTTCTCCCGGACGAGCTTCTCGGCGGTCTTCTGGGTGTCGGACTTCACCCCCTCAGCCTTGATGCCGTACTTGGCGGTGAATGCCTCGGCGACCTTCTTGATGTCGCCGGTCGAGTCGTAGACGAGGACGCTGCCCTCCTTCTTCGCCGCCGCGACGAGAGCGTCGAGGTCGAAGGAGGCGTCGACGGAGGCGGACGGGAGTGCGCCGGGCTCGTTGGTTCCGCTGGACGGGGCGCAGGCGGCGGCTGCGACGAGCGCGGCGATGCCGACTGCGGCAGCGGCAAGGCGACGGGTGGGACGGATCGGGATCGTTATGTGGCGGCTGTCCACGTGCGCGAACCTCCTCGGTGGCGGAGCATGCGGGTGAGAGCCTTCTCGTCCGTCGGATGTGATGAAGACGTATTCGCATCCGCGGAGTGTCCTGAGCGTAATACGGAGGCAATCTTTGTCAAGACATATGTACATCAGCCCTTCAGACGATTCGCTTCAGCATCGCGTCGGCCAGCGCGTCGCAGCACTCGGCCAGCCGCAGGCCGACGACGTCGATGCGACGCAGCAGCTCACGCTGCCGCAGCATCTCGGAGGTCACGTCCCCGGCCAGCAGCCGCCCGATCGCCTCCTGGTACACGCGACGCACGACACCGGCCCGCTTCCGTACGGCCAGGACGAGGTCGGCGACGTCGGTCGGATGGTCGACCAGCTGCGCAAGGGCGCGGCGCAGCAGCGCGAGCCCCTCCCGAACGGCGATGAGCGCCGGCACGGCGGCGTCCATGGTGGGCGCACCGAAGAGGTCGTTCTCCCGTACGAAGTCCCGTAGGTTGTCCAGCACGTCGTCGATCGACCGGGAAAGCCGGAACAGGTCCTCGCGGTCGATCGGTGTGGTGAGCGAGGCGGCGAGCTCGATGACGAGTTGCCGCCGGTGGTCGTCGCCGGCGTGTTCGATGTCGCCCATCCGGGCCCGGCCCGTGGCCGACGGCACGGCCCTGGTGACCACGTCGATGGCCAGGTCCACCGCCTCCTGGTTCTGCTCGAGCTGTTGCAGCATGATGCCGACGACCCGATGGTGGGAGCGACCGGCGAGGTCGTCCACGATCCGCCAGAGCCGGCGCAGCCGACGGCCGGTCACCGGAGCCCCCGCACGGCCAGCCCGGCCACCGCCGCCATGCCGAAGCTGGCCGGCAGGGTGACCAGCCACGAGATCAGGATCGGCACTGCGTACTGCCAGCGGACCCGGCGGGCGCCCTGGCTGGCGCCGACGCCGACCAGGCCGGCCGCCACGGACTGGGTCATGCTGACCGGCACACCCAGCCCGGCGGTGCCGAACACCGCCGCGGACGAGGCGATCTCGGCCGAGACGATCTGCCACGGACGTGGCGGGGACAGGCTGAACGTGGCACCGCGCGACATCCGCCGCAGGCTCGTCAGCGCCCCTGCGGCGAACAGCGCCGCCACGGCGGACAGCACCGGCAGCGACAGTTCGGCCGAGCCGTGGACGGCGGCGACGGCGACCGCGGCGACCGCGAACATCTTCTGCCCGTCGTTGGCCGCGTAGGCCAGGCACTGGCAGCCGAACGCGCCGATGTGCGCCAGCCGGACCGTGGCCGATGCCCGACCGGTGGTCGGGACCCGCTGGGCCAGCACGCCGAGCAGATAGCCCAGCAGCCCACCGACGAGGGGCGCGGCCGCGCCGATGCCGAGCATCGTCGCAAGAGTGCTCCACGACGGCATGAGCCCGAGCCCGAGTCCGGCGCCCGCCAACCCACCGATGATCGCCAGGGTCACGCTCGTCGGTACGCCTCGCCACGTCAGCACCAGGACCAGTGCGACCGCCGCCGCCACGCCGATCACGACGATCGCCTGCCCGCCGCGATCGCCGGAGGCGACCAGCCGGCCGGTGAACGCGTGCGCCACATCCAGTCCGAAGAGGCGGGGACCGGCGACGATGGCGGCAAGAAGAAGTCCGAGCATGGCGATGCCGGCGACCTCGCGGTGGCGTAGGGCGAGGGCGAGCAACGCTCCGCCGTCGTTGGCGCCGCAGACGAAGACGAACACGGCGGCGAGCACGGACAGCACGACGCTCACAGACCTGACCAGTGGCCGCGTTGCGTCGCCTTGCGCTCTACGTACCGCTGTCTGGCCGGCGGGCCGTCCGGCGTGGTCGACACCGCGGCCACCGGGACGTCCCACCACGTGTCGTTGTCCGGGCTCCCCGGCCCGCCGAGCTCGGTACGGACGTGCACGACGGTGGTGGTGGCGGCGGCGCGCGCCTTCACCAGCGCCGCGCGGACCTCGTCGAGGGTGTCCGCGGTCAGGACGTCGGCGCCCAGGCTTGCCGCGTTCGCGGCCAGGTCGACCGGCAGCGGCTGTCCGTCGAAGCGGCCGGAGGCGGGGTCGCGGTATCGGTAGACGGTGCCGAACCGGGCACCACCCACCTGCTCGGACAGCGCCCCGATGGAGGCGTAACCGCCGTTGTCGACCAGGACCACCACCAGCTTGAGTCCCTCCGCCACGGCGGTGACCAACTCCTGCGCCATCATGAGGTAGGAGCCGTCCCCGACGAGAACGAAGACCTCGGCGTCCGGCTGGGCCAGCTTCACGCCCAGGCCACCGGCGATCTCGTAGCCCATGCAGGAGTAGCCGTACTCGACGTGATACTGCCGAGGACTCGCCGGCCGCCACAGCTTGTGCAGGTCGCCGGGCATGGAACCGGCCGCGCAGACGACCACGTCGACCGGGTTGGCGGCGTCGTTCACCGCGCCGATGAGCTGGCTCTGGGTGAGCGGGCCGGGCCCGGGGCGGCGGGCCTCGTCGACGGCGTCGTCCCACCGGCGGGTCAGGGTCGCGGCCAGCTTCCTGCGCTCCTCGCTCACCTGCCAGCGCGGCAGCGCCGCGTCGAGTGCCCGCAGCCCTTCCCGCGCGTCCGCGACCAGGCTGACCGCGCCGAGCTTCGCCGCGTCGAAGGCAGCCACGTTCAGGTTGACGAACCGCACCGACGGCTCGGCGAACAACGACCGCGAAGCGGTGGTGAAGTCCGCGTAGCGGGTGCCGATGCCCAGCACCACGTCGGCCTCGGCGGCGAGGGCGTTGGCGGCCGTGGATCCGGTCACGCCGATCGGGCCGACCGCGCACGGATGGTCGTGGGGGAGTGCGCCGCGGCCGGCCTGGGTCTCGGCCACGGGGATGCCGGTGCGTCGGGCGAAGGAGGCGAGCTCGTCGTTGGCGTCGCTGTGGGTCACGCCGCCGCCGGCGACGATGAGCGGGCGGCGTGCCCCGAGCAGGGCCTGCGCCGCTCGGGCCAGCGCGGCCGGCTCGGGTACCGGGCGCGGCACGTACCAGGTCCGCTCGGTGAACAGCTCGTCCGGCCAGTCGTACGCCTCGGCCTGCACGTCCTGCGGCATGGCCAGCGTGACCGCTCCGGTTTCGGCCGGGTCGGTGAGCACCCGCATCGCGGCCAGCAGCGCCGCCGGCAACTGTTCGGGGCGGTTGATGCGGTCCCAGAACCGCGACACCGGCCGCAGCGTGTCGTTGACCGACACGTCGTAGGAGCGGGAATCCTCCAACTCCTGAAGGACCGGATTCGCCACCCGGGTGGCGAAGATGTCCCCGGGCAGCAGCAGGACCGGCAGCCGGTTGACGGTGGCCAGGGCGGCGCCCGTGACGAGGTTGGTGGCGCCCGGCCCGATCGAGGTGGTGCAGGCGAACGTCGACATCCGAGCGGTCATCCGTGCGTAGGCGACCGCGGTGTGGACCATCGCCTGCTCGTTGCGGCACTGGTAGTAGGTCATCCCCGGGTCGCCGTCCAGCTCGGCCTGCCGCAGCGCCTGGCCGAGCCCGGCGACGTTGCCGTGGCCGAAGATTCCGAAACAGCCGGCGATCAGCCTGTGTCGTCGCCCGTCCCGCTCGCTGTACTGGTTGGCGAGGAAGCGGATGGTCGCCTGCGCCACGGTGAGTTTCATGCGCCGGTCCTCCCCAGATAGGTCGTCATCGGTACGCGTGGGTCGACCGGCTGGCCGGACCAGGAGCTACGGATCCACCCGTGGGTGGGGTCGTCGGCGCAGGCCATCGACCGCTCGGTGGCCGGGCCGGCCAGGACGTTCAGGTAGTAGAGGTCGTAGCCGGGGGCGGCCATCGACGGCCCGTGGTAGCCGTTCGGCACCAGGACGACGTCGCCGGCACCGACCTCGGCCAGCACGTTGGTGGTGCCGTACACCCGCTGGTAGGCAAGGCCGCGCGTCTCGAAGTAGTAGATCTCTTCGAGGACCGCCTCGCCGGGAGCCTCGGTGTCGTGTTTGTGTGGCGGGTACGACGACCAGTTCCCGCCCGGGGTGAGCAGCTCGACGGCGACGAGCCTGTCGCAGTCGAAAGCGTCCGGGGCGCAGAAGTTGTTCACCTGGCGGCTCGCCGTCCCTGCCCCCCGCACCTCCACCGGCACCTGCTCGGCAGGGCCGTAACGCGGGGGCAGCCGGCGTCCGGCCCGCGCCGACGGCAGCGCGAACCGCCCACCTGTCGTGCTGGACACCTCCACCCGTGCCCCGATCGGCAGGTAGCAGAAGTCGCTGACCCGGTCGAAGACGCTGGCTCGGCCGACGAGCTCGAACCGCGTCCCGTCGCAGTCGACCATTGCCGAACCGGTCAGCGGCAGCACCAGCATCTCGTCGTCACCAGTGGTGAAGACGCGCGTCTGACCGGGCTCCAGGTCCAACACCCGTAGCCCGCAGTAGGTCCAACCGGCCATTTCCGGTGTCACCTGGACCGTCCACCCAGGTGTCGTCGTGGCGCCCCGGGAGATGTGCATCGCGCTCACCGCCTTCACAGCAGGGCGGTGGCCGCGTCGACGGCGGCCGCCACATCGTCGTCGGCCGGGTAGAGCAGCGCTCGTCCGGCCACCAGTCCGCGCACGCCGGGCAGTTCCAGCGCCTTCTGCCAACCGGCGTAGGCCTGTTCGGGCGGCGCCTCACCGCCGAGCAGCAGCACGGGCAGCGTGGTGGCATCGAGGACCCGGTCCATCTCCTCGACGACCGGGATCTTCAACCAGGTGTACGCCGAGGTCGCGCCGAGCGCCTGGCCGATGCTGATCGCCCGGATGAGCGCCTCGGGGCGCTGGTCGAGCTGCGTCCGGCCGTCGACCCGGCTCACCGGCAGCGGCTCGACCATCGCCATCAGGCCGCGTCCGGCCAGCGCCGTCACCGCACGGCCGCACGCCTCCAGGGTGTTGACCGTGCCGCGGTCATCGAGGTCGATGCGGCACAGCATCTTGCCTCCGTCGAAGTTCATCGCGGCGATCGTCTCGGCGTCGTAGCCGGTGAACCTGTCGTCCAGCTCGAACGCCGAGCCGGTGATGCCGCCACGGTTCATCGATCCGATGACGAGCTTGTCGTGCAGGACGCCGAGGAGCATGAGGTCCTCGACGATGTCGGCGGTGGCGAGTACACCGTGCACGCCGGGGCGGGTAAGCGCTACGCAGAGCCGGTCGAGCAGGTCGGCCCGGCTGGCCATCGCGTTGGCCCGGTCCCGCACCCCGATCGTGCCGCGGGCAGGGTGGTCGGCGGCGATGATCATGAGCCGCTGGTCGCCCCAGTCGGCCAGCCGCCGCCGGGCCTGTGCGGACTCCGCGACCACCGCGGGCCGGCTGGCGCGGCGCCGGACCAGGTCACCGATCTGGGCACTGGCATCAGACATCCGGATTCTCCCCGAGCAGGGCCGACACCTCGTCGGCAGTGGGCATGGCAGCGGAGCAGGCCAGCCGGGAGGCGACGATGGCGCCCGCCGTGCTGGCGTACCGCAGGGTGTGACGCAGCGGCCAGCCGGCGAGCATGCCGTGGCAGAGCGCGCCGCCGAACGCGTCGCCGGCGCCCAGGCCGTTGACCACCTCGACCGGGGTGGGTGGCACCCGTACCCGCTGGCCGTCGGCCGTGCAGCCGAGCACTCCCTCCGGTCCGAGCTTCACCACGGCCAGGGCGACACCGAAGTCGAGCAGCGCCTGCGCGGCCCGCTCCGGATCGTCTTCACCGGTGGCCACGGCGCACTCCTCACGGTTGCCGACAGCTACGCTCACCGCCCCGCTGGCGAGCGCGGCCCGGTAGTGCCCGGTGGCCTCCGCGGCCGAGGACCAGAACATCGGCCGGTAGTCCAGGTCCAGCACGGTCGGTCCGCGGCGATGGGCGAGCACCGCGTGCAGCGCGGCACGGCTGGGCTCGGCACACAGGCCGGTGCCGGTGAGCCAGACGATCCGCGCCGCGCCGAGCGCGTCCAGGTCCAACTCCTGCGCGGCGATCTCCAGATCGGGAGCCTTGGGTTCGCGGTAGAAGTACAGCGGGAAGTTGTCCGGCGGGAAGATCTCACAGAAGGTGAGCGGCGTTTTGAGGAGCGGCACCGACCGGACGAACCGGTCGTCGACCCCGTATTCCTTGAGCGCGGCCCGCACGAAATCGCCGAACGGGTCGTCTCCGGTGCGCGTCACCACCGCGGCGTGCCGTCCCAGTCGGGCGGCGGCGACCGCTACGTTGGTCGGCGACCCGCCGAGGAACCGACCGAAGGTGTCCACCTCGGACAGTGGGACACCGGACCGCAGCGGGTAGAGGTCGACGCCGCACCTACCGACGGTGATGAGGTCGAAGTCGGTCACGACGGCAGCCCCCGCAGATAGGCCAGGCAGGCGGCGACCTCGGTGACCGGTCCGGCCCCGGGCGGCGGTTCCCGGTCCAGGACGAGGTCCTGCTCCAGTACGTACCAGCCGGCGTAGGCGGCCTCCTCCAGCGAGGCGACGATGGCGGCGATGTCCACGTCACCCTGGCCGAGCGGGCGGTAGAGGCCCTGCGCGACCGCGTCGCGGTAGCTCACCGCACCGGCGCGGACCCGCTGGGCCTGCCCCGCGTCGACGTCCTTGAGGTGCACGTGTTTCACCCGCTCCGCGGCCTGGCCGGCCAGCCGCACCGGATCGCCGCCGCCGGCCAGCACGTGGCCGGTGTCCAGGCAGAGCCCGATGCCGGAGCCGTCGAGCAGCCGCTCGATCTCCTCCGGTTTCTCGATCATGGTGCCCACGTGCGGGTGCAGCGTGGCGGTCACGCCGGCGTCGGCGGCCACCCGATCCAGCAGGTCGAGGTTCGACAGCAGGGTCCGCCAGCCGTCGGCGTCGAGCTCCGGGCGGGAGTCGTATCCGTCGAGGCCGGTCGCCGCGGCGAGGACGAGGACACCGGCGTCCGCCGCCCGGAACTGCCGCAGGGCGGCGGCGACCTCTGACACCGGATCCTGGGTCGATCCATGCAGCACCACCGGCACGAACCCACCGACGGCCCGCAGGCCGTGCCGTCGCAGCGTCTCCTGGCGGGCCGCGCCGTCTGCGGGCAGGAACCCGTCCGGGCCGAACTCGCTGGCCGTCAACCCGAGGGCCGCCATCTCCGCCAACACCCGGTCCACGTCCAGCTGGTGGCCCCAGCCGGGCACCTCACACACGCCCCAGGAGATGGGCGCGCCCGCCAGTCGCCGCGTCATGCCAGCACCGCCGAGCGCTCGAGCCCGTTCGCGGAGCCGCTGGCGCGGATCTCCTCGACCCGCACGGGCCGGCGCTCACGCCGCGAGCGGTCGGCGGCCTCGGCGATGTAGAGCGCCTCGAGCGCCTCGGCAACCGTGCATGCGCTGCTACGCCGCCCGGCCACATAGTCGAGGAACGCGTTCATCTCCGCGATGTAGGACGCGCCGAAGCGCTGCCAGAAGTCCGGCCACGGCTCACCGCTGGGATAGCTGACGCCCGGTTCGGCCGAGCGCAGCGGCGCCCGGTCGTCAAGACCGACGACGAAGGTCGACTCGGTGCCGGCGAGTTCGGCCCGTACGTCGTAACCGCCGCCGTTGTACCGCGAGCCCTGCAGGGTCGCCAGGGTGCCGTCGGCGAACGTCAGAATGGCGACGGAAGTGTCGACGTCGCTCGCCTCGGCGAAGAAGCTGGCACCCCGGTTCGCGCCGGTGGCGTAGACCTCGACGACCTCCTGGCCGGTCAGCCAGCGGGCGATGTCGAAGTCGTGGATGTGGCAGTCGCGGAAGATCCCGCCGGACAGGGGGATGTACTCGGCCGGCGGAGGCGCCGGATCGGCGGTGAGCAGATGCAGGCGGTGCAGGGTGCCGATCGCGCCGCTGCGCAGCGCCTCCCTGGCCGCTCGGTAACCCGCGTCGAAGCGGCGCTGGAACCCCACCTGCACCCGGCCGTCGGCCGCCGCCACCCGCTGGGCGACCTCGACCGTTCGGGCCAGATCGGCCGCGACCGGCTTCTCGCAGAACACGGTCAGCCCGGCGTCGACCCCGCGCTCGATCAGGTCGGCGTGCGTGGCCGTGGGCGTGGCGACGACGATGCCGTCGAGGGGCGTGGCGAACACCTCGTCGATCGGACCGGCAGCGCGTACGCCAAGGCGCTCGGCCACGTCACGAGCGCGCTCGGGCATGACGTCGCCGAGCACGAGCTCGGTCACCTCGGGGTGACTCGCGAGCAACTGGGCGTGTGTCGCACCGATGCGTCCGACGCCGAGCAGTCCAATGCGCATGAACGAATACCTCCCACGTGTCGAACATCGGTGGCGGCAGGCGCCAGCACGATGCATGCCATGATTCGTAGTCCCCGTCACACACCGAAGTCAAGACTTTGTCAGGACATTCTGATGTCTGCTAACTTGTTGGTGTCAAGCCAGGGTCTGCGACGAAGCGTGAGGAACCATTGACCACTTCTCTGTCGATCACGCTCGACCGGACGAGTCCGGTCCCGTTGTACTTCCAGGTCGCCCAGCAGATAGAGGCGATGATCGACGCCGGCACCCTGCCCGCCGGCCACCGGCTGGACAACGAGATCCAGCTGGCCGATCAGATGGGTTTGTCCCGCCCGACATTGCGGCAGGCCATCCAGCACCTCGTCGACAAGGGGCTGCTGGTGCGCAAGCGTGGGGTCGGCACGCAGGTGGTGCACAGCATGGTGAAGCGGTCGGTGGAGTTGTCGAGTCTCTACGACGACCTGGCGATGGCCAGCAAGCGACCCACCACCACCGTGCTCAAGATGGCTCGTGTTCCGGCCGAGGACGACGTTGCCTTCGCCCTGCGAGTCCCACCGGGCGCCGAGGTGGTGCACCTGCAGCGGCTGCGGTGCGCGCAGGGCGAGCCCCTGGCGATCATGCACAACTGGCTGCCGGACGGGCTGACCGACCTCACCGTCGAACGGCTGGAGCAGCGTGGCCTCTACGAGATGCTGCGCGCCGCCGCCGTCCACATGCGGGTCGCCAACCAGCGCATCGGCGCGCGCGCCGCGACCCTCGCGGAGGCGAAGCTGCTGCACGAACGGCGTGGCGCACCACTGCTGACGATGACCCGCACGACCTACGACGACAACGGCCGTGCCGTCGAATACGGCTCGCACGTCTATCGGGCGACGCTGTACACCTTCGAGATCGCACTCGTCGAGCGCTGATCGTGACGCACGCGCCGTCGCCCGGCCCCGCGACGCGGGACCGGGCGACGGTGTGTTCAGCTTCGGGGAGTCCAGCCGGTCGGGTCGACAGCCAGATCGAGATCATCGGCGATGTCGTCCCACTCGACGAACTTGAAGTTCGTCGTGGTGCGCGGCTCGCCATTGCCGTCGAGCACCTCAGGGCCGTCGAAGCCGTCCTGAACGACGAACAGACCCTCGTCGAACTGGTCACCGAGCGGCACGTTCATCACCATCGCCCCGTCGCACTCTTCCGAGCCGTCCGGGTGGGTGGGGTCGGAGTGCGGCCCGATCCGGAACGAGCCGAGGAAGGTGTTGGCGCCGGAGCGCTGGTACACCACGAAGCTGTTGTCGCCCTGACTCGACGCCAACAGGTAGCCCTTGCCGTTGGCCCGGTAGTAGATGGTCAGGCCCTCGACGTCGGCCGTGATGTGCGTGCCACCGTAGCCGGGATCGGGGCCGGACTGGTAGCACTCCTCGGTCACCGGGTCGTAGGCGAGCGGGAGGCCGAACTCCTTCACCTTGTCCATCAGGACCGGAGTCCCGGTCAGGGTTGCCGACACCTTCCAGATACCGACGTCCTCCTGACCGGCGTAGAGCACACCGCTGGTGGCGTCGACCACCATGCCCTCGACCTGCGGCAGGTCGCCAGGGTCGTCGCACGGCGTCCAGGTGGTGCCGTTGGGCAGCGCGAAGCTCTGCGGCAGGGTGAGGCTGCGAACCTTGTGGTAGGTGACGGTCCCGGCCGGGGTGACGGTGAGCTCCAGAAGCGCCACGCTGGTCTCGTGCCGTTGGCTCACCAGCGCGTAGTTGCGCCCGGTCGCGCGGTCCTTCCACGTCGCCAGCCCGTAGGCCGTGCGCCCGTCGTTGACCTCTCCCGCGTCCGCGGAGAACACCAGCGGAGCCGCCGCGCTCGTCACATCGGTGAGCGCCGTGCTGCCACCGGCCGGGTTGATCCGGTAGACCCGCAGCGTGTCACGGCCACGGTCGGTCGTCACGGCGAGGTCGACAGTGGCGCCGCCGACCCGGACCCCGTACAGCAGGTCCACGTTGTTGAATCGGCCGGGCTCGTCGTCCGGCCCCGGAGCTGCCGGCGCCGCGATGCTCTGCACCAGCCCACCGGACAGGTTGTAGACCCGCAGGCCGCCTTCCTTGGCGGTCCCCACCACCAGGCTCTTGGCCGAGTTGGTCGGATGCACCCAGATCGCAGGATCGTCTGCATTGGCGTTGCCGCCTGCGGCATCGTCGAACAGTGTGGGCGTCTCGAGTTCCGCCTTGACGGTCGGAACGGCCATGGCGGCGGCCGGCGTCGAGGTCGACGCCACGACAACTACCGCTGTCAGGCAGAACGAGGCCGCCGTCAGCAGACGGCGGTCGGGTTTGAAGCGCATTGTGCCTCCCGGACGTGGGACGGGGATGGGGGAGAACCTTGCGATCACGGACGTTACAACAGTATGTCCTTACAAACAATAGTCACGACATATTGGCGTGCATGATGCGGGCGGCAGCGCGCTCACCTGCCCCGCACGCTGGTGAAACGACGACGGGTCGACGGTCGCCGGGCGCGTTCCTGGGCCCGGGGCGCAGTCGGAGCGGGGCCGGGGGCAGGAAGGAAAAGGCGTTCGGGGTGGGCAGGCCGAGCTGACCTGCACCGCGAGGCGACGATGGTCAGCCGTCGTGCCTCGTCGGCTTGCGCACCTCCGGGTGGCTGCTCCGGCGCCGACGGCGGGTCCGTGACCACGAGTGCTCCACGATCCACCGTCTGTGGACCGGGACGGACCCTGGCCTGACGTCGGATCGTTTGACGATCTCGACGTCGACGCCCAACACGGTGCCGTGTAGCGCCACGTCCTGCTTGAGCCCGGCGTCGACCCAGGCGCGGGTCACCGCCGGGGTGTGCGCGATGGCCTTGTCGAGCAGCCGGATGCCGATGGCGTTGTCGGTGACCGACGCCGCGGTCACCACGACCGCGATGATCAGCCCCAGTGCGTCCACGGCCGGGCCCCGCTTACGCCCCGGCACCTTCTTCGCCGCGTCCTTGCCGGTCGTCGCGGCCGGGACATGGTTCGCCGCCCGGATCGACTGGGTGTCCAACACGACCGCGCTCGGATCCTCCCGGCGACCGGCCTTCTCCCTCGCCTTCGCCACCCTCGGCTGACCCCGGCGGGACCGCGGGCGCCAACCCGCACCGCCCTGCGGCGCGGTGGCCCGCCGGTCGGCGTACCGGCTGCGATCGGTGACCTCGGTGGCGGCAGGGCGGGACGCGTGAGCCCGGCGTACGCTGCCGCCACCTGATCCGGTCGCCCGGCGGTCTTACCCCGGGAGCCAAGCCCGGAAGTACCAGCCGTTGTATTCGCTGTTGGGCAGGGTGCGGTATTCGCAGTTGCTGCTCACCTCACCCCAGTAGCTGGCCTCGATGCGGTGGAGCTCGCACTCGTCGTAGGTCACGAAATAGCCGTTCCAGTCGAATTGCACGGCGGCGGCCGGGGCCGGCTGGACGGTGAAGCTGACGGCTGCCGCGGCGGCGGCGACAACCGCGAGGCGGGCGAGCCGGCGGCGGAGCGGTTGGGGCATGGCGAGTCCTTCCGGCGTGGTGACGAACCTGCCCGACCATCATAGATCCACGGCCACCGATTGATGATCCACCATCCGGACAGCCCGGACCCACCAACACCCGGCGGATACCGCCGTCCCTGCCGGCCTGTCGCGCGGCCCTAGCCAGGTCGTGGCCTAGGTCAATGAGTCCGAGTCGGGTGAGGTTGGGGCCTACAACCGGCGGCCCTCAGCTCCGTCGCCGGACCGGCGGGTTCGTGCCCGCCGGTCCGGACGTCAGGAACGCCCCGGTCAGCTCAGACCCGGGTGACCCGTACCGCGTCGGCGATCACGTATCCGGCGGCGTTGGTCCAGCGGCTCACGCCGACCAGATTGCGGTCGCCGGCGGCAAGGTTGAAGGTGCCGATCGAACGCCACGCCCCGCCGCCGGTGCGCTGGTCCACGTTCACCGTCTGGTTGCCCGCGGCGGTGACCACGACGTGCGGCGCCGAGCTGTTGTAGCCGGCGTCGGCCGGGTACCACACATCGACCCGGTGGTTGCCAGCCGCCGGGATGTTCACCTTGAACCAGGCCGCGTCACTTTCGAGCACCGGGTTGGCGAAGCGGTACTCGGTGCCGTAGCGCTGCGCCGAGTAGGCCGAGGAGGACCAGTTGGTGCTCGCGGTGAAGCGGCCCGCGGTGGCGTTGTCCACGATGGTGCTGAACGACGGCGGGGTGGTAGCCAGGCCCAGGTAGGCAGCGATGCCCTGGGCGTGCGCGCGCGCGACGGCGGTGATGAAGTCGGCGCGCTTGAGCAGGTTCGTGTCGGCGACCGAGTCGATGAACAGGTTCTCGGTCAGGACCGCCGGCATGGCGGTCTCGCGAAGAACGTGGAAGTTGGCGGTCTTCTGCCCCCGGTCGGTCACCGATCCGATCGACCGCATGCCGGCGATGATCCGCGGGTGGAGGGCGTTGTGCAGGCCGAGGGCCCCCGAACCCCCGGTGGGATAGCGGTAGCTCTCAAAGCCGGTGCCGCCGCCGGAATTGATGTGGATGCTCACGAAGATGTTCGCGCCCCAGGCGTTGGCGTCGTCCGTGCGGTAGGCGAGGCTGCGGGTGAGGTCGGTCGTGCGGGACATCCGCACGTCGACGCTGTAGTTGGCCAGCAGGATGTCGCGCACCTGGAGCGAGATGGCGAGGGTGAGGTTCTTCTCCTGCAGGCCGTTGCCGACCGCGCCGGCGTCGGTGCCGCCGTGGCCCGGGTCGATGTAGACGCGGGGAAGGGCGGCCTGCGCGCGACCGGCGAGCAGGGGTGCGGCCAGTACGCCCGCCGCGGTGGCGAGGAGGGTGCGGCGTCGCACGGCGGAGTTACCAAAACTGGACATTGACGCCTCTCGACTACGGAGTGGGGTGGGGTGGCGGGCTGGACCTCACATCACGGCCGACGATGTGCTCGGCCCCGACCGGCGTCTCCGCCCACCCGTTGCCGCCGTCGCCGGCGGGTCGGGTATGCGTCCGCCTGGCTTGATCCAGAAGACGTTCCTGGCGAGATCGTAACGAGCATCGATGCCTGAGTGAAGAATGTTTACATGAAATTATCCTGATCTTGGAAGATTCCTACGCGCCGGGAGGCTGGTCCCGGCACCTCCCGGCCCTGCCCCCCCCGGGGTGCTCACCGCGTTCGTGTTTCCTCCGGTCCCGTGCGGCGGCGTGCCGCTGGGCGGTGGAAGCGGCCCCGGTCGGCTTGGTGACCGCATGCTTGCCGTGGGTGACCGAATGGTTGAGGGTCGAACCGCACCCACATCTCCCGGACCTGCGACTGAGGAGTCCCATGCAGCCGTTCGACCTGACCAATGGCGACCAGATCCTCAACCAGAACGCGCTGGCGAACAACGTCAGCGGGCTGAACCTGTCCGTACGCACGGATCTCGGCGCCCGCGTGGAGGCGTGGCGGCCGGGGCCCAACGTCGTCGGCGACGACAGGTTCTTCTGCCACGGCTACTCGTTGGGCACCTTCGGTCCGCACAGGTACACCGTGTGGGGCCGGTTCCTGCCCCGCGTGCTGGCCGACGAGTACCAGACACTCGGGCGGATCGACAACGCGCGGAACGTCGCGGCCCGCGACGTCCTGGTCTGGTGGCTGGGGGGCACGGAGGCGTACCACTCCGCGGTGGTGGAGCAGCCCGTGACCCTGCCCACCGGCGTTCTGGACCCGGCGCAGACGAGCGTCAGCTCGAAGACCGGCACCGGTCCGCTGCGGATCGGCGTCCTGGCCGAGGATGTGAAGCAACAGTACCGGTCTGCGGCGTACATCGAGGTGTACCGCCGCAACGCGTGAGGTGCGGCGCGGGACGGTCGAACCGCTGCCGTCCCGCGTCCGTCCGTACCAGTGCGTGAGCGCGCCCTTGCCGGCCTCTCGCCGGCCGCGAGCCGAACAGGACCGCCGCCGGACTCGCCGAGCTGCCACCGCAGTCCCACGGAACGTGGGACTGCTCGACTTTCGAAGTGGCAGCATCGTCGGGCACCGCCGGAACCGTCACGAAGGAGGTCACGTCGACATGCATGCGGGAGACCCCGCCGACCGCCCCGAGCCGGGCTTCACCCGGCCCGGCCAGGTGCCGCTCATCGCGAGCCGGGTGGAGTGGAGGGAGATGCCGCATCCCGATCGCACCGCAAATCGATACGACGTCATCGGCACGCTGTTGGCGGCGGGCGTCGATCCGGCCCGGATACACATGTATCACGACCACGAGGACGGCGGTGCCTACTGGGTGGTGACCCTGGATGACGGGCGCGCGGCCGTACTGACCGACGACACAGAGGAGCATGTGGGTCACATGGAGGGGCCGTGGCCTTTCAAGGCCATATTCCTCAGCCCGGACGGTGTACGCACAAAGACCGATTACTCTGTCGACAAGCTGATGGCCGCAATCGTCACGTGGTATGCCGAGGCCGTGGGACCCGGGTGAAGGTGGGGGACGGTCGCACCCCGGTCGTGCCGGTGTCCGGCAAGGGCTCCGGTCGGACCTCCATTGCGGGTCTGACCTGCTACAAGCCCGGCCACCGTCCTCGGTTGATCTACCGCACCATCACCCATCGCGGCCGTAGGGGTGAGCGGCGCAGTTCCGCCGAAGCCGGCTACATCCCTGCTCGACGCCGCCCACCAGCAGCTTGGCGGTCCGATCGTGCCGCTCTGGGACAATCTCAACACCCACATCAGCGCAGCGATGCGGCAGATGATCGCCGGCCGGGACTGGCCGACCGTGATCCGGCTGCCCGCCTACCCTCCGGACCTCAACCCCACCGAGGGCGTCTGGTCCCACGTCAAACGCAGCATCGGCAACCTCGCCTCACCGGCCTCGATCACGACGAGTTGTGGGAACTCCCGGCCGGGGACCTGGTTCATCATCCGCCGGGAACGCCAAGCACCCCGATCGCACGGGGACGAGCGGCCTGGGGAAACGGGCCGGGCGTATCCCGACACCACGCCCCAGGCCGACTCAACCGCTGTTGCGGGGGCTGTTCGGGACGAGTTTTGTGTAGCGCCCCGAACAGCCCCGGATGGATTAGACGCCGAATGGCGCCGGGTAGATGATGGTGCCGCTCGGGACCGGGAGGGCGTTGTCGAATACGAGCGCCATCATGGCCTCATCGGGCACCTCGAAAGACGGGCGGATCCCGTAGGCGGAGGCCCGGCTGAACCCGAACCGTGGGTAGTATTCGGCGTGGCCGAGTACGAGGACGAGGTTTTCGCCCATGGTGCGGGCGACCTTCAGACCGGCCCGGATCGCGGCTGAGCCCGCGCCCTGCTTCTGGTAACGGGACAGGACGGCGCAGGGGCCGAGTGCCAGGGCCGGGGCGTCGCCGACGTGGCAGCGGGTGAATAGTGCGTATCCGCCGACGGTACCGTCGGCACCTTCGGCCACGATGGACAGCTCGGGTAGCCACGCTGGGTCGGTGCGCAGCGCCTCAACCAGGTCGGCTTCCAGCGGTGTGGGGAAGGCGTCGAGGGTGACCTCGCGGATCGCGATGATGTCCTGGTCGGTTTCGGGTCGAGTAGTCCAGCTATGGGACATGTTGGATATTCCTTCGGCGTTCTTCGGGATGGAAACGTCGGCGGTGCAGTGAGGTTCGGGCCGAGAAACATCGTGTTCTGCGGCCGGCTGGCTCACGACCGTCCCTGCTGGTCGCGGAAGGTGTAGGTCTCGCGCAGAGATCGGGTAATGGCCTTCTTGTGATCCTCGCGTTGGGCGCGTAGCCGTGCGTCGCTGCGAGAAGTGGCCCAGGCGTTCTCCCGGTGGAGCTTGCGGTAGCTGTCCAGGCGACGCTCGCCCACCTCGCCGGCGGCGATCGCGGCTTGGACGGCGCAGCCGGGTTCGGAGTCGTGGCCGCAGTCGCTGAACCGACACTCCTGAGCGAACTGCTCGATTTCGGCGAAGACCTGCTGCAGGCCATCGTCAGCGTCGAACAGGCCGATCCCGCGCAGGCCCGGGGTATCGATGAGCACGCCGCCGTTTGGCAGCGGGACCATCTGACGGCGGACTGTCGTGTGGCGACCTTTGCCGTCTTGGGCTCGCACGGCGCCGGTCGCCAGTACTTGAGTTCCCAGCAGTGCGTTGCCCAACGTCGACTTGCCGGCTCCGGACGGGCCGAGCAGTACAACCGTGCCGGTAAGCGCGGCCGTCAGTAGTTCCAGCCCGTGACCATTGGCGGCGCTGGTGGTGATGATCTCCACACCGGGGGCCAGTTGGGTCAGCTCGGCCGTGGCCGTGCTGGGGTCGGCTGACTGGTCGGCCTTGGTCAGCACGATTACCGGGAGCGCGCCACTCTCCCAGGCAAGGGCCAGCAGCCGTTCGATGCGGCCCAGGTTCAACGGGACCTCGACAGAGACGACCAAGGCGGCCGTGTCGATGTTGGCGGCTAGGGCCTGACCATGCGAGGAGCGTGAGGCCGAGGACCGGACGATGACACTGCGACGTGGCAGCAGAGCGGTCAGCTCGGGCTCATGGCCCGAGCGCAGGGCGGCCCAGTCGCCGGTACACGGAGCCGAGACAGGGTCCGATGCGCCCACCAATGAGGTGCCGGCCCGCAGCAGGCCGGTCTCGGTGATGACGTCACACCTGCCACGATCGACGCCGATGATGCGTGCAGGGATGAGACCTGCGGCGCGATGCGATGTGAAGGACAGTTCGAGCCTTGTATCCCAGCCGTATGCGGAAAGGCCGCCGCCGGAAGATGGTCTAGGAGAAAAAGAATCGGAAGGCAACAACGTAGAACCCTTGCGAAAAGGGACCCTGGGAAGCCCTGCGTTGCGTCCGCGGATTCGTCGCGGACGTGGCGGAAGGGCTCAGGCGAGGGGCCGGGACGTGAGGATGGACCGGACGCTGCGGGCAGCAGCCATCACCGCGACGGTCATCAACCTCACCTCCCTCAAGAGTTTCCAGTTTCCCCCTAGATTGGGGCGGCGGTGACTCTAGCACATGTCGCGTTGCAGAGGACGGGTGACGGCCCACCGCACGTAGCGGCGGATGACGAGCCGGGCTGGTTCGGGTACTGCGGCCAGCAGGTCGTTGATGCGCTGGTGGTAGGCGTCCAGGGTCGGTTCGCGGTCGGGTTGCCGCGCGTTGATGAGGTTGCAGGTCGGGCACCGGTCGACGCGCAGACGTCGGGTGCACAAGCCACAGCCGACGCACTGGTAGTGAAAACGTAGGTCGGCGCTGTGCCTGGACCGGGTTGTGTCTCCAGTCGATTCACGTCAGGTGGATGACTTCCTGCGTCACCGCGCTGTTTAATTTTTGCAGCAGTGTGACGTAGCATTGCGGCGTGACGAAGCGACTGACCGAGGTGGCCCGGAAGGCGGGCGTCAGCGAGGCGACGGTCAGCCGAGTGCTCAACGGTCGCGGTGGCGTCTCCGAGTCCACCCGCACCGCCGTGCTCACCGCGCTGGACGTGCTCGGCTACGAACGGCCCACCAAGCTGCGGGGGGAGCGGGCCCGGCTGGTCGGGCTGGTGTTGCCCGAGTTGCAGAACCCGATCTTCCCGGCGCTCGCCGAGGTGGTCACCGGGACGCTGGCCCAGCGCGGCTACACCCCGGCGCTGTGCGCCCGGACCATCGGCGGCGTGCCCGAGTCGGACTACGTCGAGATGCTGCTCGACCACCAGGTGTCCGGCATCATCTTCGCCGGCGGGTCGTACGCGCTCGCCGGCGCCTCGCACGACCACTACCGCCGACTGACCGACCGGGGGCTCCCGGTCGTGCTGGTGAACGCGGGCGTCGACGCGCTGGACTTCCCCCGTGTCTCCACGGACGACGCGGTCGCGGTGGAGCAGGCGTACGGGCACCTGCGGTCGCTCGGCCACGAGCGGATCGGCATCGTGCTGGGCCCGGAGGACCACGTTCCGTCGCGGCGCAAGTTGGCCGCGTTGGCGCGGATCGCCGGCTGGGCAGATCCGGACGAGTGCGTGGAGCGGTCCAGCTTCTCGATGGAGGGGGCTCGGGTCGCCGCCGCCAAGCTGGTCGACCGGGGCGTCACCGGCGTCATCTGCGCCAGCGACGTCCTGGCGCTGGGCACGATCCGCGCGGTCCGCCGGCTCGGGTTGTCGGTGCCCGGCGACGTGTCGGTGGTCGGCTTCGACGACTCGGCGTTCATGACCTGCACCGACCCGCCGCTGACGACCGTGCGGCAGCCGATCGAGACGATGGGCCAGGCAGCCGTGAACCTGCTGGTCACCCAGATCGACGGCGTCGGCGTCCTGCGCGACGAGCTGCTGTTCGAGCCCGAACTGGTGGTGCGCGGTTCCACCGCGCCCGCCCCACGCCGCTGATCCGGGTCCGCCCCCGTCGCCGGCCGCCCGCCGGCCGCCGTTCCCGCCGCTGACCTGTCGCGCCGGGCACTGATCGGCCATCCGGCCACCGGCCGCCTCCCTCGCCGCTGAGCAACGCTCCGGCCGTCGACCGCTTCTCGCGGTCGGCGGTCGTTTCGTCGTTGCCGGCCCTGAGCCGCCGGCGGCCCTCTCCACCGTCCAGCGTGGCCCCCACCCCACCGTGAGCGCCAAAAGGGGCAGACTCTGCCATTCGGGCCAACTCCCAGGCTCTGTCGACATCTGCCGTCCGTCAGTCGCTTATTTTCATGAAGCGATCGATACCTTGCCGGAATGAGTTCGTCTCGCTACAGTGACTCCACTCACAGCCTGGCCCGGACCGAACCGGCCGCAGGGACAGGTCGCCTGGCGATACAGATCAGTAGCAGGGCCGCCGGTGCCGGTCACCGCAGCTCAGCGAGCTCATGGAGACACCCGTTCCCGAAGGGATGGACAGATGTCCGTACCGCAGTACCGGAAGGCTGCGGCGTTGGCGCTCGTGGCCGGCCTGGGGCTCAGCCTCGCGGCCTGTTCCACGAAGAGCGACGACGCAGCGAACGATGCGAGCGGCAAGGTGACCATCACCGTCGACTGCCAGCCGGTCGGCTCCCAGAAAGAGCTGTTGAAGAACTGGAACGACGACGTCGCCGAGTTCCAGCGGCAGAACCCCGACATCGTCGTCAAGAGCATCAGCGTCGGCGAGCAGTGCAACAACCCGCCGGACTTCACCGCCCGCCTCGCCGGCGGCACCGTGACCGACGTGTTCTACGGGTACATGACCGATCTCCAGCAGGTGCTCGACTCCGGTCAGGCGATGGACATCACCGAGTTCGCCGACAAGGACACGGTCCCGACCTGGGACAGCGTCGACCCGGCACTCAAGGAGGTCTTCAGCGACGGCGGCAAGCTCTACGCCGTCCCGGTGAAGAACTACTCGATGGGCCTGGTCTACAACAAGGCCCTGTTCCAGCAGGCGGGGCTCGACGTGAACAACCCGCCCAAGACGTGGGGCGAGGTCCGGGCCGCCGCCAGGAAGATCTCCGCGCTGGGCAACGGCATCGCCGGCTACGCGGAGTACAGCGCCGGCAACACCGGAGGCTGGCACTTCACCTCCCTGCTCTACTCCCAGGGCGGGCAGGTGCTGACCCCGGACGGCAAGAAGGCCGACTTCAACAACGCCACGGGCAAGCAGGTCCTGCAGAATCTCAAGGACATGCGGTACGGCGACAACAGCATGGGCGCCCGCCAACTGTTGCAGTGGGGCGACCTGCTGACCAACGCCGGCGCGGGCAAGGTCGGCATGTTCATCGGCGCGCCCGACGCCACCCAGGCGATCGTCAGCCAGTTCCAGGGCAAGTTCCAGGACTGGGCGATGGCCCCGCTGCCCGGCCAGGACGGGAAGGCGTTGGGAACGCTCGGTGGTGGCGAGGGCTACTTCTTCAAGAAGGGCCAATCCGCCGAGCAGGTCAAGGCCGGTCTGAAGTGGATCGCGTACCAGAAGCTGACGCCGGGCAAGGGTCAGTTCGACTACGTCCGGGCCAAGCCGCAGAACTACCCGGTGGGCCTGCCCCAGCCGCTGCTCTTCGCCAACGGCAGCGACGCGCAGAAGCAGGAGCTCGAACTGCGCAAGGCGAACGCGAACGTCGACACCGCGAACTTCGCGATCTTCGAGGCGAATCCGGTGCCGATCAAGGGTGAGCCACGCAACGCGCAGGCGATCTACGCGGTGCTCGACGCCGCGATGTCCGGTGTGCTGACGAACCCGAACGCGAACATCGACGCACTTCTCTCCGCGGCCGAGGGCAAGGTCAACAAGCTCCTCGCCGCCGAGGGCTGATCCGATGGTGTGGGGGCCGGCACGTCGGCCCCCACACCCTCCGCGCCGCACCGTCCGGTCACCGAATCACGCAGGAGTTGCCTTGGCGATCACCACCGTCCCGAGGACCAGGAGGGAACCGGGACGCCCCGCCTCGTCGGACCCGGCAGGGTCGCGGCGCGCGAGCCTCCGCCGCAAGGTACGAGACAACCTCACCGGGCACGCGTTCCTGCTCGGCGCCGTGGTCTGCTTCGCGTTCTTCTCCTGGTACCCGATGATCCGTGGCGTCGTCATGAGCTTCCAGCGCACCCGGCGCGGCGTCACGACCTGGGTCGGCTGGGACAACTACGACCGCATCATCGCCGACCCCAGCTTCTGGACGGCCTGGAAGAACACGTTCTTCTTCACGGTTCTCGCGCTCGTGCTCGGGTACGCCGTGCCGTTCTTCGTGGCGATCCTGCTCAACGAGTTCCGCCACGCCAGGGGATACCTGCGGATCCTGGTCTACCTGCCGGTGATGCTGCCGCCGGCCTCGGCGCTCTTCCTCTTCAAGTTCTACGCGTACGACCCCAGCGACGCGGGACTGTTCAACTCGATCCTCAAGGCGCTGCACCTGCCCACCTCGCAGTGGATGCAGTCCTCCGGGATGACGATGCCGGCGATGGTGCTCGCGTCGACCTGGATGAACATGGGCGGCGCGGTACTGATCTACCTGGCGGCACTGCAGAACATCCCCGGCGAACTCTACGAAGCGGCCGAGCTCGACGGCGCCGGGATCTGGCGGCGGATCCGTAACGTCACGATCCCGCAGACCCGGCTGATCCTCGGGCTCCTGGCGATGCTGCAGATCGTCGCCACGATGCAGTTCTTCATCGAGCCGCTGATCCTCGCGAACGGTACGGGCGCGGAGGACTCCGCCACCTCGGTGGCATACCTCATCTACCAGCACGGGTTCTTCCAGAACGACCTCAACGGCGCTGCGGCGCTCGGCGTGATCATGCTCGTGGTGCTGGCCGGCTTCTCCGCCGTCTACGTGCGGCTGAGCACGAAACAGGATTAGGACGGGGCGAGGAAATGGCACAGGACCCAGGGGCCCGGACCCTCGTCTCCCATGCCCAGCTCAGGCGGGGACGCGGCAGGATCATCTACTGGACGCTGCTCACCGTCGTCGTCGTGGGCTTCACGCTCGTCTTCCTCGGGCCGCTCTACTGGATGGTCACCGGCGCGCTCAAGTCCGGCCAGGAGATCGCGCAGACCCCACCGTCGCTGTTCCCGAAGGATCCCCAACCGCAGAACTACGCCGACGCGTGGAACAACCTGGACCTCGCCAAGCTGCTGTTCAACACGTTCTACTACGCGGCCGGCGCGCTGCTCTTCCAACTCGTCCTCGACACCGCCGCGGCGTACGCCCTGTCGAAGCTTCGACCGGCGTTCGGCAACGTGATCCTCGGCCTGATGTTGGCGACGCTGATGATTCCGGCGATGGTCCTCATCGTTCCGCAGTACGTGACCGTGATCGATCTGCCGATCCTGCACATCAGCCTGCTCGACTCGCCGTTCGCGATCTGGCTGCCCGCCGTCGCGAACGCGTTCAACATCTTCCTGCTGAAACGGTTCTTCGACTCGATCCCGGAGGAGCTGATGGCGGCGGCCCTCGTGGACGGGGCGACGCCGCTGCGCACGCTGTGGTCGATCATCCTGCCAATGTCGCGCCCCATCCTCGGCGTAGTTTCGATCTTCGCCGTGACGGCGGTCTGGAAGGACTTCCTCTGGCCGAAGCTGGTCATGCCGTCGCCCGAGACCCGGACGGTCAGCGTCGGCATCTACGCCTTCTCGGGCGGCACACCCATGAACGTCGTGATTGCCGCGTCGGTCATTGCCGCGATCCCGACCGTCGTCGTCTTTCTGATCTTCCAGCGGAACATCATGTCCGGCCTGACCACAGGCAGCCTCAAGGGATAGCCCGAAGGCGCGGACGCTGAGCATCGCAGCCTTCAGCCGGGCTCGATGAGGGGCCGACGCGCCGTACCACCACCAGCGCGACCCGCGGCGGCGAACAACGACCGTTCGCCCGACACACATCCAGGTCCGGCGAATCCGCCGACGTACCGACGCAGAAAGCAGGTGGCCGTGCCCACAGCAGACAATTGTCCGTGGTGGCGTGGAGCGGTGATCTACCAGGTGTATCCACGTAGCTTCGCCGACGGCAACGGCGACGGCATCGGCGACATCGCCGGCATCCGGTCCCGGCTGAGTCACCTGTCCGGGCTCGGCATCGACGCCATCTGGTTCAGCCCCTGGTATCCCTCCCCGATGGCCGACGCCGGCTACGACGTCGCCGACTACCGGGACATCGACCCGACGTTCGGCAGCCTCGCCGAGGCCGAGGCGCTGATCGCCGAAGCGCACGAGCGGGGCATCCGGATCATCGTCGACGTGGTGCCCAACCACTGCTCCGACGCGCACCCCTGGTTCCAGGCGGCGCTGGCCGGCGGCCCGGACGCCCCCGAGCGGGAGTTGTTCTGGTTCCGCCCCGGCCGGGGCCCCGGCGGCGACCAGCGGCCCACCGACTGGGTGTCCCAGTTCGGTGGGGACACCTGGACCCGCACCACCAACCCGGACGGCACCCCCGGCGACTGGTACCTGCACCTGTTCGCCCCCGAGCAGCCCGACCTCAACTGGGACCACCCGCGCGTGCGCGCCGAGTTCGAGGACATCCTGCGGTTCTGGTTCGACCGGGGGGTGGACGGCATCCGGATCGACTCGGCCGCACTGCTGGTCAAGGACCCGGCGCTGCCCGAGGAGACCGACGGCGCCCCGAGCCCTTTCGTCGACCTCGACGCGGTGCACGACATCTACCGGAGCTGGCGGCGGGTCGCCGACGGGTACCCGGGCGACCGGGCGCTGATCGGCGAGGTGTGGCTGCCGGACCGGGAGCGGTTCGCCAACTACCTGCGACCCGACGAGCTGCACTCGGCGTTCAACTTCGACTTCCTCGGCTGTGCCTGGGACGCGACGGCGCTGCGCCGGTGCGTCGACGACACGCTCGCCGCGCACGCCCCGGTCGGCGCCCCCGCCACCTGGGTGCTCTCCAACCACGACGTGACCCGGCACGTGACCCGGTACGGCCGGGACGACACCACGTTCAGCTTCGCCACCAAGCGCGAGGGCGTCCCCACCGACCTGGAGCTGGGCACCGTTCGCGCCCGCGCGGCGGCGCTGCTCAGCCTGGCCCTGCCCGGCGCGGTCTACGTCTACCAGGGCGAGGAACTGGGCCTGTGGGAGGTCGAGGACATCCCGGTCGAGTTGCGCCAGGACCCGATGTGGGACCGCTCGGGGCACGGTCGGGACGGCTGCCGGGTGCCGCTGCCCTGGGCCGGCGACGCGCCGCCGTTCGCGTTCAGCCCCGACGGCGCGGCGGGGGCGCCGTGGCTGCCCCAGCCCGCCGAGTGGAAGGACCGCACGGTCCGGGCGCAGACCGACGACCCGCACTCGATGCTGGAGCTGTACCGGGCGGCGCTCGGTGTCCGCCGCGCCGAACCGGGCCTCGGCGACGGGGAGATGCGCTGGCTGGCCGCGCCCGACGGGGTGCTCGCCTTCGCCCGCAGTCCCGCCTTCACCTGCCTGGTGAACCTGGGCGCGGCCCCGGTGCCGCTGCCCGCGCACGACACGCGGCTGCTGGCCAGCGGGCCGCTGGAGGGAGACCTCCTCCCGCCCGACACCGCCGTCTGGCTGCGCACCGCCGACACGCCGCCCGCCCGATCGGAAGGAGGACCAGCCGCAGCGAAAGACCCTTCCACGGGGGACCTGGCCTGCTGACGAAACGGAGAGCCACTCGCATGGCCCACCACACCACCGGCACCACCGTTGCACCCACCGGAAGACCCGCCCGCGCCGTGCTGGCCGCGTTCGCCGGCGCCGCGCTCGTGGCGACCGCCGTCTCGGTCGTCTCGTTGTCCACCGCGACCCCGGCCCGCGCCGCCGGGCTGTCCCCGTTCGACATCGTCGGCCGTGGCGCCACCGTCCCGTTCGTCGAGCACGAGGCGGAGAAGGCGACGCACACCGGCACGAGGATCGGCCCGACCCGCTACTACGGCCAACTGCCGTCCGAGGCGTCCGGCCGGGAGGCGGTCACCCTCGACGCGGTCGGCGAGTACGTCGAGTTCACCCTCACCGCCCCGGCCAACGCGGTGACCTTCCGCTACAGCCTGCCCGACAACGCCGCCGGCACCGGCCGGGACGCCAGCATCGACCTGCGGGCCAACGGCTCCCTGGTCAAGGCCGTCCCGGTGACCTCCCGGTACGGCTGGTACTACGGTGGATACCCGTTCAACAACAATCCGGGCGACACCAACCCGCACCACTTCTACGACGAGACCCGGGCGATGTTCGGGACCACGTACCCTGCGGGCACGAAGATCCGTCTGCAGGTCTCCTCGACCGCCCAGTCGCCGACCTTCACCATCGACCTGGCCGACTTCGAGCTGGTCACGGCGATCACCAAGCCCGCCGGCGTCCTCGACGTGGTCACCGACTTCGGCGCGGACGCGAGCGGGGCCACCGACTCGACGACGAAGTTCCAGGCGGCGGTCGACGCCGGCAGGGCCCAGGGCAGGGCGGTCTGGATTCCCGCCGGCACCTTCACCCTCTGGGACCACGTCGTCGTCGACGGGGTGACCCTGCGGGGCGCGGGCCCGTGGTACTCGGTGCTCGGCGGCCGGCACCCCACCGACCGCAAGCGCGCGGCCGGCATCTACGGCAAGTACGTCCCCGGCGGCGGGTACACGGGGGAGATCCGGCCGCACGAGGCCGGCGGCCCCAGCCGCAACGTCACCCTGCGCGACTTCGCGATCATCGGCGACATCCGGGAGCGGGTCGACGACGACCAGGTCAACGCCATGGGCGGCGCGATGACCGACTCGGTGGTGGACAACGTCTGGATGCAGCACACCAAGGTCGGGGCCTGGATGGACGGCCCGATGGACAACCTCACCATCCGCAACAGCCGGATCCTCGACCAGACCGCCGACGGGGTGAACTTCCACTGGGGGGTCACCAACTCGACGGTGACCAACACGTTCGTCCGCAACACCGGCGACGACGCCCTCGCGATGTGGGCGCAGAGCGTGCCGAACGTGAACAACTCCTTCACCCGCAACACCATCGGCGTCACGATCCTGGCGAACCACCTGGTCAGCTACGGCGGCCGGGACATCAGGATCACCGACAACGTGACGGCCGACTCGGTGACCAACGGCGGCGGCATCCACGTCGCGAACCGCTACCCCGGGGTGCAGGGCGCCACGGCGGTCAAGGGCACCTGGACGATCGCCCGCAACACCCTGATCCGCAACGGCAACTCCGACTACAACTGGAACTTCGGCGTCGGCGCGATCTGGTTCTCCGCGCTCAACGAGGCGATCCAGGGCGCCACGGTCAACGTCACCGACACCGACATCCTGGACAGCTCCTACGCGGCGCTGCACTGGATCGAGGGGCAGACCAGCGGGATCAACCTCAACAACGTCCGGATCGACGGCGCCGGGACGTACGCGCTCCAGGTGCAGGCGCCCAGCCAGGTGTCGTTCACCGGAGTGCGGGCCACCGGTATCGCGCAGAGCAACCCGATGCACAACTGCGTGGGCGGCGGCTTCCAGATCAGCCAGGGCGCCGGCAACTCCGGCTGGTACACCGCCACCCCGTACTGCGGGCCGTGGCCGACGCCGCAGTGGGGCAACGGCCCGACCACCCCGCCCACCGGCACCCCGACCACCACCCCGCCCACCACCGCACCACCCACCACGCCGCCGCCGACCACGCCGCCGCCCACCGGCGGGAACCTTGCCCAGGGCCGGCCGGTGGCCGCGTCGAGCACGTCGCAGAACTACGTCGCCGGCAACGCCGTCGACGGCAACCCGGCCAGCTACTGGGAGAGCGCCAACGGCGCGTTCCCGCAGACGCTCACGGTCGACCTCGGCGCGGCGGTGAACACCGACCGGGTCGTGCTGAAGCTGCCGGCCGGCTGGGAGACCCGGGCCCAGACCCTCGCGGTCGCCGGCTCGACCGACGGTTCGGCGTACTCGACCCTCGTCTCCTCGGCCGGGTACACGTTCAACCCGGCGACCGGCAACGCCGTGTCGATCGGCGTGCCGGCGGGCAGCCGGCGGTTCCTGCGGCTGACCTTCACCGGCAACACCGGGTGGCCGGCGGGCCAGCTCTCCGAGTTCGAGGTGTACGGCGGCACGCCCCCGCCCACCACGCCGCCGCCCACCACCACCCCGCCGCCCGCCGGGAACCTGGCGCTGGGGCGTCCGGTCAGCGAGACCAGCCACGCCGACGTGTACGGCGGCGGCAATGCCGTCGACGGCAACGCCAACACGTACTGGGAGAGCGCCAACAACGCCTTCCCGCAGTCGCTGACCGTCGACCTGGGCGCAGCCCGGTCGGTGTCCCGGGTGGTGCTGAAGCTGCCACCGGCGACCGCGTGGCAGACCCGCACCCAGACGGTCGCGGTGCTCGGCTCGACCGACGGTTCCTCGTACACCACGCTCAAGCCCTCCGCCGGCTACGCGTTCAACCCGGCGAGCGGCAACACCGTGACCGTCACCTTCCCCGCCGCCACCCATCGGTACGTGCGGGTGACCGTCACCGGCAACACCGCCTGGCCGGCCGGGCAGCTCTCCGAGTTCGAGGTCCACTCCGCCTGACGGCGCCAGTCTCCGGGCCGGTCGGCCGTCCCCGCGACCCGGCCGGCCCGGCAGCCCCACCCCGCCGCGGCACCCCCGGCCAGCGGCGGGCACCACCACCCCCGAGAGAAGGTGCAGCTCCGCCATGCCCGGAAACAGCACGAGACGACGTACCCCCAGCCGGTGGCTGACCGCCGGCCTGCTGGCCACCGGACTGCTGGTCTCCGGTGTCCCCGCCCTGCCCGCCGCCGCGTCGACCGTCCAGGCCGAATCCCCTGGTGGCGCCGCGCCGGCGCCCGCGACGGCGGCGGCCCTCGCCGGGATCTCCGCCACCATGACCGCCAGCAGCGTCAGCCAGAACTACGGCCCGGGCAACGCCAACGACGGCAACCCGGACACCTACTGGGAGAGCGCCAACAACGCCTTCCCGCAGTGGCTCCAGGCCGACCTCGGCGCCACCGTCACCGTGGACCGGCTGGTGCTGAAGCTGCCGCCCGCCGCCGTCTGGCAGGCCCGCACCCAGACGCTGTCCGTGCAGGGCAGCACCAACGGCTCGTCCTTCACCACCCTGAAGGCGTCCGCCGGGTACACCTTCGACCCGGCCACCGGAAACACGGTGACCATCACGTTCGCTGCCGCCAGCAGCCGGTACGTCCGGCTCAACCTCACCGCCAACACCGGCTGGCCCGCCGGCCAGGTCTCCGAGTTCGAGCTGTACGGGCCGGCGGCCGGGGACACCCAGGCGCCGAGCGCGCCCGCCAACCTGGCCTACACCCAGCCGGCCGGCGGACAGATCAGACTGACCTGGACCGCCTCCACCGACAACGTGGGGGTGACCGGGTACGACGTCTACGCCAACAACGCGCTGCGCGGCAGCGTCGCCGGCAACGTGCTGGCCTACACCGACAACCAGCCCGCCAGCGCCACCGTCTCCTACCACGTGCGGGCGCGCGACGCCGCCGGCAACCAGTCGGCGAACAGCAACACGGTGACCCGCACCGGCAGCGGCACCGGCGGCACCAACCTCGCCGTCGGCAAGCCGATCACCGCCTCGTCGTACGTGCACACGTTCGTCGCGACCAACGCCAACGACAACAACGCGGCGACGTACTGGGAGAGCAACGGCCAGCCGGGCACCCTGACCGTGCAGCTCGGGGCGAACGCCGCCGTCAGCTCGGTGGTGCTGAGGCTGAACCCGGACGCGTCGTGGGGCCCCCGCACCCAGACGGTGCAGGTGCTCGGCCGGGAGCAGAGCGCCTCGGCGTTCACCAGCCTGGTCGGCCCGGCCAGCTACCCGTTCAACCCGGCGTCGGGCAACACGGTGACCATCCCGGTCTCCGCCACCGCCGCCGACGTGCGACTGACCTTCACCACCAACTCCGGCGCCCCCGGTGGGCAGGTGGCCGAGTTCCAGGTCATCGGCACGCCGGCCGCCAACCCGGACCTGACCGTCACCGGCCTGTCGGCCAGCCCGGCCAACCCCACCGAGACCGACGCCGTCACCGTCTCCGCCACCGTCCGCAACGCCGGCACGCTGGCCTCCGCCGCGACCAACGTCACCCTCTACCTGGGCGGCGTACGGGTCGGCACCGCCTCCGTCGGGGCCCTCGCGGCCGGCGCCTCGACCACCGTCACGGCGAACATCGGGGCCCGCGCGGCGGGCAGCTACCCGCTGAGCGCCAAGGTCGACGAGGCCAACACCGTCATCGAGCAGGACGAGACGAACAACAGCCACACCAGCCCGTCCCCGCTGGTGGTCAGCCCGGTCGCCAGCTCGGACCTGGTCGCCCAGTCGGTCGACTGGACACCCGGCAACCCGTCGGCGGGCAACACCGTCACCTTCACCGTCACCCTGCGCAACGCGGGCACCGTCGCCTCGGCGGGCGGAGCGCACGGCATCACGCTGACCGTGCTCAACGACGCCGGCACCGTGGTCCGCACCCTGACCGGCTCGTACTCCGGCGTGATCAACGCCGGGGCCACCGTCGGCCCGGTCAACCTGGGCACCTGGACCGCCGCGAACGGCAGGTACACCGTCCGGGTGGCGCTCGCCGTCGACGCCAACGAACTGCCGGTCAAGCAGCAGAACAACACCAGCGAACGGCCGCTGTTCGTCGGGCGGGGCGCCAACATGCCGTACGACATGTACGAGGCCGAGGACGGCGTGGTCGGCGGCGGCGCGGCCGTGATCGGGCCGAACCGGGACATCGGCGACCCGGCCGGCGAGGCGTCCGGGCGGCGGGCGGTCACCCTCAACACCACCGGCAGCTACGTCGAGTTCACCACCCGGGCCAGCACCAACACCCTGGTCACCCGCTTCTCCATCCCGGACGCCCCGGGCGGCGGCGGGATCAACTCCACGCTGAACGTCTACGTCAACGGCACCTTCCACAAGGCCATCGACCTGACCTCCCGGTACGCCTGGCTCTACGGGGCCGAGGCCAGCCCGGGCAACTCGCCGGGCGCGGGCGGACCGCGGCACATCTACGACGAGGCCAACGTCATGCTCAACTCGACCGTCCCGGCCGGCAGCAGGATCCGGCTC
Organism: Micromonospora sp. NPDC001898; assembly: GCF_042891255.1. Lineage (NCBI taxonomy): Bacteria > Bacillati > Actinomycetota > Actinomycetes > Micromonosporales > Micromonosporaceae > Micromonospora > Micromonospora sp. NPDC001898. The sequence goes on along the minus strand of NZ_JBIATC010000007.1, from coordinate 65,942 downwards.
CAGAAGGACCCGGCGAACACCACCACGTACGCGATCGACTTCGTCAACACCGAGCAGGTCGCGCCGATCGCCAACCCGGACCCGGCGAAGTACACCACCCCGGCCGGCTTCACCCACTCCGACGTGCAGAACGCCCTGGACCGGGTGCGGATGGACACCACCGGCAACCTGGTCGGGGTCTACCTGCCCGCAGGCAACTACTCGACCGCGTCGAAGTTCCAGGTGTACGGCAAGGCTGTCAAGGTGACCGGCGCCGGCCCCTGGTACACCCGCTTCAACGCCCCCTCAGGCCAGGACAACACCGACATCGGCTTCCGCGCCGAGAACTCGGCGGCCGGCTCGTCCTTCGCGAACTTCGCCTACTTCGGCAACTACACCTCGCGGATCGACGGCCCGGGCAAGGTGTTCGACTTCTCCAACGTGTCGAACATCGTGATCGACAACATCTGGAACGAGCACATGGTGTGCCTCTACTGGGGCGCGAACACCGACTACATGACCATCAAGAACTCCCGGATCCGGAACATGTTCGCCGACGGCATCAACATGACCAACGGGAGCACCAACAACCTGGTCAGCAACAACGACGCCCGGGCGACCGGCGACGACAGCTTCGCGCTCTTCTCGGCGATCGACGCGGGTGGCGCCGACATGAGGGACAACATCTACGAGAACCTGACCTCCACCCTGACCTGGCGGGCCGCCGGGGTGGCCGTCTACGGCGGCTACGCCAACACGTTCCGCAACATCTACATCGCGGACACCCTGGTCTACTCGGGCATCACGATCAGCTCGCTCGACTTCGGGTACCCGATGAACGGCTTCGGGGCCGACCCGCCCACCCGGTTCGAGAACATTTCGATCGTGCGGGCCGGTGGGCACTTCTGGGGCGGGCAGACCTTCCCGGCGATCTGGGTCTTCTCCGCCTCGAAGGTGTTCCAGGGCATCCGGGTCAGCGACGTCGACATCGTCGACCCGACCTACAGCGGCATCATGTTCCAGACCAACTACGTCGGCGGTCAGCCGCAGTTCCCGGTCAAGGACACGATCTTCACCAACATCTCGATCAGCGGGGCCCGCAAGAGCGGTGACGCGTTCGACGCCAAGTCCGGCTTCGGGATCTGGGCGAACGAGATGCCGGAGGCGGGTCAGGGCCCGGCCGTCGGCTCGGTCGTCTTCAACAACCTGCGGATGAGCAACAACGCCCAGGACGTCAAGAACACCACGTCCACCTTCACCATCAACCGGAACTGACCCGCCACCGGGTGCCGCCGGAGGTCCGCGACCCACCGGCGGCACCCGGTCACGTACCGGCCCGGCCCCGACCGGGCGGCTGATCGTCACCGACGGTGACGTCTGTCACCTTTGGGGAGAAGGGGAATCACCTCGGCGGATCCGGGTTTGCAGCCAGGTGTGACTGCTGAACCGATTACCATCCGACGCCGCGCCCACCGGTCGGAATCGTCCCGGTGACCGCCGCCGGTGTCGACACCCGCAGAGCGTCCGCGGCGCCCCGGATGCCGGGCGACCTGATGAGCCGACGGCAGCGCCTGCGGCTCGTCCTCGTCCTCGGCTCGCTGATCGCGGTGGGCCCGCTGACCATCGACATGTACCTGCCCGCACTGCCCGCGCTCGTCACCGACTTCGGCACCACGTCGGCGGCGGTCCAGATGACCCTCACCGGCACGCTGGCGGGCCTCGCCCTCGGCCAACTGGTGATCGGCCCGCTGTCCGACGCCGTCGGGCGACGCAAGCCCCTGATCGCCGGCATCGCGCTGCACGTCGTGGCCTCGTTGCTCTGCGTCGTCGCGCCGAACATCGCGGTCCTCGGCGCGTTGCGGGTGGTGCAGGGACTCGGTGTCGCCGCCGCGTCGGTGGTCGCGATGGCCGTGGTCCGCGACCTGTTCGACGGCACGGAGTTCGCCCGGCTGCTGTCCCGGCTGCTGCTGGTCATGGGCGCGGCGCCGATCCTCGCGCCGACCCTCGGCAGCGGGCTGCTGCGCTGGACGGACTGGCGCGGCGTGTTCGTCGCCCTGGCCGCCTTCGGTGTGCTGCTCGTCGTGGTCGCCGCGCTCGGCCTGCGCGAGACGCTGCCGGCCGAACGACGCCGGCGCGGCGGGGTGCGCGCAACGGCACGGGTGTACGGCTCGCTGCTACGGGACCGCACGTTCGTCGGCCTGGTCCTGGTCGCCGGGCTGGCCATGGCGGCGCTGTTCGCGTACGTGGCCGGGTCGTCGTTCGTCCTTCAGGAGCAGTACGGGCTGAACGAGCAGCAGTTCGGGCTGGCCTTCGGCGCGGGCGCGGTCGGCCTGATCGCGGCGACCCAGGGCAACGTACGACTGCTGCGTCGCTACTCGCCGCAGCGGATTCTCGTGGTCGCCCTGGCCGTGGGGACCGTGGCCGGGCTGGCAATGCTCGCCTTCGCCGCGACCGGGCTCGGCGGGCTGCCGAGCCTGCTGGCGTCGCTGTGGGTGGTGCTGGCGGCGGCGGGCCTGGCGATGCCGAACGCGCCGGCCCTGGCCCTGTCCCGGCACGGCGAGGCGGCCGGCACCGCCTCGGCGCTGCTCGGCGCGGTGCAGTTCGGCGTCGGCGCGCTGGCCGCGCCCCTGGTGGGCGCGCTGGGCACCGGCGCGGTGGCGATGGCCGTGGTCGTCGCCGGCGGCATGGTGGCGGCGACGGTGGTCCTGCTGCTGGTGGTGCGCCCGGCCCGGCTCGTCGAACTGGAGCCGGACGTGGTGGTCGTGGCGGCGCACTGAGCCCTCGGGGCCCGCGCCGACCGGGGGAGTACCCGACGCCGCCGCGCGGTCAGCGCACTGAGGCGTACGCCAGCGGCACGGCGGGCCGGCCGGCCCACGTCCCGGTCAGCCGGCGCCCGGTCAGGTCGGTGTCGGCGCCGAGACAGCGGACGACGGCCAGCTCGACCGGGCCGGCGACGATCCGGGTCGGATCGCCGTCCTCGACCCGGTCGACCGGACCGATCGCCGGGACGTCGGCCGGCCGGGGGCCGTCGGCGGCGACCGCCATGCTGGGTGCCCGGTGTTCGCGCCGGCCGTCCACCTCGACGTACTCCTCCGCCTGGGCGCCGTCGGTGAGCACCGCCCGGGCCAGGGCCGCGGCGTACACCGGGTCGCCGCAGGCGTCGTACACCCAGCGCCGGCCCAGCACCGAGTGCTCGCAGGTCCCGACGAGCCACGCCTCGCCGCCGTCCAGCGGCGTGCCCCGGTAGGTCAGCGGCACCTGGTGCACCGGCCCCGCCCCGGACACGACCAGCATGGTCTCGATCCCGACCGCTCCGGCGGGGTCGTCGAACCGGTACGCCGCGACCCGTTCGACCGCGTCCCCGTCGGTGCCCCGGAACCAGGGGCGGCCCGGGAGCCAGGTCGCCAGGAGTTCGAGCTTCGTGGGGCGCAGTTCCGCCCGGTGCAGCAATGCCATCCCCGGATCATAGGGACACCGGGTCGCCCCCCGGACCACCCGGTGAGCGGGGTCGGTCGGCTCGCCCCACGCGCCTCAGCCGCGCTAGGTGGGAAGGTTCACAGTTGTGGGGCGGGGCTCGACCACCGTACCGGCGGTCTCCTGAGAGGCGTCGGTCTAGGCGGTGGGGGACCGGTGCCAGCGCACGGTCACCTGGAGCTGCCCCTGCACCCCGGTGCGGGCGATCAGCGCGCCCGCCTCGGCGCTGAGCTGGACCCCGAAGCTGATCTCCACCTCGTCCGGCCGGTCGGCCATGGACCGGAACTCGGTCAACGCGGCGGACGCCGCGTCGCGCGCCTGGCCGATCGCCCGGTTGAAGCTCATCCCGGCCCTGCGCAGCACGTCCTCGGCGGCGGAGGCCGGGGTGATCCCCGGCGTGTCGTCCACGGCGATGAGCACGCTGCCACCGCCGTCCAGGGCGAACTCGACCACCTCGGTCATCGGCCACGTCCTTTCTCGATCGGCTGTCGTCAGGCGCTGAGGCAGGGCAGCCTCATCCACTGGTCCTCGGGCGTCCGGCCCCGCACGGTATCGAGCTCGGTCAACAACCTGTCGAGCAGCGCGGGATCGTCCAGGTACTGCAGCACGGCGGACTGGAACGCCGCGGTCATCGTCGCCGGCATCATGTCCGAGGCGTCACGGCAGCGGGTGCCGGTGGTCAGGGCCCGTGCGATGCGCCGCTCCAGGCCGTCGGGGTACGCCGTGGGGTCGGTGCCCGCGTTGAGGGTGAACGCCAGGTGCCCGCTCGCCTCCCGCCACACCGTGCGGGCCGGATCGCCGGCCAGGTAGCCGATCAGCTCCCGGGCCTCGGACGTGTCCCGGAACATGCCCACCACGTCCTCGGAGATCTCCTGAACCGGAACGGCCGCAGCCGGGCCGGACGCCGGGAACGGGAAGAAGTCGAACCCGCGGGACGGGCCCTGCGACTGGTAGCCCCGGACGATGAACGACGCCTGGTGGTCCAGGCGGCACTTCGGCGGCGAGGCGAACATGCCCAGCCCGGCCGTGTCGAAGTTGGTCAGCAGGGCGTTGTCGGTGCGCCGGCCGGCCGCCACCAGCTTGCCCCACGCGTCCCAGGCGGCCCGCACCCGCGCGGACGCCCACGGCTCGTCCCCCGCCGCCCAGCTCTCGTAGAAGGCGGGACCGGACTGGTGCAGCAGGATGTCCTCGATCCAGTCGGTGCCGGGCCACCCGGACAGGGGCTGCGCGCCCATTCCGAGGCACCACGGCACGCCTCCACGGGCCCGGATGTCCCCGGTGAGCCGGACCAGCTCCGCCCAGGTCGCCGGGGGGTGCTGCGGGTCGGGACCGCCGGGCCCGCCCGGGACGTACCAGACCAGGCTCTTGGCGTGGGCGGCGACGGACAGGCCGTACACCCGGGGATGCCCGTCGCGCGGGCCTTCGAGGTGGAGCAACTGCGGCGCGAGGTCCGCCCGCTCCCGTGCGACGAGGGTGTCGTCGAGCGCGTGCAGGTCGCCGCTCTGGACGTACGTCTGCAGGTCGTTGAGCCGGGGCAGCACCGCCACGTCCGGCGGCCGGTCCCGGTCGACCCCGGACCGCAGCACCTGGCTGACGTCCCGGGTGCCCTGGTAGGTGACCTTGATGCCGGTCTCCTTCGTGAAGGCCCTCAGCACCGCCAGGAAGGGTGCGGCCTCGCTGCCGCTGTCGAGCTCGGCGTCGATGCGCTCCTCGTCGGTGCTGTCCACTTCGGTCTTGCTGGCGTCGCTCGTGGCCCAGGACGCGACGACGCTCAGGGTGCGCGCCTGCGCGCAGGCGACGAGGCCGCCGGTGGCCAGCAGGACCGGGATCAGGGCGAAGGCTACGCGTCTCATCGCTGTGAAAACCTGTATTCCGCTAGACGGGGCTGGAGGCCGAGGGCGACCATCGCCAGGGCGAACAGGGCGGCGGCGAGCAGGACGACCTCCCCGGCCCGGCTGTCGGCGGCCCGTTCGGCGGATCGGGCGGCGTCCGCGCCGTGCCGGGCACCGGCCTCGGCGCCCCCGGGCGAGGACGCCGTCGCCGCGCCGCTCGCGGACGGGGCGGGAGCGGGGGTCGGGCTGCCGGTCGGGGTGGGCGTCGGGCTCGCGTCCCCCCTGACCCGCGCGATCGTGTCCGGGCAGCCCGGCGGCCCGCAGGCGGCCGTCAGCAGGGCGGCCAGGTCGCCGCTGTCGCGGGCGGACAGCGCCGCGAGCTGCGCCTTGCGGTCGAGGGTGGCCTGGCGCGTGTCGGCCCGGGCGTCGGCGAGCTGGTGCGCCGACCACAGGCTCATCGCGGTGGTGGCGCCCATCACCACCACCGCGAGCGTCGCCAGCAGCAGCGGCACGTTCAGCCGGCGCCGGAACCGTCGGCGCAGGAACCGCTGCGCGGAGACCAGCAGCGCGAGCAGGGCCAGCACCGGCACGAGCCAGAGGGGTGTCATCTCCCCTCTGGTCCACCAGCTGTCGGCCTGGTCGCCCAGCGCCTGCATCTGCTTGACCCCGAGGGCGTCGAGGCGGCGCAGGATCTCCTCCAGCAGGGTCGACGCGTCCCACAGCGTGGCGGTGCCCAGGGCGCTGCCCCCGTCCTGCGCGAAGTACGCGTGGGCCCGCTCGACCAGCCCGGTGTAGGTCACCACCGATGCCTCGACCACCTGGATGTCCCGGCTGCCGCTCTCCCCGGCGGCGTTGTCCTCAGCGGCCTGGGCGAGCTGCTGGCCGGCGCGGGCGATCTGGTTCTGGTAGGCCTCGCCGGGGCTGGCGAGCAGGCGGGTGCCGGCGGAGAAGCTGGCCAGGGCCTCGCCGTGCGCCTGCCGGAGGGCGAGTTCGGCGTCGTACACGGCCAACACCGCCGGCACGGACCGGTCGTGGGCGGCGCCGGTGGTCCGGTGCACCCCGACGAAGACAGTGAGACAGCCGCCCAGCGTGGCCACGATGCCCACGAGCAGCGTGGCGAGGAACCCCCGCAGCTTCCGTCGGGTGGTGCTGGTCGGCCGCGCGGCGCTCACGCCTGCACCGGCCCGGTCCGGTCGCGGGCCGGGAGCCCCTTGCCGCAGTTCTCACAGAACCGGGCCCAGGACGGCGACCGGTGACCGCAGGGGCAGGCCCGGGGTGGCTCGTCGGGGCCGGGGGCGCGCGACTCGCCGGGGCCGGGGCCGGGTGCGGGTGGGTCGTCGGGTGCCGGCCCGGGCTCGCCGTCGTGCATCGTGAACGACGACCGGAGCGCCACATTGATCACGTCGAGCCGGGCGAGGTCGTCGCGCAGGCGTACCGTGCCGGTGTCGACGCCGTCGACGAGTAGCCGCAACTGCTCCAGGTGGAGGGCGTCCCCGGCGGCGGTGGCCGCCTCGACCGCGCGGCGGAACAGGCCGACGGCGGCCTCCCGGTCGCCCGTGTCGTATGCGTCGCACCCGTCGGCGATGAGCTGGCTGAGCTGCTCCTGCCCGGTGTAGTGGGCGACCCGGGGATCGATCCGGCTGGACAGCAGCAGGTCGTCGGTCCAGTGCGCCAGGACGTTCTCCGGCCGGGCGGCCGGGGCGTCACCCACCCGGAGGTCGACCCGGGCGACCCGGACGTCCTCGCCCCTCGGCCGGTCCGTCCCGTCCACCTCCAGGCAGAGGTGGTACTCCCGGCTCTCCTCGCCCCAGGACCCGGTCGGGCACTCCACGGTCCGGTCGTCGACCGGGGTGACCGGCAGGTCCGTCACCGTGGGGTGCACCTGACGGCAGTACAGCACCCGGGCCGGCGGCACCAGGGCGATCCGCAGCCGGGCCCGGGCCACCTGCTTGGCCATCGCCGCCCGCATGGTCTCCCGGAAGTCGGCCTCCAGATCGGCCGGCCGGCGTACCGCGTCGGCGGTGCCGTGCAGCGCCTCGGCGACGCGCATCAGCTCACGGGGCTCCCAGCCGTCGCCGATGCCCCGGGCGTCGCAGACGAACTGCCCCGCGCAACCGGCCAGCACCTCCGCCAGCCGCTGCGGCGTCTCGTGCTGGTTGCGGCCGTCGGTGAGCAGCAGGGTGTGCCGGATCGCCTCGGGGTGTGTGGCCAGCAGCTCCCGGGCCAGCTCCAGCCAGGTGCCGATCGCCGTGCCGCCGATCGCGACGAGCGTGCTCACCGCCTGCCGGGCGTCGTGCCGGGTGGCGGGCGAGGAGATGGCCAGGCCCCGGTGCCGGGGGTAGACCATCCGGGCCTCGTGGGTCCCCTCGACAACGGCGAACCGGATCCCGTCCGGCAGCACGGCGACAGCGGCGGCGGTGGCCCGCCGGGCGGCGGCGATCTTGGTAGGGGGATAGGCCATCGACTCGGAGCAGTCGATGACGATCACCTCGGCGTGTCCCGGCCCGTCCGGGTCCACCCCGGCACCGGACTGTCCGGCCCGGGCGGTGACGGTGAGGATCGCGTGCAGGTGGCGGTCCCTGGTGGAGAGGAACCTGTCGTGGCCGATCGTCAGGTCGAAGTCGAGCCTGCTACGCACCGTTTCGCTCCTCACGGGTCAGCGTCTGGTCAGCGGCCGGACCGCGTTCGCCCGGTCGACGAGGACGCCGTGGTCGTCGGGCGTGCGCGCCTGCTGGGCCAGGGCGCGCAGGGAACTCTCGAGCAGCGTCCGCACCGAGCGCTCCGACACCTCGCCGCCGAGCGTCTCGCCGCCGGCCAGCCCGTCGGACCCCTGGGCCAGCAGCAGGTCCAGGGCCGCCTGCCGGATCGCCGCGGTCATCCGGTCCCGGGACTCCCCGTGCCGTGCGCCCCCATCGAGCCGCAGCTCGTCGAGGCGGCGGACCGCCCCGTTGAGCTGGGCCGCGTCGGGCGGGTCGGCGCCGAGCCACGTCCCGAGCACCCGGGTGGCGGCGATCCGGGCGGCGTCGTAGTGCCGGGAGACGCGGGGGACCTCGTCGAGACACCGCACCGCCGCCGCGCGGTCACCGGTGGCCAGCCGGAGCCGCGCCAGCCCGAACGCGGCGCTGGCCGCCGACTGGTCCCGACGCCACACCGTGTGGTAGTACCGGCCCGCCAGCTCCGCCCTGCCCTGCTGCTCGTAGCAGTAGCCGAGCGCCAGCTTCGGCGCCACCTCGCCCGGCAGCTCGCGGTACGCCTCGTCGAACCTTCCGGTGGCCTCGGCCACGTCGGACCGGGTCAACGCCAGCAGCCCCTCGTGCCAGGTCAACCGCCAGTCGGCCACCGCGTCCTCGCGGAGCAGGGCACGGGCGGCGGCCAGCGCTTCCCCGGCCGGGCCCGGCTCGGCCAGCTCCAGGTGGGCCCGACAGCGGGCCAGGTGCAGCTCGACCGACTCCGCCTCGACGGCCGCGAGCCGGGCCAGCAGGCCGCGCGGGTCAAGGGCGCCGATCAGGGCCAGGGCCGGCGTGGCCGGGTCGCCGGTCGCGGGCCGGGGCACCGGCAGGCCGACGGCCACGGCGGCCGGGTCCGGGCGACCGTGGTACGGCAGCTCACCGGCCGCCGGCTCGATCCACGTGGCCAGCGGCGGCACCACGCCGAGGCCCGCGTCGAGCAGCGCGGCGGTGGGTGCGAACACGGCGGACGGCTCCTGCGCCCGGCCCGCCGGCAGATCCGGTAGCAACTCGCGCAGCACGCCCCTGAGCTGCTCGGACATCTCGGTGGCGGACGCGAAGCGGCGCCGCCACCCGGCCTTGGCCCGGCCGACCAGCCGGCGGAAGGACTCCTCCCCGACCGGGTCGGGGGCCAGCGGTCGGGCGACGGGTTTGCTCAGCTCCTCCAGCAGGACCCCGGCCGCGTACAGGTCCGACCGCACGGTGAACCCGTGCGTCGCCATCTCCTCGTCGCCGACCCGGTACGGGTGGGGGGTGAGGACCCGCGGGCTGGTGTCGTCGTCAGCCCGGCGCGCCCCGCCGAGGTCGATCAGCTTGATCCGGTCCCCGGTCCGGATGACGTTGCCCGGGTGCAGGTCGATGTAGAGCAGGCCCTTGCCGTGCAGGTACTCCAGCGCGGTCAGGATCTCGTGGCCGTACGCGAGGATGTCCACCAGCGACAGCGTGACGCCCGCCCGGCCGAGACGGACGGCCAGGAGCAGCTCGTGCAGCGACATCCCGGCGAGGTACTCCATCACGATGTAGCTGGTCTGCCCGCCGAAGAGCCGGTCCTCGGCGGTGACGAAGTTGAAGATCCGGACGATGCTCGGATGGTCCAGTGTGGTCAGGAACCGCCGTTCGGAGACCTCGATCGCCAGCGCCCCCGCGCTGGTCTTGTTGAGCAGCCGCTTCAGGGCGACCGGGTTGCGGTCCAGGTGGGTGTCCTCGGCGAGGTAGACCTGCCCGAGACCGCCCCGGGCCAGGTACCCGACCACCTCGTACTGGTCGGCCACCAGGTCGCCGGGATGCAGGGCGGGCACGAACGCGAAGGGCGTCCCGCAGGCGGGGCAGTAGCCGTGGTCGAGCCGGTCGGCCCCACCCCGACCGACCCGGCCCCCGCACTGGGCACAGGACCGGCTGCCCTCGGGCACGCTGAGCTGGGGCGAAACCCGGCCGTGCCGGGGGAAGGACAGCACCGGCAGCGACACGAGGCCGGCCACCGTCCAGGAGCTGTCCCCGACCGGCTCACCGGCCACCGGACCGCCCGGGAGCACGGGCTGCGCCGCCGGCCGCCCGGGCTCGGGCGTGAGGCCGCAGACCGTGCAGAAGCCGTCGGCGTCGACGTCCCCGAGGCACCCGGGGGTACGCGGGCAGCGCATCAGGACGGCCCTCCTTCCTGCTGGTCGTCGAGGGCGCGCCGGACCTGGTCGGCGTACCCGTGCACGGCGGCGGTGGCCTCGGCGAGCTCGCACTGGCCGCCCCGGAGCAGGTCGTGGGCCCGCCGGTAGGACGCCCCCAGTTCGTGGTGCTCGGTGAGCCCGCCGACGCCGGCGCGGGCCCGTTGCGCGTCCAGCAGCCCCCGCAGCCGCTGGTGCGTGGCCGCCAGCTCGGTCAACCGACGCTGCAGCTCCACCACCTCGTGCAGCGCCTGGTCGGCGGCCCGCTCCGCAGCAGCCAGGTGTTCGGGCAGCGGGCCCGGGTCGGGCTGCCCGGCTGCGGCGCGCAGGGCGGTGAGCCGGACCCGCAGCCGGGTGGCCCGGGCGGGCACCGTCGGCAGCCCGGTCAGCTGCGTTGCCAGCTCGCGGTGGTGCGCGCGGGCCAGGCCCTCGGCGGCGCGCAGCCCGGCGATCCGCCGGGCGAGCAGCCTGAGCCGGACGTCGATCGCGGGCCCCCGGAAACCCAGCAGCACCCGCAGGTCGCGTTCGGCCGCCCGGTCGACGATCGGCCCGACCACCTCGGTGAGGAGCTCGTCGGGGTCGGTGGACTCGTCCACGCCGTCGATCAGCACCGATCGTGGCGCCGCCGCGCCGACCAGGTCGCCCACCGGGCCCGCCGCCGGCTCGCCCGCGCCGACGAACTCCAGGATCCGTTCGGCCAGCTCCCGGGGCGGCTTGCCGGAGGCGTCCAGCGACAGGTCGATGCTGCCCAGCGGCGGGACGGTGGGGTCGCCGTCGGGCTCGGCCGGTCCGGCTGAGGCCGGCCGCAGCTCCCGGCTGGACAGCACCACCGCCCGGCGCAGCGCCGCCGACACCGTGGACCCGGGTCGGCCGGTGACGATCACCAGGACGTTCTCGGGGGAGTGGCGGGCGTAGAGCCGGGCGATCCGCAGCTCAGCCTGGCCGTCCCGGTGGCCCGGGCTCAGCGAGGCGAGCTCCTCGTCCACCGAGGACCCGCCGACGACCCACCGCGCGACCGCGGGCGCGTGGCGCAGGATCGTCTCGACCGGGACCATGTACGAGCGGCCGGCGGTCGGGTCGCTGTAGTAGGAGACCACCATGCCGACCACGTGGCCGGTCCGCTCGTCGACGGCCGCCGCCCCGCTGAACCCGCCCCGCACCCACAGGCCGGGGTTCGCCGGGGTCATCTGCACCTGCTCCCCGCCCGGCCCGACCTGCCCGTCGAGGACGGCATGGACCGTCTCGCCATCGCTGAACTCCCTCGGGAAGCCGAAGGCGTAGACGTGCTGCTGCCAGAGGGGGAGCCGGCGCAGCTCGGCGCCGTGCTGGCCGGGGACCGGGTCCGCCAGTTCGAGCAGGGCGACGTCGCCGTGGCCGTCCCCGTCCAGCGGGGCCCACCCGCCGGGGGTCACGCGCGCCGGCCGGGTGGCCAGGTGCGGCAGCCGGACCAGGTCGACCATGACCCGGGTGGCGGGCGGGCCGCCCGTCGCCGCCCCCCGCCGGCCGGCCGAGCTGTCGATGACGTGGGCGCAGGTGAGGACGTGCCGGTCGCCCAGGAGCGTCCCGCTGCCCAGAATCAGGCCGCTATCCCCACGGATGCGCACCGGCCATGGCTGGCGACCATGACTCTCCTTCACCCAGAGCATGGTATTCGCACAATCTTCATTCGGTGGGGCACGGCATCGACCGTTGTAAGAAATGCGACTCGGGTGCGGAACGATTCCGCCCCCGCGAGGGCCTGTGTCGGAGGTCGGAAGCGGGTGAGGTCTTCGGTAGCTGGTTCAGCGAGGAAGCAGGACCTGAAAGCCGGAGACCTTGTGGGCACCCAGTCGCCACCCGCTTCGACAAGCTCGCCGTGCGCTACGAAGCCACCGTGCAGATCGCCGCCATCAACGAGTGGCGGTGACTGACTTCGACACAGGCCCCAGGGCCCCGTAGCGACACTCACCATCATGGTTGTCGGTGCGGTAGCTGCGGCTTGATCGATAGATCGCGGCGAAACCCCTGACCAGGGTTGTAGGTCCTGGCCGATGTGGGTGGGCGTGTGAGGTGTGGGACAGCGGGCCCGCCGTCCAAGCGGCTGACGGGCCAGGTGGGTGATGCCCCCTCGCCCCCTTTGCTCTGCTGCCGCCACCGCAACACCAGCACCGCCCGCACAGCATCGCCCGCACAGCATCGCCCGCACCAGCACCGCTGTGCAGCACCAGCACCAGCACCAGCGTGGTGCAGCCGCTTCGCGTCGGGCGCCGGCAGTGAGGCCGGCAGAACCGTCACGCTCCGCGAGCGTTGCGCCGGGGGCAGCAGAGCAAAGGGGGCGGTGCGGGGTTGTCCGCCGGTCGGCGACGACACCCGCGTCGGCGCCCCGCCCCCGCGCCCTAAGTGGGGTGGGCTTCACGATCGTCTGCTGATTTTGGAGAGCTCGCCCGGCGTGTCGTCTCATAAATCAGCAAACGATCACGCCACGACAGGACGCGACGTTACCGCGCACATCGTCGCGACCACAGGGTGGTTGCATCGACGATTTCGACACAGGCCCTAATTCGGCTAATTGCGGATGGCGCAATTCCCGCCGACCGCGGTCGGCCGAAGTGGCCCGCCCGCCCGCCGCACCGCCGTCGGCTACCCTCGTCCCGGTGACGGTCACCACGGGGGTGTCGGCCGCGCCCGCCTCGCTGTGGCGCAACCGCGGCTTCAACGCGTTCTGGTCGGCGCAGATCCTCTCCGTGCTCGGCGACTCGTTCTCGCAGCTCGCCGTACCGCTGCTGGTGCTCGACGCGACCGGCTCGATCGCCACGGCCGGGCTGCTCACCGGCGTCTCCGGCACGGCGGCGGTGGTCGCCGGCCTGCTCGCCGGGGTCGTGGTCGACCGCTTCGACCGGCGGGCGCTGCTGATCGGCGCCGACGTGGCGCGGATGCTGCTGTTCGCGGCGGTCCCCCTCGTGTGGTGGCTGGCCCCGGCCCCGCCGATCTGGCCGCTGTTCGTGCTGCTGCCCCTGGCCGCGGCGGCCGGGATGCTGTTCCAGGTCGCCGCCGTCAGCGCGATGCGCGGCCTGGTCCCCGGCCCGGAGCTGACCCGGGCGAACGGCCGGCTGTACGCCGGCACCGCCCTGGCCTCCGTCGGGGGGCCCGCGCTGGCCGGCCTGGTGTCCGGCTGGCTCGGCCCGGCGAGCGCGATCGCCGTCGACGCCGCGAGCTTCGGGCTCTCCGCGGCGCTGTTGATGCTGGTGCGGTTGCCCGGGCGGGCCGTCCCGTCGGCCGAAGCGGGCGACCGGACGGGGCCGTTGGCGGAGTTCCTGGCCGGCGCGCGGTTCCTGCTCCGTCACCCGGTGCTGCGCCCGCTGACCGCGCTGCTGACCGTCTTCCTTCTGCTCACCTACGGCATGGACGACGTGGTCATCTACCACCTCAAGCACGGCCTCGGCCAGTCCGACGGCATGGTCGGCCTGGTGCTCACCGCCGGGGCGGCCGGGACGGTGACCGGCTCGCTGGTCGTCGCGCCGCTGCGCCGGCGGTTCGGGTTCGGCGCGTGCTGGATCGGCGCGGTCGCGGTCACCGGCGTCGCCGTCTCTGCCCTTGCGTTGACCGGCCGGCCCGTCGAGGTCGGCGCGCTGATGCTGGTCTACTTCGGCTGCCTGAGCATCGGCGGCATCTGCTCGCTGTCGCTGCGCCAGGAGGTGACGCCGGAGCATCTGCTCGGTCGGGTCACCGCCGCGTTCTGGACGATCCACTTCTCGCTCGGCGGCGTCGGCGCGGCGGTGTTCACCTGGCTGGCCCAGCGCCACGGGGCCCCGCTGACGTTCGCCCTGGCCGGCGGCGGCTGCCTGGCCGTGACCCTCGCCGCCCTGTTCACGGCGGTCCGCCGGGCGGGCCCGGCCTGACCGGAAACCGCAGTGGAGGTCGCGACAGACGCGACTGAGGTGTACGAGCCGACGCGTCGACGACGGGCAGCCACCCGATCGGGTGACCGCCCGTCGTTGCGGCTCGGGGTCGCACGGTCGCTGTCAGACTCGGCCGCATGTCCAGCACCGGGGAGATCATCGCGCTCAGGGACGGCCGCCGTGCTGTGGTGCACCGGCTCGGGGCGGGCGGCAACCGGGTGGTGGTGTTCTGCCACTCCGCCCCGGGGGCGGGCGCCTTCGATCCGGACCCGGCCGTCACCCGCGCCGCCGGGGTCACCCTGCTCGCTGTGGACCGGCCCGGCTACGGCGGCTCCGACCCGGCCACCGGCTGGGCCGACGTGCCCGCAGCCGCCGACGACCTCGCCGAGGTGCTCGACCAGCGGGGCCTCGGCCCGGTGCCCGTGGTGGGCTGGTCGGGCGGGGGACGGGTCGCCCTCGCGCTGGCCGCCCGCCGGCCGGAGCTGGTGAGCCGGCTGGCGGTGCTGGCCACCCCCGCCCCCGACGAGGAGGTCCCCTGGGTCGACCCGGGGCAGCGGGACATGATGGCGACGCTGCGCGGCCAGCCGGTCGACCAGGTCCGCGCCCGGCTCGACGCCGGGCTGGCCGGGATGGTCCCGGCCGACCCGTGGGACGCGCGGGCGTACCGGATGCTGCTCGGGGCGGGCCCGGCCGACCAGCCCGCGCTGGACGCCCCGGGCGCCGCCCGCCGGATCGGCGACATGCTGGCCGAGGCGTTCGCGCAGGGCGCGCGGGGGATGGTCGACGACATCGCCGGGTACGTGCTGCGCCCCTGGGGCTTCACCCCCGACCAGGTACGCGCGGCCACCCTGCTGCTGTACGGCGCCGACGACGGTCTGGCCGGGCCGGAGCACGGTCGGTGGTGGCGCGACGCGTTGCCCGACGCGCGCCTGGAGGTCGTCCCGGACGCCGGTCACCTGCTGGTGGTGCCGGCCTGGTCCCGGGTCCTCAACCACCTGGTCGGGCCGCCGGCGCGAAGCACCTCCGCCCGGGAGGCGGTCGCGTTCATCCTGCGCGCCCCGTGATCCCCGGGTCCGCGCCCGCACCCCCGTGCCCCTGAGTCGACGACGGCCCGCTGCCCGGCCGGGGCCTGCCGGCCGTGCCGGCCCGGCCCGGGCCGTCAGTCCGATTCCGTCGGGGCGGGCAGGATCGCCAGGGCCAGCGTCAGGTCCAGCACGGTCGCCGGGTCGTGCAGCCGGTCGCCGTACATCTCCCGCACCTTGGCCATCCGGTAGCGCACGGTCTGCGGGTGCACGAACAGGGTCGCCGCCACGTCGTCGCGGCGCCCCTGGTGCAGCAGCCAGGCGCGCAGCGTCTCGGCGAGCCGGTGGGCGGTGGCCGGCGGCAGCGACGCCAGCGGGCGCAACACCTGGGCGCGCAGGTCGGCCAGGGCCTCCGGGTCGGTGCTGAGCAGCAGCTCGGCGAGGTGCTGCTCAGTGTCCAGCGGCGCATCGGCCCCGACGCGGGGCAGCCCGAGCCGCAGTGCCCGGGTGGCCCGCACGTACGACCCGGCCACCCGGTGCCACGGCCGCGCGGGCCCCAGCACCGCGCGGTGCCCGTGCAGCACCCGGGCGAGCGGCCGTCGCCGGCCGCCGTGCGCGTCCGGCACCAGCAGCACGGCCAGTTCCTCGGTCGGGTCCACCCCCGGCATGTCCTCGCCGCTCTCCAGCGTGTGTGGGCTCAGCGCGGTCAGCACGGTGCGCAGGCTGCTGCGGGGCAGCAGGACGACGGTCAGGGTCTGCGGCACCGGCCAGTCCGCCCGCTCGGCGCCGAGGCGCAGCACGTCCTCGGCCTCGCCGGCCAGCAGTTGCTGGCTCAGCCGCTCCAGGTACCGCCGCCGGGCCCGGCCGACGGTGGCCAGCTCGTCGGCGTGCCCCGCCACGCTGGCGGCGGACAGCTCGTCGATGTAGGCGAACATCAGCTCGGCGAACTCGGCGACCGTCGCCGCGGCGAGCCCGCCGCGCACGGTGGTGGTGGAGACCTCCCGCCAGGACACCCGCGCTCCCACCCGGTACGCGGCGAGCAGCGCGTCCATGCTGCGCCCGGAGCGGGCCTCGCCGCTGCCCAGCGCGTACGCGGCCTCCAGGGCCGAGAGCAGCGGGGCGCTCGGCTCCGAGGGCTGGGGACGCCCGAGGAGCTGGAGGAACGTGCCCAGCGCGATGCGAACGGCGTTCTCGATCTTCGCCCGCATCTGGCCGGTCAGTGCGCCGGAGTAGGCGGGCACCTCGGCGGTGATCGCGGTGATCGTCCGCTCGGCGACCAGGGGCAGCGCGGCGCGTAGCCGGGCGGCCATCGGCTCGTCCAGTTCGAGGTGGGCAGCGCGGCGGCTGGTCCCGGACCCTTCCGACATAGATTGTTCTCCCGGAACAAGACCCTACGGTTGATTCACCTTCCTTGGCCAAGATGTTATGCGACCGGGCGGGTCACCCTGGTGGCATGACCACCACCGTCCCGCGCCCGCCCGGCAAGCTCACAGTCCGGGACAGGCTGTTCCGGCTCGCCGAGACGGCCACCACACCGCTGCTGCCCGAGGACTACCTCGACCTGGTCGCCCCGCTGCGTTCCGGGGCAGCCCTGCGCGGGCGGATCGTCGATGTCCGCCCCGAGACGCGGGACGCGGCGACGGTGACCATCCGGCCGGGGCGGGGCTGGCGCGGGCACACCCCCGGGCAGTACGTCCGCCTCGGCGTGGACGTCGACGGGGTCCGCCAGTGGCGGGCGTACTCGCTCACCTCGGTCCCCGGCCACCGCGACGGGCTGATCTCGATCACCGTGAAGGCCATCCCGGACGGCCGGGTCAGCAACCACCTGGTCCGCCGGGTGCGGCCCGGCACGATCGTCCAGCTCGACCAGGCCCAGGGCGACTTCGTGCAGCCCGCGACCGCCCCGGACCGGATCCTGTTCGTCACCGCGGGCAGCGGCGTCACCCCGGTGATGGGGATGCTCCGCGCCGGCGCGACCGGCCCGGCCGACGTCGTGCTGGTGCACTCCGCGCCGACCCCGGCCGACGTGGTGTTCGCCGACGAGCTGCGCGGCCTGGCCGGGCGGGGCGCGATCCGCCTCGTGGAGCGGCACACCGACACCGACGGCGTGCTCGGCGTGGCCGAGCTGGCCGACCTGGTGCCCGACCACCTCGACCGGCAGACCTGGGCGTGCGGCCCGGTCGGCCTGCTCGACGCGGTCGAGGCGCACTGGGCCGCCCACGGGGCGGCCGACCGGCTGCACACCGAGCGGTTCCGGCCCACGGTGATCTCCCCGGGGGCCGGGGGCGCGGTCACCTTCACCCGGGCCGGGGTCACCGTGGACGCCGACGGCGGCGCGGCCCTGCTCGACGTGGGCGAGGACGCCGGGGTGCTCATGCCGTCCGGGTGCCGGATGGGCATCTGCTTCGGCTGCGTGGTGCCGCTGCGCCAGGGCGCCGTCCGTGACCTGCGCAACGGTGACGTCACCACCGCCGTTCCCGGTGACGGCGTGCTCATCCAGACCTGCGTGTCGGCGGCGGCCGGTACCTGCGACATCGACCTCTGACAGGAGAATCGGACTTGACCACGATCCAGAAGAAGCCCGTCAACCCGATCGCCCACCTCACCGCCGAGGACATCGACACCCTGGGCAGGGAGCTCGACGCCATCCGGGACCGGGTGGTCGCCAGCCGGGGGGAGTCCGACGCCGCCTACATCCGCCGGGTGATCTCCACTCAGCGCAGGCTGGAGCTGGGCAGCCGGGCCGTGCTGCTGTTCTCGCTCTTCCCGCCGGCCTGGCTGGTCGGCACCGCCGGCCTCGCCGTGGCCAAGATCCTGGAGAACATGGAGATCGGCCACAACGTCCTGCACGGCCAGTGGGACTGGATGCGCGATCCTAAGATCCACTCGACCACCTGGGAGTGGGACCACGTCTCCCCGGCCGAGCAGTGGAAGCACTCGCACAACGAGCTGCACCACACCTACACCAACGTGATCGGCAAGGACAACGACCTCGGGTACGGCATCATGCGCGTCGACGAGGAGCAGCGGTGGTACCCGATGCACCTGGGCCAGCCGCTGTGGAACCTGATCAACGCCTGCTTCTTCGAGTACGGCATCGCCGCGTACGACCTTGAGCTGGGCCGCAACCTGCGCAAGGGCCGGCACAAGGCCCCCGAGTTCCGGGCCCGCGCCCGCGCGGTCGGCCGTAAGATCCGCCGCCAGTTCCTCAAGGACTACATCATCCACCCGCTGCTGTCCGGGCCGTCGTTCCTCAGCACCCTGGCCGCCACCTTCACCGCGAACCTGATCCGCAACCTGTGGAGCCACTCAGTGATCATGTGCGGGCACTTCCCGGAGGGGGTGGAGACCTTCGAGAGGAGGTCCATCGTGGGCGAGACCCGGGGCGAGTGGTACCTGCGGCAGATGCTCGGCTCGGCCAACATCAGCGGCAGCCGGCTGATGCACATCATGACCGGCAACCTGTCGTTCCAGATCGAGCACCACCTCTTCCCGGACCTGCCGAGCAACCGGTACCAGGAGGTCGCCCCCGAGGTGCGGGCGCTGTTCGCGAAGTACGGCCTGACGTACACCGTCGGCCCCCTGCCGAAGCAGGTCGCCTCGGCCTGGTGGAAGGTCATCCGGCTCTCCCTGCCCAACCGCTCCACCCCGGCCCCGCGCCCGGTGGACGACCTGCCCACCCCGGCGCTGGCCCAGGTGTAACCGTCAGAGCGGCCCCGGCCGGGTGCCACGATGGACCAGCCCCTGCCGGGTGGCCCGGGTCTCGGGGTGGTCGACGCCGAGCACCCGGCACTGTGCCTCGAACACGCTGTCCCGCTCCCGCCGCGCCTGGGCGACGTGCCCGCGCGCCTCCGCCAGCACCGCCAGGTTCGCCCGGATGGCGAGGGTGTCCGGGTGCTCGTCCCCGAGCAGCCGACGTTCGACGTGGTAGACCTCGTCGTACTCGGCCTGGGCCTCGGCGAGGCGGTTCTGGGCGTGCAGGCACAGGGCCAGGTTGTGCCGGGTCGCCAGGGTGTGCCGGTAGTCGGGGCCCATCGTCCGCTGCTGGGCATCGAGGATGGCGCGGTAGTCGGCCTCCGCCGCGGCCAGCCGGCCGGTGTCCTGCTTCAGCCGGGCGAGGTTGTGCCGGGTCGCCAGCGTGTGCCGGTCATCCGGACCGCGGACCCGGATGCGGTCGGCGAGCACCGCCTCGTACTCGGCCTGGGCCTCCGCGTGGCGTCCCAGTTCGTGCCAGACCAGGGCCCGGTAGTGCCGGCTGCGGATCGTCTCGACGTCGTCGGGGCCGAACACCTCGTGACGCGCGGCGTAGACCCTCTCGTAGGCGTCCAGCGCCTCCCGGTACCGGCCCCGCGCGTGGTGCACGACGGCCTGGTAGTGCAGCGCGCGGAGCGTCTCGGCGTGCCGCTCGCCCAGATCCCGGGTCGCCAGCCGCCCGATCCGCTCCAGCTCGGCGTCCGCCGCCAGGTACAGGCCGCGGGCGTGCATGGAGCGGGCGGCGAAGTTGGCCGCGTAGCAGGCGTCCTCGACGACCTGCGCCGGTTGCCCCGGATTCCGCAGCAGCATGGTGATCATGTGCAGGGCGTGCGGGGTGACCGACTGCCACGTCGGCCAGCTGGAGATGTCGTCGGGCGTGACTCCGGCGACGGTGCTGGACCGGCGGACCAGGGTGGTCAGGACGACCAGGTCGCCCGGCTCGGCGGGAAGCTCCCGCTCGGCAGCGTCGCGTACCAGCGGGTGCAGGGCCAGCGACGCCCGCCCGTCGGACGACAGCAGGTCGATCAGCCCCAGGTCGCGCAGGGCTGCCGCGGCCCGGCCGAGCTGCTGGTTCGTCGTCCCGGGGAGGCCGGCCAGGTTCAGGCTCGTGGCGTTGAGGACGTCGGGGCAGGGGATGGGTGCCGGGGCCAGGTGGGCGGCCAGGCGCAGCAGCGTGATGGTCAACGGTGGCTCGCGCCGCCGGAGCAGGTCGAGGGACATGTCCCAGGCGCGGTCGACGAACTGCTGTCCCGGGCGGACGAGGTCCGGGTCCCGCAGGGCGACGCGGCCCGCGTCGACCGCGACGAGGTAGCCGCGGAACGTCGAGGGCACCGCTGGGTCGGGCCAGGCCGTGTCGCGCGCCTGGCTGAGGTACGCCCCGGCGAGCCGCAGCGCCAGCGGCAGGCGACCGAGGCGATCGACCAGACGGCGCGCGTCCTGCGGATCGTCGTCGTCGACGCCGATGTGGTCGCGGAGGACGGCGACGGCGTCCGCCTCGCCGAGCATGTCCACCTTGTGCCGCACACACCAGTGCCCCCACCCGCTCGGATCCGACGACCGGCTCATGATCAGCACCATGCCGTTGCTGCCCTGGTAGGGCCGTACCCAGCCCCTCCCGTCGGACAGCGGCCCGGTAGCGGCGGCCAGCAGCGCCGGATCGTCGGCGTTGTCGATGACGAGCAGCCACCTGGTCGTGACGTTCGCCAACGCCAACCAGAGATGGTCCGCGGGATGACCGCTGAGCATCTCGACGTCGCTGACGCCGACCCGGCGCAGCAGCGCGCGCATGTGCTCGACCAGGCTCGGCTCGTCGTCCGCCTTCGCCCACCAGGTGGTGACGCCGGCGCCGAGGGCGCGCTGCACCAGTTCCAGGGCGATCGCGGACTTGCCGCTGCCGCTGAGCCCGTGCAGGACGTGCACCCGGGGACCCGATCCGGCGAGCGCGCCGCTCAGCTCCTCCAACACCAGGTCCCGGCCGCGGATGGGTAGGTGCGGGTTTCGCCGGCCCATCGGCGGGGTCAGCGACGCCGCCGTGGCCTTCCGGTCAGCCGCGACGGCGCGCTCCGAGCGGTCAGCCGTCACCACGGCGTCGGGCGGGCTGTGACTCTGCTCCACCATGCCCCATCCTCGTCGCCACGGACCGAGCGCCGGCAGGCTCCGGCGCACACCCTGCCAATGATCGTCAACGGTGGACGGGAGGGCCAGCCCTGTCGTGTTTCCGTCAACGCTCCGTGCGGTGCGCCGACCGACGTACCGGAGCGGGCCGCGGGGGAGGGGCGCCGTCGACCGGTCCGGTCCGGGACACTGTGCGGATGTCCCTGTCGACACCTCTGTGGGTGGCACTGGCGGTGGCCGCCCTCGGCGTCCTCGGCACCCTCGCCGCGTCGATCGTCACGCAGGTGCTCACCCGCAGGCGCGACGACCGGCGCTGGTCCCTGGAGCGCGAGGAACGCGCCCGGCAGTGGCAGCGGGAGGACGCCGCCCGCTGGCTCGCCGACCGGCGGGCCGCGTACACCGAACTGCTGGTGGTCCTGCACGAGCAGGACCGGGTCCTGGAGGCGGTGCGCCGACGGCAGGCGCAGGCCCTGACCCTCGACGGCCCGGTGTCCGCGCGCCTGGCGGCGCTCAGCGACCCGATCGACCGGGCCTGGCACGCGGTCGAGCTACTCGCTCCCGGTGAGGTGACCCGGATCGCCGGGGAACTGACCAGGGAACTGCGGGATCAGGGCGACCAGGTGCTGGGGAGGGTCACCGGTCCGCCCGGCGGCCCGGCTCCGGGGGACCGCCAGGAACGGTTCGCCGCGCTCGGTGCGGCGATGCGGAAGGACCTCGGGGTCCAGATCCGGGAGCCCGATCCGCTTCGCTGACCGGCCTCCGGTCGCCCAGCAGGCCAGCTCGCGACCGGGCGTGGCCTCTTTGCGCCCCAGCGTCATCAATTTGCGCCCCGGCGTCATCAAAAGGACACGGCCAATGGCTCCATGGTTATCGGAACTGCCCCCGTTGTGGGCACCCTGACCTGGATGTATGACATTGCGTCAATGTGTTGGAGCTTTCGGTGACTTCATAAGTGTTTCGAGCTTCGGTAGCCTGATCAACAATCGGCGTGTTGACTACGGAGGGTATCAATGGCGCAAACACACCGCTCCGTCGTTTCCATGGTGGATTCCTTGAGTCACGAGCTCGAACACCTCGATCCGGTCGAGCGTCGACAGCTGTTGATGCAGATGGTGCGACTCCTGGCGGCCACCCCGGGAACGCAGCTCCAACTCGGTGACGGTGCGTCCGACCGGGCCGGAGAGAACCGTGCGGTGGCGCTCTGCGAATGGGCACTCGATGCAGGGGCCACGGAGAGTGAGCAACTGCTCAAGGTCGACATGCGACCCGGCGAGATCCAGATAGCCAAGACGCGCGAGGCGACCGGCCGGTCTCTGATCACCAACGGGTTCCTCGGCGCCGACCTCATCCATGTTCCCGCGGGCGAGGGATTCGCTCCGCACACCCACCCCGGCGATCACCTTCTCTTCGTGGTGGGCGGTCGCGGCACCATCACCGCCGCCGGTGAGATCCTGGAGACGACTCCGGGGCTGGTGTACATGGTGGACGGCGCGCAACCGCATGCGGTCGGCGCGATCACCGACCACGTCCTGCTCTCGGTGGGCGTCGCCCACCAGCCGCTCGACAGCGCGAACCGGCAGGAACTGAGGCCGTTCGAGGATCTGCTGACCGACGACGGACACATCGTCTGCCGCATCTGCGGCATCAAGGCCGGTAGCGGGAACGAGTTGCGTGCCGCGGGATGCTCGCACGGTCCCGTCGTATTCGGCGCCACCGGTGCCTGACACCCCAGGCCCGACACCCATGCGTGGGAGCTTCTTGGAGCGACCCCACGACCGGCACTTCGGGAAGCGGGCCGAACTCCTCGGCGGCCGACCGCTCCCGCCGCCCGCACTCGTGCCGGAGCCCGTGCCGGCCGGGAGCCCGGTGGGCACGGTAGAGGCAGTGCTGCGCCGCCAGCTCACCGAGCACGGACTCGGCCTCGTCGATCTCGGTGAACCGATGACCAGTGCCGGCCTGCTGGAGCTGGGTCACCGGTTCGGCGAGGTCATGCCGGAGACCGATCCGGCTGTGCTGCCCAACGTCGAGGACGGCCGGATCCTGCACCTGATCAGCGCCGAGGGGGACACCGCCGACGCCACGCGGCAGCCGTTCGCCACGAGCGCCCTGAGCCTGCACACCGAGGGCAGCGGGCGGCCGACCGGTAGCCAGCCGCGATACATCGTCCTGATGTGCCTGCACGCCGGGGACGACGAGAACGCCGCGCAGACCGTCCTGGTCCCGTTCGCCGGGGTCGACGAGCGGCTCCAGCCCGCCGACCGGGAGATCCTCGCGCACGTCCGGTACGACCGCCCCGGCGTGCCGCCGATCCGGCGACGGGTGGACGGGCGGCCGGTCTTCTCGTTCCGCGACTTCCAGTCCGACACGCTGCGCTGGGTGTCCGACACCGACCAGTTCGACGCCGCGACGGTCCGGGCCGCCCTCGCCGCACTGCTCGCGGGCATGTACGAGGGCGACGTCGCGCGAGGGCTCCAGTGGCGTCGCGGGCTCCTCGCGGTCCTGGACAACACGTACGTCTTCCACGGCCGATCAGCGGCGCCGTTCCAGGGCTCGACCCGCCACCGGCATCTCAAGCGACTGCGAATCACGGACCGATCGGGGGAGGTGGCCGGATGACGGATGTCGAAGGGCTGTTCAGTGACGTCGGAGCGCCCCGGCTGTCGGTCGTGCCCGCCGATGTCGAGATGCTCGCGGCGCAGCGCCCCGATCCCTCGCGGGCATCGATTGCCCTGGACCCGGGCCCCGACGCGCGGCTGCTGGAGGTGTACGCCCGAGCGGTGAACCCGCAGGACCCGTTCGAACTCCGCGATCTCTACCTGGGCCGGGTCGAGTGCGAACTCGGGGTGGAGAGCCACCGCCCCGACCTGGCGGCCCGGTGGCGGCAGTCCCGGCACAGACGCGAGGTGGACGCCGCCACGGTGCTCTCCTCACGGGCGACCGTACGTTTCGTCAAGGAACTGTTCAACTCCTACTTCCGCGACGACCTCTACGGCGACCTGCGCTCGCAGGCGGGGATCATCCTCTCCAGCGGGTCGGTGGACGAGGAGCACTGGGGTCTGCCCGGCGCGTTGAAGGACTGCATCTCCTACGCCCTGAGCCGGGACTGGTACGGGTACTCCGACTCCCGGGGGCGTGAGCCGGCCCGGGATGCGGTCGCGGCGTACGAGTCGGCCCGGCTGCCCAGCGCGGGATACACGGCCGACAACGTGGCGCTGACCATGGGCGCGACGCTGGCGATCAGCACGCTGGTCGACTTCATCCTGCTCGAGGCGAGCCCGGGCGGCGGCGCGTCGCTGTGCGCCATACCCAACTATCCGCCCCTGGTGGAGTCGGTGGCCCGTCGAGGGCCGGTGTCGCTGGTGCCGCTGGCGTCCACCGCGGACGGTCGGACGTCGCTGCGACCGCTGATCGCCGCGCTGCGCCCGGACACGCCGATCGTGCTGCTGCAGACGGCCGCGAACCCGACCGGCGCCCTGGTCTGCGAGGACGAGCTGGAGCTGCTGATCAAGTCCGCCTCGCCGAACACCCTGATCGTGCTGGACGAGTGCCACGAGTGGTTGGGGGAGCCGGTTCCCACCTCGCCGGCCCGTGCCGCGGCCAACGTCATCCGGGTCAGCAGCCTGTCGAAGAACTGGTCCGCCCCGGGCCTCAAGATCGGCTGGCTGATGGCGGACAGCGGTTTCATCGATCGCTACTACGAGTACGCGTCGACCACCTTCGGCGGGCCGCCGTCGTTCTTCTACACCGTGGTCGAGGTGCTGGCCCGGATGGAACGGTGGCTGATCAGCGGTGACGAGGAGTTGACCACCGCGCACTGTCGGGAGTTCGAGTCGACGTACGGCCTGCGCCTGCCCAACCTGCAGCGCGCGTACGACAGCTACCGGGCCGAGCGGAGGGCCCGCGAACGGTCCCTGACGCTGATCCGCGACGCCTACCACAACGGCATCCGACTGCCGGGGGTCTCCGTGCTGCCGGCGCGCTACTCCATCAACCTGACGACGTCGTTCGACGACCACGAGGACTCGTACCTCTGTTTCCGGGAACTGTTGCGGGAGACCAACGTGTCCCTCTTCCCCGGCATTCTGACCTTCTGCCTCTCCGGCGCGTTCATGCGGCTGACGACGTCCCGGCCCTGGTCGGACTTCGCCGAGGCGATGCCTCGGCTGCGGCGCTACCAGGAGCGTGAGGTCAAGCCAGTCTGACCGTCACCGTCTTCGGTCGCTGGAACTCGGTGAGGGCGAGGACGCTCAGGTCGGTGCCGTGACCTGACGCTCCTCGCCCGCCGTGTGGCAGCTCGGGGCACTGCTCCAGAACGCAGTTGACCCACACCTCGCCGGCGTCGAGCGCCCGGGCGACGGAGAGCAACTGGCCGGTCCCGGCGCCCCAGACGCTGCCCGCCAGCGCCTGGTCGACACCGTTGGCGAGGCGGACGGCGTCATCGATGTCCTCGGCGGCCTGCACGGTCAGGCAGGGGCCGAACAACTCGTTGGCGACCGCCGGATCGTCCGGTTCCAGGTCGGCCAGGATCCGCCCTTCGGCCCAGTAGCCGTCCTCGTGGGAGTCGTCGCCGAGCGCCAGCCCGGCGGAGTGGCTCACCCCGGCGGCGGAGCCCGAGATGATCTGCCGGTAACGGCGGATCTGGTCGGCGTTGTTCAACGGGCCGAACGAACGGCCGGCCTGCCGCTGGCTCATCGCCTCAGCGAGACGGTCCACCACCTCGGCGTAGTTCGACCGTAGCGTGATCACCCGAGCCGGTGCGGCGCAGCTCTGCCCGGCGTTGTAGGTGGCCGCGCCGGTCAGGTCGGCGTAGGTGTGCTCGGGCGCGTCCGGCAGCACGATCGCCGGGCAGTTGCCCCCGAGTTCCAGGCTGACCCGGCGCAGCCCCGCCCGGGCGGCCACGTCCCGGCCGCCGGCGATGCTGCCGGTGAACGCGATCGCGTCGATGGGACTCTCCACCAGCAGCCGGCCCGTCGCCCGGTCGCCGGGCAGCGCGTTGAGCACTCCCGGACCGAGTGAGTCCCTGGCGTCCCTGGCCAGCAGCAGCGCGCTGTCGGGAGTGCTCTCGGCCGGCTTGAGGAGCACCGCGTTCCCTGCGGCGAGCGCCGGCCCTATGCGCCAGGCGGCCATCAGGATCGGATAGTTCCACGGCACGATCGCACCGACGACGCCCAGCGGCTCCCACCGTACCCAGCTCTCCCGGTTCGGGAGGTGGTGCCCGGCAGCGGGCGCCAGCGCGGCGCGCACGGCGCCGGCGTAGAACCGCAACAGGTCGATGCTGTCGCGGATCTCGCCTTCGGCCTCGTGGGCCGGCTTGCCGGTGCCGGCCTGTTCGGCGGTGACGTACTCGCTCAGGGCGCCGTCGATCCGGTCGGCGAACGCCAGGAGACGGCGGCTCCGCTCGCCCGTCGGCAGCCCGGCCCAGGACCGCTGGGCCTCCCGCGCCGCCTCGACCGTCTCGGTGACCGTCGACCCGCCCGCACCGGCCAGGTCTGCGCGGACCCGCCCGGTGCGTGGGTCGGTGAGCCGGAGACCGGTCGGTGAAGGCGGGACGTCAACGGCTTCTGCGGTCATGGGCATGATCCTAACCGGGAGGACGGCGCGATGTGGATCTCGTCGGTCC
Source organism: Micromonospora sp. NPDC001898 (assembly GCF_042891255.1). Lineage (NCBI taxonomy): Bacteria > Bacillati > Actinomycetota > Actinomycetes > Micromonosporales > Micromonosporaceae > Micromonospora > Micromonospora sp. NPDC001898. The sequence continues at coordinate 39,387 of NZ_JBIATC010000007.1, read as the reverse complement.
CGCCTCCCGCGCGGGTCGGCCGGACACCTTCAGGCCCGGGCCGCCATCGACTACGCTCGCCGGGGCACGGGAAGCGCGCCGATGGAACGGCTGACGACAGGGCTCGGCCGGGCTGTGAGGGAGATGCCATGGGACTGCCCGTGCCGACCAGAACCTGTTACGGGGTCGTGCATCTGGCCCCGCTGCCGGGCACTCCGTTCTACGAGCCCGATTCGTTGCGTCACACGCTGGCCCGCGCGGTCGAGTCGGCGCGTGCCCTAGACCGGGGTGGCGCGCACGGCTGCCTGTTGCAGACCGCGGACCGGGTCTACGGTGTCGAGGACGACTGTGATCCCGCACGGCTCGCGGCCGTCGCGGTGATCACCGAGGCTGTCCGGGCGGCGACGGACCCGGCTTTTCGGGTCGGCGTTCAGATCATGCGGAACGCGACCAGGGCGTCGCTGGCCGCCGCTAAGGTCTGCGGTGGGAGTTTCGTCCGGGTGGGCGCCATCGTCGGTGAGACGTTGAGCTGGCAGGGCACGGTGCGACCCGATCCCGCCTCGGTGATGGCGTACCGCCGGGCCATCGACGCGTGGGACGTCAAGGTGATCGCCGATGTCGCCAGCATGCACTTCAGCTGGCCGAACGGCGACAAGCAGCCCGGCGAGGTGGCCCGCGCGGCGATGAACGCGGGCGCCGACGCCGTCTGCCTGGGAGACCCGGACGAGTCCCGTACCCTCGAACTGATCTCGCAGGTCCGGCGCGCGGCCCCGGCGGCTCCGATCTACCTGGCCGGTCACACGGACCACGACAACGCCGCCCGGCTGGTCGGCGCCGCCGACGGTGTCTTCGTCGGGGGCTGTGTCACCGTCGGCGGCTGGGCCGGGGACGTGTCCGAGCAGAAGGTCCGGTCCTACATGGAGATTTTGAACTCGCTGTCGCCCCGGGAGACCGCGTGAGCGCCTACACGGTGGCCGCGATGCGCGCGGAGGTCGACGGCCTCGCCTCTGACCTGGCCGTGCTGACCGGTGCACTCGGCAAGCAGCTCGACGAGCTGCGCTCCGTCGAGCCGGCACCCCGCCGGATCGTCCTGGCGGGCAGCGGGGACTCCCTGTACGCCGCCCAGGCGGCCGAGTACGCCTTCGACCGTTTGCCGCACACCACCTGCGTGCTTTACGGCACGCAGCGGTTGCTCGACTACGGCCTCGGCCGATCGCTCCCGGAGCCCGCCGCGGCGACCCTGGTGGTGGGCGTCTCCGCCTCGGGCACCAGCGTCGCGCTGGCGGCCGGGCTGGAACGGGCCCGGGCGGACGGCTTCCGCACCCTCGCGATCGTCGGATCCGCCGACACGCCCGTGGGCCGCAGCGCACACCACAGCGTCGCCACAGAGCTGCCGAAGCGCCCGCCATCCCCGGGGATCCGGAGCTATCAGGCCAGTCTTCTCACCCTCCTGCTCCTGGCCGAGGGTTATGCGGACGCCTCGTCGGCCTCCACCGTGCCCGGGGGCGACGGGCTCGCCGCCCTGCCGGACATGGTGGAGTGGGCGGTGCGGCAGCAGGCGGAGCCGTGCCGACGGTTGGCAGAGCAGATCCTGCGGACAGTTCCGGTGCAGGTGCTGGGTGGGGGGCCGGCTCTGGGAACGGCACGGTACGCGGCGGCGAAGATCATCGAGGGTGCCGGAGTGCCGGCGCTGGGCCGGGACCTCGAGGAGTGGTGGCACGTCGAGCGGTTCGCCACCGAGGCAGGCGCGCCCCTGATCGTGCTGGCGCCGCCCGGGCCCAGCCACGAGCGCGCCGTGCGGCTGTGCGCGCAGGCCCGCGACCGTGGTCACCTGGTGGCCGCGTTGGCCGAGCCCGGCGATGAGGAGATCCGGGAACAGGCGCACCTGGTGCTGCCGCTGCCCGGGGGGTGTTCCCCGGCCTGGTCTCCCCTGATCGAGCACGTCTTCGCCGCTCCGCTGGCCGCCGACCTGGCCGAACTGCTGGGCCGGCCCCCGTTCCACCGTCGTTGAGGGCGTCCCCAGGTGGGCGACGTAGATGCGCGTCGGGCCGACGGAGACCTTAGGGTCGGCGCCATGAACGCTGTCAGCCCGGCCCGCGACGGCCACGCGCACATCCCACCCCCGACCAGGCTGTACGGTGACGCCCTCCGGTTCGGGATCCACTCCGGACAGTTGCACGGCAGCTACGAGATCTGCCGTGATCTCTGGCGGCGGGCGGAGCACCTGGGCTACGACTGGATCTCGCTGATCGACCATTTGCGACCGCATCTGTACGGCCCCGACCAGCCCTGCTTCGAGGGCATGACGCTGCTGGCCGCTCTCGCCGCGCAGACCGAGCGGATCCGCTGCGCCATGCTGGTCACCGGCGCGATGTGGCGGCATCCCGCCGTCACCGCCGCTGCCCTGGCCACCATCGACCACGCCTGCGACGGGCGGCTTGAGGTGGGTCTGGGTGCGGGCGGGCCGGATCTGGCCTACGAGCAGTACGGCATCCCGTTCCCCTCCGCCGCGGAACGGATGGACCGGCTCGACGAGACCTGCGAGATCCTCCGGCGGCTCTGGACGGAGCCCGAGACGACGTTCGAGGGGCGGCACTTCCGGCTGGACCGGGCCCGGCTCGCGCCGAAGCCCCGCCAGGCCCACGTGCCCCTCGTGGTGGGCGGGAGCGGGGTGCGGCGGACGCTGCGGACAGCGGCCCGGCATGCCGATATCTGGAACACCCTGGCGACCACCACGGAGGACTACGGTCGTCAGCTCGCCGCCCTGCGCGGGCACTGCGTGGAGGTGGGGCGCGACGAGGCCGGCATCCGTCGATCGGTCACGTTCCGGGCGGTGCTGGTCGAGCGGGCGTCCGACGTCGACGCGAGATCGGCGGAGCTGTTGCGCGGAGCGCCGGACGAGGTGCGTGCCGAGTACCTGAGCTTCGGTGCGCCCGAGCAGTGTGTGGCGGACCTCAAGCCGTACGTCGACCTCGGCGTCCGGGACTTCCTCCTGGCGGTCAAGCCGCCGATCGACTGGCAGACCGTGGAACTCATGATCACGCGGGTGGCCCCGGCGCTACGTGAGTACGCGTCGTCGCGGGAGGTCCGAGGATGACGCAGCCCGATGCGCCGCGCGTGCGGCGGCGGCAGGTCGGCGTGACCGGTCCCGACGGACCCGACGCCGGACGGGCCGTCGACGAGATCACGCTCTCGGCGGGTGACATCGACGTGACGGTCTGGACGTACGGCGCGACCCTCGTCGAGGTGGTGGTGCCCGACCGGGCCGGCGACCGCAGCAACGTCGTGTGCCGGCTGCCGGACCTGGCCGCGTACGAGGACCGTGCGCTCAACGCCTATGTCGGGTCCACCGTCGGGCGGTACTGCCGTGGCGTCCGGGACGGGACCTTCCTCCTCGACGGCGCCCGGTACTCGCTGGACCGCAACGCCGGCCGCCACCACCTGCACGGCGGTACGAACGGTTTCGACCGCCGGGTGTGGCAGGCCCGCGTCGAGGAGAGCCCGGACGAGGTGGCGGCGGTCCTGACGTTGGTCAGCCCGGACGGGGACCAGGGATACCCGGGGGAGCTGACCGCCGAGGTGGCGTACCGTCTGCACGCCTCGGGCCGGCTCGCCTTCGAGTACCGGGCGTCGACCACCGCCCCGACGCTCGTCGGTCTGACCAACCACGCGTTCTGGAATCTGGCCGGCTCGGGGACCGTGGACACCCACCTGCTCGCGCTCAACGCCGAGCGGATCGTCCCGTTCGACGAGGAGTTGTTCCCGCTGGCCGGCCCACTGCTCCCGCTGGCCGGGACCCGCCTGGACTTCCGTGCCCCGCGTCGCATCGGAACTGCCCGGCTGGACAACTTCTTCGTCCTCGACGATCCACGGTGGGCCGCCGAGCTGCGCGACGAGCGCAGCGGTCGCCGGATGCGGGTGGTCACCGACCAGCCGGGGCTCGGCGTGTACAGCGGCGACGGGCTGTTCGCGCCCCGCGCGGGGCTGGCCCTGGAGGCCGGCGCCTGGCCGGACGCGCCTAACCTTCCGGACGTCCCGTCGGTCCGGCTCGACCCCGGACAGACCTACCGGCACCGTACGGTGCACGAGTTCTTCGTCGGCTGACCCGGCCCGTCGCGTCCCGGCCCACCCGGATGGTGGGCCGGGACGCCGGAACGTCAGGCCCTACGGAGCCAGAACGTCAGGCCGAGCGACTCGTCGGCGAACGCCTCGGGGTCGGCCCACGACGGTTCCCCGTCGGCGCAGTCGGCGGCCAGCACCTCATCCGCGACCAGGTCGCGGTGCTCGGCGAGGGCCAGGGCCGTCTCCTCCCGGGTCGCCCGGTACCGCAGCACGATCCGGTCGGCCACGTCGAGGCCGCTGGCCTTGCGTGCCTCCTGGATCTGCCGGATCGCGTCGCGGGCCACCCCGGCCCGCCGCAGCTCGGGCGTCAGGTGCAGGTCCAGCGCCAGGGTGGCGCCGGCATCGCTGGCGACCGCCCAGCCCTCGCGCGGCGTCTCGACGATGATCACCTCGTCCGGGCCGAGGGTGACAGGCTCATCGCCCACCGTGACCGTCGCGGATCCGGACTCCCGCAGGGAATCCTTGAGGGCGGAGGCGTCGGCCGCCGCGATCGCCGCGGCCACCTGCTGCACCGTCTTCCCGAACCGCCTGCCGAGGGTGCGGAAGTTGGCCTTCGCCGTGGTGTCCACCAGCGATTCGCCGGCCCCGCCCACGGCGGTCACCGACCCGATGTTCAGCTCGGCGGTGATCTCCGCCAGCAGCTCCGGGGACAGCTCCTCGAAGCCCTGTGCCGAGGCCAGCGCCCGGGACAGCGGCTGCCGGACCTTCATCCCGGAGTCGGCGCGGGCGGCGCGACCAAGTTCGACCAGTCGCCGCGCGAGCGCCGTCTGCCGGGACAGGGCCGGGTCGATCAGGGACTCGTCCGCGATCGGGTACGGGGCCAGGTGCACCGACGGCGGCGCGTCCGGGGTGACCGGCACGACCATGTCCTGCCACACCCGCTCGGTGATGAACGGCGTGATCGGCGCCATGAGCAGCGTGACGGTGGAGAGCACCTCGTGCAGGGTGGCGAGCGCCGCCGGGTCACCCCGCCAGAAACGCCGCCGGCTGCGCCGGACGTACCAGTTGGAGAGGTCGTCGACGAACGCGGCCAGCAACCGGCCCGCCTGGTGGGTGTCGAACGTGGCCATCGCGGCGTCCACCTGCTGGACCAGCGTGTTCAGCTCGGAGAGCAGCCACCGGTCCAGGACCGGCCGGTCCGCGGGGGCCGGGTCGGCGCCGGACGGGGACCAGCCGGCGGTCCGCCCGTACAGCGCCTGGAAGGCCACCGTGTTCCAGTAGGTCAGCAGGATCTTGCGGACCACCTCCTGGAGCGCGGTGTGCCCGACCCGTCGAGCCGACCAGGGCGAGCCGACGGCGGCCATGAACCAGCGCACCGCGTCCGCGCCGTGCTGGTCCATCAGGGGGATCGGTTCGAGGATGTTGCCCAGGTGCTTGGACATCTTCCGGCCGTCCTCGGCCAGGATGTGGCCGAGGCAGACCACGTTCTCGTACGGCGACCGGTCGAACACCAGCGTGCCGATCGCCATCAGGGTGTAGAACCACCCACGGGTCTGGTCGATGGCCTCGGAGATGAACTGTGCCGGGTACCGCTTCTCGAACAGCTCGACGTTCTGGTACGGATAGCCGAACTGCGCGAACGGCATGGAACCCGAGTCGTACCAGGCGTCGATCACCTCGGGAACCCGCCGGGCGGTCGTCCCGCAGTGGCAGGTGAACGTGACATCGTCGATGAACGGCCGGTGCGGGTCGAGCCCGGTCACGTCGGATCCGGTCAGCTCACTGAGCTCGGCCAGCGACCCGACGCAGGTCAGGTGCTCGTTCTCGCAACGCCAGATCGGCAGCGGGGTGCCCCAGTAGCGCCGCCGCGACAGCGCCCAGTCGACGTTGTTGTTGAGCCAGTCGCCGTACCGGCCGTACTTCACGGTGGCGGGGTGCCAGGTGGTGCGGTCGTTCTCGCGCAGCAGGGCCTCGCGCACCGCGGTCGTCCGGACGTACCAGGAGGGCTGGGCGTAGTAGATCAGCGCGGTGTGGCAACGCCAGCAGTGCGGGTAGCTGTGCTCGTACGGGACGTGGCGGAAGAGCAACCCCCGGGCGGCCAGGTCGTCGATGAGCGGGCGGTCCGCCTCCTTGAAGAAGACGCCACCGACGAGGGGTAGTTGCGGCTCGAACCGGCCGTTGGGCTGTACCGGGTTCACCATCGGCAGACCGTACGACCGGCAGTTCACCAGGTCGTCCGCGCCGAAGGCCGGTGCCTGGTGGACCAGGCCCGAGCCGCTGTCCGTCGTCACGTACGACGCGAGGATCACGATGTGCGCGTCGGGGATGTCGACCAGGTCGAACGGCGCGTGGTAGCCCCACCGTTCGAGCTCCTGGCCCTTGAACGACTCCCCGGTGAGGTCCCAGCCGTCGCCGAGCACCTGGGCCATCAGGGGCTCGGCGACCACCAGCTGCTCGTTGCCGTCGGTCGCCACCACGTACGTCACGTCGGGGTGCACGGCCACCGCGACGTTCGACACCAGGGTCCATGGCGTGGTGGTCCAGACCAGCAGCGACGCCCGCCCGGCCAGCGGCCCCGAGGCGAGCGGGAAGCGGACGTACACCGACGGGTCGACGACCGTCTCGTACCCCTGGGCGAGCTCGTGGTCGGAGAGGCCGGTCTCGTCCCGGGGGCACCACGGCGCGACCCGGAAGTCCTCGACCAGCAGGCCCTTGTCGAAGATCTGCTTCAGCGACCACCAGACGGACTCGATGTACTCCGGGTCCATCGTCCGGTAGGCGTCGTCCATGTCCACCCAGTAGCCCATGCGCTCGGTGAGGCGGGCGAACGCGTCGGTGTGCCGGGTCACCGACTCGCGGCAGCGGGCGTTGAACTCCGCGACGCCGAACTTCTCGATGTCCTGCTTGCCGGAGAAGCCCAGTTCCTTCTCGACGGCGAGCTCGACGGGCAGGCCGTGGCAGTCCCAGCCCGCCTTGCGGGCGACGTGGAAGCCCTTCATGGTCTTGTAGCGCGGGAAGACGTCCTTGAAGACCCGCGCCTCGATGTGGTGGGCTCCCGGCATGCCGTTGGCGGTGGGCGGCCCCTCGTAGAAGACCCACTCCGGGCGACCGCTGGACTGTTCGAGGCTGCGCGCGAAGACGCTGTTGGCGTGCCAGAAGTGCAGGACCTCGTGTTCGAGATCGGGCAGATCGACCTGAGTCGGGACGCTGCGGTACATGGTTCCTCCGACGGATGCATGGGGTGAAGCTCCGGCGGAGGGACGAGGCCTACGGCCCCGCGGTACCACCCTCCTTGGCCGCGTGCGGCCCTCTCTTTTCGGGTGCGGTCGGTTCTACTCGGCCTCGCGGCCTTTCCTCCGACGGCTCCGGGGTGATCTTCCCGCCGTGCAACACCCCCGGGCTTCCACCATCCCCGGGTCGCTCTTGGCTGCGTACGGCGGTACTCGTCCCCATCTGCGCCTCGCGGCAATATCGTAACCCACGCGTCATATCGCCGGAGCGGACCCGAGGCCGGCGGCACGGGGGTGACCGGCGGCGTCGGCCCGACGGCCCACCGTCACGCCGGCCCTTCGTCCACCGCCGGCCGCGCGTCCGGGCCGCGCGCCCAGTCGGCGAGCAGTGACCAGGCCAGCGACGCCCGTGGGGGCAGGGCGAGGAACCCGCCGGCGGGGGTCTCCACCGGGGCGCCGGCGAGGGCCCCGGCAATCTGCCGACGGGTGAACCAGCCGGCGGCGGCGATCTCGGCCGGGTCGGTCCGGACCGGTTCCCGGGGATCCGCCAGGGCGCGGAAGCCCAGCATCAGGCAGCCGGGGAACGGCCACGCCTGGCTGCCCGCGTACCGCAGGCCGGTGAGCGTGACACCGACCTCCTCAGCAACCTCCCGGGCCGCCGCCTGCTCCGGCGACTCCCCGGGCTCGACGAATCCGGCGACGCTGGAGAACTGCCTGGTCCCCGCCACCATCGTGCCCGGCGCCCGGTGCGCCAACAGGCAGCGCCCGTCGGGCCCGGCCCCGCCGTCGTGCACCAGCACGAGAACCGCGGGGTCGATCCGTGGCCGGACCAGGGCGCCGCTGTCGTCGGCCCTGGCCCAGCCGCCCATGACGGGCCTGGTCGCCGCCCCGGTGGCGGGGGAGTACGCAGCGGCGGCGTGCCAGTTTCCCAGGGCGGTCGCCACGGTGAGCAGCGCCGCCTCCGTCTCGGCGAGCCGGTGCCCGATCCCGCGCAGGTTCCCCCTGCCCGTGATGCCCGTACCCGCGACGACGGGCAGGGGCGCGACGACGGCGAAGACGGGTGTGTCGTCGATCGCGCCGAGGAACAGCCGTTCCCCCGGCGGCGCGTCGGCGGAATCCACCAGCGGCAGCGTGGCGGACACGCCGTCGGCGTCGGGCCGGTCGGAGTCCCGTACCAGGACGTCGCCGCCCCCGGAAACGTCGATGACCAGGACACGGGCTCGCGGCCAGGCATCGGCGATCCATCGCTCGTCGCTGCGGCGACGGCGGCACCGGTCCCACGAGCCCTGCGGTGCCACCGAGGCGGTCCTGTCCGACACGGTTACGGCAGCGGTGCGTCGAGGTGCGCCGCGACCTGTTCGGCCAGCCTCGGCCGGAGGATCTTCCCCGTGGCGGTCCGGGGAATGGCATCGAGTGACAGGACCCGTCGCGGCACGACGGTGGTGGCGAACGAGGCGCGCAGCGCGGTGCCGACATCCGGCCGCTCGCCGGGGGCGAACACCACCACGGCCACGATCTCGTCACCCAGGAACCGGTGCGGCAGGCAGAGGCACGCCGCGTCGCGAACGCCCGGCAGCGCCCGTAGCGCCCGCTCCATCTCCTCGAGGGAGACCGTCTCGCCACGTACCTTGGCGATGTTCTTGCTGCGTCCGGTGATGACGAAGTAGGCCCGGTCGTCGTCCGGGTCGCGTACCGCGAAGCCCATGTCCTGCGAATGGAACCAGCCGTGCCGGAAGGCCTCGGCGGTGGCGGCGGCGTTACCCGCATACCCGGTCATCACGTTGTGGCCACGCATGCACAGCTCGCCGACCTGGCCCGGCTCGGCCACCCTGCCGTCCTCCAGCAGCACGGCGACCTCGTTGCCGGGCATCGCCGCCCCGATGGACGGGATGTCCGCCTCCAGGACCAACCGGCGGTAGGTGTCCGGCGAGACGTCCATGGGCACCGTGGTGGAGAAGTTGGTCGTCTCCGTCAGCCCGTAGCCCTGTAGGACCCGCACCCCGAGACGCCGCGACACCTGCTGCGCGGTCTGGGCGGTCAACGGCGCGGCGGCCGAGACGAAGTACCCGAAGTCTCCCGGCAGCCGCGGCGACCGCCAGGTGTGGGTGAGGGCTTCGAGGAGACTCGGCACCACGCTGGCGATCCGCGGCCGGAACCGTTCGAGCAGCCGGGGATAGCCGAACGGGTCGAACGCGTGCGCGAGCAGCACGTGGGCACCCGCCGCGAGCGGGCCCAGCACGGTGAAGTGGAGCCCGTTCACGTGGTGGATCGGAAGGCACCCCAGGATCCGCTCGCCCGGCCCGATCCGGTGATGGGCGCGCAGCGCGGCGGCGTTCGCCACGACGTTGTAGTGCGACTGCACCACGAGCTTGGAGGCGGCCGTCGACCCGGAGGTGCCGATGAGGAACGCGTCGGCGCCCGGTTCCACCGGCGCGTCCGCCTCACCGGCCGCCGGGTCCGCCAGGGTGGCGGGGTCCGGAATGACCACCGGCGTCAACGACGGGTCGAGGGAGACCGCCGGGGGGTGCAGGACCACCTTCGCCCCGGCGGACTCGACCTGCGGGCGCAGTCGGGCGACCGGATCGGCGGGGCTGAGCAGCAGCACCGCGCAGCCCGCGCGGAGGGACCCGAGGATGCCGATGACCGACCGTGCGTCGTTGACCGGCGCGAGCGCCACGACGTCGCCCGCTCCCACCCGCGCCTCCCGGCGCAGCCAGGCGCCCACTCGTCGGCTCAGGCGATCCACGTCGCGGTAGGAGAGCGTCGTCGTCTCGCCGTCCGCCGTGGCGGTCGTCAGGAAGGCGGCGTCGCCGAGCGTGGCGACCTGGCGCAGGAGAGTCGACACGATGGTGCCGCCGTACTCCCAGGGCGGCCCGAACGGGTGGCCGAGGTAGCTGTGGGCGAGCTCGTGATCCGTGGCCTGACCTGTGCGCATGTCTAGGCGAACCGATTCGGGGAGTGGGGACGATCGAGGTCGCTCGGACCGGGCCCGTCGGCGCCGGTGGGCCCGCGCAGGGCTGCGACCGTGTCCGCGATGGACGTGACGGTGCGAAATGTGGACCAGTCGAGCATGTCGGACGCGAACGTGACCGAGAACCTGTTCTCGATCAGGACGATCAGCTCGACGACGGCGAGGGAGTCGACGCCGAGCGCGGCCAGCTCCGCGTCGGGATCGTCCAGGGCGCGTACGTCGGCAGCCTGCACGTACGGCCGCACCAGCTCGGTGATGGTCCTTCTCAACTCATCCACTACAGAGTCCCGTTCCCTTCGGACGACAGCCCTGGGCTGTCCGTACCCGGCGAACCCCGTCGGGTCACGTCGCTGATTCGTCGCGGCTCGTCGTCGGCCGCTCGCCACTTGTCGCCGCAGGCTATCCGGCGACGAGTTTCTGCAGGTGGACCCGGCGCACGCCGCCGTCGGCCAGGGTCGGCCCGTGCTGGGTGAAGCCGAGCGTGTCGAGCATCCGCCGCGTCGCCAGCAGGTCGGGGTTGGCTTCGCAGCGCAGCACGTCCGCACCCCGCTGGTGAGCGAGCTCGACGGCCCGGCGCAGGCACCGGACGCCGACGATCGAGCCCTCGTACGCCGGCGCGACGGCCAGTCGTTGCAGGTAGACCGGGCTGGTGGCGGGCGGGTAGACGGAGAGGTCCAGGCCGTGCGGGGGCTCCTGGGACAGCGTGAACGAGGCCGCCGCCTCGGTGCCGTGCCGCAGCAGGTGCACCGAGCCCGCCCGCACCCGGCGTTCGGTGGTGTCGAGGTTGCGGACGGGGGCGACCATCCCGTACCGGGCCGCCTGGTGCCCGTCACTGGCACACAGCAGGGCGTGCGCCTCCGACGGATCCGTGGCGACCGCCCACGTCCACTCCGTCAGCTCGCCGTCTGAGCTCTCACTGGACACAGCGGTGAATCCTGCCCGGCCGGTTCTTCCCTCGTCAAGCATGCCGTGATGGCCGGTGCCCACGTGATCAACGGTGGTTACAGTGACCTCCATGACCGCCCACGATGTGTCGACGTGCGCAGGGCCCACATCGGCCGCCGAGCATCCGTTCGACCCGCCGGTCCGGCTCTCGGCCTGCGTCATGGCGCATCCCGCCCGGCAGGCGGCCGCGGAGCGTCTCGCCGTGGCGCTCGCGGAGTTCGACGCGGGCGTGGCGACCGACCCGGAGCCGGGCCGGCCCGGCGGCACGCTGCGCACCTCGCGCATGGCGTGGTCGCGGGTCGCGCCGGGCGCGACGCACCACCTCGTCGTCCAGGACGACTCCGTCCTGGCGTCGGACTTCGTGCGGCGTGCGCTCGCCGGGACACGCGCGCTGCCGGGGCACGCCCTCGGTCTGTTCACCGAGTGGGGGTCGTTCACCTCGTACGCCCTGCGTATCGCCGCGCTCGCCGGTGCCGACTGGGTCGAGGTCGTCGACGGGTACATGCCGGCCCAGGCTCTCATCCTGCCGGCCGAGGTCGCCCGCGAGTTCGACCGGTACGCCGAACGGGCCACCACCGGCGACGAACCGGACGACGAGGTGCTCCTGGGCTTCCTGCGGGCGATGGGCGTGCCCATGGTCGTGTCGGTGTCGAATCTCGTCCAGCACGGCGACGAGGTGAGCATCGCCGGCAACGGCTGGCACGGCCTGCGTAAGGCCGCGTGCTGGCCGGCCGACCCGGTGACGCCGGGCGAGACCGTTCTCGACCGGATCGCACTCGTGCCGTTCTTCTCCTGGTTCACCGGGGACGCCATCTGCCGGTTCCGCGATCGGCCGGCCACCGAGGACTGGCGGCAGGTGCCGGCCATCGACCTGTTGCGGGCCTACGGCCTCGGGGACGACGACGTGCGGCGGCTGATCGCCGACGGAGGCCCGCAGCGCCCGGCCGAGGGCGAGGTGCCGGGCCACCTGACGCAGGCCCTTGTCACGGCGGCGGTCGCCGTGGGGCTCCTGGCCGGTGAGTGCGGTGTCCCTGCCGACGGCGCGCGGACCAAGGAACCGGTCGCGGCCGCCGCGCTGGCCACGCTGGTGCCGGGTGGACTGCGCAACTTCGTGGACGGCCATGCCCTTCCCGCGGTGAGTGAACAACTCGCACCTGTCGTGGACGCGGCGGCGCAGTGGGGCCTGGAAACGGCGCGACGGACGTCCCGCTCCGGCCGCGACCTCCCGGCGGCGCGTCACTCCTCCCGGTAGGCCGGCCCTGTTGATGATCAATCGGGCCGCCGATAGGCTCCCCGAATTTGGTGGTCGGCCCCCACGCCGATGACCGTGGGTGACATGGGAGGTTCGGTGGCACCTCTGGCGCTCGCCCTCAGGGATCGGTCCACCCGCTGGCTCCAGATGCTCCGCCTGTTGCCGCACGCGGGGCGCGGCCTGGCCCTCGGCGCTCTCGCGCTGAACGTCGCGCTCGGCCTGCTGCCGTCGGCGTTCATCGTCTCCACCAGCATGCTGCTCTCTCGGGTGCCGGCCCTCGCCGCGCAGCCCACAGGGCTCTCGTGGGACGGCATCGTGGTCGTCTTCGCGGTGGCGCTGGGCGCGTTCACCCTGCAACAACTGCTGACGCCGTTCCAGTCCGCGGTCACCGAGGTCATCGCGCGCCGGGTCGACGAGGTGTGTATCGGGCGGCTGCTCGACGCGGCGCTGGACGACGCCCCGATCGCCCTGCTGGAGAACCCCGGGGCGCTGGACCTGCTCGCCGACGCGCGGGCGGCGTTCGAGCGGCAGGCGTACACCCCCGGCGACGCCGTCGGCGCCATCCCCTCGCTGGTGTCCCGCTACTGCCAGCTGACAGCCGCCGTGGTCCTCGTCGGCGTGGTGTTGAGTCCGCTCGCGGGGCTGATCCTGATGATCACCGCACTGGTCATCCGGGTGGGAGTTCGCGGCACGCTCGGGCGGTTCGCGGCGGTGTCGGAGTCCCTGGCCGGGCATCGGCGGCGGGCCGGCTACATCGGTGGCCTGGCGACCGGTGCGACCGCCGCCAAGGAGATCCGCGTGTTCGGGCTGCTGGGCTGGCTGCGCGAGCGGTTGCGCGCCGACACCATGGCCAACCTCCGACCGATGTGGGCCGGTAGCCGACGCCTCCAGTTCTGGCCGTTCGTCGGGTTCTCCGCGATCGGGTTCGTCGGCGGAGCGGTCGCCATCACGATGCTGGCCGTGGCGGCCGGCCGGGGGCAGGTCGACCTCTTCGAACTCGCTGTCGCCCTACAGGGAATCCTGATTCCCATGCGCTTCGGCGTCTACTTCCCCGAATGTGATGTGCAGACGCAGTTCGGACTGCACTCGTACCACGCCCTGGAGCGTTTCGAACAACGAGCGGGCGCCGGCCGGCCGGTCGGCGCGCGGGCGACGACAATGCCGGTGCGGCCGAGCCGGGAGATCCGTTTCGACAACGTGAGCTTCCGGTACTCCGCGGACGGTCCCGACGTTCTCGACGGCCTGGACCTCACGCTCCCGGTCGGCCGGTCCACCGCCATCGTCGGCCTGAACGGCGCCGGCAAGACCACACTGGTGAAGCTGCTGGCTCGCCTCTACGAGCCGACGAGCGGGCGGATCACCGTGGACGGGGTCGAACTGGCCAGCTTCGATCCGGACGAATGGCGCCGCCAACTCGCGATGACCTTCCAGGACTACGTCCGCTACGAGCTGACGGTGGCGGAGAACATCGGTCTCGGTGCGCCACGGCTGCTCGCGGACGACGAGGCGATCACGGCCGCCGCCGAACGGGCCGGTGCCCTGGACGCGCTGCGCGGAGTGCCGGACCCGCTGCGGACGCCGCTGTCCTCGCGCTATCCCGGCGGCACGGACCTGTCGGGCGGCCAGTGGCAGCGGATCGCCCTTGCCCGGGCGCTGCTCGCCGTCCACGGCGGTGCCTCGGTGCTGGTGCTCGACGAGCCGACCGCGCAGTTGGACGTCCGGGCGGAGGCGGAGTTCCACGACCGGTTCCTGGCCACCGCGAAGGGGATGACGAGCGTGCTGATCTCCCACCGCTTCTCCACGGTCCGCCACGCGGATCAGATCGTGGTGATCGAGCACGGCCGGGTCGTGGAACGCGGCAGCCACGACGAACTGATCCGGCACGACGGCCGGTACGCCGAGCTGTTCGAGTTGCAGGCGAGCAGATTCCGGGTGGACGCGGCCGAACCGACGGCGGTGGGATGAGAAAGATCGCCCTCGCGGCCGGCTTCCTTCTGCGCCTCGGCTACCGAACCGACCGCCGCAGGCTGTTCACCGCGATCGTCCTGATGACCGTGGGCTATCTCGCGACGCCGTTGATCGGTGTCGTCCTCGCGGACTTCACCAATGCGGCGATCGGCCGGGACGGCACGGTGGCCGTGCTGCTGGCCCTGGCCGTGGCCCTGCTGCTGGTCTTCGAGCTGACCATGATGCACTTCGCGCACCTGTCCTACTTCGAGTTGGGAGACCTGGAGCAACTTGCCCTCACCGACGAGGTCGCCTCGATCGTCCACGGCAGCGCCGGCATCGAGCACTTCGACGATCCGAGGTTCGTCGAGGCCCTGACCCTGGTGAACGAGAACCTGATCCGGGTGCGGAACGCGCTCGAATCGACGCTGCAGTTGGGCGGGGTCGTGTTGCAGATCGGCCTCACCGCCGTGCTGTTGGTCGGCGTCGACCCGTGGCTCGTCATGCTGCCGCTCGCCGCCCTGCTGCCGGTGCTGCTCAGCAACCGCGCGCAGCGGGTGATCGACGACGCCCAGGAGGCCGCCGCCGTCGACATCCAGGTGTCCCGGCACCTGGTGAAGGTGGCTACGACCGGAAGCTCCGCGAAGGAGATCCGGCTCGCCGGCGCCCGGGAGGCGGTGATCTCGCGGCAGCGAGCAGCCTGGGCCGCGACGACCGGCCGGCTGTGCAGGGCGCACTGGCGCAGCGCCCTGTTGCGTGCCTGCGGGCAGGTGCTGTTCGCGGCTGCGTACGGGACGGCGATCCTCCTCGTCGTCCGCAGCGCGGTGCGCGGCGAGGCGAACATCGGGCAGATCGTGCTGGTGCTCACCCTCGCGGTCCAGGTCAGCGTGCAGGTGTCCGGTCTGCTGGGGATGCTCGGGACGTTGCAGCAGATGGGTCGTACCGTCGAGCGCATCGACGTGCTGCGGCAGCTGACGGCCGGTCCGGGGCGTGCCCCCGCGATCGGCCCGGTCGGTCCTCCTGCCGCCCCGCCGACGTCGGATGCCCCGCAGGAGCCGGCCGGCCAGAAGGTGGTGCCGCGGACGCCCGCCCGGCTGCGTCGTGGGATCCGGCTGGAGCAGGTCTCGTTCGCCTATCCGGGCGCCGACGCGCCAGTGATCCGGGACGTCTCGATGGAGATCCCGGCCGGCAGCACGTTGGCGCTGGTGGGTGAGAACGGTGCGGGCAAGAGCACCCTGGTGAGGATGATCTGTGGCCTCTGCCAGCCGACCTCGGGCCGGATCACCGTCGACGGGATCGACCTGCGCGAGTTGACCCCCGAACACTGGCGGTCCCGGGTCGCCACGCTGTTCCAGGACTTCGCGCGCTTCGAACTGCTGCTTCGGGAGAACGTCGGGCTGGGCCGGCTGGCGGCTGTCGACGCCGACCAGGAGATCCTGGCGGCGCTCGACCGGGCCGGTGCGCGGGGCATTGTGCGGAGGGTTCCCGATGGCCTCGACGGTCTGCTCGGGCACAGCTACGGGGACGGAATGGAGCTCTCCGGCGGGCAGTGGCAGACGTTGGGACTCGCCCGGACCCTGATGCGACGCGACCCGCTGCTCGTGGCCCTCGACGAGCCGGCGGCGGCCCTGGACGCCCTGGCGGAACACGCACTGTTCGAACGGGTCGTGAACACCGCCGCGGACGTGCGCGGAGAGCGCGGAGCGATCACTCTCTTCGTGTCACACCGCTTCTCCACCGTCCGGGCGGCGGATCAGATCGCCGTCCTCCGTGGCGGGCGGCTGTGGGAGATGGGCAGCCACGACGCGCTGATGAGCGCGAACGGCCTCTACGCCGACCTGTTCACCGTCCAGGCGAACGCCTACCGGTGACGGTGGCCGCGCGTCGGCGGCCGGTTGCCCCGGCCGCCGACGGTGGGCGGCGTCGTTCGACGGCCACCCGGCGAACGCCTACCTCGGGTCGGCGAACCTCGCGTCCACCGGGTACCGGACCTCGGTGCGGGCGGACGCCGCCATGAACTCGCAGTAGGCGAGGTGATAGGCGAGGCCGGCGAAGTGCGGAACCGTCTCGTTGAACAGATACGTGAAGTGGTCGATCTCGACGCGCCCGCGCCAGTCCTGCAGGAGGAGACCGGCGTTGCGGTGGGCGACCCCGCGCAGGATCTCGGCGGCGGCCTCGTACTCCTCCCGGGCCTGGCGGATCAGCCCGCGGTTGATCTCGGCGTGCAACAGGCCGGGTTCCAGCGCGAGCGCCCCCGTGAAGGCCGCTTCGGCCTCGTCCAGCTCGTTGAGCATGAGGTGCAGGACGCCGACCATGTTGAGGAAGATGGAGTCCTCCGGGGCCAGCCTGGCCGCGGTCTGGAACGCCGCGAGGGCGTCGTGCGGACGATCCGCCGCACGGAGCACGTGGCCGTGGTAGGCCCACACCCGTGCTGCCGACGGGTCCGACTCGACGGCCTTGGAACTCCACTCGACCGCCTGCTCGAAGTTGCCGAGGGCGCGGTGCAGGAAACCCGCGTAGGCGGGCCACAGGCCGAGTTCGGGGTAGTCGGCGATCTGCTTCTCGGTGAGGTCGAGGTAGCGCCGCAGCTTGGCGGTGCGGTCCGCGACCGGCCGGACGTTGCCGGGATGATTGAGGACCAGACCCGAGGACGCGATGACGCCCCCCATGTCCTGCACCGCGTCCTCCACCGATTCACCGACGAGCCGCCGGTACCGGATGTCCGGGTGGCTGCGGAAGAGCCGCGTCGGGCGGTCGACCCAGATCGCGCCCACGGCCGTGAGATTGAAGCGCAGGACGGTGTAGGCGAGATGGTCGTCGGGCGCCTGCTCGATGAGGGCGGCGACCCGTGGCCACTCGGTGGCGGGAAACTCCTCGTCCACGTCGAGGAACAGCACCCAGGGGGTCTTCACCTGCTCCAGGGCCAGGTTCCGCGCGGCCGAGTAGCCGCCGTCCATCGTCGTCTGGATGAAGGTGTCGGTGTGGGAACGCGCGATGTCCTGGGAGCCGTCGGTCGAGCCCGTGTCCACGATGACGACAGCACCGCAGACGGGACCGGCCTCCGCGAGGCACCTCGGGAGGAACGCGGCCTCGTCCTTGACGATGAGGCACAGCGTCAGCTCCGGAATTTTGATCTTGTTCACCATTTCTCCATATCTCGGATCAGGGCCCGGCTAACCGCGCCCCATCGCCCGCCGGACCGTCGTCGCCCAGGCCCGCTCGGCCGTCAGAGCGTCGTCGTAGGTCTGCGCGAGCTCGTCGTCGAGCTTCCCGCCGTGGGCGAGCGCCCGCTCCACGAGCGCGCGCCACCGGCCCGCTGCGGCTGCCGCTGCGAGCTGGCAGGCCGCCGCGTCGGCGGGGCTCACCCCGGCCCGGTAGAGGACCAGCCGCGCCGCGGCGCCCAGGATGTGTTGGCTGTCCACGTATCCGAACTGACGCCACGCCGACTCCGGCGCGACCCCGGCCAGGAACTCGGCCTTGGCCCGTACCGGCTCCTCGCCGGCGAGAACCGCGTCGGCCACGTCCGCGAGCTCGTTTGCGGCGTCGCGGACCACCGCGGCGGCAGTCGTCGGCGTCGGCCCGGCCGAGACGGTCAGCACCTGCCCGACCAGGTAGGGAACGCCGTGTGCCGCCCAGGCCGCGTGCGCGCGGGCGAGGTGTTCGCTCGGCACGTAGGCCGTCGTGCAGATGTCCCCGAGGACCTGCCGGAGGGTGACCGTCGGCTCGAACGGCACCGCGAACCGCAGCGGGGTCTCCCAGGGATCGGGCGGCCCCTGCCCGCCCGTCGAGTCGACGTGGAACAGCCGGGCGTTCGTCAGCGACTCGAGATGCAGCCCGTCCAGCACGGTGAACATCTCGCGCTGCTTGCGGTAGCCGGTCACCACGGTGACGTGCCCCGAGTGATGGCCGTCGTAGTAGGCGCGGCACGACGGCAGCTCACCCATGTCCATGGGGAGCAGCGGGACGCGGTCGTCGCGCAGGAGCCCGGCGAGTGTCTCCACCACGTTCTCGCCCCCGGAGCTGAACGTGTCCAGACGCAGACCCAGGTGCGCGCGGAAGATGCGGTCCTGCACCGCGTCCACCTCGGCGCCCATTCCGGTGTCCCAGCCTGTCGCGCTGTCGGCGCCCCGCCAGCGGTCGCCGACGTCGTAGCGGTCCCACCGGTGGTCGTAGTGGACCCAGAGCTGGAAGTGGACGTAGAAGGCGTCGTGCCGCTCCCGGCCCCATCGGGACGCGGCGAGCGCCCGGGGCACCCAGAAGCAGTGCAGCCCGTCCCGGTCGTACATGAGTGGGACGTGCGAGTGGGTGAAGCCGTCCAGGTCGATGTCGTCCATGTGTTCCCCCACGCCAGTGGTCGTGCCGCATCGGCTCATCCGATGTCCGGCGTTCAGATCCAGGGCCGACGGTCATGCGTTCTCGCCCGGGTCAGCGGGCGGCGTCGGTGACGTCGTGTGCCGACGCCGCCCGCCCCGATCAGGCCGGCAGGGACTCCTCGCAGTGTTCGAGGTGCCGCCGCCGGTTGGCGTTGGTGCTGGCGAAGCTGCGCAGATAGACCCGTCGGATGTCGTCGCGGCCCCGTGCGTCCCAGAGCCGTTCGTGGTGCTGGTAGCCCTCGATCCGCAGGGAGAACTTCGCCGGTGTGGCGAGGGCGAAGTCGGCGAGCGGCCGCCTGAAGTTGGAGTCTTTCCATCCGACCAGGTCGTAGCCGGACTCCAGGACCACGGTCTCGGGCACGGGCTCGTGCAGCGGGATGAACGACTGGATCTGCAACTGGGTGATCACGTCCAGCTGTTCCAGGAACGCGTCCGACGGCACCTCGCCGGTCGATTCGCGGTAGAGCCGCAGGCCGCTCTGCGCGAACTCGTGGACGACCTGGGCGAACCGGCCCTCGGTGAACAGGTCGCTGAAGACCGCGTACTGGTAGCGCATCGCCCCGAACTGGTTGTCGGTGACCTGCTCCGGCTGCCGCTCGGCCAGCTCGCGGATGAGCTCGGCGACCTCCTCGCGGGTGTCGCGCATCATCGCCCGGTGGCCGGTGAGGAACCGGCCGGCGAACTCGGCCAGGGTCGGGCACTGCTCGGGATCCGCCAGCATGGAGCGGATCACGGAGGTCGCCCGGACACCGTTGGTCTCGAAGAAGAAGACCAACTCCCGCAGCCAGCCGTAGAAAAGCGCGAAGTTGAAGAAGAAGATGAACTTGAAGAACCCGAGATACTCCTGCTCCGGAATCGTCGAGGTCGCGACCACGAGTTCGTCCATCTCGAAGGTCTGCACGGATTCGTACTCGGAGTATCCGTTCTCGGACAGGGCGAAGCGGGTCTTCAGGCCGAACTTCTCGCGGTACTCCGCGAAGGCCATCTCGGCCTGGTCGAGGATGTTGAGCGCGTAGATGACGACGTTGTCGAAGCGGTAGTCGAGAACCTTGTCCAGGGAGTTCGTGAAGGACTCGATCGTCTCCCCGGGCAATCCGAAGATCAGCTCGGTGGAGAGCACCAGGCTGTGCTCCCGGGCGAAGGCCGCAGCCTCCTCGATCGCGGTGTCCTTGACGTTGACCCGCTTGATGTTCTTCAGGACCTGCTTGTCCAGCGACTGGAAGCTGATGTTGAGCGGGATGAGGTCCCGCATGAGCAGGGTCACCTGCTTGACGTTCTTGGTCAGGTGCTTGTCGGTGTAGACCTGCACCACGGAGGGGTAGGAGTACGTGTCCTTGACCTTCCGGATGTGCTCGGCGATCTCGACGTCGCGGGGGAGGATCCCGAAGTTCTCGTCGGCGATGCGCAGCAGGGGGTTCGATGTTCGAGCCTGGATGTAGTCGACCTCCTCCTTGACGCGCTCCACGCTGAACGCCCGCAGCTTGGACCACCAGTCGTGACCCGCCACGCAGAACGTGCACCGGTACGGGCAACCGCGTGACGTCTGGAGCAACGGGATGAACTCGGGATTCGCCAGGAAGTCGTCGCACAGGCCGGTCAGGTAGGGCGACGGGATCTCCTCCAGGACGCCCACCCGGTCCAGCGGGTCGCCCTGGAGGATCAGCCCCTCCTGCGTGAGCGAGTAGCACCCGTCCACCACCGTCCCCTTGACGTCGCTGGGGTCAGCCAGACCCAGACACGTCTCGACGAGGTTGGCGAGCGGGTGCTCGCCCTCGCGGGAGATGTAGAAATCGGCGGCCTGGTTTCTGCGCAGGCCGGCCTGCGCGATGGGCTTCTCGGTGGGGATGTTCGGCCCGGCCACCGCGACGACGACCTTGGGGTGTCGCTGCTTCACGACACCGATCACCGCGTTGGTCAGTGCGGTGTTCCACGAGTAGTTGCCGAACGCGAAGACGTCGGGCACCTGCTCGTTCAGCGCTTCGTTGATCTGCTGCGTCGTGGCGAGTTGCTTGATCTGGATCGCGTCGCCGAACCGTGCCTTCAGATAGGAGTGCACGTAGGTCATTCCGAGCGGAACCGTCACGCGCAGGTTCTTTCCAGTCGTGCTGTGCAGGTGCGCCAGGAAGACGACCAGCGGCCGGCCGATCGCGGCTGCCCGAGTGCCGTGCCCGAGAGTACGAGCATTGAGGCTTCCGACAGGAATGAAGGTTTGTCCAGACTGCTCGATGACCATGTTTGCCTGCCCTCTCGGCATGGTGGACCGGCGACTCGTCCGCCAGCTCGGTGGAATGCTCGGTACGGTCGCCCGGTGGGGAGGATGAAGGACCAGAATGGATCGCTTTGACCGGCGTCGGCGTCGGCGTCGACAGAGACCGGCGGGGACTACGTCGCGTTGCTCCGGTGTGGAGCGCACGCCGTCCGGTGTGCTTCGTGGGGCGCGACGACGTCGGTGAGGGAGCGCGACACCGCACGGATTGAGCTCTCACAGGGCGCACCCGAGGCCACCGGGCCGAGGCCGGCGTTGCGCGGGCCGGCGGCGGGCTCGGGAGGAGGGTGAACAGGGGAAACCTTCAAGCCGCATCCTTCCCGCGAACGCTGGTCGGCTCGGTGATCTTGCCGAGGTTGGGTTCGACGGTACGCGATCGAGCGGCCTGGCACGACCCGTCACGGGCTTCGATTTCCCCTCGGCGGCGCATCCATGTAGGGGCCCATGACGGTGTGAGATTTTGGCGTCGCGAACGGTGTTGCCAGGGCGGGCCGGGCGGGCTGTCGCCTGCCCCGGCCGTGCCGTCAGTCCCCGGCGAGCAGCCGGTCGCGGACCTCCCGGCGCAGGACCTTGCCGATCTGCGAGCGGGGCAGGTCCTCGACGATCACCACCCGGCGGGGGACCTTGTAGCCGGCCAGGTGCTCCCGGCAGCCGGCCCGCAGCGCGGCCTCGTCGAGGTCGGCGTCGGGGTGCGGGACCACCGCCGCGACGACCTCCTCGCCGCCGTGCTCGCCCGGCAGGCCCACCGCGGCGGCGTCGCGTACGCCGGGCAGCCGGCGCAGCGCGTCCTCCACCTCGGACGGGTAGACGTTGAAGCCGCCGGTGATGATTAGTTCCTTGATCCGGTCGACCACCGTGACGAACCCGTCCGCGTCCATCGTCACGATGTCGCCGGTGCGCAGCCAGCCGCCGGGCAGCAGCACCTTCGCGGTCTCATCGTCGCGTTGCCAGTAGCCGGTGAACACCTGCGGGCCGCGGACCAGCAGCTCGCCGGGCTCGCCCGGGGCCCGGTCCCGGGACGGGTCGTCGGGGTCGACGACGCGCACGTCGGTGGAGGGGAAGGGCACCCCCACGGTGCCGGGCCGGCGGGCGGGGGAGACCGGGTTGCCCAGGGTGACCGGCGAGGACTCGGTCATGCCGTACCCCTCCACGAGTAGGCCGCCGGTCACCGACTCCCACAGCTGCACGGTGGCCGGTGGCAGGGCCATCGCGCCGGAGAGGGCGTACCGGACGGAGGTGAGGTCGACGCCGCGCTCCCGGGCGGCGGAGGCCAGCCGCTCGTAGATCGGCGGGACGGCGGGCAGGAACGTCGGCGGGCGGCGGCGGGCCGCGTCGAGGACCTGGTCGAGGTCGAAGCGGGGGAAGAGCACCAGGGTCGCCCCGATGCTCACCGAGAAGGTCAGGCAGAGCGTGAGCCCGTACGCGTGGAACAGCGGCAGCACCGCGTACACCGTCTCCGCGCCGTCGCGCAGGCCCGGCACCCACGCGCGGCCCTGCGCGGCGTTGGCCCGCAGGTTGCGGTGGGTCAGGACCGCGCCCTTCGGGGTGCCGGTGGTGCCGCCGGTGTACTGCAACAGCGCGGTGTCGTCCGGGCCGGGCGCGGGATGGTCGGCCGGCAGCGGACCGGTGGCGGCGACCAGGTCGGCCCAGCGCGTCGCGCCCGGGGCCGGGCCGGTCATCGCCGCCCGGGTCGCGCGGGCGCTGGGCAGCGGCAGCCGCAGCGCCCACCGCTTGAGCCGGGGCAGCGCGCCGGTGAGGTCCACCGCCACCACGGTCTCCACCGCGCCCCGGCCGCGCACCAGTGGGGCGACCTTGTCCCAGACCACCGCCACCCGGGCGCCGTGGTCGGTGAGCTGCTGGTCCAGCTCCTGGGCGGTGTAGAGCGGGTTGTGCTCGACCACCACCGCGCCGAGCCGCAGCGCCGCGTAGAAGGCGACCACGTGCTGGGGGCAGTTCGGCAGCACCAGGGCCACCCGGTCGCCCCGGGCGACACCGAGCCGGCGCAGCGCCTCCGCCGCGCGGGCCACCTGGCCGGCCAGGTCCGCGTACGTGGTGGTGGCGCCGTAGAAGTCCAGCGCGACCCGGGGACCGAACCGCCGGGCGGCGTCCCCGAGCAGGTCGACCAGCGAGCCCGGGGGCTCGGCGATGGTGGCGGGCACGCCGGGGGCGTAGCTGCGCAGCCAGGGCCGGTCGGCGGTGGGTTCCACTCGGCTCTCCTCGGGCGTCGGGCGGCCGACGGGGGACGTCGTCGACCGGCCGTCAGCTTAACCCTACGGCTCGGTAACCTACGGTTGCGTAGGTCACTCGCCGCCGGTGCCGGCCGGCCCGGTCAGCGTCGATCGGCCCCGGTCAGCGCCGGCCGGACGACCGGTGGCGTGCCACCTGGCGGCCCTTCAGGAACGCGAGCACGATGACCACGACCAGCGCGATCAGCCCGATGATCACCAGCCATCGGACCGCTTCGAGGAGCAGTCCGAGCAGGATCAGCACGCCGCCGACGACGCCGACGACCCAGAGCATGGCTCGCATGTCCACCTCCCGTGACCGAGGGACCGCCCGTCCTGGACGGCCTTTCCCGGTCCCGCCGCCGCCATGCCTGCCCGGGCAGGCGGGCCGCGAGTCGGCTACCGGCGGGCGACGTAGACGGTGTTGGCGGACTCCCGGCCCTGCAACGGGTTGGGAAAGCGGACGACGTGGGCCAGCGAGGTCGGGAACACCCCGGTGAGCACCCGCTGGAAGTCGGTGTCCGGCGGGTCGTTGGACCACAGGGCGAAGACCCCGTCCGGGTGCAACAGGTCGGCGAGGCGGCGCAGGCCGTCGGCCGTGTAGAACGGGGCGTGACTCGGGTGCAGCACGTGCCGGGGGGAGTGGTCCACGTCCAGCAGGATGGCGTGGAACCGCCGGCCGGCCTCGTCCGGGTCGAAGCCGGCCCCGTCGGCCACCGCCGCGAAGAAGTCCGCCCGGACGAACCGGGTGCGCGGGTCGTCGGCCAGCCCCGACGCGAACGGCAGCAGGCCCCGCCGGTGCCAGTCGATGACGTCCTCGATCGCCTCCACCACCACCAGGGAGCGGACCCGGGGGTCCTCCAGGGCGGTGCGGGCCGTGTAGCCGAGGCCCAGGCCGCCGACCACGACGTCGAGGGCCGCGCCGGCGAGCGGCGCGAGCCCCAGCCGGGCCAGCTCGATCTCCGCCACCGGGAAGAGGCTGGACATCAGGAACTCGTCGCCCAGCTTGACCTCGTACACCTCGCGGTCCAGCGCGGGGTCGTGCCGCCGGCGCAGGCTGATCTCGCCGATCGGGGTCTCCCGCCAGGCCAGTTCCTCGAATCGCACGCCCACGCGGTTTCCTCACTTCGGCCGGGGTCCGAGCGGATGCTACCGCCCGCGCGGGCCCGGCCGCCGCAGCAACCCCATCCGGTACGCCCGCATCGCGGCGAGCGCGGTGGCGGCGGACGGAGGCTGCGGCACACCCCGTCCGCCCCAACATCGTGCTCTTTCATGGAATTAGTGGCCTCCTGCGCGGGGGGAGGCCACTAATTCCATGAAAGAGCGTGATCATGCGGGAGCGGGGTTCAGGTTCGGGCGGTGAGTCGGGCTTCGAGCGCGTCGAGGTCGGGCAGGAACCACACGTGCGCGGCCAGGTTCGACTCGTGGACCAGGGCGCGCAGGGCCGAACTGGCTGCCAGGTGCCGCGAGATGTCGCCGAGGACGGCCAGGCGTAGCCGGTAGTTGACGAACTTCTGCATGACCTCGCCCGCGAAGCCGGTGCCCAGGGAGAAGAAGTCCTCGCCCAGCCGGCTCGCGGGCACGGCCACCACCTCGGCGCCGAGGAAGGCCGCGCCGATCAGGTCCAGCGCGTCCTGCACGGTCGTCACCGGCGGGCCGGCCGGGTCGCAGACCAGCACGGCCACCCCGGCCAGCTCCCGCACCTCGTCAGGCATCGTCGACCTCCCCGGCGAACAGGCCGTTGTCGCCGTCGAGCACGGCGTCGAGCAGGCGCAGCAGTTCGGCGGTGGCGGCGGCGTCGCCCAGGATCACGATCTTCATTCGGTGTCGCTCCTCGTCGTGGACGGTCTGGACGCGCAGCGGGTGCGCGGGGTCGTGGCCGGTGTTCGCCGCGGCCAGGACGAGCGTGCCCAGCCGGTCGGCCGCCGCCCGGTCGACGCCGTCGATCTGCACGATGCTGGACACCTCCACCGACGCGCCAACGGCTCGGGTGGGCGCAGGCTGGGACCGCCCGGTCAGCGCGTCGAGATCGGCGCGGGCGATCCGGTACTGCTTGCCGATCCGTACCGCAGCGAGCCGGCCCGAGCGGATGTAGCCGCGCACCGTGCGCACGTGCAGGCCGAGCAGCTCGGCCACCTGCTCGACAGAGTACATTTCTTCCTTCATCGTTCCCTATCATAAGCACAATAGGGAACGATGGGGACTCCGGGGCGTCTCGCGGGGTCGCCTACAGCAGGAAACCGTGGCCCTCCTTCGCGCGGAGGCCACGGTTTCCTGATCGTGCAGCGGGATCGTCAGCGCAGGCGGGACTCGATGGACTCGATGATCCGTGGGCGCAGTTCCGCGGCGCGGATGACGGCGTCGACGGAGCCGACCTCGACCGCGCGCTGGATGTTGTGCACGCGGTCGAACTCCGCGGCCACCTCGCCGAGCTTCTCCGGGCGGACCGTCGAGCGGAGCTCGTCGAGCTCGGCGGTCAACGCGGCGCGGTCGGCGCCGGAGGCCGCCGCGACGCGGGCCTCCAGGTCCCGCACCCGCGGGTCGGCCGCGGTGCGGGCGTTGACGTCGCCGGAGAACACCACCGCGGCGGCGGGAGCGCCGCCGAGCACCGAGGCGAACGAGCCTTCCAGCGCGAGCACGGTCATGTTCGGGTTCAGCGCCTTCGAGAACACCACGAACGCGCCGCCGTGGTACCGCGAGATCACGCAGAACACGATGGGCCCGCGGAAGTTCACGATCGCCCGGCCGATCTCGGCGCCGTACTCCAGCTGAAGCTTCCGCATCGACTCCGGCGAGCCGTCGAAGCCCGACAGGTTCGCCAGCACCACCAGCGGCCGGTTGCCGCTGGCCGCGTTGATCGCCCGCGCGGCCTTTCTCGATGACTGCGGGAACAACGTGCCAGCCGTGTAGGTGTCCGGGCCGTCGGTGGGCGGGAAGCCCCGCCGCTGCACCGACCGTGACTCGATGCCGAGCAGGCACACCGGCATGCCGCCGAGATGCACGTCCTGCACCACCGCGGTCTCCGCGTCGGCCATGCCCGCCCAGCGTTCCAGCACCGGGTGGTCCTGGTCGGAGAGCGCCCGCATCACGGACCGGATGTCGAACGGCTTCTTGCGGTCCGGGTTGGCCTCGGCGGAGAAGATCTCGCCGACCGTGGTGAAGTCGCTGCCCGCCACGGTGTGCGGGAAGTCGGAGATGTCACGGTCGACGGGGTCGTTCGTCCTCGCCCGCCGTGGCCCCTCCTCGCCGGGCGCGACGTACGTGTGGTCGTAGTGCGACATCAGCACGGCCCGCGCGGCGGTCAGGCTCGGCGCCCAGTACTGCGCCTGCCCGTTCGGGCCCATCACCCGGTCGTAGCCGCCGATGCCGAAGTTGTCCTCGGCCGACACGCCACCGGAGAAGTCGAGCGACTGCTTGCCGGTGAGCACCATCGCCGAGTCCGGCGTCATCACCAGGATGCCCTTGGTGTGCATGAGCATCGTCGCCTCGGCGTTCCAGTACGGCTGCGCGCCGACGTTGATGCCCGCGACCACGATGTTGATCTCGCCGCCGTCCTGGGTGAACTCGACGATCCGCTTGAGCGTCGCAGCCACCCAGTCCATGTTCTCCGTGCCGGACTCCATGGAGATCCGCGCGCCGGAGGACAGCGCGTACCACTCCAGCGGCACCTGCATCCGCTCGGCCAGGTCCAGCGCGGCGTTCACGCGGCGGCACTCCGGCTCCGACAACGCCCCAAGCGACTTCGTCGGGTCGCCGAGCAGCACGACCCTGGTGACGCCCTGCGGGTGTCGCCGGGTCGGCGTGGCGACCACGCCCGCGACGATCGCCGCCCGGTTGCGGCCCTTGGGCCGGTCGACCGGAACCAGCACGTGGTTCTCGTCGAGGTCGTGCTCGACGAAGTCGCCGAGCAGCCCGGTCAGCTCGTACGGGTACACCGTGTTGCGGCTGCTCGCCCGCAGCACCTTCAGCCGGTAGTCGTCGAGCGGCTCGACCGGTTCGTCCGACGGCTCGCCGATGGTCAGCTCGGTGCCGCCGGTGGCGTCGAAGGAGATGCGTACGGCGATCTTGGTCAGCTCACCGGTCGTCCGGTCGCGCTGCCGCGCGATGAACAGGATCTCCTCCAGTCCGGCGCCCGCGGTCGTCGGCAGCACACGCCCGGCGATCGTCTCCAGCTCGGCGCGGGTGAGGTCGCTCGGCGGCCAGACGTAGATCACGATCCGGTTGGTGTTGAAGCGCTTCTTCGACGGCCGCCGCGACTGCGCGCGGCGGATGGAGTCGAGGCAGGTGGCGACGGTGTCCTCGGCCGTGGGCAGCGCGATCAGCCTGCCGTCGTGCTCGCGAAGCTCGGTCAGGTCGCGTACCTGGGCGAACGCGACGAGCCGGTCGTCCGACGGGTTCTCCCGCGCCTCGCACTGGAAGAGGTAGACCTCCTCGTCCGACGACGGCAGCCGGGTGAGGTCGAACTTGCGCAACCGCTCAAGCTGCATCCGCTGCGCGATGTACGGGTGCAGGCCGCGGATCAGCCGCTCCTCGGCCATCCCGGTGGTCGACGGGCGGAACGTGAAGTGGTGGTGCATCACCGCGCCGCGGCTGCCCGCGACGGTGGCGGTGAGCCTGCTGACGTGGCTCGGCAGCGGGTGCGCGGCGATGACCTCGTGCAGGGCGGCGGCCATCGCGTCGGAGTCCTCGGGCTGCCCCTCCCACGCGAGGTAGATGTCGGCGTCGATGGCCTCCTGGCCGTTCGCCAGCTCGGCGAGCCCGCGCAGCGCGTCGCCCAGCGCCTCGAACCTGACCGCCGAGGTCACCAGCCGCGAACCGGCCCGCTCGGCGACCACGAATCTGCAGCCCGAGACGTCGCCGGTGCGGACACCGGTGAGGCCCTTGTTGCCGTAGTACCGCCGGGTCAGCACCTCCAGCAGCACCGAGTTGTCCATGGCGCCGCGGACGAGCCGCTGGCCGAGTAGCCGTACCAGGGGCTCGGTGCTGCGTACCATCTCGGCGATGCGCTCGGCGCGGTCCGGCGTGTCCGGGTGCTCGTCGAGGAAGCGCAGGTGCTTGCGGACGCCGGCGTACACGAGGGCGCGGTTGCGGCGCAGCAGCGGCTGGCCGAACCACGCGAACACCACGCCGCGGGCGAGGTCGGCCACCACGGGGAAGCGGACCTGCGTCGCGGCCACCAGCCGTTCCAGCGCGAGACCGGCGGGCTCGCGCAGCGTCTCGTCCGGCGGCGGCTCGCGCAGCCACGCCCGCAGCAGCGTCGTGACGACCATGGCGTCGGTCGACGCCCGCTGTAGCGCGAGGAAGATCCGGAACACCGCGGCTTCGAGCTCGGGCGAGCGCTCCAGGTCGGGTACGCCGTAGTGCCCGAGGGCCTTGGCGAGCTTGGCCTGGAACGCCTCCGGCAGCCCGGCCCGCTCGACGTCGAGGCTCTGCAGATAGGTGTGGAAGTGCTCGCGGTCGCTGTGCACGTGGCCGTCGCCGCCGCCGTCCTCACCCGCCGGCCGGTTGCGGCTCAGCTCCGTCAGGTCGGCGAACAGGGAGACGAGTTCGAGCTCCTCGGCGAGGGGGCGCGTGCGGTCCTCGGTGCTCCTCCGGCGCGCGGCGAGGTAGTCGTCGAGCACGCGGCGCTCGTCGTGCGGGTCGACGTCGTAGCCCAGCAGCAGGCTGCGCAGGTCTTCCTGGCCGCGCCGGGTGCGCTCCCGCGCCGGCACCTCCTCGGGCGCGGCGGGCAGGTCCAACTCGACGGCGTTGCCGGCCGAGGCGTTCTCGGCGTCGGCGTCGTCGTCGGCGAGCGGCTCCAGCCGCAGCAGCGGGGCGCCGGTCTCCACCTGGCTGCCCACGAACACGAGGCATTCCTTCAGCCGGGCCTTGAACGGCGCCCGCAGCACCGTTTCCATCTTCATGCTCTCCAGCACCAGCAGCGGAGCGCCCGCCTCGACCTCGCCCCCGACCTTCAGCGGCGTCGCGACGACCAGCGCGGGCGCGGGGGAGCGGACGACGCCGCCCTCGTCGCGGCTGACCCGGTGCGTCACGCCGTCCACCTCGACCAGGTGGATCGGCCCGTACGTGCTGGTGAGCAGGCGGTACCGGGTGCCGTTGACGAGAACCTGCCCGGTGTGCCGGTCGAAGCGGTCGAGCTCGACGTCGGCGGTGCGGACGTCGTCACCCGCCTCGACGCCGACGCGGAACCGGTGCGCGCCGACCCGCGCCACGCGGACGCGGTAGCCGGCGCCGCGCAGCTTCAGATCCAGCGGGCGGCCGCTCTCGTGCTGCACCTGCGGGCGTCCGCCGAACGCCGTCGACACCAGCCGCTGCCGCTCGGCGCGTTCCTCCTCCTCGTACGCCTCGATGGCGGCGGCGGCCAACGCGACGGCGGAGTGCCGGTGCGTGACGAGCCGGCCCTCGCCGCGGACGCGGTCGATCCAGCCGGTGTCCGCGCTGGCGTCGATCACCTCGGGCTGGTCGAGCAGGTCGAGCACGAAGCTCTTGTTCGTCGCGCCGCCCTCGATGATCACCGTGGTCTGGGCCATCGCCCGGCGCAGCCGGCCGAGCGCCTCGTCGCGGTCGCGGCCGTAGGCGATGATCTTCGCGATCATGGAGTCGAAGTCGGCGGGGATGGTGTCACCCTCGCTGACTCCGGTGTCCACCCGGATGCCCGGCCCGGCGGGCAGGGCCAGCCGCGCGATGCGGCCCGGGGAGGGCGCGAAGTCGCGGTCGGGGTCCTCGGCGTTCAGCCGGGCCTCGATGGCGTGCCCGCGCTCCGCCGGCGGCTCACCTTCGAGCCGCCCGCCCGAGGCCACGTGCAGCTGCGCCTTGACCAGGTCGAACCCGGTGGTGGACTCGGTGATCGGGTGCTCGACCTGTAGGCGGGTGTTGACCTCTAGGAACGCGAACAGCTTGTCGCCGGGGTGGTAGAGGAACTCGACGGTCGCCGCGCCGCGGTAGCCGACCGCGAGGGCCAGCCGTTCGGCCGACGTCTTGAGCTCGGCCGTCTGCGCGGGGCTGAGGACCGGCGACGCCGACTCCTCGATGACCTTCTGGTTGCGCCGCTGCACCGAGCAGTCGCGGACCCCGAGCGCCCAGGCCGTGCCCTCGCCGTCGGCGATCACCTGGACCTCGACGTGCCGGGCGCCGGTGACCAGGCGCTCCAGGAACACGACGCCGCTGCCGAACGCCCGCGCGGCCTCCTGGCTGGTGCGCTCGTAGGCGTCGGCGAGTTCGGCCTCGTTCGTGACCACGCGGATGCCGCGCCCGCCGCCACCCGCGGTCGCCTTCAGCATCAGCGGGTAGCCGATCCCGGCCGCCGCCGTCAGCGCGGCGTCCAGGGTCTCGACCGCGCCGCGGCTCCACGGCGCCACCGGAACGCCGACCTCCTCGGCGATCAGCTTCGCGCCGATCTTGTCGCCGAGCTTGCGCATGGCCTCCGCGCTCGGCCCGACGAAGGTGACTCCGATCTTCTCGCACAGCTCGGCGAACGCCGGGTCCTCCGCGACGAAGCCCCAGCCGACCCAGGCGGCGTCGGCCCCGGTCTCCACCAGCGCGCGTTCCAGCACCTTCAGGTCGAGGTACGGGCGCGCGGACGCGGGACCGAGGTCGTAGGACAGGTCCGCCTCGCGGACGAAGGTGGCCGTACGGTCGACGTCGGTGTGCAGGGCGACAGTCTCGATTTGGGTCCTGGTCTCCGCGGCGATGTCCCGTACGGCGTGGATGAGCCGCATGGCGGCCTCACCACGGTTGACGATGGCGACACGACTGAACACCCGACCGAACCCTTCTGTAGTCCGACGACGGGTGTGCCGCGACACGGCGACCCCCGGCAGTGTTCACCCTTCCGTCTGCCGGTGGGGAGCGCCATGTCGCAGACAACGCACGCTGGACGGCGACAGTTGTAGGAAACCTACAAAGACCGTTGGCCGCACACGCCTAACCAGGGCGGGTGCGAACGGAGTGGGGGCAATTTTCGCTATACGTCGACTGTGACGCGGATCACGATCGCAGCGGGCGGCGGCGCAGGCCGATCCCCGGCCGCCCCGCCGCCCCGCTATCCCGCCGTCCCGTCGGTCAGTCCCACCGGTCCTGGTTGAGGAACCGGGCGAAGCCCCGCCACGAGTTCGGCCCCATCGCCCCGTCGATCGGGCCGGTGTAGCCGTAGCCTGCGGCGAGCCGCTGCACGGCCTTCCACGAGTTCGGCCCCATGACCCCGTCGATCGGGCCGGTGTAGCCGTAGCCGCGCATGGCCCGTTGCAGCGCCGCGTAGGTGTTCGCCCCCGGCACGCCGTCGATCGGCCCGGTGTAGCCGGACGTGATGGACAGCCAGTTCTGGGCGCGCATCCACATGACCGGCCCAGGGGTGCCGTCCTGCTCGGTCGTGGTCTTGGGCAGCGGGTCGTCCGCCGGCGGGTCGGTCGGTCCGCCGGCGACGATCTCGAACGCGCTCGGCTTGGCCACGTTCAGGTCCACCCGGGCGATGCCGCCGGTCGATCCCGCCGAGCTGTACTGGTGTGCGCTCCAGGTCGGGTAGGCGCCGCCCAGGTTCGGCTCGCCGGGGTAGCTGCCGTTGTTGGCGCCCCACATCGCCACCCAGAGCTTCACGCCCGCCGCGATCGTTCGCGGCCACGTCCGGGAGCGCAGGTCGGTCGCGCCCATGTACAGCCAGGGCACGTGGTTGCCGATCCGGTCGCGCATCCGCTGGAAGAATGTCGTGACCTCGGTGTCGTTCCACAGTCTCGTCGAGTCGTCGAGCACCTCGTTGTCCAGCGCGATCACGTCGCCGGGCCGGTAGTCGCGCAGGTGGGCGGCGAAGTAGTCGGCGGCCTGGGTGGGGGTCTGGAAGTCCCCGGCCAGCCAGTAGTGGCCGACCCTGAGCCCCGCCGCCCGTGCGCCGTTCACCTGGATCGCGTACTGCGAGCCGATGTACGGGCCCGCTGACAGCTGGGAGCCGCCGGCCTTCACGATCACGAACTGGTGGCCGTCGGCGCGGACGTCGGCGAAGTCGATGCCGGCCTGCCAGGTGGCCACGTCGATGCCGGACACCGTGCCGGGGGGCACCGCCGCAGTGGCGGGTGTCGCGGTGGCGGGCGTCGCCCCGACGCTCACCGGCAACGCGACGGCGATGGCGAACGCCACCGCGAGCCGCCCCAGAGCGGCGGTCATGCCGGGTCTCCTTCGGGAGCGCCCGGGGCCACCGGGTGGCGAGCTGGCCGTTCCGCACGCATCGATGATCATCGAGCAATGGTAGAGGCTGGCCGGGTGTGGCACTACCCCTATGCCGGGCGTGCGGGCCGGGCCTTCGAGCATTGATGTACGCCACTCTAAGGGCTACCCTCTGCACGTCAATGATCACCTACGACCGTGCGGAGGAACGATTATGGGCCGTGAACACCTGCCCGGTTGCTGTGGCGGTGGCGGAGAGCAACCGCAGGCCGGGCTCAGCCGCCGTACGCTGCTGCGCGGCACCGCCCTGACCACCGGCGCCCTCGCCGTCGGCGGTGTCTTCGGCCTGCCCGGGATCGCCCACGCCGCGCCGTCGATCTACAACCCGTTCGCCGGATACGCGATCACCGGATCCTGGCAGGACCACCTCAACAGCGGCTCGCTCGGCGGCATCGACTTCGGGATGGGCGTCGGCACCAACCTGCCGGCCTGCGGTGCCGGCACGATCCAGAACATCCCGAACAACGGCACCGGCGGGCACACCGTCACGATCCACCACGCGGACGGATACCGCAGCCAGTACATGCACCTGTCGCAGTTCCTGCTGGCCAACGGCGCAGCGGTCGGCGCCGGTGCGATCGTCGGACGGTCCGGAGGTGCCGTCGGCGCCCCCGGTTCCGGCAGCTCCACCGGCCCGCACCTGCACTGGCACATGATCAACCCGAGTGGGGTACGGATCAACCCGCTCACCTACATCGGCCAGAACCCGGGCGGCGGCCTGCCCAAGACCTCGACCGAGCAGGACGGCATCCCGGGCACCATCTTCTACAAGCGGATGCAGAACTGGCTGCGGATCACCTCGGGCTACACCGGGCCGATCGACGGCGTGCCGGGGGCGAACACCTACGCGGCGCTGCAACGGGCCATGCGCGGCTACGGCTACACCGGCCCGATCGACGGGGTCATGGGGCCGAACTCGTGGAAGGCCGTGCAGCGGCTCGCCGCAGGCTACGGCTACACCGGCCCGATCGACGGGGCGATGGGGCCGAACTCGTGGCGGGGCTTCGCCCGGTTCCTCAACCAGGACCGGTGGAACTGACCCTCCCCGGACCCGCGTTGCCGGCCGGCGCACCGTCGACGACGGTCAGTCGGCCGGCTTCTCCCAGACCGAGACGTGCCCGGTGCTCTCGTGGGTGAAGGGCTCCCGGGCCCATCCCGCCCAGCGGTCGCACAGGTGTAGCCCGGCGAGCTGGGCCATCAGGTCCAGCTCGCCGGGCCACACGTACCGGAACGGAATCGAGCGGAACTCGCCGCGCCCGTCGACGACCTTGACGTAGTTCGAGCTGCACGCCTGGGTGGCGGTGTCGAAGACGTCGTACGCCCACCGGGTCGGGCTGGTGTGCCACAGCACGACGTTCTCGCCGGGCGGGAGCTTGCGCAGCGGCGGCACCTCCACCTCGATCACGAAGCGTCCCCCGGGTTCGAGGTGCGCCGCGACGTTACGGAAGCAGGCCACCTGCTCCGCCTGGCTGGTCAGGTTCATGATCGTGTTGTAGACCAGGTAGGCGAGCGAGAACGTCCCGGCCACCCTGGTCGTCGCGAAGTCGCCCATCGTCACGCCGACCGCGTCGCCGCCGGGCTTGGCGCGTAGCCGGGCCACCATCGCCCGGGACAGGTCGACGCCGTGCACCGGCACCCCGCGACCGGCCAGCGGCAGCGCGATCCGTCCCGTCCCGACGCCCAGCTCCAGGGCCCGGCCGCCGCCGGCCAGCTCCGCCAGCACGTCCACCGTGGCGGCCAGCACGCCCGGGTCGAACCGCTCGTCCGACGGGTCGTCGTACCTCGCCGCCACCCGCTCCCCGAAGTGTCCGTCCCCGTCGTCCATCGACGGACCGTATCGCGACCGCCTCCCGGGACGCCGGGAATTACCGGCGGGTCAGCTCCGGCCGGCGACCCGGGCGACGAAGGTGCGCCAGGCTGCCGGGGGAAAGGTGAGGGCCGGGCCGGCCGGGTCCTTGCTGTCGCGTACGCCGACGACGCCCGGGAGGTTGTCGGCCACCTCGACGCAGGCTCCGCCGTTGCCGCTGCTGCGGCTGCTCTTGCGCCACCGCGCGCCAGTCAGCTCCATGTCTGCGCCACCTCCGTGATCAGCTCGACCGATTGCCAGTGGGACAGCGCCTCGCCGCGCACGTTCTCCCACGCCCCCAGTATCGCCGCGATGTCGTCCGGGTCGCTGACCACCTGCCCCTGGATCTGGTTGTCCAGGTAGCCGGCGAGCCGGTGGTCCGCGCTGGCCGCGATGACGAACGGCCCGTTCAGCCCGGCGTACGCGCCGACCCGGGACGGCACGACGTGCACCCGCACGTGCGGGTGCGCGCACGCCGCGACCAGGGCGTGCAACTGCTCGCGCATGGTCGCCGGGCCGCCGACCGGCCGGCGCAGCACCGCCTCGTCGACGACGGCGGTGAACTGCGGCGGGTCGTCGTGGCGCAGGATGTCCTGGCGGGCCAGCCGGGTGGCCAGGTGCCGCTCCACGTCGCCCCGGGCGATCAGGCCGGTGCCGCCGAGCACCGCGCGGGCGTACGCCTCCGTCTGGAGCAGGCCGGGCAGCACCATGGACTCGTACCAGCGCAGCGAGACCGCCTCGCGCTCGATCTCCTGCCACGGCCGGAACCAGATGGGCTCCCGACGTCTCGATGTGTCCGCCCAGATGTCCCCGATGTCCCGGCCGAGGACGGCCGCCGCCGCCGCGCGGTGCCGGGGATGGGGGATGCGTTCCTCGTGCAGCCATCGCGCGGTCGTCTTCGGATCGACGCCGACCTCTGCGGCGAGCGAGTCGGTGGTGTGCCCGGTGTCGTGCAGCGCGGCCCGGAGAGCGTCGTTCAAGGCCCCTCCCAGGGGGATGTCAGGGATGTCTGCTGACCATACCCTTACGCCCTGTATCTGGGCCATCACGCGCGGCAGGGTTTCTCCGCAGAGGACGGCGCGCCCGGTGGAGGCGATGGCCCGGCGGTCGCGCCTGTCGGCCGCCCCGCGCACCCGGCGCGGGGCGGCCTCCAACCGGGGCGGCCTCCAACCGGGGCCGACGACAGGGGGAGCCATGCTGCACAGAGGAGGCCGGAGCCGGTCGCGCCGTGGACCGGGCTGCGGATGCGTACGCTGCCGGGAACACCGGGCCAGGAAGCCGACGGCGGAGCAGCCGCCCGTTTCCCCGTCCCGCCGCCCGGCCGGTGAACGGGAGACGCCGGTGAGCCGCCTCCCGCCCCGGCCGCACCTGCCGATGCGTCCCGCCTGGCTGTGCCGGTCCTGCGCCGCGCCCTGGCCGTGCGGCCCGGCCCGGCTCGACCTGCTCACCGAGTTCCGCGGCCACTCGATCGCGCTCGCGTTCTACCTGGCCGCGTCCATGTACGAGGCGAGGGACGACATGCACCGCCTGGGCGCCCGCCCCGCCCCGGGCGTGCTGCACACCCGCTTCCTCGGCTGGCTGTCCCCCCGCCGCCGCCCCCGGTAACGCCCGCCCGAACCAACTCCACGGCGAGGGCCGGACGCCGTCCTCGACGTCAGCCCGGCGGCCCACCCGACCACCGACCGCACCCCACCGGCTGCGCCACGGCAGCAGTGGCGCGGCCGGCGAGATCGGCTACCCGCGCGGGTCGATTCGACGTAGTGGGGGCAGTCGCTGCCGTGGGCCGGGACCGGGCCGCCGGGCCGGGCTCACACGCCCGGTTCGGCCTGCTCGGCGATGGCGTCCAGGCGGGCGAACTGCTCGCCGGTGAGCGCGATGTCGAGCGCGCCGAGGTTCTCGTCCAGGTGCCTCGGTGAGGTGGTGCCGGGGATCGGCACGATGTTCGGGGAGCGATGCAGCAGCCAGGCCAGGGCCGTCTGCGCGGGGGTGGCGCCGACCTCGGAGGCGATCTTCGCGACCGGGCCGTCGTTGGTGGCGTGGCTTCCGATGGCGATGGGGAAGAACGGCAGGAAGGCGATGCCGCGCTCCGCGGTGAAGTCGACCACCGCCTCGTGCTCGCGGTGGGCCAGGTTGTACCAGTTCTGCACGGACGCTATCGGGGCGACCTGGAGTGCCTCGCGCAGCTGGTCGACGGTCACCTCGGACAGGCCGATGTGGCGGACCTTGCCCTCCTGCTGAAGCTGCCTGAGCGCACCGATCTGATCCGCGAGCGGGACCTCGGAGTCGATGCGGTGCAGCTGCAACAGGTCGATCCGCTCGACCTTGAGCCGGCGCAGGCTGAGCTCGGCCTGCTGCCGCAGGTAGGCAGGGTGACCGACGGGCACCCACTCGGCCGGGCTCGGCCGGGTCATGCCGATCTTCGTGGCGATCACGACGCCGTCCCGGTACGGGTGTAGCGCCTACGGCGGCACTGCCCGGACCGCGACGACCGACTGCCCCGTACACCTCCTCCTTCCCGAGGTCGGGCAGGTACGCGCCGACCCAGTGGAACACCACCAGCGTGGTGCCCCGGCCCCCGGTCGGCGACGGAGGGTCTTCGGGGGATCGACGCAGCGTTTATCCTGTGCCCCGACCGACCCGTCGGAGGGGACCGCATGCCGTCGCGGCAGGACCAGCTTCACTCGTACCAGTTCACCGTCCAGCGGGCGGTCGCCGCCCTGGTCATGCGGGAGACCGACCCGGCGCGGTCGCCGTTCCGCCGGCTCGCCGGGGCCGGGCTGGCCAGCGTGCTGGTCGCCGCGATCGTCCTCGGCGGCTTCGCCCTGTACGGGCTCTTCACCGGCGGCGGCAGCAAGTGGCGCGACGCCGGCGCGGTGATCGTGGAGAAGGAGTCCGGCGCCCGCTTCGTCTACCGCGACCAGAAGCTGCATCCGGTGCTCAACTACGCCTCCGCGCTGCTGATCATCGGCGCCGAACGCCCGCAGACCGTGCTGGTCGCCCGCCGCTCGATCGAGGGGGTGCCGCGCGGCCTGCCGCTGGGCATCCCCGACGCCCCGGACTCGCTGCCCGAGCGGTCCCGCCTGTCGACGGCCCCGTGGACGGTCTGCTCGGTCGCTACCACCGAGGCGGAGCGGGCCGCCCCCCGCTCCGCCGTGCTGATCGGGGTGGCCGCCGTCGGTGGCCGGCCCCCGGGCGACGACGCGGTCCTGCTCCGGCACCCCGGCGGTGGCCTGCACCTGGTCTGGCACGCCCGCCGGTACCTGTTGAGGGACGCCGGCCGGTCGCTCGCCGCGCTCGCCGCCACCCGGCAGCGCGCGGTGCCGGCCGCGTCCGCCCTGATCGACAGCATTCCGGCCGGGGCCGACCTCGCCCCGCCGGAGCTGCCCGGTCTCGGGCGGCCCTCGGCCCAGGTGTCCGGCGCGGCGGTCGGCGACGTCTTCCTAATCCGTAACTCCGGCGGTGGCCGACAGTACGCCGTCGCCCTGCCCGACGGACTCGCCGGAATCACCGAGTTGCAGGCCAACCTGCTGCTCGCCCGCACCGGCCAGGGCGAGCCGGAGGCGCTGACCCTCGGCCGGTTCGCCGCGCTGCCCAAGCAGCCCGACCTCGTGCCGACCGGGCCGACCGCCCCGCCGACCGGCCCGCCCCGGCTGGCCGCCCCGGACGGTGGAGCGCTCTGCGTCGGCGTCGGCGATGACGGGGAGGTCCGCGACGTGCGGCTCGGCGCGGCCGTGCCCGACCTGAGCGGCAGCCCGCAGGCCGTGGGCGCGGCGGCGGTCGCCGACCACGTGGTGGTCGAGCCGGGGCACGGCGCCGTCGTGGAGTCGGCCGCCGCGCCGGGGGCCACCGGCGGTGCGGTCTCCGTCGTCACCGACCTCGGCCGGCGGCACGTGCTGGCCGACCCGGAGGTGCTCGGCGTGCTCGGCTACCGGGACGTGACGCCCGTCCGGTTGCCCGCCGGCCTGGTCAGCCTGGTGCCCGCCGGCAGCCCGCTCGACCCGGCCGCCGCCCGCGCCGCCGCCGCGTCCGCCTGAGGGTAATCAGTCGGCAGGCCACTACCAGCCTGCCGGCGACCGGTGCCATGGTCGGCCTACGGGGCCAGGGCTCCGCCCTGAACCGGCGAACAGCATGACGGTCCCCGTGCCAACCCGCCGCCCGCAACCACGGCGACGGCGGGGCGGGTCAGCCGACGGTCGGGTCGGCGGGGCGGCGTAGCACGGTGACCGCGAAGTCGGCGTCGTCCCGCCAGGGGCGCAGGTCCCAGGTGGCGAAGCGGTGCTCCCGGCGCAGCCCGGCGGCGACCGCGTCGGCGTCGAAGTCGGCGAGCGGGTAGCCCCGGTCGGTGCCGAAGCCGACCACGACCACGCCGTCGGGGCGCAGGTGGGCGGCGACCCGGCGGAGCACCTCCGGCTCGGTGCCGGGGGCGACGAACGCCATCACGTTGCCGGCCACCACGGCGGCGTCGAAGGGCTCGGCCTCGCCGGCCGCCGCCAGGTCCAGCTCGGCCAGGTCGCCGACCAGCCAGCGGGGGCCGGGGTGATCCGCCCCAGCGGCCTCGACCAGAGCCGGGTCGGCGTCCACGCCCACCACCGTGTGGCCCCGGGCGGCCAGCGCCGCGCCGACCCGCCCGGTGCCGCAGCCGGCGTCCAGGATCCGGGAGCCCGGCGGCACCAGCGCGTCGAGCAGCCGGGCCTCCCCGGCCAGGTCGGCGCCCTCGGCCGCCAGCCGACGGAAGCGGTCGATGTACCACCGCGAGTGCTCGGGGCCGGTGTCGGTGGTCCAGCGGGTCGGGTTGGCCATGACCCCACGCTAGCCGGGGTCAGTGGTCGGCCGGACGGCCACCCGGGGAGGCTGCGGGAAAGGTCACCGTCGGTGCTGCGAGAGGGCCGGGCGGCCCCCGGTGGGGCCGTGGCGACCAGGACGGGCGGGAGGTGACCTTGGGCCGGCCGGTACCGGCCGGGCGGTCTCAAGCGGTGGTTGCAACATCGAGGAGCTGGGACATTCTCTCACCAGGGGTGTCCCAGTCCAGGGTTTGTCGGGGGCGTCCGTTGAGTTCGTCGGCGATGGCGTCGAGGTCG
>NZ_JBIATC010000006.1:74592-448619 GCF_042891255.1 Micromonospora sp. NPDC001898 | reverse complement strand
CTTGGTCGACTGCTGTCTTACCGGGAGCCTCGTCCTATGTCGACACGGGCTCCCCGCACCCACCGTGACCAGCACCATCACGATGGAAAAGCCTCAGGGTTACGCAGCGCCGCGTGAAACTGATCCCCGACGAATCGAAACGACCGAGACAACGGGGGCCAGAGTGCACCTCGTCAGGAGCGGTGCCATTGTGGCCGATCACGACCGCTGCTGACCGTCTGAACACCGGATACTGGCACGGCGGTCCGGTGCCGCCTGGCTGTCCGCCGGCATACGCCGCCCCCGGTCCCCGGCCCGGGCCGGGGGCGGCTATGTCGTAGGAGCCGAGGACTCCGTTGATGTTGCCGTAGGCGGCGTTTGGGAAGCCGACTGAGCCGGGATGGGTCACTCGGCCTTGACCTGGTCGATCGGATCGCTCACCTGCCCGGCCAATCAAGATCATTGCACGTACTCCGCACGGCGGGCGTGGACGCCTGACGACTGGCGATGACGTGCGGCATCTCGACGTCAGAGGTACGAGAATGCACGACGATCGCGAGACGTGGAAGGTGAGCCGTGACGTCGAGTAACGCCGATCAGATGCCCCAATGGCCGACCGCTGAGCACGTACCGGCCGAGGAACTGGCGCGTCGTCAGGGCATCCGGCCGATCGCCTCCGTCGACGCCCTGGCCCGGCCCGACCTCTCCGAGTCGGACAACGAGCTGGACGGCTTCCTCGCCGACCTCTACGCCTCCCGGCGGGCGGGCGCCGCGTGAGCCTGGTCGTCCCGGACACCGTCGAGCCGCCCCGGACGCCAACTCTGAAAATCGCGAGGCAGTTGGCAAGGGAGCTGGTAGGGGTGGCGACTGTGGACATCGATGGCATCCAGGCCGGAATATCGGTCAACGTCATACCACGCAACCCCGATGCTCGTGCCTTCGGATGGACGGACTTCTCCGATCAACTCATCCTGCAGGTCGGCGACTACGGCGGCCGATGGGAACTGGAAACCGGCCCCGAAGACCTCGCCCTACTCGAGGACATCGCTCGCTCAGTGATCGCCGGCAGGGTTCGGGAGGTGCTCGCCCCGGGTCGATCGGCCATCTCGGTCATGCTCGCCGATGGAGCCGTGGAGACCGAGGTCGGAGGCGAAGCGCCGGTTGGTTGCCTGCCACTACCCTTCTGGCGGCGTTGGTCCCACAGCATCCAGTACGCCCCGTACAGGTAATCCGGTCGCGCATCAGTGCGGGAGATTGCCTTCGGCTGTCGGGATGTGCCCGGAGTCCCTGGTCAGCGGCGGTGCCGTTACTGCCAATCCCCTGCCATCTTCCGGTAACCGGTTGGGGTCTGCTGACGGTGGAGAAGTACGGCCGGCGGCCGGGAAGCGCTACACCGACAGCGGCGAGGTGCACGACGACCGGGGACTCAAGCCCCGGGGCGACACCGAAGCGCGGGAGGTGCCGATCCCGCCGGAGTTGGGGCGATCCTGCGGGCACACGTCGACCGGTTCGGCGCCGACGCCGACGGGCGACTGTTCCGCAGCGACTGGGGCAACGTGGTTCCGTCCTCGACGTACTCCCGGGTCTGGGGGGAGGTGCGGACGCTGAGCCTGACCCCGGACCGGGCCACCTCTCCCCTGGCCGGCCGGCCGCACGCCGGGGTGTCGCTCTGGCTCAACGCCGGGCTGCCGGCACCCGAGGTCGCGTAGCGGGCCGGGCACTCGGTCGACGTGCTGCTCAAGGTGTACGCGATGTGCCTCGACGGGGACCGCAGCCGGATGAACGAGCGGATTAGAGGCGGCGCTCAGCCGATGATGCCGCACCCTCCTGAAAACTCGGTGAGCCACCCGCGTACCTGCGCATCGTCATGCAGGTACGGCTCATCCGGTCCGTGGCGCAGGTCGATGCCGGCGAGGATTCCGAGGGCCGCCTCGTCGACCTCGATGCCTTCCAGGTCGAGCATGGTCCGGGTAGCCCAGCGGTCCACCTCGTCACGCGGCTGGCGGCCGGAGAGGATGGCGGCGAACCGCATCTCCAGGTCGGCGCGGCTGGGAGGGATCGACTGTGGGGTCGTCACGGGCGCGATCCTGTCAGACCGACCTCCGCTACTGCTCGTCGAGACGGGCTCTGACCTGCCCGAACAGGCCCCGCAAGCGCCCAAGATCATTGCACGTCTTTTGCACGGAGGGCTGCAAACGGCGGCTACGGGTGGCATTCGGCTGCACAGGTCGACCGCTCGACGCGAGAGCGTATCCGCAGCTCAGATGGTGTTTTGCTGATCTTTGAGGTGCCCCCGGCAGGATTCGAAC
This sequence comes from Micromonospora sp. NPDC001898, assembly GCF_042891255.1. NCBI lineage: Bacteria > Bacillati > Actinomycetota > Actinomycetes > Micromonosporales > Micromonosporaceae > Micromonospora > Micromonospora sp. NPDC001898. The sequence continues at coordinate 446,331 of NZ_JBIATC010000006.1, read as the reverse complement.
CTGCGACACACGGTTTAGGAAACCGATGCTCTATCCCCTGAGCTACGGGGGCGCGAGGGCCTAGTCTAGCGACCTGGGGGTTCACCTGGGGTGGCAGGGAGTGGCCGGCGTTCACCCACGTCACCCGGGCCCCTGTTCTCCCAGGCCAGGACCACACCAACCCCGGTTTGCGACCGGCGGTCGGCCAGGGTGACCCGCGTTGGCACCGGTTGATCCGGGTTGGCATCCGCTGGAGAGTGCACCGCGCACATCACCGAAGATCATGGCGTGCGCTTCCCCGGCCCGGGACCCGCCGGCCGGCAGGAGCGCGGCTCGGCGGCGACCCTCCGCGAGCTTCGCTCGCTGGCTCAGGTCAAGACGCCGACGCAGGGTCAGCGTTCGGGATGAGTCCCGCACGATACTCAACGGTCGGATCAGCCACGGGCTGCGCTGGACCCGCTTCCGCAGCTTGCCCTCCCGCGAGTCCCCCTGAGGCGGGATCTTCTCGCTCAGGAGGTGCGCCACACTGTCACAGGCCTCGGCGCGCGTTACGGATTCGGCAGGGTGGTGCGCCAGGCCGGCGGATGTGTCGTCCGCGCCGACTGGGGACCACTCTCGTCAAGGCCGCGAGACCGATGCTGATCTCAGCGGCGAGGTCCGCCGAGCAAGCCAGTGAAACGCTTGGTCCACGGGGTTGCTGCGTCCGGCCTGTGGAGATGGTGACCCACCCTGATGCCTACGGCGACGGTCCCCACCAGGTGTCCGCTCGGTGGCATGCTGACCATCTTGCCCGTCTGGGTGGGATTCGGTGCGGAGGTGGTGTGGTGGCAGTGCTGCGCGTCCACGGTTTCGCTCTTCCCGAGGGCGAGCCGGTCGACCTTTACGCCGACGGTGATCGATGGACCTCGGATCCGGTGGCCGGTGCCGAGCTCGTCGCCGAGGGTTGGATACTGCCCGGACTGGTCGATGCGCATACCCACCCCGGAGCCGAGACGCCAGGCCAGCCACTGGATGCCGCCGTCCTACGGGAGGACCTTCGGGCGCATTTGGATTCGGGAGTCACGCTCATCCGTGCCCCCGGCCTCGCGGGCGACCCGCCTGACTGGTTCGGCCATGCGGACGAAAGTCCGCGAGCCGTCCACGCCGGCCCGTGGATCGCGCAGCACGGACAGTTCATGGAAGGCTGGGGCCGCCGCCCAGAGCTGACCGACCTGCCCGCCGTCGCGGCCGAGCAGGCAGCCCGCACCGGGTGGGCCAAGCTGGTAATCGACTGGCGGCCTGACGACGACGTCATGCCGGTCGAAGTGCTACGCGAGGCTGTCACGCGCGTGCATGCGGTCGGTGGGCGCCTCGCGGTGCACTCACAGCACGCGGCAGGCGGATTGGCCGCAGTCGAGGCGGGTGTGGACTCCGTGGAGCACGGCATGGGCTTGGACCCAGAGCTGTTACCGCGTATGGCCGAGCAGGGCACCGCGCTGACTCCGACACTATCGGTAATCACCGCTTCCCTGGCGCAGATTACCGCTGACCCGGAACGCGCACGCAACAGCTGGTACGTGCCCGGAGCAAGCGCGCACGCCCGGCTCACAGCTGCCGCCGTCGAGGCCGGGGTCACCGTACTGGCTGGTACGGACTCGCGGCCACATGGTGGCATCGCCCATGAGATTCGCGCTCTGATAGCCGCCGGCATATCACCACATGAGGCGCTCGCCGCCGCATCCTGGACCGCCAGGTCCTACCTCGGGCTGCCCGGCTTGGTGGACGGAGCCCCAGCGGACGCGGTCGTGTTCGACGCCGACCCACGGACCGACCCAAGCCAACTCGACAGGCCGCGAGCCGTCATCGTCCGCGGAAAGCGCGTTCACAAGCGACCGGATCTCCGATAACCCCGGACGAGCTGAACATCCGCATCTGCCGCGATCCGGGCGTTGACCTTCGTCGACGAACAACCGGATCTGCCGCGAGGCGCGTGGTGCAGGGCGCCGTGGCCGCCCAGGATGTGCTTACCTTCTGATATGCCGCATCCCATCATGTTTGACGAGGCAGACCCGCTCCTGGGCCGGCTGCGGACGCTCGCCCTGGCCTTCCCCGACGCGGCCGAGAAGGTCTCCCATGGCCGTCCCGCCTTCTACACCACCAAAGTCTTCGCCTACTACGGGGGATCGGTGAAGGTCGGCGGCGTCTATCAACAGCACGAACAGTCGATGATCGTGCTGGTTGACCCCGAAGAGCGCGCGGCGCTGCTGGCGGAAGACCGTTGCTTCGTACCGGCCTATCTGGGTGCCTCTGGATGGGTCGGTGTGGACCTGACCGATGACATCGGCTGGGATGAGGTCGGCGAGCTACTCGACGCCAGCTACCGACGTACAGCCGGGGCACGCAGGATCGCGCTGCTCGACTCCCGGCGGCCCTGAGCACCCCGCAGCTGCTCGGCAGCTCAGTCGAAGGCACCGACGACAGCGTCAACCCGCATGGAACCCGGTTCTGTCACCGTGATCGCCCTTGATCCGGTGCCCGCACATGCCGCCGAGCGGGCATCAGGGGACATACCCGCGAGACCGACAAGTCAGCCGACCGTTCGTGCCGATGAGCGGGCGGTCGGTGGGCTGAATCAGGCAGCCTGGATGTCGAATGCATCAGGCGATGGGAGCTCGTCTGGATCCGTCTCCTCGGCGCCGACCCATTCGACGCCGCCGAGAACCTCTCCCTGTTGAGGGTCCTCGATCGTGTAGAGAAACAGGCCGTCATGGGAGCCTCGAACGCCAGCATTGACCCTTACGGCCATTCCGAGACCGCGTCCGCGCTGGAATTCGATGGACGGACACCCACAGCCGCAGGTGCCGACGACGACAATTTCCGCGGCCTGGCGACGCAGGGTCTCCACGTTCTGGAAATCAGCCTCCAGCAGCGCCTCAAGCACGGCTTGCTCTCGCTGAGTCAGCGGCCTCACGTCCATGCCCGTGATCATTCCATCAGCGACTGCGGGTTGGCATCCGCTATTGCCGCTGACCACGTATTACGCGGCGTCACAGCCGGTCGATCAAGACGACGCTCGGTCTTGCCGAGAACAGTGTTGTTCCGAACCCCGTAAGATTTGGCCAGTGGGGTGGGAGGCGCTCGGGCAATGGGGTGAAGACGTCGCTCGCATCGAAGCGCTCGCTGGCGGAGTCGCCAACGACGTGTGGAGCGTGCGCGTCAACGGGCACCTCGCGGTCGGTCGTCTCGGCACCAGGAGCGACGCTGATCTTGCGTGGGAGGCAGAGCTCCTCCAACACCTCGACCGTGAAGGTCTGACCGTGCCGGTCCCGATCCCGACGACGGACGGCCGGCTGTTCGCCGGCGGTCTGGTGGTGATGACCTACCTGGATGGCGGACCGCCCGAGACGCAGGCCGACTGGCGTCGGGTGGCCGGCACGCTCCGCGAGCTGCATCGGCTGACGCAGGGCTGGCCGCAGCGCCCAGGCTGGCAATCGTCGACCGACCTCCTGCACGCCGAGACCGGGACGAAGATCGACCTCGGCGCGATGCCCCCTGAGAGCGTTGCTCGATGCCGAGCAGCGTGGGCGCGGCTCACCGGACGTCAGACGTGCGTCGTCCACGGCAACCCCAACAACCCTGGCAACGTCCGCATGACCGCGAGTCAGGTCGCGCTGATCGACTGGGACGAGTCGCACGTCGACGTCCCCGACCTCGACCTCGTGCTGCCCGACAACGCCGCCGGCCTCGACGACGGCGCGCTCGACATCGCCGGGCAAGCGTCGGCCGCGTGGGAAGCCGCCGTCTGCTGGGACGACGAGTACGCAGTCAGGCGGCTCGCCGAAGTTCGAGCGGTCTGAGAACGCGTTCGAGGAGTGGGGTTATTGGCGGTCGAGTGCGCACATCTGCCACCGATCGGAACGCTACAGGCCGTAACCGGGGTGCCCGATGTTCCAAGGTGCTGTCGTGCCGAGATCAGTGCGTCTGCTTCTTACCGCTCGGCGCATCGAACGGCGCGGTTGCGGGCTCACCGAGGCGCAGGATCGTTTCCTCGATCTCAGTGTTTCGCCCGTTGGCGAAGGACGCCTCCGTGCCTGTGACCGCGAATCCTGTTCTCTGCAGCACCCTCAGCGATCCCACGTTGTCACTCGCGACGCGGGCGAACAAGGGCCGGACGTGAACCGATTCCAGGAGGAGGGCCAGCGCTAACCAGTCGCCTGACTTGACGTCGTCCGGTTTCAACCCCTTGATGAACTCCCGCAGCTCGGCCGCTCCCGATCGACAGCCTCTCGGGCGGTAGGTCGTAGACGCGCGCCGCGCCCTACCGTTGCCCGCACCCGATAACATCCACTTTTGTGGATGAGCTTTCGATTCAGCAGCGCGCAACGAAGCTTCTTGAGGGCGATGACGGTGACAAAGACGATCTACGCTTCTTCTTGTCGCGCCTCTTGCAGATTCAGGAAGACCAGGGACGAGACGCCAGCCGAGCAGTATTACGTGGAGCCGGCCTCGGAGCTGTATTCATCATCCTGACGCACAGCAAGCTCCTGGAAGCCGAGCTGCTGGGAATGAAGATTCATGACATCTCACCCTTGAGACTTATCATCCCAGTCGCCATGATGCTGATGGTTCTTCGCGCCGTCACCGTCCTGCGGCTCTCCATCTTCTATCGCCGCATCTTCGACCAGGTGGCCGGTAAGCACCTACCGAACTGGCAGGCATCCGGGCTGATACCGCTGCTCAGCCCATGGAGAGGCCCGATGTCGACTCACGCCAGCCCAATACGTCTCGACGCGAACGAGCATCCTGGAGTCGACCGCTTACATCAGGCGATGAGAATCGTTGACGCTTGGGCAGGCACCGCCGCCATCGCAGGTTTTCAAATATACGCATTCGTCATCCTATTCAGAGATCCGAGAATTCCGACCATCGCGGCCGCCGTCTCTCTTGGCACATCGTTGATTCTGATCTCATTTGTCGCCGCCTACCTGTGGTTCGTCAGACTAAGCAGGCACCCTTCTGTGCCAGGTGGTGGCCGGGGGGTGTAGTGCTTCGGCCTGGTTGGCTGCAGGCCCGGGAACTGACTTGCCGAAGTCTCCTCATCAGTTTCAGCCGGCCGCGCTGGGGCCGGAGTCGCCCCACATGCCCTCCCGGGCTCGTCGCGAACCGCATCCAGCCCGGAATCGCCCCACATCCACCGCAGGGCACGCGAACTGACGACGCGGTGGTCGGAGACATCAGCCAGCCTGACGAGGTGCTGGTTGAAACCCTCCGAGCATCCCCGACCGCCGCTGGGAACGCTTGAGCCGCTCGCTGCCGTCGACGCACTGTGAGCGGCGGGGGTGTCTGGGCGGTGCAGCAGCGCTGGTGGTGGCACGGGTCCGGGCTGCCCTCGTCGGCGGCGGCCCGCCGACCAGGGCCACCGGTCAGCGGCGGCCGGTGGCCAGGGCGACGAGGTACTGTCCGCCGCCCGCGTCGACGCTTGCGGTCACCGGCAGCCCGGGCACCAGCCGGGAGAACCGGTCGACCAGCCAGTCGGCCGCCTCCTGGGCGTCCTTCCTGCTCGGACAACGGGCGACCAACTCGCGGCCACCCTTGCGTTCGAGCCGCTCGGCGACGGCGATCAGCGGCGCGGGCTCCACCACGTGCAGACGGTCCGGCCAGGCGATGACCACCTTGACAGCGCCCTTGCGGGTGTTGCAGGCACGGTGCGCGAGTCGCTCGGCGACCTTGGCCTTCTTGTCGGCGGTGCGGCTGTCGACGCTGGGACCACGCGGGTCGTTCACCGACATGTCGGCGTCGACCGGCTCGTCACACACCCAGCATCGCCAACTGTCACGCCTCGCGACGTCATCGAGGAGACTCATCCGAGCAAACTAGCCTGTCAGCCCCCGGCCAACGACAGCCCCGGCCGAGGCGAGCGCCGCCAGTCCGAAAAGGGTGCAAGGAATCGGGCTCCTGCTCACCGTCGTGGTCTTCCTGGCTCGCCCACCGGTCAGGTGCGGGCCCGCCGCCTCCCTCCGGCTGACCCGGCCCGGCGGTCACGCCACCGGTCGTACGCTCAACGGCGTCCGCGGCTGCGTCCCGTCGGCCCGCCGAGACACAGCCGCGCCGGGCGGAGTGCATTGAATCCCTTGTCCGCCCGACTGACGGAGGTGACCCCAGTCACCACCCTGCCCGGGTCTTGTAGCATCGGCCCCCGTGCCGGCATGGGAGTTCTCGCTTCCTGCAGTTTCGTTTCGTTCGACGCCCGGGGCGGCCCCGGACGTGCCGTTCAGCGTCATCCTGCGAGCAGCCCGCGATCGCGCTGGTGTTACGCAGCGCGAGCTGGCCGACCGGGCCGGCGTGAGCGTTGCGACCATCCGCGATCTGGAGCAGGGCCGCAGCCGCCTTCCACGCCGGGCATCGCTGCACGCCATGATCGAGGCACTGGGGCTGTCCGGCGACGGAGCTGAGCTGGTGCGGGCAGCCGCCACGACCCGCACGGAACCGGCACCGCAGCCCGACCCCGTGCCCGGTGATCCTGTTGACGAGATTTCGGTGGCGGTGCTCGGGCCACTTCAGGTGCGGTGCGGTCCGCACGAGGTGGAACTCGCCTCCCCCAAGCAGCGTCGCATCCTCGTGCGGCTGGCGCTGAACGCCGGCGAGGTGGTGGGACGCGAGGAACTCATTGAGCTGTTGTGGGGCTACCAGCGGCCACAACGGGTCCGGCAACTACTGCATAGCTACGTCGGCCGGCTCCGCCGGAAGCTGCGACTCCACGACGCGACGAGGGTGCTCCGCGCGACAGGCGATGGCTACCGCCTCACGCTCGCGCCGGGGCAACTGGATCTACTTCGGTTTCGCCGGCTCATCGCGCTGGGTACTGGTGAGGCCGATCCCGAGCTGGCCAGCAACCATTTCGCCGCAGCGGCGCTCCTGTGGCGCGGCGAGACGGACGTGGAGGCGCTGCGCGACATTCCGGTGACCACCGCTCTGCGGCATCAGTACGCACAACTCCTCCGCAGTTGGGCGGCGCTCGCCCGGGAATTCGGCGGCTGCGAGCAGGTGCTGCCGCCGTTGCGGGAGCTGGCCTGGCAGTTCGAGCTGGACGAGCCGGTGCACGCCGATCTGATCATGGTCCTGTCAGCCAGCGGCCGGCAGGCCGAGGCGCTCGCCACCTACCAGCGGATTCGTGCCGCTCTGGTGGAGCACCTGGGCATCGAGCCCAGCCCGAAGCTCCGGCAGGCGCACGACTACGCGTTGCAGCGCCGCGAGTCGCCGGGCCCGGCGCCGGCACGCCGCCCGGTGCTCCAGCAGGCGCCCGCCCCGCCGCCGGGGTTCGTCGGACGGGCCACCGAACTCATCACGATCAGGGGCGCGTTCGAACGACGTACGTCCGAAGAGGGGCAGGTCTCCCCCAACATCGTCACGCTCAGCGGAGCTGCGGGAGTGGGCAAGACCGCCCTCGCCCTGAGGGCGGCACACCAGTTGCGCACCGGATACCCGGATGGGCAGCTCTACGCCGACCTGCGGGGCGGCACCGGGGCAGCCGTTGCACCCATGGAGGTGCTTGGACGGTTCCTGCGCGCCCTGGGCGTACCGGCTCGCCAGGTTGGCGTAGACGAGGCCGAGGCGTCGGCGTCCCTGCGCAGCGAGCTGGCCGACCGCCGAATGTTGATCATTCTCGACAACGCGCGTGAGGCGGCGCAGGTACGGCCGCTGCTTCCCGGTCCCGGCCATTGTGACGTACTGGTCACGAGCCGGTGGCGGCTGCCGGACCTCGCCGGCGCGACCGTCGTCGACGTCCCGACGCTACCCATCTCGGACGCCGTGAAGTTGATCGCGGATGCTTGCGGCAGCCGGCCACCGGCAGACCCCCGCTCGACCCAGGAGGTCGCGCTGGCGTGCGGGAAGCTGCCGCTGGCACTTCGCATCGTGGCCGCCCGGCTCGCGAACCGGCCTGCCTGGAGCACCGCCGAGCTGGCCCGGCGGCTGCGGGACGTGCACGGTCGGCTGGCCGAACTGAGCGTCGGCGACTCCAGCGTCCTGGCCAGCTTCCAGCTCAGCTACCAGGACCTCAGCGAAGCCGCACGGCGGGCGTTTCGGCTCTGTGCCCTGCATCCCGGTGACGACTTCGGACTCGATGCCACCGCGGAGGCGCTCGGTCTGGACCCGGTGGCGACGGACGCTGTCGTCTGCGAGCTCCTGGATGGCAACATGCTGCTCCAATTGACCGCAGATCGATTCAGGTTCCACGACCTGCTCGGGCTGTATGCCGGCAAGCTGCTCGCCGATGGTGATCCCGGCGAGCGCGACGCCGGCCGGAGGCGTCTGCACGCCTGGTATCTGGAACACCTGATCGCCGCGATGGGGTGGGTCTCCCCCCACACGGTCCAACTACCGACCGCCGTCCCCGGGCGGGCGGATGCCTTCGCGGGACAGGACCGGGCGCTGGAGTGGCTGGACCGGGAGGTCGCCGCGCTGGTGGCCCTGGTCGAGCAGACCGCCGCGCGGGGCCCGGACCCGGTGAGCTGGCAGATCGCCGACCAGTTACGGGGATACTTCCTCGTCCGGCGGCATGTGGATCGGTGGCTGCGAACGGCGGAAGCCGGCCTGCGGGTCGCTGCGGAGGCAGCGGACGGGTCCGCACAGGCCGCGCTGCTGATCAGCCGCGGGCAGGCCATGTGGGCCCTGGGTCGCCACCGGGAGGCGCTGGACGACTACCTGGCGGGCGCGCTGCTGGCCGAGGCGGGCGCGTGGCATGAGGCTGCGGCGTACCTGTGGCACAGCATCGGCGTCGTACAGGCGGAGCAGGGCCTGCTCGACGACGCCCATACCTCGTATCGACGCGCGCTTACCCTGTGCGGTGACGAGAGCGCCGGGTACGTCCGGTCCCTCGCGCTCAGCGGTCTGGGCGCCATGTACGCGGATCAGGGGCGGCTCCGGCCCGCCGCCGAGTGCTTCACCGCCGCGCTACGGATCAACGAACGGGCCGGCCGGGAGGCGTCTGCGCTGTCGGCGCGGGGAAACCTCGGCATGGTGCTGCGTCAACTCGGCGAGTTCGACGAGGCCGCATCTCATCTGACAGCGGCACTGACCGGCTACCGACTACGCTCGAACATGCACGGAGAGTTGTCCACCCTGGACGAGATCAGCCAACTCCACCGGCAGCAGGCCGCCCCGGCCGCCGCCGTCAGCGCGGCCCGGGAGGGTTACGACGTCGCCCTGATCGTCCGCGACCAGCGTGCCCAGGTGGCGTTGCTGACCACGCTGGGCGAGGCGCACCTGGCCGGCCTGGACGTGTCGGAGGCGACGCGGTGCCTGCTCCAGTCGCAGGCCATGGCGAGGCAGCACCACTACCCGTACTTCGACGCCCGCGCCGGTGTGGGCCTGGCCGGCGTGCTCCTTCACACCGGCGACCGCGACGCCGCGCAGCGGGCCTGCGAGCTGGCCCGCGACACGGCACGGACGCACGGCTTCCGCCTTCTTGAAGCGGATGCCCTGGCGGTGCACGCCCACTGCCTGACCGGGCAGGATGCCCAGGCGGCGGGTCGGTTGGTCGACGAGGCAGTGACCATCTATCGCGCCGCAGGGGCGGACCGGATGGCGCACGCCCTCACCCGACGGTGGCTTCGGCCGCCGGCCACCCGATTCTGACCAGACGGAACGGTTAGGAACCGGTACGGGGCAACTACGGGAAGCCGGACGTCGGTCCCGCGTACCAGCCCGTCATTAGCTTCCAGGCGATGGGAGTAGTTGTCGATCTCGGGTACCGGCGGACGCCTACCCACAAAAATGCTCCCGAACGGCTTGCCCAGCCTCGCGAGGAGGACATCCACAATGGATTTCCCGTTGGCCTGTCATCGGCTCCGGACGAGGGTCGATCCGATCATCGGTTGCCAGGGCGGCAGCCCGGCGCCGCTGTCCCCGGGCGGATCATCATGACCCTGCGCTTCACACTCCTGGGCCCGGTGGGTGTCACGGCTCACGGCTCCCCGGTCAACGTGGATCGGCCCCGCCGGCGGGCGGTGCTGGCCTACCTGCTGCTGCACGCCAACCAGGTGGTGTCGGTCGACCAGCTGGCCGCGGCGATCTGGGGAGTCAGCCCGCCGTCGACGGCGAGAGCCCAGATCCAGTCCGAGATCTGGGCGCTGCGCCGGAGCATCCAGCAGGCCGACATCGCCACCGAGCCGATCGTCACCCAGCCCGGCGGATATGTGCTGGCACTGGCGCCCGACCAGCTCGACCTGGCGAGGTACACGACCCTGACCACGACGGCCCGGGTCGAGGGTGAGCGGGGCCTCCTGGAGAACGCCTGCAAGCTCATGCGCGAGGCATTGGCGCTCTGGCGGGGAACTCCCCTCTCCGGTGCGGCCGCCGACTTCGTCGAACCCGGCCGGTTGCATCTGGAGGAGAGACGCCTCGCCGACCTGGAATGGCTCCTCGGCCTGGAGCTGACCCTCGGAAGGCACCATGAGCTCATCGCCGAACTGACCCGGTACGTTGCCGAGTATCCGCTGCGCGAACGCCTGCGTACCCAGCTCATGATTGCGCTGTATCGCTGTGGCCGGCAGCTTGAGGCGCTCCGGGTGGCCCGGCAGGGCTGCGAGATGCTCGCCGATCAGCACGGGCTCGACCCCGGCCCGCTGCTCCGCGACCTGGAGCTGGCCATCCTGCGGCAGGATCCCAAGCTCGATCTTGACGAGAGGGCCGCGCCGGACGGTGCCGCCACTGTCGCGGGCACGGCGTTGCCGGGGTGGCGTGCCGAGCGGCGCCCTCACGCCGCCGCGCAGCCCGACAGCACTTCGCGGTACGCCTGGACGCTCTCGGCGGTGGCCCGGGACAGCAGCTCCGGCTGAGGCCGGCGCCCACGGCGCAGCCCGTCCACGACAGCGGACAGCCACGCACGGACCTCGTCCCCGGTCATCCGTACGAGGTAGTCGTCGCCGCACTCCGGCGGATCGAGGCAGATCCCCCCGTCGCCGACGGCCTCGGGCAACCCACCGGTCCGGGTGGCGACGACGGGAACACCGTGCACCACGGCCTCGCGGGCGATCATCCCGAAGCTCTCCCGCCACAGGCTCGGCGCCAGCAGCAGGTCCGTCTCGGCGTACAGCGAACAGACGTCGGCGCGGTAGCCGACGACCTCGACGCACGGCAGTTCCGCCGCGACGATGCCCTGAGCGGCCAGGTCGGCGGCGGTCCAACGCCCCTCCACGAAGCGGAAGCGGAACGGCAGGTTCGCCCGGATGGCGGCCACGACCAGGTGCATCACCACACCGAGGCCCTTGGCCGGCTCCGGGTTGACGAAGGTGAGCCGGTACGGGCCGGACCGGGCCGCGCCAGCGGGGTCCGCGCCGGGCGCACAGGAGCACGGGCGCAACAGCGGCTCGATCGGCCGGGCGTCCCGACCGGTCTGCCCGGTGAAGAGGTCTCGGGCGAATCGGGACGGGACCACGACCTCGTCGACGAGTCGGAGCGTCTGCGCGACGGGCCGAAGGTCGGCCGCGGGATGCTCCAACACGGTCGGCACGCCCGCCGCCCGCAGCCGCTGTGCCAACACGGTCTCCTCACCGAGATGCCCCCAGAGCAGGGCCGCATCCGGACGGTCCTGGTGGAGCAGCCGGTCGAGTGATCCCGCCAGGGAGCGCAGCGCCGCGCCATGACCGCTGCCCGCCGCGCCCGGGTCCATCGGTCCGTCCAGCACCGTCACCCGCTCACCGGCGGTCCGCAGCGCCCCGGCAAGCTGCCGGAGGTGGATCGCCTCGCCCGACTGCCCGGTGGAGATTCGGTGCACGCTGACGACGAGAAGGTGTCTCATCGCCCGCCACGCACCCCGCCGGACCGGTACGAGGGCAGGCCGAATTCGCCACGGATGCGGTCGAAGGCGGCAGCCCGGCGGCGAAGCAGCTCGACGCCGGCCGGATCGTCCTTGCGGTAGACGAACGGGGACAGCCAGACCACGGCCCGGTCGTCGAGCGGGCGCAGGGACCACGGCGTGTCCGCCAGTACCGCCTCTGCCTGCACGGCGTGCGCGAAGGCGACGACCATCGACGGTGCGAACGGCAGCGCCGCCGTGTGCCACTCCAACCCCTCGGCGAGTTGGGCGACCTCCTCCGGGTGCTCGCTGTCACCGCCGACGATGCGCAGGTCGTCGGGGTGCTCCGAGACCCGCAGCGCCAGTCGCTGCCCGTGCTCGCGGACCAGCCGCTGGACATCTGCGGCCTTGGCCCGGAGGGTCGCCACGGAGCCGGCGGTGACGGACAGGTCGAGGACGAGCCCGTCGTGGGCGGTGGCGATCCCCTGCGCCCGCCGACGCGCCTGCGGTGCCAGGATGGAACTACTCGCCAGCCCTTCGACGAGCAGCTCACGCCAGCAACGCACCAGTTCCTCGGTCAGGGCCGGCTCGGAGAGCACCACCAGCCGCATCGCCTGCGCCGGTGCCGCCTGGAGGACATGGGTCAGCTCCACCACGATCGGGCCGTACCCGGCGGTCTGGAACAGCGCGCCCTGGCCGTGTGGACCGGGCGGGTAGGGCAGGGCGCCCCGGACCCGCGCGTCCTCCGCACCGGTCCAGCCCAGCCGGTGCGTCGAACCGTCGCGCTCCATCACCAGGAAGTCCCGGCAGTGACGCTCCCGTTCGCCGAGCCCGGAGAGCAGCCCCCGGTCGAGGGCGTTGCCGAGGACGGAGGTGTGTGGTCCGGAGCCCGGCGGCGGAAGGTAGAACGGCGCTCCGGCGTCGGTCAGTGCCGCCTTCAACCTGGCGAAGGTCACCCCGGGCTGCACCGTGGCGAGACCGATCTCGACATCCAGGCTGAGCCGGTCCAGTCGGGCCAGCCGGACGATCACGCCGGGCGTGCGTACGCGGGAGTCGTCGTACCCCCAGTTGCGTCCGCGACTGTCGACCCGCCACGGGACCGTGCCGTCGTTGAGGATCCGGACTACCGCGCCGAGCTGGGTCAGTGACGTGGGCTCCACCACCCATTTCGGCGGATGTCCACCGGGCACGGTCGACGCCGCCGATGCCGCCGGCGTGACAATGGCGCCCGCGTTCGCCAGCCTGTCGAACACGCCCGCCTGGCTCACACCTGCTCCAGCGCCGTCCGTACCCGATCCGGTGCGACCCCGTACTCGTCGCGCAGGATTCGGGTGACCGCCGCGTACGCGGCGACCAGCGTCGCCACCTGCGGCCCGCGCTTGATGCTCCACAGGTGGCCGAAGTTCGGGGGGTCGGTCATCCAGGTGAGCGTCTGCGGCGACCAGACCGCGCCGAAGACGTTCACCACCGGATGCCCGGCGGCGATCGTGAGGTGCGTGGCGAGCACCTGCTCGGCGACGGTCATGTGCAGGTGGATGTCGCGTCCCGGGGTGGACGGGTTGTCGGCCAGGAAGGACAGCCCGGTGCGGCTGATCCGACGGGCCAGGTCGGGGTCGGCGGCCCGGAACAGCGAGGTGTTGCCGACCAGCGCCAGCGAGTCGGGCAGGTCCACCCCGGCGGGGTTGGCGAGTTCGCGCAGCCGGGTGTAGAAGTCGACGTCGCCGCGTTCCAGGTGGGCGAAGAGCGAGCCGGGCCCTTGCGGGCGCAGGCCGACGCGCAGGTAGGCATCGGTGTCGACGAGCACCGACTCGGGAAAGCGGTCGAGGGCGAGCAGCTTCGGCAACGCGAAGCAGGCGACCCGTTCGTAGTGTCGGTCCAGTCCGGCGTCGTCGAGGACCTCCGTCCGGTCGTAGTAGCCGAGCCAGCCGAGTTGATCGAGCCAGTCGATCGTCGGCGGGTCGGCGTACAGGTCGATCGGACCGGCGTGCCGCTGCCAGGACAGGATGCTCAGCAGCCAGGTGGCGCAGGACAACTGCCGGTAGGGGCGCGGATGCCGGCTGGGAATCCGCCAGTAGGCGTGCACCCCGCGCAACGGCTCAGCCACCGGCCACCACCCGGGAGACACCGTCCTGATCGCGTACGACGGTTAGGTGCCGGCTGCCCAGGTGCTCGCCGACCGGCCGGTGGCTGACCACCATCAGCGTTTCCACCCGCTGCCGGACGGCGTTCAGCAGCCGCAGTTCCATCTCGCGGTCCAGGGAGTTGGTCGCCTCGTCGAGGATCAACAGCGATGGTCGGCGCAGCAGCGCCCGGGCCAACGCGAACCGCTGCACCTCGCCCGCGCTGAAGGTGGCGCCGTTGATCCGCAGCGTCGTGCGCAGTCCCAGCCGCAGCGGGCGCATCACCTCGTCCAGCTCCATCAACGTGAGCATGTTTCGGATTTCCTGGTCGTCCAACTCGGCCGTGCCGGCACAGAGGCTGTCGCGAATCGTGGTGTGCATGAAGTCGGAGCGGGGAGGTACGTAACAGACCAACGGCCGCAACGCGTCCGGGTCCCAGTCGCCGGCCGGCACACCGTAGATGACGGCCCGGCCGGCCGGCGCCGGGTCCAGCCCGCTGACGATGTGCGCCATCGTGGACTTGCCGACGCCGCTCACCCCGCCGACGGTGACCGTCTCACCCCGCTCGACACGCAGGTCGAGCCGCAGGTCGAAGCCGTCCCTGGGGCGGCAGACACGCACACCGTCCAGTTCCACCGCCGGCGCGTCCGGCACCGGCCGGGTGTGCTTGCCGGCCGGCATCGCCGGCAGCGTCAGCAGCGTCGCCACGTAGCGCAGTTGCCGCTCCAACTGGGCGACGGCCGGCAGGGTCTGCGCGATGGAGATGACCGAGAACAGCACCGTCCCGCCGAGGGTGAGGAATCCGAACAGCTCGCCCGTGCTGACCAGCCCCGTCGCGGCCAGCACCGACCCCACGATGAGAATCACGTACAGGCCGGAGAAGCGCAGGGCCTCACTCGGCCCGTACACCCAGGAGAGCCGGTACTGCAACGCTCGTACCGAGTCGTGCAGCAGATCAAGCCGCCGGGCGTGTTCGGCCCTCAGGTGCGAGACGGCCCCGAGACCACGGAAGGTGGTCAGTCCCCGGGTCGTGGTGATCAGGACATCCTGGACCTCACCGTCGAGGCGCAGTTGCTCGTCGTAGTGGCGGCTGATCGGCCGTCGGGCGAGCAGCGTCACCCCGATGTGCAGGGCGCCGAGGGCCGCCACCACGCCGGTGAGCGGCAGCGACATCGACGCCATGAATGCCAGCAGGATCACCACCGCGACGGCGTCGGTGAACATCGACAGGGCCAGGGTGGTGCCGGCCTCCCGCACCTCCCGGGCGCTCTGCACCCGGTGCAGAACCCCACCCGAGGTCATCTCGGTCGTCGCCGACGTGCGGGTCAGCCGATCGACGAGGTTACCGAGCATCGCCCGGTCGAACGCCAGCCCGACCGCGGTGAGCTGCCGGTGCCGCAGCCAGAACAGCACGCTCAGCGCGACGAAGAAGGTGATCAGGGCGGCGGCCAGGGGGCCGGCGGCCACCCGGCCACCGGCCGCGACCTGGTTCAGGTACGGCAGCAGGACCAGGTTGAGCATGGTCAGGCCGGTGTAGAGCACGAGGCTCATCACGAGCAGCGGCACGACCTGGCGGAAGCTGAGCTCGCCGGAACGCACCAGCGGCCACAGCCACGAGGCCCGAGCCGACCGGCGGGCGCGACCGGCCGACGCGACCCGGGCCGCAGGCTGGTCGCCGGCACCTGGCGTGGCCGGTGGGGAACCCGGCAGCAGAACCCAGCCGGAGGACCGCTCGCGGTAGCCGCGCTCGTCGAGCCACGCGTGGCCGAACGACGGATCGAAGATCCGCACCTGGCGTCGCCGCCGACGTTCGACGGTGATGAAGTGGTCAGCCCGCAGGTGAACGATGGCGCCGGGGGTCAGCGCGTCGAAAGGGCAGTCCCGCCGGGCGCGATAGCGAACGCCGCACACCTCGGCCGAGGTGTCCCGCAGGTCCCGCATGGAGAGCGCTCCACGTACGGCCAACGCGTCCCGCAACGCCGGCTCGGGGAAGTCGTGGCCCAGCAGCCTCAGGCTGGTGACCAGGGCCTGCACCCCGCAGTCGTTGTCCTGCGTCTGCAGGCTGACTGTCATCCGGGGACTCCGATCACTCGCGTTCCGGCCACGGCGGACGTGCCGTCGCCCAGGCTCACCCCGCTCCCCCACCACGGCGGGGTGCTGGTCACGGTCTCCGCCAGCGCCAGCGCCACCCCGACCGGTCCGCTGAGCACGGAAAGAACGTACGGCGTGTCGAAGGCGTCGGCCACTTCCTGCCCGTCGACCCGGTCGAGGTGGGCCGAGAGCCGGGCCGCCAGCGCGCCCGCCCGATCGGTGCCGACGAGCCCTGCCCAGCATGGCGAGAGCCGGATGGCGAGGCTCAGCCCGGCGAGGCCGTGGCAGAAGGTGACGTCGGCGGTCTCGTCGACGAGCAACTCGTCGAGCCGACGCAGGGACGCCTGGGTGATCGGTGCTCGGACCATCCGCTCCAGCACGACCGGTTCGGCGTCCGGGCCCAGCGCGGCCAGCATCCCGGGCAGGCCGGAGCACAGGGTGACCCCGCCGGCGCCCAGGCCACCGGTGTCGAGCACCGCCGGCTCCAGCCGCTCGATGTCGCGGACCAGGGCGTCGACCGGGGCGGTCAGCACCCCGTCCCGGCCATACCGGCGACCGAGCATTCGTAGCAGCAGGATGCCACCGCTGCGGCCGTGGTAGAGCCCGTTCGACGGCGCCCGGAGGATGCCGAGGGCGGTCCGGGCAAGCGCGGGAGCGAGTTCGTCACGCGCCGCCGGGCCGGCCACGTCCCACAGCGCGATCCCGATGCCCCCGGCGCCGTTGATCGGATCCAGCTCGCCGGCCTCGACGAAGCGCCGGTACCGGGCGGTCAGCACCTCGGCAGCCGCCGGGCCGGTCGACGCCGGCACATCCAGGTGGCCGGCAGCCGAAGCGAGGCAGTCGTCCACCAGACGATGCAGCAGCCAGGTGACCCGGTGGTCGGAAACGGGCTCGCCGCGCAACGCGAGCTGGGTCAGCGACACGGCCAGCGGACGGTGGTCGAGCCGCGCCGCGAGCAGAGCCAGGGCAGCCAGCGCGTCCACGGTCGCGTTGCCACGTTGGCGGAGATGCCCCATCAGCCGGCGAAGCAGCCGACGCGCGGCGTCGACCTCAGGCATGCCCGGTCCCGCCCCGGGGAACCCGGGCCATCCGGCCCTTCAGCAGCCGCGCCGCTGCCGTCACGATCTCCGGCTCGCGGCTCACCGCCTGTCCGAGCGGAAGCCCTCGGTTGATGGTCATGTGGATCATGCTGCTCAGGGCCAGCCGACGGGCGTCCTCGTTCATGTCCACGAGATGGCCGAGCGTCGGGTCGGGCTCGGTGAGGGCGAAGTCCAAGGCCCGCTCCAGATCGGGCCGGGCCGAACGGAAGGCCGCCATCCAGTCCCGCTGGGCCAGGGAACCGGGCAACCGCGGGTCCAGCCCACGCAGATCGCACAGCAGGTCGAGGGCCCCGTTGTCGCCGCCGAGTTGCCAGCACCAGGCCGCGATCCGGGACACCGCCAGCGCGTACCGGCCCGCCTGGTCCGGGCCGGCGGTGAGCCGCCCCACCCACCAGGCCGAGTCGCCGCAGAAATGACGCAGGGTTTCCGCCCGCAATGCCGGGCCGCCGTACCGGTAGTCCTCCGGCACCCAGGCGCGGACCTCCACCTCCCACGGTTGCTGCGGCACCAGTCTGGCCAGATGGGTGCGCAGGTCGGCGAGCAACGTCTCGGTCGCGGCCGACGAACGCACGCGTACCCGCAGGTGAGGCCGTTCGTCCCGGTACCGGATGTAGAACAGCTCGGCTCGGCGCATGAGCGCCATGACGTCAGTTCTGGCCAGCCACGTCTCCACCGCCCGGTCCGGGGCGTACACGTACCAGCTGGTCCAGTCCGGGTCCGCCACCGGCAGTCGGTCCACGAGCCGGGTCCGCGACAGCGGCCGGCTCACCGCCGACTCCCGGTACGACCAGGGCACCCAGAGGTCGTGGACGTGGCCGCCGAGATCGGACCACACCGGTGTTCTCACCGGCAGCGCCTCGTGCAGCTGGAGCCTGCCCTCGCGGCGCAGCCGCTGGGTGAACCACCGCAGTTGCACGGCGTCGGTGAGGTCGATCCGCATGGTGAGGTCCGCGCCCTCGGTCAGCTCCACCGTGGATCCCAGCCCGACTTCGGTCAGCACGTCGCAGAGCCTGACGGGATCGGCGGCCAACTCGAGCAGGTCGGCCCGGTGCTGGGCGTTCAGCACCAGGCCACGGCGGGCAAGTAGGCAACGCCCGGCGGTGATGCGCGGATTCATGCCGCCCGGCGACCGCCACTGGCTCGGGTCGGCGGCCGGTATCGTGTCGGCGGCCTCGTCCATGAGTAGCCCGAGCAACCTGACCGCCCAGGGGTTGAGATCGTGGCTCAACGACAGTGGGCTGTCCCAGCGTAGTTCCACGAAGCGCCCGTCGGCGCGGTTGACCAGCTGGAGCCGCCCGTCCACGACGACGACCGCCAGGTCGGTGAGGAGGAGGTCACCGGAACGGTGCGGCAGGTTGAGGTTGAGTCGGGGCAGATCGCCGACCCGACGTCGGGCCAGCGGCGCCCGCCGGTCCAGCGGAATCCAGCCGATCTCGACGGCGAGCCGGCCGGCGTCCTCCACCGTGGCGCAGAGATCCGGAACGTGCAGATGCTCGCCGAACCTGGCCCCCGGCCCGCCCCAGAACCCCGGCATGATCATCTTCAGCCAGGCATCGGCACCGGAGCACGGCTCGGCCAGGAGCGCGCCGCAGGCCATGCCGAACCGGGGTCGGGTCGAGCCCGCGGGATCGGAGATCCCGGCGTTTGCCCGCTCGGGTTGCCCCGCCCGCCACTGGTCCAGCGTGACCGCGTCGTTCCACCACTCCACCGCGCTGTTGTCGCGGCGGCCAGGGGGCACGAACAGCCGCCGCGGCGCATCCGGGAGGTCGGGGGTCTCCGAGGGCGTCGGCGGTCGCCGCCAACTACCCAGCGAGTGGTCCACCGGTGCGGTCAGCAGCCAGGTCAGCGGCACCGCGCCGCCGGAGAACATGCCGCCCACGTACTCCCGGACCCGTTCGAGCCGGTCGGACGGCCACGGCACCCGCATCATCTGGGCGACGCCGTCGACCAGCGCCTCCACCGGGCCGCGGTCGAGGCGGGGCCGAACCTCGCTGAACGCGTCCACGAACTGGTCGGGGCGGAAGGGCCGTTCCTCGGCGAGCACCGCCTTCACCGGATCCGCGGGCGAGGCGGCCACGGCGGTCCCCACCAGCATCTCCGGCGCGTGCTCCGGCAACAGCAGGTGCCTGCGTACGCAGAGGTCGAACTGTGCCGTGCCGTCATCGCCGAGGTCGGCAGCCCAGTCGGCAGCGGAGCGCGGTGCGGCGGCACGCTGTTCACCGAGCAGCTCGGCGAGCCGGCAGATCGCCGGATCGTCCGACAACGACGTCGTACCGCCCCGATCCGGACGCACGTACGACCAGCGGCCGGCATCGGCGACGAGGGTGGGATTGACGAACCAGTTCCCGGTCGGCCGGGGCAGGTCGAGGCGCGCCAGCCGGATCTCGGTGGCGAGGTCGATGTGTGTCGTGGAATCACCGTCGACAAGGTCGGCGAGCATGCTGAAGCCGAACATTCCGAACGGGGTAGGCCGAAATCGGGCCCGGTTGCCGTAGATCGCCATCCGGGTCGGCTGGTCCTGCCAGTCGCGGTCGTCATCCCCGGAGCGCTGGAAGGTGGTGGCGTACTCCACGGCCAGTTCCAGCAGCCGCCGCGACATCTCGCCGACCCGGGGCGACGGGTCGTCGCAAGGGACGGCCGGCAGCACCGGTACCCGGATCAGGCACCAGCCCGGCGTGGACAGCGTCCGTGGGGATGGCGTCATTCCAGCAGCTCCGGTCATCTGTGCGGCCGCATGGCCGCGTGCGGCTTCATGGTGGCGGCGTCCAGACGCGCCTCGGCCAGCCGCTGCTCCACGCCGGGGTCCGCCGAGTCGCAGGCCTCGATCAGTGCGAGAACCGCGTCGAGGCAGACGTGGTAGGCGGCGGAGAGGACCGCGCGGTATTCCGCCCGCAGGGCCGGCGCGAACGGCCGCAGCCGCCCGTCCCGGGCCAGCGCGTCGAAGCCGTGCAGCATCCCGGTCAGACCGCGGCGGGCCAGGATGGTACGACTTTCGGCCTCGGCGTAGGCGGCCTGCCAGGGCGATCCCGGCGACAGGCCGGGGCCCAGCAGTTCCAGCAGCCGCTCGGCGAGCCCGATCGCCACTCCGGGCATGTTCGCCAGGAACAGCTCCGCATCGGCGTAGATCCCCAGCGGACGATTCGTCGGGATGGCCGACATCTCGATGACGTCCTCAGGTCGCACCCCCAGGCACCGGGCGCTCAGGGTGTGACTCGTCGTGCCGAGCAGACCCGGGCCCTCCCACGGGTGCTCGATGTGCAGTCGGGCGCGATCGATCAGCACGGTGGTGCGGTTGCCCTGAACCGGCTCGCACCCCATGGCCATGAAGGTGGCCCGGTCCGCGCCGGAGCCGAACCGCCAGCACCCGTCGACCACCAGCTCACCGTCCGGGCCCCTGTCCAGCCGACCGACCTGGGCGACCACGCCGTAAACCGCGTTGGTTCCGGAGTATGCCCGGGACAGCAGGTCACCGGACGCATACGTCGAAAGGTAGTGCGCGGTGCCGTTGGCAATCATGCAGAGCCACGCCTCACTGGCGTCCTCGGCTGCGGCGCGACGAACGAGATCCAGGCCTGCTACCAGGCTCTGGACCTCGTTCGGACCGTCGCGCAGCCACAGCAGCGTAGCGGCGAGCTGTCGCATCGATCGTTACCTAACTATTGGACGATCAGTACGATCCGCCGCCGCCACACCGGTTGGTGGTGCTGGTGCAGCCGGTGGTCGGGATGATCGAGGTCCAGTTGATACCACCGGCGATCTCACCGGCCTCGACGTCGATCCCGGCGAGATCGAGGTCGTCGAGGTCGACGAAGTTCTCCGCGTGGTCCACCATCTGGGCACCCGCCTTGATGTTGTTGGTCATATCCACCTCTCAGTTTCGTGACAGTGAAGTGTGCGGTCGGGGGTCCCACCCGAATCGCACAACATCGATGGCGGCCAAGCATTGCTGACGGCAGTCTGCGCCTTCTATGCGTCCGCTATGCGCCCGGTGACTGCCAGCCCCTGGACGTCGATCCCCTACTGGTCACCTGATCGACCTCGCTGACGCAGAGTGACCAGGGCTGGAGGGTCTGCGCGGTCCCGCACCCGGGGGTACATGGGCGTTCCAGCCATCGGCGATCGCCGAGAGAATCGGGACATCCGCCCGCTGATCACTCAGCCGCCACGCCGGCTGACCAGAAGGTCGAGACCGTCGAGGATCCGGTCCAGACCGAACTCGAACGCCTGGTCGTGCCCGCCGTCGGCGGCTGCCGCGGCCATCGTCGCGACCAGTGCGGGAAAGCGGTCGCCGTGGCGGCGCAACTGCTCGGCGATCCCGGCGGTGAGGTCCGCTTCGGGTTGCCGGCCCACCATGGCCTGCTGGGCGATCGCGCGGACATGGCCGGCGAGCACCCCGATCGCGTCGAGGCGCTCGCTCCCGGTCAGCCCGGTGGACGGCAGGATGCTCGCCGCACACTCCATCCAGCCCAGTTCATTGGGGCCGACAGCCCGGGGACCGAGGATCGCCTCCACCGTCCAGGGGTGCCGCACGTACGCGTCGAGCAGATGGTGGGCCCACTGTTTCAGGGCGGCCCGCCAGTCGGCCGGATCGATGGCCGGGGGCACACCGATCGCGCGCTCGACCATGAGCGCCACCAGTTCCCCCTTGCCCGCCACGTACCGGTAGAGGGCCATCTTGGTGAACCCGCAGTCGGCGGCCACCCGCTGCATGGTCACCGCCGCGAGCCCTTCCGAGTCGGCGATCGCGATCCCCGCGTCAGCGATGTGCTCGAGGCTGAGGGCGGGTCTGGGTCCTCGGGTCGGTTGCGCCCGGCCTTCCCACAGGAAGTCGCTCGGCACCTGGCCTCCACGCGTCTGGTCGTTGTCCAAAATCTGTTTCCATGGTACACAGTATCGATAGTGTCCATCGGACACTGTTTCTTGTTGGAGGGCTCGTCATGAAGAATTCGACCGTGCTGATCTCCGGTGCCAGCATTGCGGGGCCGGCGCTGGCGTACTGGCTGGGCCGGTACGGCTTCCGGCCGACCGTCGTCGAGATCGCGCCTGGCCTGCGGGCCGGTGGCAACCGCGTCGACTTCCGCGGTCGGACCCACCTGAGCGTGCTGGAGCGGATGGGCGTACTCGATGACCTGCGCGAGGTGCAGACCGGCGGCACCGCGATGCGCTTCGTCGACGCCGCCGGCCGCAAGCTGATGGAAGTGCCGGCCGACTTCGCCGGCGGTGACATCGAAGTGCCACGCTTCGACCTGTCCCGGGTGTTCCATGAGCGGAGCCGAGACAGCACCGAATACCTGTTCGGTGACAGCATCGCGACCATGACCGACACGTCGCAGGGCGTGAACGTCACCTTCACCAGCGGCACGCGCCGCACCTTCGATCTGGTGATCGGCGCCGACGGGGTGCACTCGGCCGTACGCCGGCTGGCCTTCGGGCCGGAGGAGCGCTTCGTCCGGCACCTCGGCTACTACGTGGCGACCTGGGGGCTGCCGAACGAGTTCGGCCTCGACCGGCACTCATTGTTGTACAACGCCCCCGGCCGGATGGCCAGCATCGGTGGCGATCACCGCGATCCGTCCAGGGCGGGTGCCTTCGTGGCGTTCGCCGCGCCCCGGATCGACTACGACCGGCACGACTCCGACCAGCAGCGTGGCATCGTCCGCGAGCGGTTCGCCGGGCTGGGCTGGGAGGTGCCACGGCTCCTCGCCGCGCTGGAGGAGGCGACCGACTTCTACTTCGACTCGATCTGCCGGGTGGACATCTCGCCGTGGTCCAGCGGCCGGATCGCCGTGATCGGTGACGCCGCCTGTGGAGCCACGATCGGCGGGATGGGCACCGGCACCGCGGTGGTCGCGGCGTACGTCCTTGCCGGTGAACTGGCCGCCGCAGGCGGCGACCACACCGTCGCGTTCCCGCGCTACGAACGGCTGCTCGCCGACTTCGCCCGGCGCTGCCAGAAGGGCGGCGACACCACAGGCAAGTTCTTCGCGCCGCGCACCGCTACGGCGGCGCGGGTACGCAACGGACTCCTCAACCGGCCGTTCCTCATGACCATGATGCTCAGGACGGCCGAGGACCGCAGCAACAACATCGAGTTGCCGGACTACCCCGAGCCGGCGATCGGCCTGCCGCCATCGTGGAACTGAGCCGACCGATCCGGCCACCCAGCCACTCACCATGTGACGCGTCGAAGAAGTCGAAGATGTAGGGCACGGATGCCGCCTGGTAGGTCGGACCGGTTGAAGGGTTGGCGTGCCACCGGGTCCAGGACCAGGAGATCGCGACGACGCCGTGCGTCTTGTCCATGACCGTGGCGTCGGCGGGGATGAGAGCGTGGTCGCTGCCGGTGGGCCAGTAGCCGAAGGTCGGCTCGGTGTGGCGCCCGTCGCGATCCCACGCCTGGACCTGTTCGACCATGGCGGCGGCTCGCTGCCCGTCGTACGGCCCCGGCCCTGACGTGCACAGGCACGTACGGCTGAACCCGCACCCCGACCCCCCTCCTTGTGACTGATGACCAAAGCGCTAATCTGGTCATCAGTCACAAGGAGGGGTCATGGTTGACCAGCAGCCCACCGATCAGATCGAGCGTGCCGACCGGATCCTCGACGCGGCGAAGGAACTGCTGCTGCGCTGGGGATACCGTCGGGCGACCATCGACGAGATCGCCCGACGCGCCGGTGTCGGCAAGGGCACCGTCTATCTGCACTGGCGCAGTCGCGAGCAGCTGTTTTTCGCTGTCGGCGCCCGGGAGGCAGTCGCGATGCTCGGCGAGGTGGTGACCGCGATGCGCCACGACCCGCAGGAGATCGCGCTGCACCGGTACATGCGCCGGTTCTTCCTGGAAGCGATGTCACGGCCGGTGCTGCGCGCGATCTTCACCCGGGACTCCGAGGTGCTGGACCGCTTTCTGTCCAGCCCGGCCCGCCGACCGCTGCAGAGCGCCAAGTTGCTGGCCTCCCGTGAGTACCTCGGCGTGCTCGCCGACGACGGCCTGCTGCGGGCCGGGCTGCGCCCGGAGGATCTGGACTACACCCTGCCCGCAGTCATGTTCGGCTTCTTCGGCATCGACCCGCTCCTTTCTCCCGAGGTTGCACTGGCCCTCGTGGACAAGGCCGACCAACTTGCCGACACCCTGCGCCACGCGTTCGAACCGGCGAAGCCGCCACCGCCGGCGCGGTTCGCCACCGCCGCGCCACGGGTCATCGCCGTCTTCGACCGGCACGTCGACGACTACCGCCGCGCCACCTACGGCACAGCAACCGAAAAGAGGTGACCAGCATGGGCAAGGACATCAGCGACCTGCACCACGTGGGCCTCGTCGTGCGAGACATGACAGCGGCGATCGAGACCTACCGGCGGCTTGGCTTCACCCTGCCACCGCCGGCCTATCCAACCTTGCCCACCGCCCCCGGAGTACTCCCCCGTCCGGTCGGCGCGGCGAACACCCACATCTACCTGCGTCGCAACTTCGTCGAGATCGTGACCGTCGTCGACGATGGGCAGCCGATCCCCGGCGACGCCCACCTGATCCCGCTCGACGTTCCCGACGACAGACTGCCCGGGCTCCTGGCCGCCGTCCGTGGCACCGCCGCCAACCTCGCCGCCTTCCTGGACCGATTCCAAGGCGTGCACATCCTCGTCGTCGACTCCGCGGACCTCGACTCCGCCGCCGCGCGGCTGGACGCCGCAGGCGCCGGGCACGGCGGCGTACACGCGGTGCAGCGCCCGATCGAAACCGCTGACGGCACCCGGATGGTCCCGACCCGCTACCTGGAGATCAACAGCGACGAGACGGACGTGCCACGCGGCCGGCTGCCCGAGGGCAGGGTCGGCATCGCCGAGAACACCGCCGTCGAGGGGCAGCAGCACCCGAAACACGCCAACGGCGCCGTCGACCTGATCGGATGCCTGCTGTGCGTACCCGACGACGCCCTGCCCGATGTCGAGCGCCGCTACGAGACATACCTCGGCCGCGCCGCCCACCGCAACGGCTCCACCCGGACCTTCGACCTCGGCGACGCCTCAGTGATCGTCGTCGCCGAGTCCGCGCTGCCCGACGTCCTGCCCGGCGAGCGCCCGCCGGCCCTGCCCGCTTTCGTGGGGTACACGGTCGCGGTACACGACATCGCCCAGACCGAGCATCATCTACGGACCGCAGGGGTGTCGTACCGCACGCCCCGACCGGACGAGATCGTCGTACCGGCCAGCGAAGCCCTCGGCGTCGCGATCATCTTCCGTCCCGCCATCGACTGACATCCGAACCCCCGCAGACACAGCCAGGGCGCGGAAGCGAGATCGCCGACATCTGCTGGGGGATTCGCCTGTCGCGGTCGGCTCAGAAGTCGTCGTCGAAGGCGACGGCGCCGGTCACCCCGACCTGGTACGCCGACACCCGCCGTTCGAAGAAGTTCGACAGTTCCTGCACGTCCTGCAACTCCATGAACGCGAACGGATTGGTCGACCCGTAGTGGACGGGCATGCCGAGCTGCGCGAGCCGCCGATCGGCGACGTGCTGGAGGTACTGGCGCATGTCGGCCAGGGACATCCCGGACACGCCGTGGCCGAGCAGGTCCTCGGCGAACTGGACCTCGCACTCGACGGCTTCGGTGAGCATCAGACGTACCTGGTCTGCGAGGTCGTCGTCGAACAGGTCCGGTTCCTCTTGGCGAACGGTGTCGACCACGTCGAAGGCGAAGGCCATGTGCATGGACTCGTCGCGGAACACCCAGTTGGTGCCGGATGCCAGGCCGTGCAGCAGTCCCCGGGAGCGTAGGAAGTAGACGTAGGCGAAGGCCCCGTAGAAGAACAGCCCCTCGATGCAGGCGGCGAAACAGATCAGGTTGAGCAGGAACACCCGCCGGTCCTGCTTCGAGCGCAGCTCCCGCAGGTCCTGGAGGGAGTCGATCCAGCGGAAGCAGAATTCGGCCTTACGCCGGATCGAGGGAATGTTCTCGATGGCGTCGAACGCGGCGAACCGCTCGGCCTCGTCGGGCACGTACGTGTCGAGGAGGTTCAGGTAGAACTGGACGTGCACGGCCTCCTCGAACAGTTGCCGCGACAGGTAGAGCCGGCCCTCCGGCGAGTTCACGTGCTGGTAGAGGTTCAGCACCAGGTTGTTGGCGACGATGGTGTCGCCGGTGGCGAAGAACGCGACGAGGCGGCTCACCAGGTGCCGTTCCGCCGGGGAGAGCCGGTCGAGGTCGGCGAGGTCGGCGTGCAGGTCGACCTCCTCCACCGTCCAGGTGTTGCGGATGGCGTCGCGGAACCGGTCGAAGAAGTGCGGGTAGCGCATCGGGCGGAGGGTGAGGTCCATCCCCGGGTCGAGCAGCATGTGTGTGGTCCTCGGGTCGGTGGCGTCGGTCGGGGCGGTCACTGGCAGGCTTCGCACGACTCGGGGTTCTCCAGGGAGCAGGCCACCGCCTCGTCGACGGTCACCACGGGCGCGACGACACCGACGGTGCTGACGACACCGCCGGTGCTGACGGCGTTGACCGGGCCGACGGGGCTGACCGGTCCGACGGGTGCGACCGTGGCCTGCTGGATCCGGGTGGCGGGGCGGGACCGCAGGTAATAGGTGCTCTTCAACCCGGCCTTCCAGGCGTACAGGTACATCGAGGAGAGCTTGCCGATCGTCGGGGCGGCGAGGAACAGGTTCAGCGACTGTGACTGGTCGATGAACGGGGCGCGGGCGGCGGCCAGGTCGATCAGCGCCCGCTGCGGCAACTCCCAGGCCGTACGGAACAGCTGCCGGACCTCCGCCGGCAGTTCCGTGATGCCCTGCACCGATCCCTCGGCGCGCTTGATCGCCGAGCGGACCTGGTCGGTCCACAGGCCGCGGGCCTTCAGTTCGCGTACGAGAGCGGTGTTGACCTGGAGGAACTCCCCGGACAGGGTCTCGCGCTTGAACAGGTTGGACACCTGCGGTTCGATGCACTCGTAGCAGCCGGCGATGGAGGCGATGGTGGCGGTCGGGGCGATCGCCACCAGCAGTGAGTTGCGCAGGCCGTGTGCGGCGACCCGCTCCCGCAGCGCCCTCCAGCGCTGCCCCTGGCTGCCCGTGACGCCCCACAGGTCCGGCTGGAGCTGGCCGCGTGCCGCCCGGGTCTCGGCGAAGGCCGGGTGGGCTCCGAAGCGTTCCGCCAGGTCGGCGGAGGTCTCCAGGGCGGTCAGGTACAGCTCCTCGCTGATCCGGGTGGACAGCTCCCGGGCCTCCGGGGAGTCGAACGGCAGCCGCAGGGCGAAGAACACGTCCTGCAGGCCCATCAGGCCGAGGCCGACCGGCCGCCAGCGGGGGTTGCTCGCCGCGGCCTGCGGGGTCGGGTAGTAGTTGATGTCGATGACCCGGTCGAGGAACGTCACGGCGGTGCGGACGGTGGCGCGCAGCCGTGCCCAGTCGATGCCGCCGTCGGCGAGGTGGGCGGCGAGGTTGACCGAGCCGAGGTTGCACACGGCGGTCTCGGCGTCGCTGGACACCTCGATGATCTCGGTACACAGGTTGGACAGGTGTACCACGTTGCCCGGCTCGGCGGTCTGGTTGCACAACCGGTTCGCGGCGTCCTTGAACGTCATCCACCCGTTGCCGGTCTGCGCGAGGGTCCGCATCATCCGCCCGTACAGCTCCCGGGCCGGCACCTGACGCACGTACCGGCCCTGCGCCTCGGCCGCCCGGTACGCCGCGTCGAACTCGTCCCCCCACAGGTCCGGCAGTTCCGGCACCACGTCCGGGTCGAACAGCGACCACACCCCGTCGGCCTCCACCCGGCGCATGAACTCGTCCGGGACCCAGTTGGCCAGGTTCAGGTTGTGGGTGCGCCGGGCGTCCTCACCGGTGTTGTCCCGCAGTTGCAGGAACTCCTCGATGTCCGGATGCCACGGCTCCAGGTAGACGCAGGCCGCGCCCTTGCGCCGGCCGCCCTGGTTGACCGCCGCCACCGAGGCGTCCAGCGTCCGCAGCCACGGCACGATCCCGTTGGACTGCCCGTTGGTGCCCCGGATCAGCGCGCCCCGCGACCGGACCCGGGAGAACGCGATGCCGATGCCTCCGGCGAACTTCGACAGGTTCGCCACCTGCGCGTACCGCTGGTAGATCGAGTCCAGTTCGTCGCGCGGGGAGTCGACCAGGTAGCAGGAGGACATCTGGGTGTGCCGGGTGCCGGAGTTGAACAACGTCGGCGAACTCGGCAGGTACGCCAGGCTCGACATCAACCGGTAGAACTCGATCACCTCGTCCGGGGCGTGGGACAGGCCGCAGGCCACCCGCAGCAACCAGTACTGCGGGGTCTCCACCACCAGCCGGCTCGTCGGGTGGCGCAGCAGGTACCGGTCGCGGACCGTGCGCAACCCGAAGTACTCGAACCGCAGGTCACCGTGGGGGTCGACGGCGTCATCGAGCTGCCTGGCGTTGGCGGCGACGAACGCGGCGGTGCCGTCGCCGATGAGGCCCTCGACGTGCCCCCGCCGGATCGCCTCGCTGAACGACCCGATGCCCTGCCTGCGGACCTCCTTGTCGATGTAGCCGGCCAGCAGGCGGGCGGCCAGCCGCGAGTACTGCGGCTCCTCACCGATCATCTCGGCCGCGGTCTGGATGGACAGCCGGTCCAGCTCGGCGGTCGTCGCGCCGTCGTACAGGCCGCTGATCGTCCGCGTCGCCACCCGCAACGGGTCGACGTCGGCGAGGCCGACCGTCCACCGCTCGACCGCTCGGACGATCCTGTTGACATCGACCGGTTCGGTGCCGCCGTTACGCTTACGGACGCGCATCTGCGTCCGCCGCGGGCCCGGTAGGGCTGCCTCGTCGGCCACCATGCCATCGGCCGGGACAACCTCGGTGACTGCCACCACTCACTCCTCGCGGGCTCGAGACCTGATGGCCTTCGGACGCGTGGAGACAGACACCGGCGGACGTCACGCCGGCGGGGCGCGGGTCAGGTGGCGTCGGCCGTCCCACGCGGCCTCGGACCGCCGCCCACCCCGGTATGGGTGTGCGGCGCGCTGGCAGGTCTTCGGACTCGCGGGCGTGACCGGGCTCGCCGGTCTTCTACTGGCCGTCGCTTCCCAGGCCGCTGACGGCCCAGTGCTGATGACGGCGGTCGTTCCCACTCACCGCTGCGGGGCAGTCCCAGATTTCCACCGGGTTCCCTGTTGCCTCGACCGCCCCGGATGAGCGGCCGAACCAGCTACGGCCGACACCATATATAGGGACTACGGCGTTGTCACACCCCACATGTCGAGTCCGGGCGTGTCGGAGGCCGCGGCGGTGAAGGCCCGTCGATTCCTTCAGCGCGGCGACCGAGCCGATCGGTGGAGCGGGTCTGGATCCAAGGGCGGCGGACCCGGCCGGTAGGACCGGAAGGGATGTCGACCAGTCGGGTTTCCGACGGGCGTCCGTACACAAGAGATGGTGACCTCCTACGGTGACTTCCGGCACGCCAGGGATGGACGTCGCCGGGAATCGACCCGGCGACGCGATTCAGGCGTTTTACAGGGGGTTGTCTCGATGCACGTTCGGAGCCGCGCCATCGCGGGTCTGGTCGCCGGGGCTGTGCTGTTGACAGGCCAACCGGCGGCTGCGGGCACTGTGCAGGGCAGTGCCGCCGACGAGGTCGCGAGCACCAGCGCTCGCGCCGCTACAAGAACGATCGGCGGCGATGCGACGCGCACGGCCGCGACGCTGTCGGTGCCGGGACACACCGGGCTGGTTCCCAGCACGCCGCGCAATGACGTACCGAGGATCACCGACGGCGAGATCACCGACATCGAGGTGATCGGCAACCGGGTCTTCATCGCCGGCTCCTTCACCGCGATCGCCAACGTCGGCGGGACGCCGGTGGCGCAGCCGTCGCTGGCTTCCTACAACATCGACACGGGCCTGATCGACACCGGCTTCCAGCCGACGTTCGACGGATCCGTCGAGGCCGTCGAGGCCTCGCCGGACGGCTCGTCGCTCTATGTCGCCGGCTCGTTCAACACGGTCGGTGGCCTGACGAAGCGCAAGATCGTACGGCTCGACCCGGTCACCGGCGCTCCGATCGCGGCGTTCACCGCGCAGGGGAACGGGCGCGCGACCGCTCTGGCCGTGAGCAGCACCGCAGTGTACGTGGGCGGCCAGTTCACGAAGGTGAACAGCGTGAACCGCGGCGGGCTGGTCGCGCTCAACCCGACGACGGGGGCGGTGGACAGCGGGTTCAACCTGCCCTTGTCCGGCGGCATCGGCGTCGGCGGCATGCTCACCGTGCAGCAGCTCAAGCTGACGCACAACGGCAGCAGGCTGCTGGTCATCCACACCGGTCGCCAGATCGCCGGCCAGGACCGCTACGGCGTCGGTCTCGTCGACACCGCCACCAAGGCCCTCCTGCCGTGGCGCACCCGCCTGTGGGAGGACAACCTCTCCTTCGTCGGCGGCATCCAGCGGGTCTTCGCCGGTGACGTCGCGCCGGACGACTCCTACTTCGTCGTCACCAGCGGTTCGGGAGGCGACCGCCCGCCGATCAACGACACGGCGATCGCGTTCCCGGTGACCGGCGCCGACCACGTCGCGCCGATCTGGGTGTCGCGTCACTTCGACAGCATCTACTCGGTCGCCATCACCGAGACGGCCGTGTACGTCGGCGGCCACTTCAGCTGGCAGGAATCGCCGACCTCCAACGTCCCGTGGCCCGGCCTGGACAACGTCGGGTACGGCACGGGCCAGGGCCTGAGCGGCTACGGTCTCGGCGACCAGGTGGTCCGCCGTGACCACCTCGGCGCGCTCGACCCGGCCACGGGCACGGCGATCGAGTGGAACCCGGGTTCCAGCTCGTACGAGGGGGAGAAGGCCCTCCTCGCCACCCCGCGGGGTCTCTTCGCCGGTGGCGACGGCAACACCAAGGGCGGCCTGCCGGTGGGGCGGGTCGGTTTCTTCGACCTCGCCCAGGCACCGGCGCCCTCGCCGGTCGACACGACGATCGTCACGCCCATCGAGGGGGCGGTCAAGCAGGCCAACGCGCCGTTCGTGCTCGGCGGGCAGGCGACCGCTCCGGCCGGCGTCACCAAGGTCGGGATCGAAATCCAGAACCGGGGTTCCAAGAAGTACCTGCAGGACGACCTCACGACGTGGGGCGCCGCCAACAGCATCAACGCGACAGTCGCAGCGGTGAACACCGCCTCGACCTCGTGGTCCCTCACCGTGTCGCTGCCCGTCGGCGAATACCAGGTCCAGGCGAAGACGTTCGGTAACAGCGGCCAGAGCGATGCCTCGAAGGCCGTCAAGAAGATCGAGACCTTCAGCTTCGACGACCTGCCGCCGACGACGAAAATCACCTCGCCGCCCGCCGGCCTGGTCGCCGCTCAGAGCTTCGTCGCAACCGGCACCGCCAGCGACGACAAGGGCGTCAGCGCGATGACGTACTCGTTCCGCAGGTCGGACAACCATTACCTCCAGGACGACGGGACGGCCGCACCGGTCTACAACACGTTCCGGGGCGAGCCGGACGTCATCGGCGCGCTGACCACCACCTGGCAGGTCGAGGTGGCCCTCCCCACCGAGGGCGACTGGAAGATGACGGCCACCGCCATCGACAACGCCGGTCAGAGCGACCTGCGCGGCGACACCCGGGACTGGATCATCTCGGCGACCGGTGTCGCGCCG
Organism: Micromonospora sp. NPDC001898; assembly: GCF_042891255.1. NCBI lineage: Bacteria > Bacillati > Actinomycetota > Actinomycetes > Micromonosporales > Micromonosporaceae > Micromonospora > Micromonospora sp. NPDC001898. Next base: position 414,642 of record NZ_JBIATC010000006.1, on the reverse strand, counting down.
TCGGTGGCCATCAGCACCCCCACGCCGATGACGCCGCCCACCGCCGCCGCACCGTTCACCGTCGCGCCGGGCGGCGCGATCACGTTCTCGGGGACCGCCAGCGACGACGGCACCCTGAAGTCGGTCGAGATCTACCTGCGCAACAACACCACGCGCGAGGCGCTGGCCGCCGACGGCACGTGGGGCGCCGACTCGATCGCGGCGTACCACCGGGTCTCACCGACGAACCTGAACGCCCCGTCGTACAACTGGTCCTACACCACCGTGCCGCTCACGCCCGGCGTGTACGACTTCCGGGTACGGGCCACCGACAACCTGGGCCTGAGCACGGCGACCGCCAACCTGGGCCGGCTCACCGTCACCGCCCAGGTGCCCGGTGACGCCTTCCCGAACGGCCTGTTGAACTTCACCGGTGTCGACCAGAACGTCGACCAGTTGCACCTCAACCTGGCCGGCACCGCGACCGACAACAACGGCGTGCAGAGCGTGCGGGTGGCGCTGCGTGACCTCGACACCGGCCGGTACGTGCAGCCGAACGGCACCATGGCGGCGAGTTTCGCCACGGTGAACGCCACCCTCGCCTCACCGGGCGCGACGAGCACCACGTTCGCCCTGTCGATCGACCTGCCGACCAAGGGTGAGTACAGCGTCGAGGCGTGGGCCGTCGACACGGCGGGCCAGCAGGACGGTTCGACCTCCGGCGCCACCGCTCGATACCTCGTGTATCCGGGCGATCTCGACCCACGGCTGGAGCCGAGCCTCACCCCGCAGGACGGCGAGGTCTACGCGGACTCGAGGATCGTGGTCACCGGACGTGCCGTGGACGACGTCGGGATGCTCCGGGTTGACGTCCAGATCGTCAACGGCGCCGGCCAGGGGATGAACGCCTCCGGTGTGTTCAGCACGCCGTCCGTCCCGGGCAACTTCCCCTGGATCTCGGTCTTCCTCACCAGCCCGGGATCCCCGGGGTCGAACTTCGCGTACACGTCACCGGTGATCCCGGCGGGCGCCTACACCGTCTCGGTCAGGGGGACCGACAACTACGGTCAGCTGCAACAGCCGCCGAAGACCGTCTCCGTGACGGTCAGCTGAGTCGACGGGCCGCAGGCCGGTCTGCTTCGGGAGGGGCTCCTGCCCCCACAGCAGATCGGTCTGCGGCCCCGTACCGTCGACGCGCTCCCGTCGGGCCGCCACGGCTGGGCCGGCTGTCGTCGGCAGATCTTGATACACGCGGAAACAATAATTATCAACCCACGTCAAAAAGACTGCCATCAATCGATGGACGCATTTCCGCCAATCGCCATCAAGCCAACTCCGCAGTACGATCCCGAAAACCGATCAGACCATTCCATCGGCGTCACGAGCACGATGGAATGGCCGGAGCAGAGGGATGGCGCAGAGATGAGACTCCGCCACAGGACGATCTTCACCCACACCCGTCGACCCGGGCTGGCCGCCATGGCCGTCCTCGCCACCACCGCCCTGGCCGCCACCGTGCTCGCCGGTCCGGCGTCTTCGGCACCCGCTGCGGAGCCGACGTCAGGTGCGATCGGCGAGATCCTGGGCGCCGGCAGTGCGACGGCGGTTCCCGGCAGCTACATCGTGACGCTCAAGGAGAGCGCGGTCGGCAGCCGGTCCACGACGTCCAGCGCGGTCAGCGGCCTCGCCGGCCGCTACGGCGTGTACCCGGACCAGGTCTGGGCCGACGCCCTGAACGGCTTCTCCATGCGGGCGTCGGAGGCGGTCGCCCGCCGGCTGGCCGCCGACCCGGCGGTCGCCCACGTGGAGCAGGACCGGTTGACCACGTTGGCCACCACGCAACTGAACGCGCCCTGGAACCTGGACCGGATCGACGCACCGCTGGGGCTCAGCGGCACCTACAGCTACGTCAGCCAGGGCACCGGAGTCAAGGCGTACATCGTCGACTCCGGGATCTACATCGGGCACCAGGACTTCGGCGGTCAGGCGATCTACGGCGTTGACACGGTCGACGGCATGTTGCCGGCGGACGACTGCAGCGGGCATGGCACCCATGCCGCCGGCACCGTCGGCGGGACGACGCACGGGGTGGCCAAGGACGTCGTGCTGGTCGCGGTCAAGGTGTTCGACTGCGTCCTGCCCAGCACCCTGTCGATCCTGATCAGCGGCATCAACTGGATGATCGGCGACCACCTGGCAGGGCAGCCCGCCGTCGCGAACGTCGGGGTCCAGTCCACCCCCAGCGCCGCGCTCAACAACGCGGTGGCCGCCGCCGTCGCCGACGGCATCACCGTGACGGTCCCCGCCGGCAACTCGAACGCCAACGCCTGCAACTTCTCACCCGCGTCGGTGCCGACCGTGCTGACCGTGGCCGCGACGCAGTCGAACGACAGCCGGGCCAGCTTCTCCAACTACGGCTCCTGCGTGGACATCTTCGCCCCCGGCGTGGGCATCAGGTCCGCCTGGATCGGCTCGCCCTCGGCGGTACAGACGTTGGCCGGCACCTCACACGCCGCACCGCACGTGGCCGGGGCGGCGGCCCGGGTACTCACCAACTACCCGACGTGGACGCCGGCCCAGGTGGCGAGCTACCTGTTCGGCGTCGCCAACGTAGCGGTGGGCAACCCGGGCGCCGGTTCGCCCAACCGGCTCCTCTACCTGTCTCCAACGTTCTGATCCGTCGCCGGAGGATGCCGAGGCCGGCCCAGCGCGGTCAACTGTCCGCCACCACGGGGGTGGCGGGCAGGCCGCGCAGGGCCGGCCGTCGCCGGGCAGCAGCCCGGTTGGCGCAGCGCCGTGGCGTCGGCTCCGGCCGGCGCGTCATCGGTCACGGCACCGGCCGCCCCTGGTCCTCGGCGTCGGCATGGTCGCCCTCTTCGGCGTGATCACCGTCGGCGTCGGTCGGGCCGAAGTAGACCTGCCGCATCTGCGGGCTCGCCAGGCACTCCCGGGGATCGCCGTCGAAGACGACCCGACCCCGGTCGAGCAGCAGCACCCGGTCGACCAGTCGGGTGACCATGTCCATGTTGTGGTCGACCAGGATCACCGCGTGGCCCCGCCGCTGGACTTTCCGGATCACCTTGGCGATGCTGGCCACGCCCTGCGCGTCGGAGCCGGCGAAAGGCTCGTCGAGCAGCAGCACCACCGGGTTCTGACCCAGGGCCCGACCGACCTCGACGAGTCGTTGCTCGCCCAGGGTCAGGTCTCCCGCCGCGCGGTCGAGGCCCTCGATGCCCAGTTCGTGCGCCAACTGGCGGACGCCCTCGCGGTCGGCCGCCCGGTGCGGCCGTACCGCGCCGGTGAACGCGCCGGCAATCGTCCGCCACGGCGTGCTGTGCCGTTGCGCCTGTCGACCGAGCAGCAGGTTGTCCCGGACGCTCAGGCGCAGCGCCAGCTGCGGGTGCTGGAAGGTGCGGCCGAGCCCGACCCGGCCCCGGCGGGAGGCCGGTCCGGTGAGCCGCCGCCCACGCAGCAGCAGCTCACCGCCGGTGGCCTCCTGCGCACCGGAGATCAGGTCCACCAGCGTCGTCTTGCCGGCTGCGTTCGGCCCGACCAGCCCGAGGACCTCCCCAGCCCCCAGCTCGAACGACACGTCCGCCAACGCGGTCACCCCGCCGTACCGCTTGGTCAGGCCGCGACCGACCAGCAGCTTCGTCTCGTCCACCCGTACGCCCCCTCCGTGGCGGCGCCAGCGCGCGCCGCCTCCACCTGTCGGCGTATCCGATCACACCCTTCGGCGCGACCAGCATGATCACCAGGGGTGAAGGCGACGAGCAGGACCAGGGGTGCTGCGGTCACCGACCAGCGGGCGCCCGTCCCAGGGCCCGCGCCGCGTTGTCGGTGGCCACCTGCCGGGCGTAGTCCCCGCCCCGGTGGGTCACCGTGGCGGCCGGGTCGGCGGTGCCCATCGGGAACGGCCAGTCGCTGCCGAGCACCAGCCGGTCCGCGCCGAAGACCGACACCGCCAGGTCGACCACCGCCGGGTCGTGGGCCAGGTTGTCGACGTAGAGGGTGCGCACCGCCTCGGCCGGGGTGGGTGACAGCACCGGTACGCCCGGCCGGGTGGTGGTGTGCCCGCGCTCCCAGCGCCCCACCACCGTCGGCACGCAACCGCCGCAGTGCACCAGCACGAACCGGATCCCCGGGTGCCCGCCGAGCACCCCACCGAAGACGAGCTGGGCCACCGCCACCGTCGTCTCGACCGGGTTTCCCAGCAGGTTGGCCAGGTAGTAGGGCTCCAGGCGGGGATCCGCCGAGTGCGCGGGGTGCAGTTGCAGGGTGCGCCGGTCCGCGTCGAGACGCTGCCACAGCGGGCGCAGCGCCGGGCCGTCCAGCGGTCCGGCGTCGCCACCGGCGGCGCCGACCACCCCGGCCCAGCGGTCGTCGGCGGCGATCCGGTCGTACTCGGCGAGCGCCACCTCGGGGTGTTCGAACGGCAGGTACGCCAGCGGGGTGAGGCGGAGCCGGTCGGCGACCACGGCGAGCAGGCCGTCGTTGACCGCGCGGACCCACGCCGCCGCCTCCGGCCCCGACAACCGCTGGCGGTAGAAGGGCGGAGGCACGCTGACGATCGCCTCGTCCAGCCCGGCCCGGTCCAGGTGGTCTTCGAGCCGGTCCGGGTGGTACAGGTCGGTCGGGCCGACCCGCTTGCCGTCGAGAAGGGCCGCGCCGTCACCGTCGACCGCGACCCCGGGAAGGTCGGCGGGGCGCAGGTCGGGGGCGAGGTGGGCGTGCATGTCGATGCCGGACACTGGGCTTCCTTAACGGTTGGGCCCGACCGGCGGTCACGACGGGACGCGCCGACGGTACGGGTCGGTGACTGGTGGAGCCGCCCATCCGGGCGCGGGGCCGCCAGTCGGGCGAGCGCCGCCCCGCCGGGTGGCGGGCCGCGTCAGGCCGGCCGGCGCGGGTGCGGCGGCGCGGTGGTAAGGCCGGTCGTCATCTGCCGGTACGCGCGCGCACCGGCTCCCGGGCCGCGGGCACCTCCGCGGCGTCAATGTTCATCTTGCCGATCACCCGGTCGGCCGCGTGCTGGATGTGGACCTGCACGGCGGCCACCGCCGCCGTCACGTCCCCCGCCACACACGCGTCGAGGATGGCCCGGTGCTCCCGGACCCGCTCCTCGTTCTGCCCGGTCGGGGTGACCGTGGCGAACCGGTACCGCTCGCTGTTCTCCCAGACCGGCTCCAGGCCGCGCAGCAGCCAGCGCGAACCGGCAGCCCGGTAGATGGTGAAGTGGAACTCGGTGTGCGCCCGGCGGGCAGCCGTGGCGTCGCCGCGTTCGGACGCGGCGACGTGCTCGTCGAGTGCCGCCTCGGCGCGCCGGGCGTCCGCGGCGGTGAACCGGGTCGCCGCCCGCTCGATCAGCGCCGTCTCCATGGCGATCCGGGCCTCGTGGGTGTCGACCGCGTCCTCGACGGTCAGCGGCATGACCCAGGCGCCCTTGTGCTGGACCACCTCGACCAGGCCGATCGCGGCCAACCGCCGGATCGACTCCCGGACCGGGCTCATGCTCATGCCGAGCAGGTCGGCCATCTCGTTGAGCCGCAGCGGGGTGCCGGCCGGCAGCCGACCGGTGAGGATCGCCTCGTGCAGGACCGCGGTCGCCGAGTCGGCGAGGGTGCGGTGCTGTTCGTTGGCTCCACCGGCACCGACCCGACCGTCATCGCCGGCGTCACCCAGGACGGTTCTACGATGCGTTGCTGCCACGGTGTGCCTCCGGGTAAAGCCGCTGGTGGATGCCGTCCGCGTCCCGTCGTCTTCGAGAACAAGCGGGACATGATCCTGGTTCATGGGTGTTTCGGGTGCTCCCACAAACGCACCGGCGCGCTTTGGAAATGGTACCAATTTCGCCGCCGTGGAATGGTGCGGGGCGGAGCCACGTTGCCCCGCCCCGCACCGCCAGGGATCAGTGCAGCTTCGTGAGCCGCACTCGGTTTCGCAGCTCACCGAGCCCTTCCACCCGGGTCACCACCAGGTCGCCGTCGTTCAGGAACACCTGCGGATCGCGGGCGTTCCCGATGCCGCTCGGCGTTCCGGTGAGCACCACGTCGCCGGCCCGCAGGGTCATCCCCCAGCTCAGTTCGGCGATGATCCGGGCGAATGGGAAAGCCATCTGCGCGGTCGACGCGTCCTGGAGCACCACGCCGTTCACCTCGCACCGGATGCGCAGGTCAGCCGGATCCGGCACCTCGTCGGCGGTGGTCAGCCACGGCCCGAGCGGCATGGTGGCGTCGATGCTCTTGCCCTTGAGCCACTGACCGCCGTGCGCGCGTTGCAGGTCGCGCTGCGACACGTCGTTGGCGACGCAGAACGCCGCCACGTACGACATCGCGTCGGCCTCGCTCACCGAACGGCAGTCCGCGCCGATGACCAGCGCCACCTCCGCCTCGTAGTCCCACTTGGCGGAGATCCGCGGGTCGTAGGCGATGTCGTCGTACGGGCCGACGACCGTGTCCGGGCCCTTGGTGAAGAAGGTCGGGTGCTTGGGGGGTTCCTCGGGGTCCTGCCCCTCCCGCTTGCCGCGCGACTCCTCGAAGTGGTCCCAGTAGTTCCAGCCCGTGCAGAGGATGTCCCGGTTGAACCGGCGCAGTGGCGCGTCGAGCCGGACCTCGGCCAGCGGCACCGCCGCGACCTGCCGCGCGGCGGCGCGAACCGCGTCCAACGCGTCCGCGCCGCCCCGGATCGCCTCGTCGAGCCCGCCCAGCTCGGCGGGGAGCACGGCGACCGTGTCGCCGTGCACCACCCCGATCCGCCGGCCGCCCTCGACGAGCACGCTGGCGAGCCTCATCCGGCGTCCTGCTCGTCGTCGATCACGCCGATCGCGTTGATCTCGATGAGGTAGTCCTTGTTCACGAACTTCGATACCTCCACCATCGTCGAGGCCGGCGGCTCACCGGTGAAGTACTGCCGGCGCACCTCGTGGATGGCGTTGAAGTCCTCCATGTTGCGGACGTAGACGTCCACCCGCACGATGTCCTCCAGCGACCCGCCGGCCGCCGTCATCGCGGCGCGCAGGTTCTGGCAGACCTGGTGCGTCTGGGCGGAGACGTCACCGACACCGGTGACCCCGCCGGAGCGGTTGCGGGCGGTCATGCCGGACACGAACACCATCCGGCCCCGCGCCCTGATCTGGGTGGCCTGGGCGAAGTGACCGTTCGGGACGGCCAGCTCGGGGGAAACGATCTGCTGCTTGGGCATGGTCATCCTCTCTTTCCGAGGGTGGGGCTAGTGGGCGTCCGCCGGATCGGTGTACCACTGCGGCTGGGTCGGGTAGTGCGGCCCGTCGTAGATCTCCAGCAGGACGCTCTCCTCTTCGGCGAGCGTGGGCCCGTGCAGGCTGCCCTTCGGGTTCCAGTAGAAGGAGCCCGGGGTGAGGGTCAGCCCGGTGGGCACGTACGTGTACCGGCCGCTCAGGCAGAACATGAACTGGTTGGACGCGTGCGAGTGGCGCAGCGGGATGCCGGATCCCTTGCGGAACCGGACCAGCGAGATGGACGCCTCGGTCTCGTCGTTGCGCCACAGCGCCTTGTGCGAGAGGCCGGCGAGCGTCTTGTCCGCCCAGTCCAGCTCATCGGTCTGGAGCAGGATCTCGCGGAACCGGGCAAGCACGACGCCGCCGGGGGCGGGCACCAACTCCTCCCGCGACCGGTCGGCCGCCTCCCCGCCGTAGTTCGACGGCTCGGAGAGGTTGTTGGCCCACTCCTGCGGGTCGACGCCGGCCGGCACCGGCGGGGCCGGCGCGAGCGGAGGCAGGTCGCTCACCGGTCGCCCTGACCGGCCACGAGGTTCTCCCCGAGACACTTCAGCTCGACGAGCCGGCTGTGGTAGCGGGTCGTGCCGTGGTTGGTGAGCATGTGGACCTCCCCGGGCGCGCGGTAGACCACCCCGCCGACGGCCTCGTGCACCAGCCGCGGGTCGCCGCCGGCCAGCGCGTCGATCCGGTTGTCGGCAGCCGCCAGCGCGATCACCAGGTACGGGTTGAGGTGGTGGTGCCAGGGCTGCTGCTCGCCGGGCTCCAGGCTGATCTCCCAGACCCGCACCTGGTCGTTCTCGAAGACCACCCGCTGGCCGACGGCGCCCAGCTCGACCTGGCTTCCGTCCGGGGCGGTCGCGTGACCGTAGTTACTCATTGTCATCCCTTTCGCAGACGAGGGTGTGGTCAGGCCGGGTCACGGGGCGGTGGGCATCCCGTGATCCGGGAGTAGAGCTGGGCGGCCGTATCGACGCCGGTGGCCGGGTCGAACGGGACGATCGCCGCGACGTGCCCGTCCGGGCGAACCAGCACCAGGGTGTCGTCGGCGGACCCGAACCGGCGTCGCACCCGGTCGCCCGGGTCGAACAGCGCCCGGTCCCGCAGCCCGGAGTCGTGCGGCGCGTCCCACCGGCTGACCACGTAGTGCCGCAGCGCGGGCGAGTCCTGCGGCGGCAACGCCGGCCCCCGGCGGGGGTCGGTGAAGTACAGCGCCACGAAGGCATCGGCCGCGAGGTCGTGCAGGTGCACCATGCCGGACTGGCCGAACAGCGGCAGGTCGGGGCTGCGCGCACCGGCCAGCACCGGCAACGGCTCGTCCCCGGCGGCGACCATCGACCAGTCGCCTGTGCCGTCCACGTCGAGGCGTACCCCGAGCATCGCCCGGGTGAACGCGTTGCCCCAGTTGCCGGCGGTCATCACCCCCGGGTCGTCCGCCCGCCGGGCCATGTAGGCCCGCGCCGCCGCGGCCATCGACGCGGAGCCCTTGGTGGCGACCGGTTCCTGCTCGACCTGGTAACCGTCGAGCAGGCTCTCCTCGGCCCAGCCACGCAGCACCCAGGCCATTCGCCAGGGCAGGTTGGAGGCGTCCAGGACGCCGGTGTTCAGGCCCAGCGCCCACATCGGCGTGATCAGGTGCGCGGCGTCGCCGAGCAGGAAGACCCGCCCGTCCTGCCATCGGTCGGCCACCCGCTGGTGGACGTTGTAGATGTTGGTGCCGACGATCTCCAGGGTCTCGGTGTCCCCGATGAACCGGCGCGCCTTGTCGACCAGTTCCTCCCGGCTCGGCTCGGCCTGCCCGGCCGGCAGCGGGTAGAGGAAGCGCCAGCAGTGCGGCTGGCGGACCAGGATCATCCACTCCTTCGGGTCACCGAAGTAGGCCAGGTACGGGTAGTCGCGGGGGTTCTCCACGTCCAGGTCAACCTTCAGGTCGACCAGCATGTACCGCTCCTGGTACGTCTCGCCCTCGACCGACGCGCCGATCTGCTCCCGGACGACGGACCGGCCGCCGTCGCAGGCCAGCAGGTACCGCACGGGCACGGTCCGCTCCCCCTCGGCGGTACGCAGCCGCAGGTCCACCCGGTCCGGATGCTGGACGAAGTCGAGCATCCGGTGCCCCATGTGCAGCGCGCCGGGGGCGGTGGCGTCCAGCCGCTGCCGCAGGATCGGCTCCAGCTCGTGCTGCGGGATGTTGATGATGAACGGGAACCGGGTGTCCTCGGTCAGGTCGCCGGTCCGGACGCTGAGCGTCTGGGTGTTGGTGGCCCGGTCCAGCTCGCCGATCTCGTCGATGCGCAGCGACCCGGCCAGCACGTCGTCCAGGGCGCCGTACCGGTGCAGCACCTCCAGGGTGCGGGTGAGGACGGTGCCGGCCTTGGTGTCCAGCGACAGCCGCTCGTCCTCCTCGAAGACGACCACCGGTACGCCGTAGTGGGCCAGGCCCAACGCGGTGACCAGGCCGACCGGCCCGGCACCGACGATTCCCACCGGCAGCTGCTCGGTCGTGTCGCTCATGTCGCCTCGCTCATCGGGTAGGCCCGGTCACGGGTAAGGGTGGATCCGGTCATCGTCGCGGCAGGCGAGAGCAGGAACATCAGCGGGCCGACCACATCGGCCGGGGCGCCGATGCCGGTGGCCCGCTGCCAGTGCTCCCGTTCCCCGCCGGTCGGGTTGGCCTGCTGGAACTGCGGGGTGTCCACCACGCCGGGGAAGACGGTGTTCACCCGGATCCGGTGCTCGGCGACCTCGGCGGCGAGCGACTTGGCGAAGGCGATCAACGCGCCCTTGCTCGCCGCGTACGCCGACGCCTGTGCCCGGCCGGCGGTGGCCAGGCCCGAGGCGAAGACCAGGATCGTGCCCGAGCGGCGGGCGATCATGTCCGGCAGGACCGCCTGCGCGCACCAGACGACCCCGTCGAGGTTCACCGCCATAGTGCGACGCCACTGCTCGGGGTCCATGTCGACCACGTCGCACCGGGGTTGCACCGCCGCGCCGGCCACCAGGGCGTCGATCCGGCCGTGCTCGGCGAGCACCCGGGCCACGGCAGCGTGCACCGCGTCCCGGTCGGACACGTCCACCCGGTACTCGTGCACCCGCCCGCCGGGGTGCGGCTGGCCGGGTGCCACGTCGAACACCACGGCCGTGCCGCCCGCGTCGGCGTACGCGTGGGCGAGGGCGGCGCCGATCCCGTTGGCGCCGCCGGTGACCACGAGCACCTCGCCGGTGGCATCGAAACTGGCCTGCATGGCTTCCTTCTCCTTCCTCGGACCGGACCGGCTCAGCCGGCGCTGCCCGGCGCGGTGAGCGGCACGCCCAGCCCGGCGGCGACCTCCACCAGCCCGGCGAAGACCGACGGCTGGAGCGCCACGCCCTCGCGCAGCGCCCGGTCGTACCGGCCGGCTTCGATGTCGCCGGGCAGGTGGACCTGTTCCACGCCGGGTGCCAGCGCGGAGCCGAGCACCTGGCCGGCCAGGTCGTCCACCCGGCGGGCGATCTCCTCCGCGTCCTCGGCGAACGCCTCGGCGTCCAGGGCGAGGAAGAAGTGCGCGCAGTCGTTGGGCACCGACACGTCGGCGTAGAGGCCCTGGACCGCCCGGCCGTACGCCCCGCCGGACAGCACCCCGGTGAGCACGTCGACCATGAGGGCGAGTCCGTATCCCTTGTGGGCGCCGGACGGCAGCAGGAGCCCCTTCAGTGCGGCGGCGGGATCGGTGGTGGGCCGCCCCTGCGCGTCGGTCGCCCAGCTCGCGGGGATCTCGCGGCCCTCACCGGCGGCCAGCCGGACCTTGCCGAGCGCGGCCTCGGACAGCGCCACGTCGAGGATCACCGGCTTGCCGCCGGCGCGGGGTACGCCCACCGCGAGCGGGTTGTTGCCGACCACCGCCGAGGCGCCGCCCGGGGCGGGCATCAGCGGGCGGGTGTTGGCCGCCGCGATGCCGACACAGCCGTTGCGCGCGGCGAAGTCCACGTAGCGGAACGCCCCACCGAAGTGGAACGCCCGGCGGACGGTGACCACGCCGACGCCGTACGCCTGGGCCTTCGCCACCGCCAGCCGCATCGCCTGGTCACCGGTGAGCTGCCCCAACGCGTGGCCGGCGTCGAGCACCGCGATGGCACCCTTGTCCCGGACCACCTCGGCCCGCTCGGCCCGGCTGACCGAGCCGGCTCTGATCCGGTCGACGTACATCGGCAGCAGCATCACCCCGTGCGAGCCGATCCCGCGCATGTCGGCGTCCACCAGGGACCCGGCGACCAGACCGGCCGCCTGAGCGGAGAAGCCCAGCGCGCCGAAGACCGAGGCGACCGCGTCGGTGAGCCACCGGACCGGGACCGCCGGCTGGGTGTCCGGCGCGCTCATGGCCGGTCCGCCCACGGCACGAAGAACCGCTCGACTGCGGCGAGCAGGTAGAACAGCACGACACTCATCACCCCGAGCAGAATCATCGCGGCGAAGGCCAACGCGGTGTCGGCGCTCGCGCCGGAGGCGACGATCGCGTAACCCAGCCCCTCGGTGGCGCCGACGAACTCGGCGATCACCGCGCCGATGACGGCGAGGGTGATGGCGAGCTTGAGACCGACGAAGAGCTGCGGGATGGCGGCCGGCATCCGGATCATGCGGAACGTCTGCCACCAGTTGGCCTTCAGCGACCGGCCCAGCTCGACCAGGTCGGCCGGGGTGGAGCTGAGCCCGGCGGCGGTGGAGATGACGATCGGGAAGAAGCAGACCAGGAAGACCAGGAAGACCTTGGGGAACTGGCCGAAGCCCATCCACACCACCAGCAGCGGCGCGACGGCCACCTTCGGTACGGCGTTGAGCATCAGCAGCAGCGGGTAGACGGTCCGCTCCAGCATCCGCGAGGCGGTGACGATCAGCGCCAGCGGCACCCCGACCGCGATGGCCAGCAGGAAGCCCAGCAGCGTCTCGGCGAGGGTGACCAGGGTGTTGTCCCACAGGTAGCCGGCCTGCTCGACCATGGCCTGTCCCACCTGCACCGGGGACGGCAGGATGAAGCTCTCCACCTCGAAGACGACCGTGATCGCCCACCACAGGGCGACGGCGGCCACGACGCCGAGCACGGGCGGAAGGTGCTGGAGCCAGCGGGCGTCCGAGCGCGGCTTGTCGGGACGGGTACGGCGGGACTCGGTGACCGTCACCGTGCCACCTCCTCGGGGGTCATGAGCAGGTCGTGCAGGCGGGCGCGCAGTTCGCCGAGTTCGGCCGAGTGGCCGTCGTGTCCCAGCGAACGGGGACGGGCGATGTCGATGTCCACGATCTGCCGCAGCCGGCCCGGTCGCGGGCTGAGCACGACGACCCGGTCGGCGAGCAGCACGGCCTCGTCGACCGAGTGCGTCACGAACAGCACGGTCGAGGCGTGTTTCATCTGGAGGCGCTGGAGTTCCACCGTGAGGTCGGCGCGGGTGAGCGCGTCGAGCGCGGAGAACGGCTCGTCCATCAGCAGCACCCGGGGCTGCTGGATGAGGGCCCGGCACAGCGAGACCCGCTGCTGCATGCCGCCGGACAGCTCGTGCGGCAGGCGCTTCTCGAAGCCGTTCAGGCCGACCAGGTCGAGCAGTTCGTGCGCGCGGGTCCGGGCGTCCCGCCGGTCCAGTTTGAACACCTGGGTCGGCAGCAGCACGTTGTCGACGACCGACCGCCACGGCAGCAGCGCCGGGCGCTGGAACATGAAGCCGACGTCCCGCCGGGGCCCGTTGATCGGGGTGCCGGCGACGGTTATCTCGCCCGAGGTGGCCGATTGGAGGCCCGCCACCAGCCGCAGCAGGGTGGACTTGCCGCAGCCGGACCGCCCGACGATCGCCACGAACTCGCCGTCGGCGACCTCCAGCGACACATCGCGCAGGGCCTCCACGTCACCGGCCCGCGTGCGGAAGATCTGCGAAACGTTACGAATTCCGATCATGGTCTCGCCCCTCGCGGTGCGCGCGGCAAACGGACCGCGCGCACCGCCGTCGAAGAGGAAGTTACGGCTTTGCGATGTCGTAGACGCCGAGGTCGTCGGCGCTCGGCGTCGACTTGAGGGTGCCGGTGCCGGCGAACAACTTGATCATCGCCTCCACCCGCGCCCGGTCGAGCTTCCCGGCCTGTCCGCCGTCGACCAGGACGTACGGCCGCATCTCGGTGAGTTCGGCGGCGGCGACCTTCTCGTCGGCCGTCCGGTCGTGCTTCTTGAGCAGCTGGGCGGCTTCCTCGGGGTGTTCCACCGCGTAGACCAGGCCCTTGACCAGCGCCGCCGTGAACTTCTCGACCTGTGCGCGGTCGCTGTCCAGCTTCGTGGCGGAGGCCAGCAGGCCGTTGCCGTACAGGTCGGGCAGCTTGTCCGCGTACGGCAGCATGGTGACGGTCTTGCCGCCGGCCGCCTTCTCCAGCAGCGGCTTACCGGCGGCGAACTGGCCGATCGCGTCCACCGAGCCGGCGGCGAGCAGCTGCGGCAGCGACTGCGGCGAGGACGGGACGAACTTCACCGACTTCGGGTCGATGCCGGCCGCCTTGGCGTACGCCGGGAAGATGATCATGTTGGTGGAGCCGGAGCTGTCCGCGATGCTGGAACCGGGCAGCTTCTCCGGCGAGTCGATCGCCTTGTCCAGCGAGGCGATGCCGGCCATCGACTTCTGGTGGATGGCGGCTACCGCGCGCACCGGCATCTTCTCTTTGGCCATCGTGGTGATGACCCCGGAGAGGTCGCCGGTGCCGTAGTCGGCCTGTCCCGACCCGATCAGCTTCATGACGTCGACGGTGCCGGTGCCGGGCTTGATCGTGACGTTGAGCCCGGCCTCCTTGAAGTAGCCCTTCTCCAGGGCGACGTAGGCGTACGAGTCCCGACCGAACGTCCCGAAGGAGGTCAGGTAGGTGACGGAGGCGGCATCGGGGGAATCGGTCTTCTCCGAACCACCACAGCCGGAGACGGTGAGTGCGAGAGTCGCCGCGGCGACTGCCGCGACGAGACGGTTACGACCTGACATGTGACCTCCTGCGTGGACGGGATTTATCAAATGTCAAACTTCCCGGCCCGTCAAGCCCCTGTTTCGATAACGCTGCCCTGCCCGCCACCCTGCCCGACCTGCGGAAGGGCGAGCTACCGGCCGAGCGGCGGCCCCCGGATCACCCCGCGGCGACCAGACCGCGGCGTCCCAGGGGTGGCCCGTCAGGCAGGCGGCTTGGGGGTTACGACGTTGCGGAACCGCTCGTGCGCCGACTGCCGGCTGATGCCGAGCGCGTTGCCGATCTCGGCCCAGGAGAGCCCGGCCTCCCGGGCCGCCAGCACGGCACGTTCGATCAGCGGCCGTTGCCAGCGTTCCACCTCGGCGAGGATGCCGAGCGCCTGCAACGGCCAGGCAGTGGCCAGTTCGGCCACGTTGTCCCGGAGGGTGTCGGAGCGGCCCAGCAGCCAGCCGGGCGGAGTGGCGGCCAGGATCGGCCTGACGTGTCCGCCCCACTCGGAGGTGGCCATCCAGCGCCCCTCTTCGGCGGCCGGATAGTCGCTGGCGCCGACCCAACCGCAACCGCACCGGGCCCGGTAGCCGATGGTGCCGACCGGCGCTGCGGCGTCGGTGCTCAGCGTCCCGTCCGGCAACCGGAACCCGATCAGGTTCGCGTGCCCTGGAACCGTTGCCTCCGCCATCCAGCAAGCATATGTGCGTCAGGGTTTCCTGACGAATCATGTCAGGGTATCTTGACGCAGTTGCCCCGGCTGGTCGACGCCCGGGCCCGACGCTCCGAGGGGAGAACCATGTCCGTGGTCAGCGGCACGGTGGTGCAGGGTTACGAGCCGGTCCGGGAGGCGTTCCTGTCGAACTTCGAGACGCGGTCCGAGATCGGCGCGGCTCTCAGCGTCTACCGGCACGGCCGGGAGGTGGTCCGACTGTGGGGCGGGGTCGCCGATCCCAGCACCGGCCGCGCCTGGCGGGAGGACACCCTCCAGGTGGTCTACTCGACCACCAAGAGCGTGCCCGCCGCCTGCGCCCACCTGCTGGCCCAGCGGGGGCAGCTCGACCTGGCAGCCCCGGTCGCCGAATACTGGCCGGAGTTCGCGGCGGCCGGCAAGGGCGGCATCCCGGTCCGCTGGCTGCTGTCCCACCAGGCGGGGCTGCCCGTACTCGACCGTCCGATTCCCCGGGCGCAGGCGCTGGCCTGGGAGCCGATGGTCGCGGCGCTGGCCGCCCAGGCACCCGTCTGGGAGCCGGGCACGGCGCACGGCTACCACTCGCTGACCTACGGCTGGCTGGTCGGCGAGGTGGTACGCCGGGTCTCCGGCCGCAGCCTGGGCACGTACTTCGCGGACGAGATCGGCAAGCCGCTCGGCCTGGACCTCTGGATCGGCCTGCCCGCCTCGGAGGCGTACCGGGTCAGCCGGCTCGTCGAGCAGCCGGTGGAGCAGCCCAGCACTGCGACACCCGAGGCGCTGCGAGAGATGCTCGCCCGGTACACCGATCCGACCTCGCTGGTGGTCCGGTCGGCCGCGGTGACCGACCCGCCGCTCGACCTCTCCGATCCGGAGACCTGGACGGCCGAGATCCCCTCGGTCAACGGCATCTGCACGGCGTCGTCACTGGCCCGTTTCTACGCCGGCCTGATCGGCGAGGTCGACGGGTTCCGGATCCTCGACGCGGCCACCCTCGCCACCGCCACCGCCGAACAGGCCAGCGGTGTCGACCGGGTGCTGATGGTTCCGACCCGGCCCGCGCTCGGCTTCGGTCTACCCCTGCCCGACCAGCCCTGGTGGTCGCCGACCGCCTTCGGCTTCCCCGGCCACGGCGGCTCGCTCGGCTACGCCGATCCGGCCAGCGGCATCGCCTTCGGGTACGTGATGAACGGCCTGCGCGTCACGATGACCCCGGACCCCCGAACGACCAGCCTGATCGAGGCGGTCCGGGCGGTCGTGTCCCGGCAACCGGCCTGACCACCGCCGCCCACGCCGGCCCCTGACCACCGGCCGCCCCGATCCGCGTGGACGCCGAAAGCCCGGGTCCGGCCGGGCTCACTCGCCGTCGGCGTCCTCGATGCGGATCCCCAACGCCCCCGCCAGGGTGTACGACAGGGCGGCGAGGTCCTGCTGGGCCACGATCGCCCCGGCCATGCTCGTCACGCCGCCGACCCCGGCCAGGACGCAGTTGGCGAACCGGGTGCCCTCCAACGTCGCCTGGGAGAACTGCGCACCGCTCAGGTCGCAGTCGGTGAACCGGGCCCCGCGCAGGTCCGCGTTCTGGAAGTCCGCCCGGGTCAGGTTGCACCCCTCGAACGCCACACTGGTGAAAGTCGTGAACCGCCACGACGACAGGTCCAGCCGGCAGTCCGAGACCGTCACGTCCCGCACCGCGCCGTTGATCCACTGCACGCCGGTCATCCGCGCCGTCGACAGCCGCACCCGCAGCAGCGACGACTTCTCCGCCCGCAGGTTCGCCAGGTTCGTGCTCTCGAACAGGCAGTCGGTGAACCTCGCTCCCTCCAGCCCGGCCCCGCTCAGATCCGTGCCCCTGAACCGGCACTGCGCGAACTCGACCCCGTCCGCCGACCGTCCCGACAGGTCGAGATCGAAGAATCCCAGCCGGCGGAACGTGGCCTCGTCCTCGACGACGGCGCCCTCGACGGTGGCCAGTTCCAGCGACGCCGGTGGCTTCGGCTTCACCGGCGCCCGCCACCGACCAGCACCACCACGCGACGATCGCACCACCATGCCCGCAGGCTAGCCGAGACGCCGGGATCCCTGCGCAGCACGCAACACCGATCGAACATTCTCGACGTCCCGGTGCATGGTGGCGATCAGCTCCTCGATCGAGTCGAAGCGTTCGGGGACGCGTACCCGCTCGACGAAGTCGGTTGTCACCGGCTGGCCGTAGAGGTTGGCGGAAGCGTCGAGCACGTAAGGCTCCACGGTGCGCCTGCGGCCCGCAAAAGTGGGGTTCCGGCCGATCGAGATCGCGGCGGGATAGCGGACACCCCCGACCATGTCCCCGTCGGACCAACTCCTGTCCACCACCGTGAACCAACCCGCGTAAATGCCGTCGCCGGGCACCACCGAATGCTCGGCGAGGGCGAGGTTCGCGGTGGGAAAGCCGAGGCCACTCCCCCTGCCCTCGCCGTGCACCACCACCCCCGCCACCCGGTGCGGGCAGCCCACCGTCTCCGCCGCCGCGGCCACGTCACCCGCCAGCAGGCGTTCCCTGACGTACGCCGCGGACAGCCGGTCCGGCTGCCGTTGCCCGGGCGAATCGACGGCGTGCACGGCCACGCCGGTACGCCGGCCCAGCGCCGCCAGGTCGCCCCCACCGCCGGCCACGGCCGCCGGGTCGAGCACCAGCGCCACCGCCGGCAACTTCGCCACGAGGGTGGCGACCGCCGACTCGTCCCAGCCACCGCCTGCCGGCGCGACGGCGAGCGGCTGCACACAGATCGCGTCGACGCCGAGGCCCGCGAGCAGTCGCCCGTCGTCCTCGACGGCAGCCTCGGCCGGCGAAGGCACCAGGAGCAGCAGCACGCAGGCCACCCCGAGTCGACGGGCCTCCGCAACGCCGCTCCACACCAGCCGGTCGCCTCCGGGCTGCGCTCCGTCGCTCACGGCAAGGACGCATGGGCCCACATCGGAAGGTACGTCTGAGACGCCTCGCCAGATACGCACCGCGCAACCCTACCGGCCTGGCGGGGCGACCCCACCGAGCTCGGCGAACCCGCGATCACCCATCGTCACCTGCCCGGCCGGCCCGGGGCGGTGGAGCCGGTCAGGCACCGCGCGGGGCGTACATGATGACGGCGACGCCGAGCAGGCAGATGGCCGCGCCGGCCAGGTCCCACCGGTCGGGGCGGAACCCGTCGACGAGCATGCCCCAGGCGAGCGAGCCGGCCACGAACACCCCACCGTAGGCGGCCAGGATGCGGCCGAAGTTCGGGTCGGGTTGGAAGGTGGCCACGAAGCCGTAGGCGCCGAGGGCTATCACGCCGGCGGCGACCCACCACATGCCGCGGTGTTCGCGCCAGCCCTGCCACACCAGCCACGCGCCGCCGATCTCGGCGAGCGCGGCGAGGGCGAACAACAGCAACGAACGGAGCACGGTCACCTGCCGGACCGTACCCCAGCCGCCCCCGCCGGCCCCGCACCGTGACTCCCGGTGCCGCCCGGCGGGGCCGGACAGTGACCCAGCAGGCGCTTCACGGCCCGGATCTGGTTGGGCGGGCCTGGTAGGGGAATCACTAACCAGTACCGCGCACCAACGGCGAGAAGGATGGGATCGTGAGCCACGACCAGCACGACCGGCAGGACCCCCAGGCGCAGTTCCGCACCCCGGACGAGCAGACCGGCGGACGGCAGTCCGCCCCCGGGAAGACCTGGAAGATGCCCGACCCCCCCGACCACGGCGAGAAGAGTTACCGGGGCACCGGCCGGCTGACCGGGAGGCGGGCCGTCGTCACCGGCGGCGACTCCGGCATCGGCCGGGCCGTCGCCCTCGCCTTCGCCCGCGAGGGCGCGGACGTGCTGATCACCTACCTGCCCGAGGAGGAGGCCGACGCCGAGGAGACGGCCCGGCTGGTACGCGACGCCGGTCGCACGGTGGTGACCGTGGCGGGCGACATCCGCGAGGAGGCGCACTGCCGGGAGATCGTCCGGCGGGCCGTCGACGAGCTCGGCGGCCTGGACATCCTGGTGAACAACGCCGCCCACCAGATGTCGCAGGCCGGCGGCATCACCGACATCAGCACCGAGCAGTTCGACCGGGTGCTCAAGACGAACCTGTACGCGATGTTCTGGCTCTGCAAGGCGGCGGTGCCGCACCTGGCACCCGGAGCGACGATCATCAACACGGCGTCGATCCAGGCGTACCAGCCCTCTCCCGACCTGCTGGACTACGCCACCACGAAGGCCGGCATCGTCAACTTCACCAAGGGGCTGGCGCAGAACCTGGCGGACAAGGGCATCCGGGTCAACTGTGTGGCGCCCGGCCCGGTCTGGACCCCGCTGATCCCGGCGACCATGCCCCCGGAGAAGGTCGAGTCGTTCGGCGCGGACGTGCCGCTGGGTCGGGCGGGCCAGCCGGCCGAGCTGGCCCCGGCGTACGTCTTCTTCGCCTCCCAGGAGTCCAGCTATGTCACGGGCGAGGTGCTCGGGGTGACCGGTGGCAAGCCACTGGCGTGACCGGCGGTGGACCGCCGGACGCCGTGTGAGCGGCAGGCCCTGCGGGTAAACCGGGATGATGGGATTGCTGCATACGTCGCCGCCACCACCCCGCGCCACGGAACTGCACTGCTGGACCCTGTCCACCGGAGCGGAGCTGCGCGGCCTCCGTGCGTCCCTGCACGAGGCGTTCACCGGGCACGCCATCGCCGAGGGCGAGGAGCTCGACGGCATCCCCGAGCGGGTCGTACTGGTCGCCACGGAGCTGGCCACCAACGCCCTGCTGCACGGGCTGCCGCCGACCACGGTCCGGTTGCTGCGGGACGAGGACGTGTTCATCCTCGACGTCACCGACCACGACCTGACCACCGTGCCCGAGCTGGCCGACACCTGCCCGCTGGGCGCCGGCGGACGGGGCCTCCAGCTCGCTCGGGCCTTCTCCCTGGATGTCGGCTGGTACGCCACGGAGGACGCGAAGCACATCTGGGCGTCCTTCCCGCGCGGGGAGGCTCAGGACGACGGACGGTGAACGAGCTCGCGGCCCGGCCGTCAGCGGGCCGGGGACGTGGTGTCCAAGCCAAGCGTGGCCAGCACGCCGGTGATCTCCAGAACCCGGCGCACCGTGGGCTGGACGTCGGCGACCGTGAGCCGGCAGCCCTGCCCGGCGGCGCGGGCATGGGTGCGCAGCAGGACCAGGATGCCGGACGAATCCAGGAACCGGACCCCGCCGAAATCGACCTCCAGCGCGCTCAGCGGCGGGCCGTCCAGGACGCCGGTCAGGGCCGCCGCCAGCTCACCGGAGGTGGCCAGGTCGACCTCGCCGGTCACGGCGAGCAGCCCCCGGTTATCGATGACCGCGAGCGGGGTGATCGACAGGTGGCTGGACGTCGACCATGGCACGGGCATCGGCCTGGCGGGGCTCAACGAACCACTCCCCCTGATCGGTGACCGGCAGCGGTCCCTCGGAGCAGAAGGCGGGTACCGGCTCGTTCGCCCCAGGGTAGCCGTAACCCGGATCAATCGCACCCTCCGGGGCTGCGCCCAGCCGGGGCGGCACGGGCCGCCACACCGGCCGGAAGGGCGACGAACAGGCCTTCGGCTCTGCCCCGCAGCCTTCGCCGGCACGGGCGGCGACGGGCGGCGCGGCGAACGACCCCGCAGGATCTCCGGGCCGGACGTGGCGGCGCTCACGCCCGGCCCGGCACGGCCCGGCGGTACGGTTTCCCGGCGGACCGGCACCCGGCCCGCCCCGCGAGCCGCCGGCCGAACACCGGGGACCAGTACCGACGGAGGACACCGTGCCGGACGCCGACGAGCTGGTCGCCGACGCCCTCGCGGCGGCGCGCGGCACTGACGTACGCGCGGCGGAACGGCAGCTCGACCGGCTGGTGGTCGGCGCAGGCGTCGCGGACGGCCCGGCGGCGGTGGACGCCGCTTTGGTGGCCCGCCTGGTGCGCGGCGTGGGCCGGCTCTGGTCCCGGGGCTGGCAGCCGGCGGACCTGGCCCGCATCGCGGCCCGCCGACTCGGCCCGCCTGCCGGGCGGCTGGTGGTCGACCTGACCGCCGCCCAGCGCCGGGACCTGGCCGGCACGGTCCCCGGCTGGTGGGACGACCAGCTCGCCGGCCTCGACGCGGCCGTGTGGTGGGACGAGGACCGCCGCTACCTGACGTCCTGGGCGGCCCGGGAGGGCACCGACCGGATCGCCGCCCTGCGCGACGCGGTGGACGTGCTGGCGTTGGTCGAGGGGCTACCCCCGATCGCGGTGCTCCGCCCGCCGCCCGGCACCACCGCCCTGGCGGCGGCCGTCCCTGCCGGTGGCAGCGGGTCGCGGATGCTCGACCGGGTGCGGGCCCTGCTGGCCAAGGCCGAGTCGACCACCTTCCCGGCGGAGGCGGAGGCGCTGACCGGCAAGGCGCAGGAGCTGATGACCCGGCACAGCCTCGACGTCGCCCTGGTCGCCGCGACCGCCGAGCGAACCGACGTGCCCGGCGGCGTACGGCTCGGCACGGAGCCGCCGTACCCGGGGGCGAAGGCGCTGCTGGTGCAGGAGGTGGCGGCGGCGAACCGGTGCGAGTCGGTCTGGTCCGACGACCTGGAATTCGCCACCGTGCTCGGCTTCCCGGCCGACCTGGCCGCCGTCGAGCTGATCTACACGTCGCTGCTGGTGCAGGCCACCGCCGCGATGCTGCGCGGCCGGACCGAGCGCCGGTCGGCGGGCGGCAGCCGGCGGACGAAGGCGTACGACGAGTCGTTCCTCAACGCGTTCGCGCTGCGGATCGGCGAACGGCTGCGCTCCGCCACCGACGAGGCGAGCCGGGAGGCGGCCCTGGAGCAGGGGGCCGACCGGTTGCTGCCGGTGCTCGCGGCCCGCACGGAGGCGGTGCGGGAACGGCTGGACGACCTCTTCCCGGGGGTCACCAGCAAACGGCTCACGGTCGCCGACGAGGAGGGCTGGTCCTCCGGCACCTCGGCCGCCGACCGGGCGTCGCTGGACCCGGCCGGCCGGTCGGCCCGGCCGCCCCGGCCGCTGCGCGGCGGTCGACCGGCCCGCTGACCAAGGGCGGCGGCCCGGCGCTGACGGGCCACCGACACGCAGAGCGCCGGGCCGGCGAGAGCCGGCCCGGCGCGGTAAGAGCTGGTTCTCAGCTCTTGAAGGCATCCTTGATCTTCTCGCCGGCCTGCTTGAGCTTGGCCTTGGACTGGTCGTTGCGGCCCTCGGCCTCAAGGCGCTCGTCGTCGGTGGCCCGCCCGGCGCCTTCCTTCAGCTTGCCGGCGGCGTCCTCGGACTTGTTGGCGATCTTGTCATCCATGCCCATGATCTACCTCCAGTTGGTGCCGTTTTGTCGGTACTGCGACGTCATGGAGGTACCCCGCCACCCGGCTGCCCAATCCTCGCCCGCGGAGACGGCGGTCACCCGCCATGATCGCTGGGACGGGCGAGGTCAGGCCGCCGGCCGGAAGCGGCGCAGGCGGAGGCTGTTGGCCACCACGAAGACCGAGGAGAAGGCCATCGCGGCCCCGGCGATCATGGGGTTGAGCAGGCCGGCGGCGGCCAGCGGCAGGGCGGCCACGTTGTAGGCGAAGGCCCAGAACAGGTTGCCCTTGATGATCGCCAGCGTGCGGCGGGACAGCCGGATGGCGTCCACGGCGGCGGTCAGGTCGCCCCGGACCAGTGTCAGGTCGCTCGCCTCGATCGCCACGTCGGTGCCGGTGCCCATGGCCAGGCCCAGGTCGGCCTGGGCCAGGGCTGCGGCGTCGTTGATCCCGTCGCCGATCATGGCCACGGTCCGGCCCTCGGCCTGGAACCGCTTCACCACCTCCACCTTGTCGGCGGGCAGCACCTCGGCGGTCACCTCGGCGATGCCGACCTCGGCGGCCACCGCCTTCGCCACCGTGGCGTTGTCGCCGGTGAGCAGCACCGGGGTCAGGCCGAGGGCACGCAGCCCGGCGACCGCCGCCGCGCTGGTCGGCTTGACCACGTCGGCGACCGCGAGCACGCCCCGGGCATGCCCGTCCCAGCCGGCCAGCACGGCCGTCCGGCCGGCGGCCTCCGCGCCGGTCACCGCCCGTTCGACCTCCTCCGGTACGTCGAGTCCGCGCTCCCGCAGCAGCCGCATCCGGCCGACGGTCACCTCGCGGCCCTCGACTGTCCCGGTGACGCCGAGCCCCTCGACGTTGGCGAAACCGGTGACCGGGGCGAGCGGCCCCGCGTCGGCGGCCCCGGCGGCGACGGCCCGGGCGATCGGGTGCTCGCTGGCCGCCTCCAGCGCCCCGGCCAGCCGCAACAGCTCGGCGGCGTCCCCGCCCTCGGTGGGGAGCACGTCGACCAGGGTCATCCGCCCGGTGGTGACGGTGCCGGTCTTGTCCAGCACCACGGTGTCCACCTGCCGGGTGGACTCCAGCACCTCCGGGCCCTTGATCAGGATGCCGAGTTGGGCGCCCCGCCCGGTGCCGACCAGCAGCGCCGTCGGCGTGGCCAGGCCGAGGGCGCACGGGCAGGCGATGATCAGCACCGCCACGGCTGCGGTGAACGCGGCGGTGGGGCCGGCCCCGGAGCCCAGCCACCAGCCCAGTGTGCCGGCGGCCAGCGCGATCACGATCGGGACGAACACCCCGGAGATCCGGTCGGCCAGCCGCTGCACGGCCGCCTTGCCGGTCTGGGCCTGCTCGACCAGCCTCGCCATCTGGGCGAGCTGGGTGTCGCCGCCGATCCGGGTCGCGGTGACCACCAGCCGGCCGCCGGCGTTCACGGTCGCCCCGATCACGGTGTCGCCGGGGCCGACCTCGACCGGGACGGACTCGCCGGTGAGCATGCTCGCGTCGACGGCCGACGTGCCGTCCTCGACCACCCCGTCGGTGGCGATCTTCTCGCCTGGGCGGACCACGAACCGGTCCCCCACCGCGAGCTGGTCCACCGGGACGCGGGTCTCCACCCCGCCGCGCAGCACGGCGACGTCCTTGACGCCCAGCTCCAGCAGGGCGCGGAGCGCCGCCCCGGCGGTCCGCTTGGACCGGGCCTCGAAGTACCGGCCGGCGAGGAGGAACGCGGTCACCCCGGCGGCGGCCTCCAGGTAGATGTTGCCGGCGCCGTCGGTGCGGGTGATGTCGAGCCGGAACGGGTGGGTCATGCCGGGCATCCCGGCGTCGCCGAGGAACAGCGCCCACAGCGACCAGCCGAACGCGGCCAGGGTGCCCAGCGAGACCAGGGTGTCCATGGTCGCCGCGCCGTGCCGCAGGTTGACGAGCGCGGCCCGGTGGAAGGGCAGGCCGCCGTAGACCACGACCGGGGCGGCCAGGGTCAGCGACAGCCACTGCCAGTAGTCGAACTGCCAGGCCGGGACCATGGCGAGCACGATCACCGGCACGGCCAGCGCGACCGACACCCACAGCCGGGTACGCAGCCCGCGCAGCTCGTCGACCGGCTCGGCGGCGGGCTCCGCGCCGGCCCGGGCGGGCGGGGGTGGCACGACGGCCGTGTAGCCGGTCTTCTGCACCGTGGCGATCAGGTCGTCCGGGCTGATGTCGTCGGCGTACGAGACGCTGGCCTTCTCTGTGGCGTAGTTGACCGTGGCGGTCACGCCGTCCATCCGGTTGAGCTTCTTCTCGATCCGGGCGGCGCAGGACGCGCAGGTCATCCCGCCGATCGCCAGTTCGATCCGGTTCGCTGCGACCTGCAACGGCCGCGTGGGCGAGGTCATCTCAGCCCTCCTGTGAGTCGTGCCCGTGCCCGGGGACCCCGTGCCCGGCACCGACGCTCGGGGTGCCGGTGGCGGTCGGGGCGGTGGCGGTCGGGCTGGTGGTGGCGGCCGGCGTGCTCGTCGCCGTGCCGCCGGGCACGCCGGGGGCACCCACAACGACCGTGAACTCGGCCGTGTGCACCGCCTCGCCGTGCCGGAAGTCGAGGTAGAGCCGGTACGCACCGGCCGAGGGGAACTCCGCGGAGAACGTCACCGCCGGCCCGGCCGGGGTCCGCCCGTCCCCGGGCGCGCCCTCGGGATGCACGTGCAGGTACGCCAGGTCCCCCTGGCGCAGCGCCACCAGGTGCCCGTACGCGCCGAGGTAGGGCTGCAGGTCGGTGACGGGCGTGCCGTCCCGGCTCACGGTCAGGGTCAGCTCGGTGGCGCGGCCCGGCTGCGGCGAGCCGGCCAGGGTGACGGTGTAGCCGTCGGCCGTGGCGCTGCTCGCCGGGGCGGGCAGCGGCCGGGTGTCGACCGGGCCGGGCACCGTGACGTCGACGCCGAGGGTCAGCGCCGGGCCACCGGTGGGGGTGAAGTCCGCGAACGCGCGCCAGACGCCCGGGCCGCCGAGCGGGGAGGCAACACGCCAGGTGCCGTCCGGAGCCAGCTCCGGGTGGACGTGCCGGAAGCCGGAGAGGTCCCGCCGCGCGACGATCAGGTGCATCCGCTTGTCGTGCGCGACGTCGTAACGGGTGACGGGTGCGCCGTCGGCGCCGGTGATCCGGAAGGCGAACTCGCCGGCCGGCGCGGCCACTGGGGCCAGGGTCCAGCCCCGGTCGGAGACGAGCAGCCCGCCGGGCAGGTGGGCTGCGGCGTCGTCGGTGGAGGAGCGCGCGTCGCCGGAGGGCTGCGCGGCGCTGCCGTGGGCGGGGTCACCGGCGTCGTGGCGGGTTTCGGCGGCCGGGGCGACGGGGCCGGCCACCCGGCCGACCCCGTACGCCGCGCCGAACACCGCCGCGAGGCCGAGGGCGAAACCGCTCAGCTTCGTCGCCGTGTTCATCGGGTACCTCGGTTCTGTGCGGGCGGCGTCACGCGCCGACGAGGTCGTAACCGGCCTCGTCGACGGCGGCGCGCACGGTGTCGGTGTCCAGCGGGCCCTCGCTGGTGACGGTGACCCGGCCGGCGACCAGTTCCACCTGGACGTCGCTGACGCCCTCGATCGCGCCGATCTCGGTGCTGACCGAGGTGGCGCAGTGCCCGCAGGTCATCCCCTGCACCTGGTATGTCGTGGTGATCATCGCGATTCCCCTCTCCTGGCCCACCATACCCCCGGGGGGTAATCGTGAGGCGGACCACAGCCATCTCCGGCCATCCCGATACCCGTGGGGGGTATCGCTGCCGCAAAGAACCGTAGCATACCCCCTGGGGGTAGGTTATCCTCGATGCCATGACCGCACCGACGCCCACCCCGACCCGGGGGTACACCGCCAGCAAGGACCAGTTGCTCGCGCGGCTCCGCCGCGTGGAGGGCCAGGTCCGCGGCATCGAGAAGATGGTCGACGAGGACCGCTACTGCATCGACGTGCTCACCCAGATCTCCGCGATCCAGGCCGCCCTCGAAAAGGTCGCCCTCGGCCTGCTCGACGGGCACGCCCGGCACTGCATGCACGAGGGCGCGGCCGAGGGCCGGGCCGACGAGATGGCCACCGAGATGATGGCCGCCGTCGGCCGCCTCATGAAGCGCGGCTGACCGCGCCCGCCGCCGCCCGCGCCGCCCGTTCCCGTTTTCCGCCGCGGGGCCCGACCCAGTCCCGTGGCCAGGACCGGCCTTTGGCTCGCCGCCCGGGACCGGGGGCGGGCCGGAGAGACCCGCCCCCATCACAAGGCCCCCGGCTTCAGAGCCTGGCGAGGATCTTGTTCATGGCGTCGATCTCGCCCTGCTGGGCGGTGACGATCCCCTGGGCCATCGCCTTGGCCTCGGCGTGCGTGCCCTTCGCCAGCTCCTCCTTCGCCATGGTGATCGCACCCTCATGGTGGGCGATCATCATGGTCAGGAACTGCCGGTCGAACTCCGGGCCGGTCGCGCCCGCCAGCCTGGTCATGTCCGCGTCGGACATCATTCCGGGCATGCCGTGGTCCATCCCCGGCATCCCGTGCCCGGGCCCGTCCGACGGGACGGGACGGCCCCACCCGGTGAGCCAGCCCGTCATGGTCGCGATCTCCGGCCCCTGGGCACCCTTGATCTGAACGGCGAGGCGCTTGACCTCGGCGTCGGCGGCCCGGGAGCCGGCCAACTCGGCCATCTCCACCGCCTGCCGATGGTGCGGGATCATCATCTGGGCGAACATCACGTCGGCGTCGCCGAACGTGGCCGACCCGCTCGCCGGTGCGCCGCTGGTCGCGGCGGGCGGCGTGTCGTGGCCGGAGGAGGTGTGGTCGGCGGAGCCGCAGGCGCTCAGGGCCAGGGCTGCGATGAGCGCCCCGCCGGCCAGGGCGGCGCGGCGCGCGATCGTACGAGTGGTCACGGTCTGGATCCTTCGATGTCGAGTGCGTACGCGGGCAGGACGGGGACACGGGTCGCCGGCAGCAGGGGCCGGGCGCCCGCGTCGAGGCGTCCTACGTACGCGACACCGAGATCTCGGCCAGCCACAGGCCGATCGGCCGGGGCGGTGGGGCGCGCGGACCGGCGGGCGGCCCGGCGTGCCGACGGGCGGACGGGCCGACCGACCGCACCCCGCTGAGCAGGAGCACGGCCACGAACAGCGCCACCGCGAGCGCGCCGAGCACCGCCAGGCAGATGCTCCAGCCGGGCGGGCCGGCACCGGGATCGCCGGCGGGCACCAGCCGCGCGGACGGGCACCCCGCCACCGGACACCCCCCGGGCAACACCCGCATCGCGCCCACCCGCGTCACGCCGGCGCGGAGCACGGCGCCCGCCCCAGCGTCGACAACGGGAAGGGCAGCGCCGGTCGCGCCGGCCGGATGGAAGGCAGCGCCGGCCGCGTGGAGGGCCGCGCCGATGGCCACCGGAAGGGCAGCGCCCGTCATGGCGGTCATGGCGGAAGCGCCGCCCGTCGTGGTGGCGCGGTAGGAGGCGGCCGGGTGTGCGTCGGGAGACCCGGCCCGGTCGTGACCGCCGTGGCCACCGCCGCCGTGCGCGCCGTGGCCGAGAGTGTGCATCGCGGCCAGCCCGACCAGGGTGCAGATCATCAGCGTGAGCCGGGCCCACCGCCCGGCAGTCAGCACCGTCGCCGTCCGCACCCGGTCCACGCTAGCCGGTCCGGCCGAACGCCCGGGCCGAACACGCCACGAGCGGTCGCACCGCCGCCCACCGGTCCCGGCCGGTGCGGCTACCGGCCCCCGCACCCGGGCGGGCCGATCGACCCGGAGGTCAGTCGGGACATGTCCGGCGGGC
The DNA here is from genome assembly GCF_042891255.1 of Micromonospora sp. NPDC001898. Classification (NCBI taxonomy): domain Bacteria; kingdom Bacillati; phylum Actinomycetota; class Actinomycetes; order Micromonosporales; family Micromonosporaceae; genus Micromonospora; species Micromonospora sp. NPDC001898. The sequence goes on along the minus strand of NZ_JBIATC010000006.1, from coordinate 386,699 downwards.
CGATCGGGCACGCGATCTGCGTTCCCCAGGTGGGGATGGCTACCATTTCGGGCGATGGTCGTCCGGATTCCGCACCGACCGCCCGCGCACCCCGCCGCCGGGCGGCACCGACCCGGCGGCCGGTGCCGGGCCGCCGCACCGCCCCGCCCCGCGTTGTCCGTGCGTGACGCCACGGACACCGGGGGAACCTTCTCGCCGGCGAGTCCGACCCGACGGGTCGGGCCGGACGACGGGAACGCTGAACCGCCCGGTCCACCGGGCCGCACCCCGCGCTGACACACCGTTTGGAGACCGTCGATGGGTGCCGACCACACCCGACCGGCCCCGCCCGCCCCTCCCGGGGTACGGCGGGTCCTCGTCGCGACCGTGGTGCCGCTCTTCGTGATCACCGTGATCGCGGCAGTCGCCCTCTGGCCCCGCGACGGGGGCCCGCAGGTCGACGGCAGCCCGGCGGTGCCCCGGTACCACGGCACGGTGACCCGGGTGGTCACCGAGGCGTGCCCGCCGCAGCCGGAGACGCCGGAGGGCGAGGCTGGGCCGGGCGCGCAGGACGGCCCGTGCGGCACGGTCACCGTCCGGGTGGAGCAGGGGCCGGACGCGGGACAGCAGGTCGGGACGCCGGTCCCGACCGGCCCCGGCGCGCCCACCGTCGCCGTCGACGACCGGATCGTCCTGGTCGAACTGACCGACCCGGCCGACCCGTCGACGAGCGCCTACAGCATCGCCGAGCACCAGCGTGGCACCCCGCTGGTGTGGCTGGCGGTGGTGTTCGCGCTGGCGATCGTCGCCTTCGGCCGTTGGCGAGGGCTGGCCGCCCTGGCCGGCCTGGCCGCCAGTTTCGCCATCCTGCTGACGTTCGTGCTGCCCGGGATCGGCGCCGGCGGGTCACCGCTGCTGATCGCCATCGTCGGCTCGGCGTTGATCATGTTCGTGGTGTTGTACCTCACCCACGGGGTGAGCGCGCAGACCTCCGTCGCCGTCCTCGGCACCCTGGGCAGCCTGGTGCTCACCGGCGTCCTCGGCACCCTGGCCGCCGCCGCCACCCACCTCACCGGCCACGGCAGCGAGGACGCCACCACCCTGTCGATGTTCCGGGGCGACGTGGACCTGCACGGCCTGCTGCTGGCCGGCATCATCATCGGCTCGCTCGGGGTGCTCGACGACGTCACGGTCACCCAGGCTGCCACGGTGACCGAGTTGGCGAACGCCAACCCGGGGCTGTCCCGGTTGCAGCTCTACCGGGCGGCCACCCGGGTCGGCCGGGCACACGTCGCGTCCACGGTGAACACCATCGTGCTGGCGTACGCGGGCGCGTCGCTGCCGCTGCTGCTCCTGCTCACCGCCGACTCCCGCCCGGTGACCGAGATCCTGACCACCGAGTTCATGGCGCAGGAGATCGTCCGCAGCGCCGTCGCCACACTGGGCCTGATCGCCGCCGTACCGCTGACGACCGGGCTGGCCGCAGTGGTCACCGCAGCGGGTCGGGCCGCAGCGACCGGGCCCGGCCGGCCGGGCGGCGACGGGGACGTGCCTGCCTCGCGTACCCCCGGCGCAGCCCGGCACCCGGCGGAGCCGGACCTCGCGCTGGAGGCGCTCAGCGGTGGGCGGCCCGACGACCGGTTTCCCGGCGGGCCGGCCCGCCCCACCGATTCCCCGGCCCGGTGGGCCGGCCGAGAAGGGAGCACGGACAGCACATGGTGACACTTCACAGCGCGACCGAGAGTGGTGTCACGGGTGAGAATCGCGTCACTGACTACCGAAAGCAATTGCAAAATAACGCTTTTAGTCGGCATCCGGACGTAGATCCCCACGAGGGCTGTCGGGTAACCTCGCTGCCGGTCACCGCCGAAGGCGCGCAGCGGCGCCTGCGGTGCCGCCGCCCAATCGCCGCGAGGCGAGCCGGGGATCCAGGTACCTGGGGTGAATCCGCGACAGCGGTAGGGGCCACTTCCGCCCCGAACCCGTCAGCTAACCCGGCCGGCGGTCGATGGAAGGGAAAACTGTGACGGCACCCCTGCGCCGCTGGCTGGCACCCGTGGCGGCCGTGTTCGCCGCGCTGGCGATCCTCGCCGGGCCGGCCGCCCCGGCGTTCGCCGCGCCCTCCACCCCCAAACCCTCGGGGCACGAGGAGGACGACGAGCCCAAGCTGATCACCGACGTCATCGAGGCCGCCAACCGGGACTACACCCAGGCCCAGTCGAAGCTCGACAAGTCCAAGAAGCGCCAGCTCCAGCTCGCTCTGGAGGTGAAGCGGGCCGAACAGGAGTTGGACGCGCTCGCCCCGCAGATCAGCGAGATGGCCGCCCAGTCGTACCGGACCGGGCGGATCGGCGCGATGGCGATGCTGCTGGAGAGCGGCGCCCCGGACTCGTTCGTCGAGCGCGCCACCGCCCTCGACCAGCTCAATATGATCAACGCTCGGAAGCTGGGCGAGGTCAACGACGCCAAGAAGCACGCGGAGCAGGCCAAGCTCGCGGTCGACGCCGAGATCCGCGAGCAGCAGAAGCAGACCGCGATCATGGCGAAGAAGCAGCACGACGCCGAGAAATCCCTCGCACTGGTCGGTGGCAAGGGCTTCACCGGCGGCCTGGTCGACGCCACCTCCCCGGTCGCGCGGATGGCGCCGGGCCGGACCGGGGACGGTGAGTGGCGGCCCGAGTCGCGCACCGAGAACGACCCGACCACCTCCGGCACGATCACCCCCCGGACGCTGCACGCGTACAAGGAGACCAAGAGGGCCGGTTTCCACCGGTTCGTCGGCTGCTACCGCCCGGGCGGGCCGTGGGAGCACCCCAAGGGCCGGGCCTGCGACTGGTCGCTACAGAACAGCGGTTTCTCCCCCTGGCACAACAACGACACCCGGATGTACGGCAACAACCTCGCCGCGTTCCTCATCCGCAACGCCGACCGGCTCGGCATCTACTACGTCATCTGGAACCGGCAGATATGGTTCCCGGCGACCGGTTGGAAGTCCTACAGCGGGCCCTCCGACCACACCGACCACGTGCACATGTCGCTGCTCTGACGCCGCCGCCACGCGACCGAGGGCCGTCCCGCACACCCGCGGGGGCGGCCCTCGCCGTGTCGTGGCCCTACGAGCGTCTCAGGCGGCGGCCGGGGCTGCCGGATTGGCCGGCGTGACTCCCGGGGGTGGGGTGGGCGCGTCCTGGGCGGCCGGGGCCGCGGCGGAGGGGACGGCCGGGGCCACGGCGACGGCCGGGGCGAAGCCGGCGGGCACCGCTGCCACCGTCCGCACCCCGCCCGCGCTGAGCCGGTACGACATCCCGACCACCGCGCACCTCCCGGCGGTGACCTCGGCGGCCAGCACGAACGAGTCGGCGAGCATCGCCTCGACGGTCTGCGCGATGTGGATGTCGACGATCCCGTTGATGTCCTCGACCCCGCGCTCGGCGGCCCGGCGAAGACTGGGCACCACGGCGTCCACCACGGCCCGCAGGTGGCCGACGGGCGCGGTTCCGGTGCTGGCCGCCGCCCGGGCCGCCTGCACGGCGCCGCAGGAGTCGTGGCCGAGCACCACCACCAGCGGGGTGCCCAGCACGGTCACCGCGTACTCCACGCTGCCCAGCACCTCGGGGCCGACGGTGTGCCCGGCGGTGCGGACCACGAAGAGGTCGCCCAGCCCTCGGTCGAAGATGATCTCGGCGGCCAGCCGGGAGTCGGAGCAGCCGACGATCACCGCGAACGGGTGCTGGCCGTCGGCGACGGCCGCCCGGTGGCCGGCGTCCTGGTTCGGATGGCGCGGCACCCCGGTGACGAACCGGTGGTTTCCGGCGTGCAACTCCGCGAGGGCCTGGCCCGGAGCGAGCGGGCCGAGATCGCCCGGGAGAGCGGTCGGCGACGGGTCAACCCGCCCCAACCCCACCTGAGTCATCGACATGCTCAGATGATTCATGCCCCACCACCTTGCCCTTCGGCCGCACGACCAGTTCCTCCACCGTCACACGCAGCTAAAGGTACGTCAAGCGTTACGTGATACGCATTTCATACGTTGAGAAGCTCTTGCGCGCGTGCCCGAGGCGGCAGTAGCGGCACCCGCGCCCCGATCCGGGCGGGACCGCAGGGGCAGCCGGCCGCCCAGGGGAGTACGCGGGGCGGCCTCGCCATAGCATGTCGGATATGACGACGACGGCTGGCGCGAACGGGAGCACCCGGAACTGGACGTTCCTCACCAACCACGCGCACGTGCTGCTCGCCATCGCCCGGAACCCGACCGCCCGGCTGCGCGACGTCGCGGACGAGGTGGGCGTCACGGAGCGGGCCGCACAGGCGATCGTGGCGGACCTGGAGGTCGGCGGTTACCTCCGGCGTACCCGGGTGGGCCGGCGCAACGAGTACACGGTCAACCCGAGCGGCCACTTCCGCCACCCGGCCGAGTCGGACCGTCAGGTCGGCGACCTGCTCGCCCTCTTCACCGGGGAGCAGACCGGAGAGGCCGCCGGCTCCTGAGCCGCCAGAGGCCCGTGTCCCCGCCCGGGGCGGCGCGGCGGTACTCTCTGCCGGTGCGCGGGAGCTACCCGGCCAGGGGGATGGCAGTGAACGGGCGTACCGGGCGGGCGCGGTCCGCGCTCCTGTGTGGACTCGCGGCGGCGCTGATCGGCATCGCTGTCCCACCTCCCGTGCCGGCCTCGGCCGCCCCGGCGTGCGGGCCGAGCGGAAACCCCGCACCCACCGAGACCCCCTGGGCACTGTCCCGGTTGGACCCGGCCGCGGCGTGGCGGATCACCCGCGGCGAACGCGTCACCGTGGCGGTCATCGACTCCGGCGTCTCGGCCACCCACCCGCTGCTGCGCGGGCAGGTGCGCCCCGGGCGGGACTTCAACGACCTGCCCTCGCGCGAGGGCCAGTGCGACGAGGCCGGGCACGGCACCATGGTCGCCGGCATCATCGCCGGCCGGGAGGGCACCGGCTCGCCGTTCACCGGCATCGCCCCGGCCGCCCGCATCCTGCCCGTACGCGTGCTGCCCGACACCAAGCGCACCAACGACGAGAACCTGCCGGCGCAGATCGCCCAGGCCATCCGCTGGGCCGTCGACCAGGGTGCCGACGTGATCAACCTGTCGCTGGTCACGCTGCCCCGCCCGGAGCTGGCCGCCGCCGTCGAGTACGCGCTGGACAACAAGGTCGTCGTGGTGGCCGCCGCCGGCAACCGGCAGGAGCAGCAGCAGAACCTGCCCGCGTACCCGGCCGCGTACCCGGGGGTCATCGCCGTCGCCGGGGTCGACGAGCAGGGCGGCCACGTCGGCAGCTCGGTCACCGGCGACTACGTGGACATCGCCGCGCCAGGGCTGAACATCCTCGGCCCGGCGCCCCGGGGGCAGGGGTACCTCGCCGAGCCGCAGGGCGGCACCAGCTTCGCCGCCGCGTACGTCTCCGGCGCAGCCGCGCTGGTCCGCGCCGCGTACCCCGGTCTCGCCCCGGAACAGGTCGCAGCACGGCTCACCCGCACGGCGGACAACCCGCCGGACGGGCACAACGCCCAGGTCGGGTACGGGGTGGTGAACCCGTACCGGGCGGTCACCAGCCTGCTCGGCACGCGCACCGACCCGCCGCCGGGGGCGCTGGCCGCGCCGGACCCGCCCCGGGACCCGCTGGGCTGGCAACGGTCCGTGGCGGTCTGGGCGGCCGTGGTGGGCGCGTTGCTGGCCGGCGTGCTGCTCGCCGCCAAGCCGATCCTGGTCCGGGGCCGGCGACGCGGCTGGCGCCCGGGACGCCGGCCCACCCCCGCCTCGTCCCAATGAGCACGACGGTGCCGGCCGGCACCGAAGCGTGGGCCGGCACCGTCGTGCCCGGACGTGGGCCGAGGGGTCAGCGAAGGATACCGGGGCTGCCGTCGCCGCCCGCGCCCCAGACGTCCTCCTCTTCCTCCAGCCAGGTGTTGCGCGGCTGCTCCTCCTCGGCGTAGCCGGCGCCGCCGTGGCCCGCCCCGACCATGCCGCCCCGGCCGGCCATCGCGCCGCCCGGTCGACCAGCCCCGGCCGCGGCCTTGCCGCCCGCGCCCCGGCCACCGGCGCCGCCCCCCATGCCGGGGGACATCATGCCGCCCATGCCGGCCTTGCCGCCGCCGAGCCGGCCACCCGCGCCCTTTCCGCCCGCGCCGGCCGCCCCGCCGCCCATCATCGGCGGCAGCCCAGGGCTGACCGCCTTGCCGAGCGCACCGCCGCCGGGAACGCCGCCGCCGGACAGGCCCGCGCTGCTGCCACCGCCCAGCCCCGAACCACCCAGCCCGCCGCCCGAACCAAGCCCGGTGGTGGTCGGTGCGCCGGCGCCGGCCAGGCCGGTGCCGTAGCCGTCGTCCAGCCCGCCGGAGCCCGGGTAGTCGGTGTCGGGGAGGTTCCCCGTGCCGGTGTCCGGAGTGGACAGGTCGGGGTGGGCGGTCGACCCGAGGTCCGGGCCGCCGCCGAGCTCCGGCAGCTTGCCGACGTCGGCCGTGGGACCACCGCCGATCCCGCCGGTGCCCGGCATCCCGCCGACCTTCGGCACACCGCCGCCGCCACCGCCGCCGCCCGGGCCACCCCCCAGATCGGGTACGTCCGGCTTGAGATCCGTGCGGGTGCCCCCGGTCACCGAGGTCGGGGCCTCCATCGTCCGGTCCCTGAAGTTGTCGTTCACCTCGTTGTATGCCTTGCGGGCCTCGCCCTCCTGGTCGGAGAACCAGCCGGTCACCCAGTCGCCGAGCTTGCCGAGCTGCTCGACGGGCCAGCTACCCATCAGGTCCGCCTTGACCCGGGTCTCGAAGAGCCCGACCCCAAGGGTGACCTCGCCGTTGCGGGCCGCCATGACGTCACCGACACAGGCCGCCGGAATCGGCATCTTGCTCTGCGCCTGCTCCAGCTGGCTGGCTGCCGTCTCCAGGGTGGTCACGATGCTGACCTTGCCCCGGCCGGGGCTGTCGACGTCTTCGACGATGGTTTTCGCGCTCTTCGCCAACCCCTCGATGTGCGTCTTGAACGACTCGTACGCCGGGCCCTTCCACACCACGCCGATGTCCTTGACGTTCGTCTCAAGGCTCTCCCGGACCTGGTCGAGGTTCTTGATCAGTTCCTTCCAGCCCAGTGCGGCGCTCTGCACGTCGGCCGGTCGGCCCTCGACGAGCACCTCACGGGCCATGTCCTCCCAGCTCTTCCCCACGTCCCGTTACCCCCGGTCTAGCTGCCGCCGCCGCGGGCGGCATCGTTGAAGGCCTGCTGCATCTGCTGGGCCGTCATGGCGTTCGCGCCCTCGGCGGTCTCGTAGTTCTGCTTGACCGTGCGCAGCGCCTCGGCGGCCGTGTAAAGGTTCTCCGAGAGGGTGCGCAGCCCGCTTTCCGTGCTGGTGTACACCTGCTGGTGCTGCTGCGCCAGTTGCTTGGCGTACTGGAAGCCGCCGAGCGGCCCCTTGCCCGCCATGGCCTGGTCGCCGCCGAGCTTCTCCTTGATGTCGACCATGTCGTAGGAGAGCCGGTGGAGGTAGCCGGCGTGCGCCTCCAGCCAGATGATGGCCGAGTCGATGTTGCCGGCGTCCCACTCCGTCTCGACGCCCTTCTCGCCGCTCCCGGCGACCAGCCCGGACGGCGTCTCGGCCTGGTCCACGCCGATCCGGTCGAAGCTCATCCCACGGATGTCGCCCACCCCGGGGAACATCGGGTTGACCGGAATCGGGACGGCGAAATCGACGTTCACCCGGTCCGGATCGTTGCCCTCGTCGCTCATGATGCCCTCCCCTGGCCCCGTGTCTACGGTGTCGGTGTCAACGCGGCTGCGGGTCCGCCGGGGGAGCCCCGGTCTGCCCGCCACCCGGCTGCAGGCCCGGCCGGCCCGCTGGCCCGTACGGATGCGGGCCCTGCTGCCCGAGTGGTCGCGGCTGGTGCGGGTGTTGCTGGTACGGCCGGGGGCCGTGGCCCGGCTGCGTCTGGCCGGGCGGCGGCGGTGGGCCGCCCACCGGGGCCTGCGGTACGCGGCGCCGCGCCGCCCGTCGGTTCACCACGATCAGCACCACGACCACCGCGCCCACGAGGAGCACCGCGAGCAGGCAAAGCCCGAGCTGGATCGGCGCGTTGTCGGCCAGTCCGACGGAGATCGCCGGCCGGTCGTCGCCGTCCTCCCCGTCCGAGGCTGCCGGGGGTGTCGGCGAGGCACCGGTCAGCAGCGGGTTCGCGTCGGCCTTCGGCACCGAGCGGGTCAACACGGCCAGCACGTCGACCGCGCCGAAGCCGTACTCCGGGTCGCGACCTCGGGCGCCCTGGTCCCGCGCGGTGCGGACCAGCCGGTTCACCACGTCGGCGGCATCGAGATCGGGATAGCGGGACCGCACCAGCGCGGCGATCCCGGAGACCACCGCCGTCGCGTCGCTGGTCCCGTCGGTCACGCCGTAGCCGTTCGGCGAGACCGGTGGCGGCACCGGGCCGATGATCCGCTCACCGGGCGCCGTCAGCCCCACCTCGGGGCCGGTGACCGACCCGCTCCAGAGGGACCCGGTCCTCCCGGTGGCACCGACGGCGAGGACGCCGGGAATGTTGGCGGGCAGCGGCACGGCCCGGTCGGTGCGGCGGTTGCCGGCGGCGGCCACCAGCACCGCGCCCTTGCCGAGCGCGTACCGCACCGCCTCGGTGACCTGAGGATCGCTGCCGGTGACGCCGACGGACAGGTTGATCACGTCCGCGCCGTGGTCGGCGGCCCAGCGGATGCCGCCCGCGATGTCCCAGTCGCGCGGCAGGCCGAGGGCGACCGGCAGGATCTTCGCCTCCGGGGCGATGCCCAACTGGTGCATGGACCCGCCGCCCCGCCCGGCGATGATGCCGGCCATCTTGGTGCCGTGGCCGTTCTCGCGGTCCGGGTCGGAACGGCCGTCGGCCGGCACGTCCTTCGAGAGGGAGGTGCCCCGCAGGACCTGGCCCTTCAGATCGGGATGTGCGGCGTGCACCCCGCCGTCGACCACGGCGACCGTGACGCCCTTGCCCTTGGTCAGCTTGTGCGCCTCGGGGATGCGCAGCGTGTCGAGGTACCACTGGAGGCCGCGTACCGTGTCGGCGGCGCGGGCCGGCGCGGGCCCGGCCAGCAGGCCGGCGCCGGCGGCGGTTACCAGCGCCAGCACGGCGGTGGCGGACCGCAGCAGCGGCCGGCGGCGCTTCCCCGTACGCATCGCTCCCCCAGGACCCTCGTCGACCCGTCACGCAGAACGGCTCCGGTCCGGTCGAGCCGGACCGGAGCCGCGCCGGTAACTATCTCAGCTCCAGACCTTGGAGTTGCTCATCTCGGTGGTGACGTAGTTCGCGCGGGCGATGCCGACGGCGCCGCCGATCTCGTTCAGGATCTTGTTGATGTCCCGGACGGCGGTGTCCCACTGCGCCTGGTGCTGCTGGTAGGCGGCGCGGTCCTCGCCCTCCCACTGGAGCTTGGTCAGCATGGACCGCAGCGTGTCGAGCTTCTCGTCGAGAGTCCGCGCGATGGCCGTCATCTGCTGGTTGCTGCTCTCGAGGACAGCGTAGTCAACCTTGATCGTCACGATTTCCTCCTCTGCGCCTGGCTGCCGGTCACGGGTTCAGAGCAGAGTGGAACTTGTCCAGCATCTGCTGCTGCTCTTCGTCGTTGACCTGGTGCGTCGTGCCGGACTTGTCAAGCAGGTCGGCGATGTTGTCCATCGCCGTCAGCAGCAGCCCGGTGTCCTCGTTCCAACGCAGCATGAGCTGCTGGAAGCCTCCGGACGCCTGCCCCTTCCAGGCGATCGCCAGGTCGTCGACCACGCCCAACAGCTTCTTCAGCTCGCCGTCGACCTCGCTGCGCGTGGACCGCACGTCATTCGCCGCGGTATGCAGAGTCGATGCTTCGACCTCGAACGCCATGCTTCACACCCTTCCGTCATCGTTGTGGCGGCGGAACTCTGCCGCGCCTTCCCCCGCGGCAAGGCAACCAGCCAACCCCACCGACGGACACTCTGGATGAGACGGTAACCGATTCCGTCCAGCCCGCGCAGCCCTGCCTCCTACCGTCGCTCCCGGACAGGTGAGGACCACGGCGTGTGCCGGTGCGGACCATGCGGCGGACGCGGAACCAGCCGGCCTCAGGACGGCCGGGTGTACGACTTCACGTGCATCACCACGCCGACCACCAACAGCACCACCAGCAGCACCACGCCCGCCCAGAGCACCGGCTTCTCCAACGCCCGGTCCAGCACCACCGGGATCAGCGCGGCGACGCCCGTGATGAGCACCGCCTCGCTGGCCCGTTTGGCCCAGGTCACCCGGGCAAGTTGGGCGACCAGGGCCAGCCCGAGGAAGACCGGGATGGTCACCAGGCAGTACACGAAGAGCCCCAGGACCACTCTGGCCATGTCGCCGCCTCTCGGTCACTCGTAGAACTTGGAGTCCTGCACCCAGTCGATCTTGATGTCCTTGATGTCGGGATCCGAGCCGGTGGGCGCCCAACCCGGGCGGGAGTCCGACACGAAGGCGAACCGGTTGTTGCTCTGGAACCCGGCCATGACGGCGGTGAACATCGAGCTGATGTCCCCGAAGATCAGCGCGAGGATGGCCACGCTCACCGTCATCCCGGCCACCCCGATCGCCTCGGCGATGGGCGCGGTGGGCGGGAACGCCTGGAGGGCGACCGACGCGATCACCGCGATCAGGATCGGGATGAGCGCCTCGACCAGCGCGTCCACGGCGTCGTTGAAGGCGTCCCGGGCGGAGGTGAGGGTGTCCTTGTTGGCGCTGAACGCCTCGGCCAGCGAGTTGATCTCCGCCCCGAGCTTCCGGAGGAAGAGCTCGAAAGCGTCCCGGTCGTCGAAGTCCCACTCGCTCTCGGACGGTGGCACCTGATCCAGCGCAGCGCCGAACTGGTCCCCGCCGAGCAGGCGCGCGGCGTCGCCCCACTCCTTGATGGACTTGTTGACCTCGTCGTTGTCGAACGTCTCAAGGTAGGCGATCATCACCCCCAGGACGCCGGCGCCGACCAGCCACACCCAGTTGGCCCGGGCCGCGGGGAGCAGCCCCCGCACCGGCGCCGTCGTGGTGGCGACCGTGTGCGTGCCGGTCACCGCTCCGGACGCGTTGGCGATCAGGAGCTCCGCCATCAGTTGTTCCCCCCGTCATGCGCCCGGCCGGTCACTTGACCACCCACGGCTGGTCCGACTTCTCCCAGTTCCTGGCGGTCTGCTCAAGCTGCTCGGCCGCCTTGTTCAGGTGCGCGATGCCGGTCTTCACGTTGTCGAGGTGACCGTCGACCGAGGCGTTGTGGGCCTGCACGGTCGTGTCACCGAAGAGGGTCAGCGACCCGCCCGGCAGTTTCACGCTCTCCAGCAGTGCCTGCACGTTGCGCAGATACTGGATCGGGCCGTCCGCGGCGGCGAGCTTGGTGCCCGCCTTGCGGATCGCGTCGACGTCGACCTTGTTAGCCACCGTGTCTCCTCCCGGGTCAGCGGCGCACGCCGCGGAACGGATCGGCCAGGTCCACCCCGAACTGGCGGAACCAGTCCTCCGGGGCGAGGGTGCCCTCCTGTGCCTGGCGGACCAGCTCGGAGCCGCCGAGCATATCGGTCAGCAGCTCCTGCTGGCGCTCGCCGAAGGCCGCGTACGCCGCGTCGACGGCGGCCTGAAGCGACTCTGCGAGGGAGAAGCTGTCCAGCCGCATCGCCCGGGCGTTGATCTCGATGTCACCGACCTTCATCTCGCCGTTCACCGTGACCTGGACCAGGCCGTCCGGGCTCTCCCCGGTCACCCGCAGATCGGCGCGCTGCCGCTGGAACTCGGCCAGCCGACGCTGCTGCTCCTGCGCCTGGCGCAACAAGTTCTCCATAGCGCCCCCGGCGCCGCCGTAACCCCGCGAAGTGCTCACCACGGTCCTCTCTTCACAAGCGACGATCGGCCCGACGCTACCGGAACGGCAAGCCGACGTCCCACCCTAGGCCGGCTCGGACCAGGCCGTCTGGATCAGCTGCTGACCGTCGCGGCGACGCACCAGGGTGCCCCGGCCCGGCGGCTGCGGGCTCGGCCGCAACGTGCCGAAGACCGCCCCCTCCTCCCGGTTGCCGGACATCAGCAGGCCCGGGGAGTCCAGCTCGCGGAGGCGTTGCAGCACCGGCTCGTACAGCGCCCGCGCCACGCCACCCACGCGGCGGGTGATGATCAGGTGCAGGCCGATGTCGCGGGCCTGCGGCAGCAGCTCCTGCAACGCGCTGAGGGGGTTGCTTCCGCCGGAGGCGACCAGGTCGTAGTCGTCCACCAGGATGTAGAGGTCCGGCCCTTTCCACCAGCTCCGGTCGCGCAGCTGGGCGGTGGTGACGTCCGGTCCGGGCAGCCGGTTCGACAGGGCGCTGCGGATCGACGTGAGCCCCTGGCCGAAGGCCTGGTTGGACGGCGCGTAGTCGAGCAGGTGCTCGCCCTCCACCGCGCCCAGCAGGCCGCGCCGGTAGTCGGCGATGACGAGCCGCGCCTGCGCCGGGGTGTACCGCTCGACGATCCCCTTCGCGATCACCCGCAGCAGGTTGGTCTTGCCGCACTCGGCGTCGCCGAAGACCGTCAGGTGCGGCTCGTTCGCCAGGTCCAGGTACACCGGGGCGAGCGCCGACTCGTTGACCCCGATCGGCAGGCCGGTCGCCGACCGGTCGGCGACCCGGACCAGCTCGTGCAGCGGCAGCCGACGCGGCAGCAACCGGACCTTCGGGGCCGGCGTGCCCGGCCATGCCCGCGCCACGTGTCCGGCCAACGCGACCGACGCCTCGGTCAGGTCGTCGACGTCCCGGCGGCCGTCGATCCGGGACACCGCGGCCATGAAGTGCAGCTTGTCGCGGGTCAGGCCGCGGCCCGGGGTCTTCTCCGGGACGTTCTGCGCGGCCCGACGGTCGATCTCGGACTCGGCCGCATCGCCGAGCCGCAGCTCCAGCTTGGTGCCGAGCAGATCCCGCATGTTCATCCGGATCTCCGCCCAGCGGACCGCCGTGACCACCACGTGTACGCCGAAACCGAGCCCCCGGTTGGCCAGGTTCGTGATGGTCTGCTCCAGCTCCTCATACTCCTGGCGCAGCGTGTTCCAGCCGTCCACCACGAGGAAGACGTCGCCGAACGGGTCGTCGGCGAACTCGCCGGCCGCCCGACGGCGGCGGTAGCCGGCCACCGAGTCGATGCCGTGCTGGGCGAACCGCTGCTCGCGCTCGTCGATGATCCCGACCACCTCGGCGACCGTCCGGCGGACCGCCTCGGTGTCGCGCCGGCCGGCCACGCCGGCCACGTGCGGCAGCCCCTCCAGGCTGCGCAGCGCGCCGCCGCCGAAGTCGAGGCAGAAGAACTGCGCCTCGCGCGGGGTGTGGGTGAGCGCCAGCGAGGCCAGCATCGACCGCAGCATGGTGCTCTTGCCGCTGAGTGAGGCGCCGACGATGACCACGTTGCCGCCCGCGCCGGCCAGCTCCACCATCATCGGGTCGCGCCGCTGCTCGTACGGGCGGTCGACCACGCCGACCGGGACGGTGAGCCGGCCCCGGCCCTGCCAGCCCGAGGTGGTCAGGCCGTACGTCTTGTCGACGGCGAGCGGGCTGAGCAGGTCGAGCAGGCTCGGCGGCTCGGACAGCGGCGGCAGCCAGACCTGGTGGGCCGGGCGGCCCCGGCCGGCGAGCTGAGCGATCAGCACGTCGAGCATCGCCACGGCCTTGCCGTCTGCCGGCTGCTCCGGCTCCTCCACCGGCTCCACCGTCAGCTCCGGGGCGCGCACCGGCACGAAGTCCGTGCCGTACGGCACGATCCGGCGCTGCACCAGCGCCTGCGACGACTTCTGCTCCCCCGGCGCCCGGTACGGCCCGGACACGTACGCGGCCCGGAACCGCAGCATGGTGGTGGTGTCGGTCTTCAGGTACCCGTGGCCCGGTGCGCTGGGCAGCTCGTACGCGTCCGGCACGCCGAGCACGATCCGGCTCTCCACCGCCGAGAAGGTACGCAGGCCGATCCGGTACGACAGGTGGGTGTCCAGGCCGCGCAACTTGCCTTCCTCCAGCCGCTGGCTGGCCAGGAGCAGGTGCACGCCGAGCGACCGGCCCAGCCGGCCGATCATCACGAACAGGTCGATGAAGTCCGGCTTCGCGGCGAGCAGCTCGCTGAACTCGTCGCAGATGATGAGCAGGCTGGGCATCGGGTCCAGCGGCTCACCGGCGGCCCGCGCCTTCTCGTACTCGAACCGGGAGACGTAGTTGCCGGCGGCGCGCAGCACCTCCTGGCGGCGGTTCATCTCGCCGGCCAGGGCGTCGCGCATCCGGTCGACGAGGGGCAGCTCGTCGGAGAGGTTGGTGATCACCGCGCTGGTGTGCGGCAGCGCGTCGAGCGAGGCGAACGTCGCGCCGCCCTTGAAGTCGACCAGGACGAAGTTCAGCTCCTCCGACGAGTGGGTGACCGCGAGCGCGGCGACCACCGTACGGAGCAGCTCGCTCTTGCCGGAGCCGGTCGCGCCGATGACCAGGCCGTGCGGGCCCATGCCCTCGTGCGCGGACTCCTTGAAGTCCAGCTCGACGACGTTGCCGTCCGGGCCCACGCCGAGCGGGATGCGCAGCCGGTCGCGTTGGCTGCGCGGGCGCCAGGTCCGCTGCGTGTCGACCGTGGCGGCGTCGCCGATGCCGAGCAGGTCGGGCAGCTCCGTGCTGCGGGCCAGCGGCTCTTCGGCGCTGGCCTGCTGCTGGGAGAGCCGGTAGGGGGCGATCTGCCGGGCCAGTCCCTCGGCCGCGGCCGAGGTGAGCCGGTCCGGCTGGCCCAGCCGCGTCACGGACGCCCCCCGGACCAGGTCGAGCGCTGCGCCGTCGCCGACATCCAGGCAGAGCAGCCAGCGGCCGGCGTCGCGGGGGACGGCGCCGGACAGGTCGATGACGGTGGTGCCGAGCAGGCTCGGGCCGGTCAGGTGGCAGGTTGCGGCGACCTCGCCGCCGTCGATCAGCACCACCACGTGCGGCGCGGTGGTCAGCGGCTTCGCCTCCGGGGAGAACCGGGGCCGGCCGGCCAGCTCGTCGGCGAGGGACTCCTCGGCCTCGGCGAGGGTGGCGAAGACCAGCCGGCGGGCGCCTGCCGCGTCGCTGCGGCCGGGGTGCTGGGCGTGCGGCAGCCACTTCACCCAGTCCCAGGCCGGCTGCCGCTCAGGGGCGGCCACCACCGCGACGACGATGTCGTCCGGGGCGTGGAAGGTGACGAGTTGGCCCAGCGCCGCCCGGGCCAGGTCGAGCACGGGCTCCCGCTCGCCGCGCAGCACCACCCGGGAGAACGCCCGCACGGACAGCGCGGTGGGCAGGCCCGGCACCGTCGAGTGGGCCCGGACGAACCGGCGCAGCGCGATCGCGCTCATCGGCTCCAGGTCCTCCACCGGCTTGGTCTCCGGCGGCACGATCTCCACCGCCAGCCGCTGCGGGCCGACCGCGATCCGGGCCTCGCCGAAGTCGTCCTCGGTGACCCGCCGTTCCCAGAGCCGGCGGGACGCGGCGATCGACCAGAGCGCGTCGGGCTCCGGGTGCCGCCAGGCCATCGCGGCCCGCTGCTGCTCGGCCGCGCGCCGGGTGCGCTTGCGCATCTGGGCGAGGTAGCGCATGTAGTCGCGGCGCTCGGCGTTCAGCTCGGCCTTGTCGTTGCCGCCGTTGCTCAGCGAGCCGAGCGCCATGCCGAGCATCGAGACGCCGAACAGCCCGCCCGCGACGTACGTCATCATGCCGCCGCCCCGGCCGGCGTAGAGGAACGCCATCGCGCCGACGCCGCAGACCATCGGCAGGATCATCAGTAGCTGCCCCATCCCCCGAGGGGTCTGTTCGGGGAGCTCGGGCGGGGACTCCAGCAGCACCTCACCACGCGGCAGGGCGGGCCCCGATTGGCGCGGAAGCCGGCGGAACACCACGGTGCTCACGGCTGTCTCCTCCCCCAGAAGCGGCCCGGACACCGACCGGCACGGCGCGAGGTGCGGCCGGGGGGCCACGACGACCGAGCGCGGGCCGTCGGGTGGGCATCGTACGTGGACGCCATCGTAGGTAATCTCCCGTGGGCGTCGTGGACCCACGGGGCGGCGCCGCCCCGGTGGGGTGAAGCGTAGGCGAGCGCGAGGAGGCCACAGTGGCGACGAAGACGGCGACCGGGGGCCTGAGCCGGATCACCATCGTGGCGCCCCGAACCCGGATGGACCTCGCCCTCCCCGCCGACGTGCCGCTGGCCGACCTGCTGCCGACCCTGCTCCGGCACGCCGGTGAGGACCTCGCCGACGACGGGGTCCGGCACGGCGGCTGGAGCCTCGCCCGGCTCGGCGGGCAGCCGCTCGACGGTGGCCGTACCGCCGCGCAGCTCGGCCTGCGCGACGGCGAGGTGCTCTACTTCACCCCCCGCGCCGCGGCGGCCCCGGAGATCGTCTTCGACGACGTGGTGGACGCGGTGGCCACCGCGACGAACCAGCGCCCGGGTAGCTGGCAGGTGGGCACCACCCGCTCGTTCTCGGTGCTCTTCGCCGCGGCGGCGCTGTCCGCGGGGGCACTGGCGGCGCTGTTCGCCGGCCCGCCGCAGCTTCCCGGCGCGATCGCCGCCCTGTTGGTCGCGGTCGCCCTGGTGGTCAGCGCCGCGGTGCTGTCCCGGGCTGCCGGTGACAGCCGGACCGGCTCGGTGCTCGCCCTGGCCGGCATCGGGCACGCCGCGACCGGTGGCCTGCTGGTGCTGGCCGGTGACCGGCCCCTGACCGGGCTGGGCAGCCCGCACGTGCTGCTCGCGGCGACCGCCGTGGTGGTGTTCGGTGCGGTCGCGGCGCTGGCGGTCGGCGACCGGCTCCCGCTCTTCTTCGGCGCGACCGCCGTCGGCGCGGCGGTGGGCCTCGGCGCGGTGGTGAGCCTGGCGTTCTCCGTCGGCGCTCCGGCCGCCGCCGCGGTGGTCGCCACGGTCGCGTTCGCCGTCCTGCCGGCCCTGCCGATGGCGTCCTACCGGCTGGCCCGGCTGCCCGTCCCGTCCATCCCGACCGGCCCGGACGACCTGAAGACCGACACCGAGACCGTGGACGGCCGCCGGGTGCTGCGGCTCAGCGAGCGGGCCGACGAGTTCCTCACCGGCCTGCTGTGGACGGTGGCGCTGCTGGTGCTGGGCGGGGAGGTCGTCCTCGCCCTCGACGGCCGGCTGCCGTCTACGCTGCTCTGCCTGGTGCTGGCCCTGCTGTCGCTGCTGCGCGCCAGGCCGTTCATCGGCCGCGCCCAGCGCGCCCCGGTGCTCCTCGCCGGCACCGTCGGGCTCGGCCTGGCGGCGGCGGCCACCTTCGCCGCCGGCTCCACGGCCCTCCGGCTCGGCGTGGTCCTCGGCGGCCTGGTCGTGGCGGCCGTCATCAGCCTGATCTACGGGCTGACCGTGGCGGGCAAGCGGATCTCGCCGGTCTGGGGTCGGCTCCTGGACATCGTCGAGATTCTGCTGATCATCTCGCTGGTCCCGCTCGCGGCCTGGGTCTGCGGCCTGTACGGCTGGATCGTCAACCTCCGCCCCTGACGGCCTCACTCGGCGCGGTGGTCGATGACGCGCAGGGCGACCGGGGCGGTGGCGTAGACGCCGGGGCCGTGCTCGCCGTCCAGCGGCCGGGCCCGGACCGCGCCCCGCCGGGCGACGTCCCGGACCGCCTTGACCAGCGCCTCGACGTGGTCGGCGGGGGCCGCGACGCGGAGCAGTGGCGGGCTCGGCCGGTTGCCGGGGCGGACCACGGCGGCGAGCGTGTGGGACGGGGCGGAGGTCGCGGTGACCGCGTCCACCAGGGCACCCCAGGGAACCCCGGAGCGGGCACGCAGGGCCAGGCAGCGCTGGGTCCAACCGCCGCCGCGCAGCCCGGTCCAGGTCTCCGCCTGCGGCGCGGGCGCCAGGTCCATGCCGGCCGCCGAGACGACCGCGGCGCGCAACTCGTCCCGGCCGAGGACCCGGTGGCTCAGGCCGGCGGCGTGCAGCGCCTTGCCGAGCCGGCCTACCCCGGCGGACACGGTCCGGTGCACGCCCACCATCCCGCCGCCCCGGGTCACCGCCTCGTTCCGGGCGTCCCGCACGGACAGCCGTACGGCCACCCAGACGGTGCGGTGGGCGGCCGGGGGGCCGCCCGGGGCCGGATACCAGACCAGGGTGTGCGAGACGACCTGGGCGAGGGAGACCGGGGCCGAGAAGTCGGCCAGGACGGCCAGCGCCCGGTCCACCGCCGCAGCCTCGACGGAGCCGGCGGGCGCTCCGGGGCGCGGGTCCAGCGCCACGGCGGCGAACCAGCCCTGGCCGTCCTGGCCGATACCGAGCCGGGTGCCCCGCTCGGTCAACTCGATCACCGTCAGCTCCGGGGCGAGGGCGACCAGCAGGGAGTCGCCGGGGCCACCCCCGGTCACCGCCGCCCGGGCCCGTTCCCGGCGGCGTCGTAGCCGGCGGCGCAGCAGCAGGTCCTCGTACCACCAGCGCCCGCCGCGTCGGGCGAAGGCGGCGCCGACCGCCGCCGCCGCGAGGGCGGCGACGACCCCGACCAGCCAGCCGGGGCCGCCGAGGGCGGAGTACACGGCGAGGGCGCCGAGCTCCGCCACGACGAGCTGCCCGACCACGACCGGACCGAGCCGGCCCCGGCTGCGCCGGTCGGCCGGGACGACCGCACGGTCGGGCGGCGCCGGCAGCGCGGGCGGGTCGGCCGAGCCGGTGGCCGTACGACCGGGTGGCGCCTGGACCTGGGGCATCGGTGGCGTCCCTTCTGGACGGGCGGCTTCCTGAGCCGGTACGGGGTGGGCGGTGGTCCCGTTCCCCGACCGGCGGCCCCTTATCGTAGGGAAGCCCGCGGCGGAGCTCGGACCTGATCGCCGCGGACCCATCCCGCCGGAGGTAGATCATGCGGACCCGCCGCGACCAGGTGCAGGCGTACCGCTTCGTCACCCGCCGGATCGTCTCCGCGCTGCTGTCCGGCGATCCGGAGACCACGAACCTGCCGATGCGGCGGCTCGGCCTCGCGGTGATCGGCAGCGTGGTGGCCGCAGCGGTGTTGCTCGGCGGCATCGGCGCGTACGGCCAGCTCACCGGCAACACCGCGCCGCTGGAGGCGAACACGCTGGTGATCGAGCGGGAGACCGGGGCGACGTACGTCTACGTGGACAACCTGCTGCATCCGACCCTGAACTACGCCTCGGCCCGGCTGATCCTCAACGAGGCGGACCCGGCGGTGCGGACCATGTCGCAGGCGTCGATCGCCGACCGGCCGCGCGGGCGTACCGTCGGGATCGTCGGCGCCCCCGACGCGCTGCCCGACCGCAAGTCGCTGATCGGGCTGCCCTGGTCGGTCTGCGACGTGCCCGACCCGGCCGACCCGCGTCGCTCCACCACCCACGTGGTGATCGACCGGCCACTCTCCGGCGGTGTGCCGCTCGGCGACCGGGCGGTGCTGGTCACCGTCGACGGCGGGCGGTACCTGCTCACCGGCGACGCCCGGATGCAGATCGCGGGCGGGGACCAGGCGACGGCGGCGCTGCGGATGGCCGGCGCACCCACGGTCACCGTCGGCGCACAGTTGCTCAACGCCGTGCCGGCGGGTCCGGTGCTCCGTGAGCCCGACATCGAGGGCGAGGGGGAGGCCAGCCGGCTGACCGTGGGCGACGGTCCGGCCCGGGTCGGCGACGTCTTCCGGGCGGCCGAGCAGCACTACGTGCTGACCCGGGAGGGGCTGGCCGCGATCGGCGAGGTCACCGCCCTGCTGCTGCTGCGCGACGGCGGGCGGGTCACCGACATCACGCCGGACCAGGCCGGCCGGCGGCTGACCCGGGAGCGAGTGGAGCAGGAGGGGACGCCACGGGCGCTGCCGGTGCTGCACCCGGTCCAGGTGGGCCGGACGGTGCTCTGCGCCACCTACCGGAAGGGGGCCGTGGACACGCCGCCCACCACCACGCTGGAGGTCTTCGACCGGGTGCCGGCCGAGCTGAGCAGCCCGGCCACGCCGGTCCGGCAGGGCGCCCGGGACGCGGTCCGCACCGCCGAGCAGGTCCTGCTGCCGGGCGGGAAGGGCGTGCTGGTCCAGGCCGCCCCTGGTGCCGGGGAGGGCGGCGCGGGCACGCCGGGCTCGACGGTCTACCTGATCGGCGCCCAGGGGGTGCGCTACCCGCTGGGCACCCGGTCGGGCGATGCGCTGACCGCCCTCGGGTACGGCGGCGTGACCCCGCTGGCGGTGCCAGCGTCGCTGCTGTCACTGGTGCCGACGGGTCCCGCCCTCGAGCGGGAGGACGCGCTCGCGTACTTCGCCCCAAGCCCCGCGAGCGGCAGCGCGCCGGGTACCGCGAGCCGCAGCGCGCCGACCGAGCCAACACGTCGCCCGCCCGCCGGGGGTGCGAGCCGCACGCCGGACCGGGAGGCGAGCGGCGAGCCGAGCCGGCCCGCGCAGGACAGGTCTGCCGGGGCGCCGGCCACCGGCGGGTGACCAGGTTGGTCGGGTCGAAAACAGGTCGACCGCACTTCCGCGGGTCGCCCAGGTCGGCCCTCGTCCACTAACCTGGTTCTCGCTAACGGTTATCGACGAGGACTACGGGGATGCTGCCATGACCGGGCGCACTACAGTCGACGTACTGTCCCTAGAGGACTTCCATCTGCGGTTGGCCGGCCGGCTCACCGAGGCCGAGGCCGTGCTCAGGAAGCTCAAGACGGAGATGCAGTGCCGGCCTCCGGAGCTGGGCACCTTCACGGACGCGACCAGCAACGCCCGACGCTACTCCGACCTGCACACGAGCTACGTTCAGCAGGTCGAGCGGCTCCGCGACGCGGTGCGGGCCGCGCGGAGCGCGACCGGCACGATCCTGACCAACTACAAGACCACCGAGGATCGCAACGCGGCCAACTCCGCTGACATCGCCGCCGCCCTCAGCGGGGTCGACGACGCGCTGGACAGGCAGGGGGACCGTCGTGTCTGAGTACACCGCGCGCTACGAGCACGTCAGCCACGAGAAGCTGTACGAGGCCGTGAAGGCCGGCGACCCCGCCCAGATCGATGGGTTGGCCGCCAAGTGGGACTCGATGAAGGGCACCCTCGACGACCTCGCCCGCGACCTGAAGGGCGACCTCGACAAGCTCGCCAACGGCTGGACGGGGGACGCCGGGCGGGAGTTCCAGCGCCGGCTGTCGCTGGTCGTCGACCACTCGACCACCCTCTCCGAGGGGATGACCGACGTCCGCCAGGGCCTCACGTTGATGGCCACCCACCTGCGCACCGCCAAGAAGGACGCGGAGAGCCCGGACGAGACCGACGACCACGACAAGGCTGTCTCCGGGGCGATCAAGGGCGGCGCGGTCCTCGGCCCGGCCGGCGCGATCGTCGGCGGCATCATGGGCCACAATCAGGACAAGGCCGAGAAGGAGAAGGCCCACCGGCGGATGGTGCAGGTGGTGGCCGAGCTGGCCGCCGGTTACGACCTGTCCGCGTACGGCCGGCTGGTCACCCCGCCGGAGCCGGACCGGGACCTGCCGTTCGACCCGACCACCTCCACGACGACGCCGTCCGCCGGCCCCGGGGCCAGCACCCCGGGGGCCGCACCGGGCTCCGGCAGCGGCGCACCGACCACCGGCCACAAGACGGTGTCCGCCCCGGGCAGCCCGGGGCACGTGTCGGCCATCGGGTCGACGCCGTCGGGCGTGGACCAGGGCGGATTGACGCCCGGCGGCATCGGCACGGTCGTCGGCGGTCCGGGCAGCGGGACGTCGCTCGCGGGTGCCGATCCGTCGCTCGGCGGGGTGCAGTTGGCCGGCGGCACGGTGGGCACGGTGGGCACGGTCGGCGGCGGGACTGCGGTTGCGTCGGCCGGCGCCGGGGCGGGGCTGCTCTTCGGGGCATCCACCGGCGCACCGGCCGGCGGCGTGCTCGGCGGCGGCACCGGTTCGCTGGCCGGGTCGGCTCGCGGCGGGGCGGCGGTGACGGCGCGGCCGGCCGGTGGCCTGGGCGCGGTCGAGCACCGCGCCGCCACGGGCGTGGGCCGGGTCGGCGCGAACGGGAGTTCCGGCGGCCGGGCGGGCGTGCTCGGCGGGCACGGACGGTCCGGCGAGGACGAGTCCGACGAGCGGCTGACCTGGCTGACCGAGGACGAGATGGTCTGGGGGAACGGCGACACCGGTGCCCCGCCGGTGCTCGGGGCGAGCTGACCCGTCCTCTTCACCGTACGGCGCGGGGCTCTCCATCTGGAGGGCCCCGCGCCTTTTGCGACCTGGCTATACATCATGCGTATACCTGATGTGTATAGTCACGCCATGTCGATCGGTCAGACCATCCTCGGGCTCCTCGAAGCCAGCCCCCGCCACGGCTACGACCTGAAACGCGCCTACGACGAACGGTTCGGCCACGCCCGGCCGCTGCACTTCGGCCAGGTCTACGCCACCCTGTCCCGGCTGCTGCGCAACGGCCTCGTCGAGGTCGACTCGGTCGAGGCCGGCGAGGGCCCGGAACGCAAGCGGTACGCGATCACCGAGGCCGGGGTGACCGATGTGCGGCGCTGGCTGTCCCAGCCGGAGAAGCCGGAGCCGTACCTGCACAGCACCCTCTACGCCAAGGTGGTGCTGGCGCTGCTGACCGGCCGTTCCGCCGCCGATCTGCTGGACACCCAGCGCACCGAGCACCTGCGGCTGATGCGCGAGCTGACCCGACGCAAGACCGACGGGGACCTCACCGACCAGCTCATCTGCGACCACGCCCTGTTCCACCTGGAAGCCGACCTACGCTGGCTGGAGCTGACCGCCGCCCGGTTGGACGAGCTGACCGCGACGGTGCGGCGGTGAGCGCGGTGAGCGCCCCCGGCGGGGCGGTGACCGGGCAGGGCTCGACCGGAGCGGAGCTACTGGCCGCCGAGGACCTGCACCACGCCTTCGGCCAGACGCCGGCGCTGGTCGGGGCGTCGCTGGTCGTACGGGCCGGTGAGGTGGTGGCGGTGATGGGCCCGTCCGGCTCCGGCAAGTCGACCCTGCTGCACTGCCTCGCCGGCATCGTCCGGCCCGACTCCGGCCGGGTGGCCTTCCAGGGCGCGGACCTGACCGCCATGTCCGACCGGGAGCGCAGCGCCCTGCGCCGGGGGCAGTTCGGCTTCGTGTTCCAGTTCGGCCAGCTCGTGCCCGAGCTGACCTGCCTGGAGAACGTTGCCCTGCCGCTGCGGCTGGCACGGGTCGCCCGGCGTGAGGCCGAGCGGCGGGCCACCGACTGGCTCGGTCGGCTGGAGGTCGCCGAAGTGGCCGGCAAGCGGCCCGGCGAGGTCTCGGGCGGGCAGGGCCAGCGGGTCGCGGTGGCCCGGGCGCTGGTGACCGTCCCCCGGGTGGTCTTCGCCGACGAGCCGACCGGCGCGCTCGACTCGCTCAACGGGGAGCGGGTGATGCGCCTGCTCACCGGGGCGGCCCGGGAGACCGGCGCGGCCGTGGTGCTGGTGACCCACGAGGCGCGGGTGGCCGCGTACTCGGATCGGGAGGTGGTGGTCCGGGACGGCCGGACCCGGAACCTGGAGCGGGCGGCATGACCGGGCCACGGACGCCGGACGACGTGACCGGCGCGGAGACGCCGGGACGTGCGGTCGGCCGGTTGCGCGGGGCGCTGGCTGACCTGTTGATGGGTGCTCGGATGGCCGTCACGGGCGGCCGGGACGGGTGGACCCGGGCCGCGCTGACCGCGCTCGGGGTCGGCATCGGGGTGGCCATGCTGCTGCTCGCCGCAGCGGTGCCGGGCACCCTCGACGCACGGGCGGCGCGCGGCGACGCCCGGGAGGACGGGGGAGGCCGCCCGGAGTTGGCCGCAGCGACGAACACACTGCTGGTGGTACCCGTCTACACCGAGTTCCGGGAGCGGCCGGTGCGCGGCCGGATCCTCCGACCCGAGGGGCCTGCCGCACCGCTGCCGCCGGGGGTGCCCCGACTGCCGGCTGCCGGCGAGGTGGTCGTCTCCCCGGCCCTGCGGGAGCTGCTCGACTCGCCCGACGGCCCGTTGTTCGCGCCCCGGCTCGGCGGCGCCCGGGTCACCGGCACCATCGCGGCGCAGGGCCTCACCGGCCCGCACGAGCTGGCCTTCTACCTCGGCAGCGGCACCCTGACCGGGGACCGGGCGCAGCGGATCGACCACTTCGGCGGCGGGCCGCCCAGCGAGGAGTTCTCGCCCGTCCTGATGGTCCTCGTCGTGGTCGTCTTCGTGGTGCTGCTGCTGCCGGTCGTGGTCTTCGTCGGCGCGGCGGTCCGCTTCGGCGGCGACCGCCGGGACCGCCGGCTGGCCGCCCTGCGCCTGCTCGGCGCAGACGCCGGGATGATCCGGCGGATCGCCGCCGGGGAGGCGGCGGCCGGCGCGGTGCTCGGCCTCGCCGTCGGCGGCGCGCTCTTCGCCGCCGGCCGCCAGCTCGCCCCGCTGCTCACCCTCCAGAACATCAGCGTGTACGCGTCGGACCTGCGCCCGTCCCTGCCGCCGGTGGCGGCGGTGACGGTCCTGATCCCGGCGCTCGCAGTGCTGGTGGCACTCATCGCCCAGCGCCGGGTGGTGGTCGAACCCCTCGGGGTGAGCCGCCAGGGGACGACCGCCCGCCGCCGCCTGTGGTGGCGACTGCTCTTGCCGGCCGCCGGCCTGGCGCTGCTGTACCCGCTGACCGGGGTCGGCGAACGCACCGCCGGCAGCGACGACTACCAGGTGGCGGCCGGCGCGGTGCTGATGCTGATCGGCACGGTCACCCTGCTGCCCTGGCTGATCGACCTGGTGGTGGGACGGCTGCGCGGCGGCCCGGTCCCGTGGCAGCTCGCGGTGCGCCGGTTGCAACTGGACAGCGCCACCTCCGCCCGCCTGGTCAACGGCGTCGCCGTGGCGGTGGCCGGCAGCATCGGCCTACAGATGCTGGTCGCCGGCGTGGAGGACCGGTTCACGACGCGTACCGGCCAGGACACCTCGCGGGCCCAGGCGTACGTCTGGTTCGCCGACCTGCCCGACCCCGGGGCCGCGCTGACCCGGCTGGCCGCCGCCCCCGGCGTCACCCGCAGCGTGGGAACGCTGGCCACGGCGACGATCGGGAAGCAACAGCCCGGCACGGACGCACCCACGTTCACCGAGGTGTGGATCGGCGACTGCGCCGCGCTGGCCGAGTTCGCCCGGCTCGGCTCCTGCGCGGACGGGGACGTCTTCCTCGCCGAGGGACCGGCCGGCGAGCAGTCCGGCCCCATGCCCGTCCCCGGAACCCGGATGGCCGTGGGCCGGAACGAGGTCCCCTGGACGGTACCGGCCCGGACCCGCACGGTTCCCACGATGCCGGACCCGATCGGCCGGGAACGGGGCGGCCTGCTGGTCACCCCCGGCGCGGCCGACGTCTCCCGGTGGGCAGGGCTGCGCGCGGAGGTGATGATCAGCATCGATCCGGGCGACCCGGACGCGCTGGAGCGGGTACGCAACGCCGCCGCCGAGGTGGACCTGAGCGCCCCGGTCAGCGCGCTGGCCGACGTCACCCGGTCGACGCAGTACGTCAACGTCAAGCGCGGCCTGGCCGCCGGCCTCGTGGTGACCCTGCTGCTGCTCGGGACGAGCATGCTGGTCGGCGTGCTGGAGCAACTGCGGGAGCGCCGCCGCCTGCTGGCCATGCTGGTCGCCGTCGGCACCCCGCGCCGCACGCTGAGCTGGTCGGTGCTCTGGCAGGCGGCTGTGCCGGTGCTGGTCGGTCTCGTCCTCGCGGTCGGGTTCGGGCTGGGTCTCGGGGCGGTCCTGCTGCACATGGTCGGCGCGCCGGTCACGGTGAGCTGGCCGGTGGTCGCGCTGGGGGCCGGCCTCGGCGGTGGGGTGGTGCTGCTGGTCACCGGAGCGAGCCTGCCGGTGCTCTGGCGGCTGACCCGCCCCGACGGCCTGCGGGCCGAGTGAGCTGGGCCGACGACACGAGGGGCCGGCGGGCCACTGTCGACAGGACCGTCTCTGTCGATGGGTCCGCCGGCCGCTCAGCCGTCTCCGTCGATGGGCCCGCCGGCCGCTCGTGTCGTCGGATTCCAGCGGTACCCGTCTGTCCACAGCGCCGATTCGTGGCCCGGCTCACCCCTACGGCGTTCCGCCGAGGCT
Organism: Micromonospora sp. NPDC001898; assembly: GCF_042891255.1. Taxonomy (NCBI): domain Bacteria; kingdom Bacillati; phylum Actinomycetota; class Actinomycetes; order Micromonosporales; family Micromonosporaceae; genus Micromonospora; species Micromonospora sp. NPDC001898. Next base: position 360,708 of record NZ_JBIATC010000006.1, on the reverse strand, counting down.
GCGGATGGACCGGAACGGGGATAGGTTGGTGCGGTGCAGTCCCTAGCGTTCGCCCGCCCCCCTCGGCCGGTGACGCTGCGCGGGGCACACCCGTCGTGGCGGGCGACGCTGCGCCGCGTCCGGGAACTGGGTCGCCTCGCGCTGACCGCCCTGGTCCTCGCGTTCGGCCTCGGCGGGGTGTCCGCCCTGACTGCCGCCGCCCCCGCCTCCGCCGCCGAGCTGGCCCGCCCCGCCGTGGTGACCAGCCGGGTGGCCGAGCTGCGCCCCGGGTCCGGCCCGGCCGCAGAGCTGCGCACCGAGCCGGCCGCCCCGCATGCCCGGCCGGCCCCCGACAGCACCCGGCGACCGGCGACCGCCCCGGCGGCGACCGCGACGCGGGTCGTCCCGGTCGACCGTCCGGCCGTGGACCCGACCGGCGGCACCGTCGTCCGGCGCGGCCCGCCCCGCCGCTGACCCGGGCCGATCAGGCGCCGATCCGGGCCGTCCCGGCGCTGCACCGCGCCGCACCGGCACTGCCCCGGCACCGCATCGCTCTCCGCGAGCCCGCCGACGGCCGCGCCCTCCCGCGCCGCTGACGACCACGCCCCCCGTCACCCGCAGCGCTGACGACCCCGGCGAGGTCCCGTCCGGCACCGGTTCACGCGGCCCACCGCCCGCACAGCGGGCCCGACCGTCAGTCCACGTCGTCCCACCCGAGGTGCTCCCCATGCAGATCGCACTCTCCTCCGTCCTACTCGACGTGCCCCGGGCCGCCGCGATCTGGCTGGCCCTCCTCGGCGTCGTCGCCGTCGCAGTGACCACCCTGGTCGCCCGGCCGGGCCTGTTCCGCTCCGTGATCGGCGGGCGCTTCCGCGAGGCCGCCATGCCGAGCCTGCTGGAACAGGCGGAGGAGGACCGGGAACGGCGCCGCTACGCCGGGGAGATGGCGACCGCAGCGGAGCGGGCGGCGGCCACCGCCCAACGGCTGCGGGCCGAATGGTTGTCCGCCCAGGAAGAGGTGGAGACCATCTGGCAGGCGGGCGAGGTCGCGGAGGCCGACGTCCGCCGGCTCGCCGCCGCCGCCGGCCTCCCCCAGCCGCACACCGAGCGCACCCCCGCCGAGTACGCCGACCGCGAGCGCTACCTGCACCGGGCCGCGCTGGACGCGTACTGGCGTCGGGATCTGTCGGAGGAGCAGCTCAGCGACGTCTTCGCGCACCGCGGCGGTTGGGATCCCCGGCTGCACCCGGTCGAGCAGGAACTGGTGCTGCGCCGCGCGGTGCGGGACCATCTGCGCACCCGGCAGCAGGCGGCCCGGGAACGGGAGCAGGCCGCCTGGCGGGCCGCCGAGCAGGCCGTGCTCGCCGCGCGCAGCCTCCGGGAGGAGGCGTTCGCCGCCACCGGGCCCGCCGAGCAGGAGCAGTCGCTGCTGCCCGGGGTGACCGACGGGCGGTCGCCGGTTGCCGAGCAGACCCGCGAGATGCCGGTGCTCGTCCGCGAGACGCCGACCGTCACCCGAACCCTGCCGACTGTTGCACGGGGACGCGCGGTCGTGACCCGGGGCCGCGCCGCCCGGGGCCGCGCCACCGTCCCCGCCTGACGTACCAGGCCGCGAGATCACGCTCCATCCGGGAAACAGTGGCCTCCCGACCGCTGATGCCACGGTTTCCCCGATCGAGCGTGATCTTGGTGATCTCGGCTAGCGTGGCGGCATGAACGAGCACTACTGGCTGCTTGCGCTCGCCGCCCTGGTCGTCGCGGCGACGCTGGTCGGCGCCATCCTGCTCGCCGTGCGGGTGGTACGCACCCGCAAGATGCTCGGCACGCTGGGCGTGGGAGGCAAGGTCGCCTTCTGGGGCGCATTGGCCTACACGGTCTTCCCGATCGACGTGCTGCCCGACCCGATCTACCTGGACGACATCGGGGTGCTCGCCGGTGCCCTGATCTACCTGGGCCGGCTCGTCCAGCAGCGTCGCGCCGCCGAGCGGCAGCTGCCCGGCCAGCCGGAGCCCCGGGACGAGGAGACCCGTCGCCCGGTCCCCTGACCCGGCCGCCGCCCCACATCAGGGCGTGCCGTGATCCGGGGAGTGCCATGATCGGGGTCGGATCTTCGGACAGGGGGTGTCATGCCGGGCGGGCATCGGTTGGGCGTCCGTGACGAGCGGGTCGCGGCGTTCTGCCGGGAACGGCACCTGGCCACCCTGACCACCCTGCGGCCCGACGGGACGCCGCACGTCGTACCGGTCGGGGTGACCCTCGACCCGGAGGCCGGCCTGGCCCGGGTGATCACATCAGGTACGTCCGCGAAGGCGCGGCACGTCGCGGCGGCCGGTGCGGCCGGCACTCCGGTGGCGGTCTGTCACGTCGACGGGCGACGGTGGCTGACCGTCGAGGGCCGGGCGGTGGTCCGCTCCGCCCCGGCGGCGGTCATCGAGGCCGAACGCCGGTACGCCGAGCGCTACCGCACCCCGCGTCCCAATCCGCACCGGGTCGTCATCGAGATCACCGTGACCCGGATCCTGGGCAGTCTGTAACCGGATGACCGGTTCGCCCGCCCCGCCCGGGGCCGGAATCGGAGCGAACGGCAACGCGTTGAACCCCTCGTACGACGAACAGGTCGAGTCAGCCCAGCGCCCTTCCCGGTGCTTGCGTCTCCGGAATCCGGAGGCGGCAACCCCCGAACGGAGCTTCGACATGAACAAGATTCTGCGCAAGAGCATGCTGTCCGTCGCCGGCCTGGTGATGAGCGGTGGTGCCGTCGCCGGCCCCGCGCTGGCGGCGCACGCGGCCCCGGCCGAGACCGGGCCCACCGGCGCGCTCCGCGTCGCCAAGACCACCAAGACCACCAAGAGCGACAAGAGCGACAAGAGCGAGCGCCGGGCCGGCTACGAGTACCAGGCCCAGCCGAACTTCTACTACTGCGGCCCGGCATCGGCCCGGATCGCCCTGTCGGCCGAGGGCAGGACCGTCAGCCAGGACGAGCTGGCCGCCAAGCTCGGCACGACCGAGAACGGCACCGACTCGGCCATCGACATCACCCGGGTGCTGAACGAGTACACCAACGGCAGGTACCGGACCACCGAGATCAGTTCCGACGTCGCGTCCAAGGAGCAGATCGAGCGGCTGCGGGTGGACGTGAAGGCCGCGGTGGACGCGGATGAGCCGGTGGTCGCCAACATCCTCGGCGGCGCGGTGGACACCGAGGGCCGGGAGCACAGCTACCCGGGCCACTACCTGACCGTGGTGGAGTACAAGGACGACGGCAACACGATCAAAATCGCCGATCCGGCGGACCCGGCCGTCCAGGAGTACTGGATGGACGTCGCCGAGCTGGCCAACTGGATCGCGGGCCGCGGCTACAGCTCCTGATCCGGCACGACCCACGAGGGCCGGTCCCCACCCGGGGGCCGGCCCTTCCGGGTACGCGCGGCCGCCGGGCCGCCAGCCATCCGGCCGACTGGAGTGGACGATCCGCCACCACCCGCAGCCGGGTCAGGGGCCGGGAGCGATCTGCCGGCGACTCTCCAGGTCGGAGACCACGATCGCCTCCATCGGGCAGGAGTCGGCCGCGTCGATCACCTCCTGGGCGGGCGTCACATGCTCGGCCAACGGACGGGACATGCTCTCGACCAGCGTGAAGTGCCCGGGAGCCGTCCCGACGCAGATCCCCGAACCGATGCACCGGGTCGGGTCCACCTGCACCCGCCACCCGGAGCTGGTCGTCTCCTCCTCGTTCACCTGGTCCTCCTGCCCGTCACCAGGCCACCGGCATCGCGGTGCGGCCGCGCACCAGCAGGCCGCTCTTCCAGGGCAGCTCCGACTCGGGCACCGCCAGCCGCAGCCCCGGGGTGCGGTCGAGCAGGGTGTCCAGCCCCACCTGTAGCTCCATCCGGTCGAGCTGGGCGCCCACGCAGTGATGCACCCCGTGCCCGAAGCCGATGTGCGGATTCACCTCCCGCGTAACGCGGGTCGAGATTGAGCCGGTCGGGATCGCTGAACGCGTAGCGCTCGATCGCCGCCTCGGATGTGTCGGCCACCGGATGACTTCCTCTCCTCCACGGCCCGGCCGTCGGGCCGTCCGCCCGCCGGGCGCGACTCCACGGCTAGTCATGCCCCGAATGCGGATGGTAGCGAGAGAGGTCGATCCTCGGCCAGTGGCCGGGGTGGATTCGTACCCCCGGCAGGCCGGGCCCGTCGCTCGGGCGCGGGCCCGGCCTGCGTGGGTCAGCGTGGCGAGGTGTCGCCCTCGCCGGTGCGCTGCTGGGCCATGTCGACGCCCTTGTCGATCTGCTTGTCGTACTTTCCCCCGGTGCGCTTGTCGCCCATGTCGCCGGCCTTTTCGAGGCCCTGGTCGACCTGCTTGTCGTGCTTGTCGGCGAAGTCCTTGGCCTTGTCCATGAAGTCGCTCATATGCAGGGCCTTCCCTGGGCCACCGGTCGCAAACCGGCACCGTCCCGGCGGACACCCGGTCGGAGGCCGCCTTCGGCGGAGGCGGCGCCGTAGGGATCCGAGCGCGGACGGTGGGGTGTCGGAGAGCCGCCGGACGGGTAGGGACGTCGCCGAGACCGAGGAGGACCGACGTGGTCGAGGACGGTGCCGGGCGGACGCCCGAGGGGACGACGGACGACGGGAACCCCACGGCGCGTCCGGGGCCGGCGTTGGCCGCGCCGGTCGCGCCGATGGCCGGGACGGTCAGGACGGTCGCGGCGGGGGCCGGGACGGGACCGCGGCAGGCATGGGCCGGGCTGCCCTGGCTGGTCCGCTCGGCGGTGCTCTGGAGCGCCTGCCTGGTGGTGTTCGTCGCCGGGCTGTACCTGGTCGGGAAGATCGCCGTGCTGCTGGCGCCGCTGGCCATCGCGCTGGCCGTGACCTTCTTCCTGACCGCGCTGCTCGATCCGGTGCTGCTCCTGCTGCGCCGGCTCCGGCTGCCGGCGGCGCTGGCCGCCCTGCTCTCCGTGCTGCTCCTGCTGGGCGTCCTGGTCGGCGTCGGGGTGCTGGTGTGGAACCTGACGGCGAGCCAGTTCGGCGAGCTGAGCCAGGAACTCGACCAGGGCCTCCAGCGGAGCCGGGACTTCGTCACCTCCACGCTCCCCGTCACCGATTCCCAGCTCGACAAGCTGATCCAGCAGGCCCGGGACGGGCTGGGCGGCGGCGCCCCCGACCCGGTCGGCGGGGCCCGGACGGCCACCGAGTTCCTCGGCTCGGCCCTGCTCTCCCTGGTGCTGCTGTTCTTCCTGCTCAAGGACGGCCGGTCGATGTGGCACTGGGTGCTGCGCCGGATGACCGGGCCGAACCGGGAGGTCACCGCCGAGGCCGGCCGGGTGGGCTGGCGGACGCTCGGGGCGTACAGCCGGGGGACGATGCTGATCGCGGCGATCGACGCGATCGGGATCGGCCTGGCCCTGGTGCTGCTTCGGGTGCCGCTCGCCCTGCCGCTGGCCCTGATCACCTTCCTCGGCGGGTTCGTGCCGATCATCGGGGCCACCGTGGCCGGGGCGGTCGCGGTGCTGGTGGCGCTCGCCGCCAAGGGGCCCACCGTCGCCCTGCTCGTCCTGGCCGCCGTGATCACCGTCCAGCAGGTCGAGGGGAACCTGCTGGAGCCGCTGGTGATGAAGCGCCAGGTCCAACTGCACCCGGCGGTGATCCTGGTGGCGGTGACGGCCGGCACGCTGATCGCCGGGATCGCCGGGGCGTTCGTCTCGGTGCCGATCACCGCGGTCGCGTACCGGGTGATCGACACCGTGCAGCGGCACCGGCAGGACGCCGCCGGGCGACCGCCGACCACCGCCTGAGTCAGGCCCCGGCGCGCAGGTGGGCGGCGAACCAGTCCGCCGCCGCGTCGGCGACCTGTTCCAGCGTTCCCGGTTCCTCGAACAGGTGGGTCGCGCCGGGCACCACCCGCAGCTCGGCCACCTCGCCGAGGTCGGCCGCCGCCTCCTCGTTCAACGTGATCACCTGCTCGTCGAGGCCACCGACCAGCAGCAGCGTCGGGGCGTGCACCCGGGACAGGGCGGGACCGGCCAGGTCGGGCCGGCCGCCCCGGGACACCACCGCCCGGACCCGCTCGGGCCGGGCCGCCGCGGCCACCAGTGCGGCGGCGGCGCCGGTGCTCGCCCCGAACAGGCCCACCGGCAGTCGGCTCAGGGCCGGATCGCCGGCCATCCAGTCCACGATCGCGGCCAGGCGGTCGGCGAGCAGCCCGATGTCGAAGCGCAGTTCGGCCGTCCGGGCGTCGACCCGGTCCTCCTCCGGGGTGAGCAGGTCGACCAGCACCGTGCCGAGCGTCTGCTCGCGCAGCACCCCGGCGACGGCCGTGTTCCGGGGGCTGTGCCGTGAGCTGCCGCTGCCGTGCGCGAAGAGCACCACCCCGGCCGCCCCGTCCGGAACCAGCACATCGGCCGGCAGCCCGGCGTCCCCCACCGGGATCGTGACCTCGCCGCCCCGGGTCGTCGTTCCAGCCTTTCCTCGCGTCGCCATCCGCCCACCCCTTCCCGTTTCTCGTCCCGCCCGGTTACCCACCCCGGCGGCCGGAATTCGTCGTTGCCTTGACACCGGCGACAAGGTCTAGCGTGGCGGACAGGGGCGGGCGAAGGAGGGTCGGATGCGGATCGGCGAACTGGCGGAACGCGCCGGTACGAGCACCCGGACGCTGCGGTACTACGAGACGCAGGGGCTGGTCCGGCCCGAACGCTCGGCCAACGGCTACCGCGTCTACGACGAGGCGGAGCTGCGGGTGGTGCACGAGATCCGCGCCCTGCTGGCCGTGGGGTTCGGCCTGGACGACATCCGGCCGTTCGTGGCCTGCCTGCGGGCCGGCCACTCCTCCGGCGACGTCTGCCCGGACTCCGTGGCCGTGCTGCGTCGCAAGCTCACCGAGGTGGATGCCTACCTCGACCGGCTGGGCACGGTACGGCGGCAGTTGCACGACCAGCTCACCCAGGCCATCGCGTACCGGGAGGAAACATGCTTCAGGAAACGGGGACTTCCCCGCTGACCGCGGTCACCGACGCCACGTTCGCCGAGACGGTGCTGGCCGCCGACCGGCCCGTGGTCGTCGACTTCTGGGCCGAGTGGTGCCCGCCCTGCCTGGCGGTCTCGCGGAGCCTCGCCGAGCTGGCCGGGGAGTTCGGGGACCGGCTGCGCGTGGTCACCGTCAACACGGATGAGAACCCGGCGACCACCAGGGCGTACGGGGTGATGTCGATGCCGACCCTGCTGGTGTTCCGGGGCGGCGAGGTGGTCGGCTCGATCGTCGGGGCCCGGCCGAAGAACCACCTGCGGCTGAGCTTCGCCCGCCACCTGGAGCAGTGACTGCCGCGCTGCCGCCGTTTGCGCTTCGGCCGACCGGGAAGGCCCGGGACGACCGCAGCACCGGCGCAGCCGCGCCCCGACGGATCGCGAGGATCGTCATGGGTCGACAGCAGGACAGGTCCAGGCAGCAGACCGCCGAGCGGGACGAACGACGGGAACGGGACGCCGAACGCGGCCGGGACTGGGCGGACGAGGCGGCGCAGGCCCGCACCTCCGACGACCCGCGAACGGTCTCCCCGCGCGATGCGGCCGGCCGCCCCTCCAACGGGCGACAGTTCTGAGCCCTCCGGTCGGGTGGGCACGCGCCGCCCGCCCGACCGGGAGCTCACCGCCGGCGGCGACGTCGCACCGGGCGTACGTCCGGTGGGGGTGCCTGCCGGTTGGGCCCGGCCCGATCAGCGGGGCGGTGCCCCTCCGCTGCGGCGGTCTGCTCCAACGCGGCCAGCAACGACGCCGGACCGTACAGGGTCGTGTTCTGCGCTACCACGCCGATGACCTGCGATCGGCCGGTCACCAACGCGCGTGCCGCGTCTTCCACATCATGCGGCAGCTGCGCGACGCCGGTAGCCGAGGTCGACGGCGCGGGCGGACGCGGCCCGGCGCAGGCCCTAACTGACGTTCTCGGGCAGGTGCAGCAGGGGTGCCCGGCCGGGCGGCTGCTCCGGCTCGGGGCCGGGCTGGTCGAACGGCGGCACCGGCACGGTGACCGGCTCGGCGCAGGTGACCCGCACCTTCTCGCCGTGGTGCCGCAGCTCCACCACGTCGTCGGTGCAGCCGTGCCGCAGCGCGTACGTGGTCTGGTGCGGCCGGACGTCGACCCGCAGCCGCATGCCCCGCCACTGCAACGAGAACTCCAGCCGGGTGAGCCCGCTCGGCAGCCGGGGCGCGAACGTCAGCAGCCCGTCGTGGTCGCGCAGCCCGCCGAACCCGGCGACCAGGGCGATCCACGCCCCGGCGAGCGACGCCATGTGCACGCCGTCGCGGGTGTTCTCGTTCAGGTCGTGCAGGTCCATCAGCGCGGCCTCGCGCAGGTACCGGTGGGCGAGTTCCAGGTAGCCGATCTCGGCCGACATCACCGCCTGGGTGCACGCCGACAGGGACGAGTCGCGTACCGTCCGCCGCTCGTAGTAGAGGAAGTTGCGCAGCTTCTCGTCGTCGCTGAACGCGTCCCCCCGCCAGTGCATGGCGAGCACCAGGTCGGCCTGCTTGACCACCTGCTTGCGGTACAGGTCGAAGTACGGGTAATGCAGCAGCAGCGGGTACTTCTCGGCGGGGGTGTGCTCGAAGTCCCACTCCTGGAGCAGGGTGAACCCGTCCACCTGCTCGTGCACGTCGACCTCGTCGTCGTACGGGACGCACATCGCGTTCGCCGCGTCCCGCCAGGCCGCCGCCTCCTCCTCGGTCACCCCCAGGTCGATCGCCTCGTCCCGGTACCGCATCGCGTACTCGGCGGCGGTGAGCAGGTTCCGCTGCGCCATCAGGTTGGTGTAGATGTTGTCGTTCTTCACCGCGGTGTACTCGTCCGGGCCGGTCACCCCGTCGATGTGGAACCGGCCGTTCCGGTCGTGGTGCCCGAGCGAACGCCACAGCCGCGCCGTCTCGACCAGCAGTTCCAGGCCGATCTCCCGGACCAGTTCCTCGTCGCCGGTGACCATCATGTACCGGCGGAGCGCGTCGGCGACATCGGCGGCGATGTGGAACGCGGCTGTCCCCGCCGGCCAGTACGCCGACGACTCCGGCCCCTCGATGGTGCGCCACGGGAAGGCCGCCCCGGCGAGGTTCAGCGTCCGGGCCCGGTCCTGCGCCTGTTCCAGGGTGGAGTGCCGCCAGTACAGGGCGTCGCGGACCGCGCCCGGCTGGGTGTAGGTGAGCACCGGCAGCACGAACATCTCGGTGTCCCAGAACGCGTGCCCGTCGTACCCGGGGCCGGTCAGGCCCTTCGCGGAGATCGGCCGCCGCTCGGCCCGGGCGCCGGCCTGGAGCACGTGGAACAGGCCGAACCGCACCGCCTGCTGCACCTCCGGGTCGCCCTCGACCCGCACGTCGGCGGCGTCCCAGAACTCGTCCAGGTACTCCCGCTGCTCGCGGCGCAGCCCGTCCCAGCCGTCGAGGCGGGCCGCGGCGAGGGCCGCGCCGACCTGGTCGCGCAGCGCCGGCAGCGACCGCTTGCTCGACCAGCCGTACGTCAGGTACTTGACCACCCGCAGCGTCTCGCCGGGCTTGAGCACGCACCCGACGGTGGTACGGACCCAGTCCTCGTACCCCTCCGACTCGACGGTGGTGCGCTCCGGGCCGTGCACGTCGTGGTCCATGGCGGCGCCCACCCGCAGGCCGCTGACCTTGGTCCGGTGGATCAGCAGCCCACCGGCCTCGGTGGTCAGCTCCTCCTCGGCCACCAAGGGCGATTCCAGGACCGCCGCCACCCGGGGGTCGCGGCTCTGCGCGGGGAGGTTCTCGTTGGCCACCAGCTCGGACTGGAGGATCAGCCGGATGGGCCGGTCGACCGCCTCCACCTCGTAGCTGATGGCGGCGAGCGCCCGCTGGGTGAACGACACCAGCCGGGTGCTGCGGACCTTGACCTCCCGGCCCGCCGGGGAACGCCAGTGCAGCTCCCGGTGCAGGGTGCCGGCCCGCAGGTCGAGGATCCGCTCGTGGGCGAGCAGCTCGCCGTACCGGACGTCGAGCGGTTCGTCGTCGACCAGCAGCCGGATCAGCTTGCCGTTGGTGACGTTGACGATCGTCTGGCCGGACTCGGGGAAGCCGAAGCCCGCCTCGGCGTACGGCAAGGGGCGCAGCTCGTAGAAGGAGTTCAGGTAGGTTCCGGGCAGGCCGTGGGGCTCCCCCTCGTCCAGGTTGCCGCGCAGGCCGATGTGCCCGTTGGAGAGCGCGAAGACCGACTCGGACTGGGCCAGCACGTCCAGGTCGAGGCGGGTCTCCCGGATGTGCCAGGGCTCCACCGGATAGGCGCGTTCCCGGATCATGCGGGTGTCCCCCTGTCGATCAGGTCGCCGAGGTCCGTCACCACGACGTCCGCCCCGTGCGCGCGCAGCTCCTCGGCCTGGCCCACCCGGTCCACGCCCACCACGTAGCCGAACCCGCCGGCCCGGCCGGCGGCGACGCCGGCCAGCGCGTCCTCGAAGATGGCCGCCCGGGCCGGCTCGACTCCGAGCAGCGCCGCCCCGGCCAGGAAGGTGTCCGGGTGCGGCTTGCCGCGCAGTCCCCGTTCGCGGGCGACCACCCCGTCCACCCGGGCCTCCAGCAGCGGGTCCAGCCCGGCTGCGGCGACCACCTGCCGGCAGTTGGCGCTCGCCGAGACGACCGCGCGGCGCAGGCCGGCGTCGGCCGTCGCCTTCAGGTACGTCACCGAGCCCGGATAGACCTCGACCCCGTCGGTGCGGAGGCGCTCCAGCAGGACGACGTTCTTCCGGTTGCCCACCCCGTTGACGGTGTCCGCCTCCGGCGGGTCGTCGGACCCGCCCTCGGGCAGGGTGATCCCCCGGGAGGCCAGGAAGGAGCGCACCCCGTCGGCCCGGGGCCGGCCGTCGACGTACCGGTTGTAGTCGGGCCCCGGGTCGAACGGCCGGTACGGCTCACCGCTGGCCGCCGAGTGCCGCCGGAGGAACGCGTCGAACGTCTGCGTCCACGCCGCGTTGTGCACCCGGGCAGTCTGGGTCAGGACGCCGTCCAGATCGAAGAGACAGGCGGTCACATGATCAGGTAGGCCCAGCACGGTACGAATCTATCCACCGGCCGGACCCGACAAACCGGATTCACCCCACGACGCGCGGGGAGCCGGGGTGGCGACACGCTCAGCGGTTGGGACGCAGCGTCCAGACCACGGTCATCGCCGAGGTCGGCGTGCCGTCCTCGGTAATGATCTCGACCTCGACCGGGAACTCGGGCCGCCGGCCGGCGTCCAGTTCGGCGATCACCTCGGCCGCCGCCCGGCCGAGCCGCGCGGTGGCCAGCACCGGCCCCATCGCCAGCTTCCGGTACGCGATCTCCGCGCGCACGGCCAGCGGCACCGCGCGGTCGAGGAGTTGGCCGAACGCGGCCAGCACCACCGCGCCGGAGGCGGTCTCACCGAGGGTGAACATCGCCCCGGCGTGCGGACCGCCGACGTGGTTGTGGGTGGCCGGCGAGTCGGGCAGCCGGACCACGGCGCGCACCCCGCCCTCAGCCTCGGGGGCCACCTCGACGAATTCGACCCCGAGCGTACGGGCGAAGGGGACGGCCTCCAGCATGCCGGCGGCCACCTGGCGAGAGTCGGTGCTCATACCCGAACGTTACTCTTCGGTAACTTGCGGGGCAAGCTCTGGGCGGGCCGCCCGTGCCGACCGAGGAGGGCGACGCGCGCCCAGCCACAGTCAGGTGTTTCGCATCAAGCCCGGTAAGAAGACCAAAGACCGGCGGGACCGGCCTCGGCGACGCGCCCTGGCTCGACTACCGCCCACGGGTGATTTGTTTGACTGTCGCTTTTCCGGCAAGTACCCGGGCACGAGGTCGAGTGCCGTGCCGGTACGGTCCTGGCTGTGCCCGACATTCCACAGCGTTCGATCGCCGGCCGATACCGGCTTGTCAGTCCCCTCGGGCAGGGCGGCATGGGACGGGTCTGGCTGGCCCGCGACGAGACGCTACGCCGGGATGTGGCGATCAAGGAACTGGTGCCGCCACCGGGTCTGACGGACGACGAGCGGCGGGAGATGCGCGAGCGGTCCATGCGCGAGGCGCGGGCGATCGCGCGGCTGGACCAGAGCAATGTGGTACGGATCTTCGACGTGCTGCATGCCGACGGCGAGCCATGGATCGTGATGGAGTTCGTCCCTTCCCGGTCGCTGCATGCGGTGCTGGCCGAGAACGGCCCGCTGACACCGACCCAGGTGGCACGGATCGGCCTGGCCGTGCTCGCCGCGCTGCGCGCCGCCCACCGGGCCGGACTGCTGCACCGGGACGTCAAGCCGGCGAACGTGCTGCTCGCCGATGACGGCCGGGTGGTGCTGACCGACTTCGGGCTGGCTACCGCACCTGACGACCCGAGCATGACCCGAACCGGGATCGTGCTCGGGTCCCCCTCGTACCTTCCGCCGGAGCGGCTCACCGACGGCATGCCCGGCCCTGCGGCCGACCTGTGGTCGCTCGGCGCGACGCTCTACGCCGCCGTGGAGGGGAGGCCGCCGTACGCGCGGTCGTCGGCGATCGCGACGTTGACCGCCATCGCGACCGATCCACCGACGCCACCCCAGCGCGCGGGTGCGCTGACCCCGGCTCTCGAAGGGCTGCTACGCAAGGACCCGAGCCGGCGGATCGACGCCGAGGAGGCCGAGCGACTCCTGCGTCAGGCGGTATCCGAGGAACCGTCCCCGGCGCACGCGCACGCGCAGACGTCGGCGTCGGCGAGGCCCGCGGCGACAGGCACGACGGCGGAGACGGCGACGCAGGAGGAGCCGACCCCGAAGCCGTCCGCCACCACGGCCCCGTCGGACAAGCCGGCCCAGACACCGACCGCCACCACGACCGCCCCCGCCACCACGAGGCGGAACCGCTGGCTGATCGCCGCCGTCGCGGCCGTGGGCCTTGTCGGCGTCATCGCGGTTCAACCGCTCATCAGCAACGCCCTGGCCGACGACGCCAAGCACGATCCGGCGCTCGGCACGTCGGTGTCACCGACCCAACCGCCGATGGCCGGATGGCACTACTACACCCAGGATCCCGGCTTCTCAGTACCTGTCCCGGACGGCTGGCAGCAGCTCCGCGACGGCACGCGCGTCGAGTTCCACGAACTGGGCAGCCGTCGCACGCTGGCCATCGACGCTCTCGGCGCACCGAAGGCCGATCTCCTGGCGGACGCCCGGGCCGCAGAGGCGGCGGACCGCGAGACCGGAAGGTATCCGGACTACAAACCGGTCCGCCTCCACAAGGTGAACTACCGGGCACGGGCAGTGGACCGCGAATGGACCTACGTCGACGTCAGCGGGAGGCGGATGCACGCCCTCAGCCGCACCTTCGTCGCCGAGAACGGCCAGGCATACGCGATCGACTGGACCACACCGGACGACGCTTGGACGCCCGGGCAGGACACTCTCTCACTGATCCTGGGAAGCTTCCGCGCGTTGCAGGCACAGGCATCACCGGGCGGAGCATCGACGTCTCCCAGGCCGCACAGGAGCGTTTCGCCCTCCCCTCGCGCCAGCGTCACCCCGTCCAGGTCACCGAAGCCCGCCAAGAGCAGCACGCTGGCAAAGCCCCGGTTCAGCAACCGACCCATCATCAACAACGGCAGCGGCACGTGCATCGACGTGCCGGACAGTTCCCCGACCACAACTGCCAAAATCCAGACATGGGAATGCCACGGCGCTGCCGGAGAGCAATTCACCCTCGCCGCAGACCGCACGCTTCGGGTGGTGGGCAAGTGCCTTGAGATCACGGACACCAGCAACGGCCCACACCTACGGATCGCCACCTGCACGGGCAGCGCGAAGCAGCGTTTCGACCTGAACAGCGCGGGCGACCTGGTCAGCCTCAGCACGGTCCCGGCCAAATGCGTCGACGTGCCCGGCGGCGACCCCGCCAACGGTGTCTGGCTCAACATCTGGGACTGCAACGGCAGCGAAAATCAGAAGTGGCACGTCGGCTAGGGCATATCGAAGTCGAGCACGATCTTGCACGCCTCCTTGATCGTCTGCTGATTATGGAGAACTCGCCCGGCGTGTCGTCTCACAAATCAGCAGACGATCAAGGTGCGACGCCCACAGCATCTTGAGGGGTGGGAAGCTCCCGCGCTAGAAGAGGTGCCCGATGGTGCGGATGATCTCGGCGTAGAAGTTGCCCTCGATGCTGCGGAACAGGGCGAACTTCTCACCAGGGCTGCCGAAGAACGGGCGCAGCGTCCAGGCGAGCTGGGTGCCGACGAAGCCGAAGAGCAGGATCCACACGTACAGCAGGGTCATGCTCGCCGGGCGCTCGGCAGCCGGTCGGCGGACCGCCGGCTCGGGCCAGTGGCGGTACTGCGCCGGCGGATACCCGGCGGGGAGCAGCCCCGGCCCGGGGTGACCGGGCACGACAGCCCCTGGCACGACAGCCACCGGGGCGGGAGTCGCTACCGCCATGGCGGGCGCGGGCTGGGCGGCGGCCTCGACGGCGGTTCCGTGGGCACCGACCTCGACCGGTGCGGGAGCCGGGGCCACAGCAGCGGGAGCCGGGGCCACAGCGGCGGGGGCCACGGCAGCGGGGGCCACGGCAGCGGGGGCCGGGGTGAGCAGGCCGTGGGTGTTGAGCACCTGCATGCCACCGGTCAGGAAGCGCAACCCGACCACCGCGCTCAGCGTCAGGATGGCGACGTTGAGCAGCTTGAAGAAGCCGTAGTCGGGCGCGGTGATCAGGAAGAAGAGGCTGATCGGCGCAAACGCCACGGCCAGCATCGAGGTGACGGTGATCGCCACCATCACCAGCGCCAGCGACTGTCGCACCGACAGTCGGGCCCCGAAGACCAGGTTGAACAGGTAGAGCGTGGGCAGGCAGATGGCGAGCGTGACCAGGAACAGCAGCGGCAGCTTGACCGCCGAGGTCAGCGCCATCAAAGCGCTGTGGAACGCGCCGAGCACCGCGCCGTAGCAGGCGAGGGCGATGCCGGAGCTGGCCAGCATCCGCATGGTGAGGCCGTTGAGATCGCGGTCGGCCACGATCTGCTGCCAGATGCCCTGCCGGTCGCGCAGGATGCGCTCGATGACGAGCGGGCTGGGACGGTCAGCCGACACTGGCGGACCCCTTTCTCACACCGTGCACTGTGGACGAGGTCCGCTGACCGTAGGGCACCGGCCTACCCGCCCGCCACCCCGCCCGCCGGGTCAGCGCCAGCCCACGTCGATCCGGTCGCCGCGCTCGTCGAAGAAGTGCAGCGCGTCCAGGCGCACCGAGACGGCCAGCGGATGACCGGCGGAGACCCCCGGGTACGGCGCGAGCCGGACCCCCAGCTCCGCCGGGCGGCGGTGGTGCCGGCCCTGGTCGCTGAGCACGCTGGCCCGGTTGCCCCGGCCGGCCTCCTCGGGAGTCGGTCCCGGCTCGGTGCCCCGGCCGGTGAGCCGCTGCATGACCTGCCCGAACCGGCGTCGGCCGCGCCGGCCGCCGTCGGTGTCCTCGGCCCGGCTGCCCATCTCGTCCACCACGATGGCGGTGGCACCGATGTCGAGGAAGGCCAGCGACTCGTGACCGTG
This sequence comes from Micromonospora sp. NPDC001898, assembly GCF_042891255.1. Classification (NCBI taxonomy): domain Bacteria; kingdom Bacillati; phylum Actinomycetota; class Actinomycetes; order Micromonosporales; family Micromonosporaceae; genus Micromonospora; species Micromonospora sp. NPDC001898. The sequence goes on along the minus strand of NZ_JBIATC010000006.1, from coordinate 345,208 downwards.
GTGCTCCAGGTAGCGGATCCGGCCCCGGAGCACGTCGCCCGGGGCGTCCGGGGCGACCGGGGTGAGCGCCTCGGCCCGCATCCCGACGACGATCCGCTCGCCGTGGTAGTGCGCGACGGCCCGGCTGCGGATGTCGGTCCAGGGCAGGTAGAGCGACTGCTCGCCGATCTTCAGTGCGACGTACCGGTCGAGGTGGACGTAGACGGACGCCTCCAGCAGGTTCATCCGAGGGCTGCCGAGGAACGCGGCCACGTAGAGGGTGGCCGGGCGGCCGTACACCTGGGTCGGGGTGCCCACGTCCTGGAGCACGCCCTTGCGCATGATTGCCACCCGGTCGGCCATGGTCAGGGCCTCGGCCTGGTCGTGGGTGACGTAGATGGTGCTGACGCCCAGCTCGCGGGTCAGGCCGGAGATCTCCGCCCGCAGCTCCGCCCGTAGCCCGCTGTCAAGGTTGGACAGCGGCTCGTCCATCAGGAAGAGCCCTGGCCGGCGGACGATGGCCCGACCCATCGCGACCCGCTGGCGTTGCCCGCCGGAGAGCTGGCTGGGCTTGCGGCCCAGCACGTCGCCGATGCCCAGCGCGCTGGCCACGTCGGCGACCCGCTCGTCGCGTGGCAAGGAGTCGACCCCGGCCAGCCGCAGCGGGAAGGCGATGTTGTCCCCCACCGTCATGTGCGGGTAGAGGGCGAAGTCCTGGAACACCATGGCGATCTTCCGGTCCCGGGGCGGCAGGTCGTTTGCCAGCTCACCGTCGAGCAGGACCGCTCCGGAGCTCGGGGCCTCCAGCCCGGCCACCATCCGCAGCACGGTGGACTTCCCGCACCCGGACGGCCCGAGCAGGACCATGAACTCACCGTCGTTCACATCCAGGTTGATCTTGTCGACGGCGACCGTCCCGTCCGGGAAAACCTTGGTCACATCCTTGAGCGCGACGGTTGTCACCGTCTCCTCCCCCAGCTCGTCGGCCGTACCCGAATGTATGTGACCAGGATCATCGAGTCCGCACATCGGGTAAACGTGCCATGTTCGGCTCGTGACAGGCCTATTACGGGTCAGCAGGTTCAGCCCGGTTCGCCGAGAAAAACCCGGCGGACGACCCGTTCGGCGGCGTGGCCGTCGTCCAGGGCGCAGAACCGGGCCCGGAACCGCTTCCGGGCCTCGGTCGCGGCGGGGGCGTCGACCGCGCCGGAGCGGAACAGGTCGAGCAGACCGGGGAAGCTGGTGGTCACGGCGCCGGGCGGCTCGGCGAGCAGGTCCAGGTAGACGCCCCGGGCCAGCCGGTACGCCGTCCAGTCCGGCGCGTACACGACGATCGGCCGGTCCAGCACGGCGTAGTCGAACATCGCCGACGAGTAGTCCGTGACCAGCACGTCGGCGGCGAGGTAAAGGTCCTCGACCCGGTCGTGGTCGCTGACGTCCCGGATCCGGGCGCCGGCCGGGCCGAGGACCGGCCCCGACGACCGGCCGTCCCGGTCGTGGAAATAGTGGCTGCGGATCAGCAGCCGGCCGGCCGGCCCGAGCGTGTCGAGCAGCACGTCCGGGTCGAACGGCGGGCGGTACCCGGGCAGGTGCTCGCGGTGGGTCGGGGCGTAGAGCACCACCCGGTCGCCGGGGGCGAGGCCGAGCCGGGAACGCGCCTCGCGCACCTCGGTGGGGGTGGCGGTGGCCAGCCGGTCGTTGCGCGGGTACCCGACCTCCAGCGTGGTGTACGCGGCCGGGTACGCCCGCTCCCACATCTGGGTGGAGAAGCTGTTCGCGGAGACGCTGTAGTCCCACCGGTCCACCCGGCGAAGCAGCTTCGCGAAGTCCATCCCCACCGCGCCGGCCGGGTAGCGCTGCTGGTCCAGCCCCATCACCTTGACCGGGGTGCCGTGGTGGGTCTGCACGTGCACCGAGCCCGGCCGCTTGCGCACGAAGTCGGGAAAGTTCACGTTGTTGACCAGCCAGCTGGCCCGGGCCAGCACCCGGTGGTACTCGCGGCTGCCGGCCACCACGAACTCCACCCCGCTCGGGAGGGAGCCGACCCGGTCCCGCCGGACCACCCACACCCCGCGCACCTGCGGGGCCAGCCGGCGGGCCGCCTCGTAGATCGCCGCCGGGTTGCAGGCGTACCCGCGGTACCAGTACGCCGCGTAAACGGCCAGCGTCGGGTCGAGCGGCCGGCGCAGCTCGGCCCGGTAGTACTCGCGTAGCAGCGCGTCGCGGCCCACTCGGGCGGCCCGCCGGACCACCGGCCTCGCCCGACGGACCTGCCGCCGGGCGGCGTCCCGGGTGTGGTTGGCCCCCCGCAGGGCGCTGAACGTCCGCCACCGGCCGGCGGCGGCCAGCCGGTGCTTGAGCCCCTCCACCCCCTCCGGCACCGGATGGCCCCCGGGCGGTCGGAAGCGGGCGTGGTCGGCGGTGATCTGGGCGAAGAAGGCGGGCCGCAGCTCGGGAGCGATCCGCTCGCCGTTGCCGAGCACGGTCAGGTAGTGCCAGATCATCCGCTCGAAGACCGCCGGGCGCAGGTCGTCGACGGCCGGCGCCCACCGGTCCATCAGCCGGAACACCCGGTGCCACTGGACGAACACCTCGAAGTGCCGGTCCCCCCGGGTCCGGGTGATCGCGCCGGCCCGGCGCTGCCGGTAGTTGACGCAGACCCGGTCCAGCACCCCGATCCGCTCGGCGGCCATCAGCACCGGGAAGCTGAACGGCACGTCCTCGTACCAGCCCGGCTCGAAGCGCAGCCCGAGGTCGACCAGGAACTCCCGGCGGACCAGCCGGTTCCACGCGGTGTGCAGCAGCCGCAGCGTCTCCGGCCGCTCACGCAGCCGGAAGGTGGCCGGTCCGAGCGGCTCGGGGAAGACGTCCCGCATCGCGCTGCGGGTGGACCGCTCGTCCCAGCGCACCCGGACGTGGTCGACGACGAGCACGTCCGGGCGGGTGGCCCGGAGCCGGGCGGCCACCTCGGCCAAGCAGTCCGGGGCCAGCCAGTCGTCGCCGTCGACGAACCAGACGTACTCGCCGCCGGCCAGGTCCAGCCCGGCGTTGCGGGCCGGACCCAGGCCGACGTTCTCGGTCAGCCGGACGGCGCGGACCCGGTGGTCCCGGGCCGCGTAGTCGGCCAGGATGTCGCCGCTGCCGTCCGGCGAGTGGTCGTCGACGCCGATCACCTCGACGTCGTCGAACGGCTGGCCGAGAATCGAGTCGAGGCACTCGCTCAGGTACGCCTGCACCCGGTAGGCCGGTACGACGAAGCTGATCAGCGTCATCGACCGGCCCCCCACGTCAGCCCGGCTGCCGGACGCCTCCGCGCGCCGGGACGCCCGCGGCCCGCCGGGCGCGGGCGGGCAGGACGACCCAGGCCAGGACCACGCTCCCGACGAAAACCATGAACAGGTACGCACCGAGTGTAGCCATCACAACAGCCGCGAATCCGACGATCGCCGCGATGGCCAGCAGCACCGAGCGTCCCTCCCAGCCCAGCGTCCACGGGTGCAGCGGCGGGGCCGCCTGCCGCTTCTCCAACCGGGCCGTGAGGTCATAGTGGTGCAGGGTCAGCACGAAGACGTACCCGAAGACGACCCACGCCGGCACCCCGGCGACCACGCCGACCGCGACGGCGAACAGGTACTCGCCGGCCCGCAGCGCGGCCGGGACCAACCAGTCCAGCGGGCCGTTGTGCGCCGCCCCGGCCCCCAGGCCGGCGAGCAGCAGCACCAGCAGGGCCGCCGGCACGGCCCAACGCAGGGCGGCCGGGTCGCCGTCCCCGCCCGCCCGGAGCAGGGCCGCGACCAGCAGCGCCGCCGGGCCGAGGGCGCCGATCACCGCCAGCGTCAGCGGGCCCACCGGGCGCAGCGCGGGGAACCGGGCCGAGAGCGGGCCGTCGTCGCGGTGCAGGGTGGCGTCGACCGTGTCCAGCACCGGCACCCGCATCCAGCGGGCCCGCAGGGTGCGCAGCGCACCCGTGTACGCGAACGCCAGCGCCCCCCAGGCCAGCACCGCGACCAGGCTGACCAGCGGATCGAACAGCGCGACGGTCAGCGCGATCAGCGCCCACCGCTCCCCGATCGGGAACACCACCGTCCGCTTCAGCCAGTACGACAGCGACCCCGTGTCGGCCTGCACCCGGGTCGACGCGGCGTTCAGTTTGTCGCCGATCCCGCCGCCGCCCGCGCCGGCGGTTTTCGGCCGGCGGGCCGCCTCGTCGTGCAGCACCCCGTACCAGGTGTCGGTCATGTGCCGGACGGTCTGCAACGTCATCGCGGCGATGGCCAGCGCCCAGCCGTACCGGTAGCCGGCGGCCGTCGCCCCGTAGCCGAGGCCGGCGTAGACCACGTACTCCTTCGCCCGGTCGGCCATGGTGTCCAGCCAGCCGCCCCACGCGCTGAAGTGCCGGGTGTAGCGGGCGAGCTGCCCGTCCACGCAGTCCAGCATGAAGCCGAGGTAGAGCAGCACCGCGCCGGTGACCAGCGCGGGCCGGCCGCCGACGCCGAACAGCACCGCCGCGGCGACCGCGAACAGCACGGAGATCGCGGTGACCCCGGTCGGGGTCAGCTTGAGCCGCGCCGACGCCTTCGTGACGTACGGGGACCAGGTGCTGACGAAGTACGTGGTGAAGAAGTCGTCCTTCTCCTTCACCGACAGCCGCAGCTCGGCCTTGTCCTCGTCGACCGCTCCGAGTGCCGCCTCGGCGGCGGCCAGCCCCGCCGGGTCGGCGACCCGGTGGGCGACGAGCAGGCGTACCCGGTGGGCGAAGGTCAGCGTGCCGAGCGCGGTGAGGCCGGCGAACAACCGGTCCACCGCGGGCCCGGCCGGGGCGGGCCCGAGGGCTGCGCCGGCCGGCGACCCGCCCGCGGCGGCGGCCCGGGCGGCGGCGGCCAGGGCCGGCAGATCGTCCACCCCCACCCGCAGCGCCCCGCCGAACACCCCGGTCGCACCGCCTTCGAGCTGCCCGTCGATGCCGGCGGCGACCACCTGGCCGCGCTCCTCGCGCACCACGGCCCGGCCGGGGGCGGGCGGGTCGGTGAGCACCAGGGCCACCGTCGGCCCGACCGGGCTGGTGGCCAGGTGCCGCAGTACGGCGGTGTGCGCCACCAGGTCCGCCCCGCTGACGATCACCGGCCCGGTCGCGGCGTCGGCGAGGGCGGCCAGCTCGGCCAGGTCGGCGGCGTGCCGCACCTGACTCGCCCCGGCCCGGCGCCACTGGTCGGCCAGCCGGTCGGCCAGCGTCGCCCCGGCGCGTGTCGGCAGGTTCGCGGCCGGAGAACCGGCGGCGAGCACGATCGCGAGCGTCACCGCGGAACCGCGGTGTGGTACGCGTCCAGCGCCTCGGCGATCGTCCCGTCGACGGTCAGCCGCCCGGCGTCGAGGTACAGCCCTCGACGGCAGAACCGGGTCAGATCCTTTTCGTTGTGTGACACCAGCACCAGTGTGCGTCCCTCCCCCAGCAATCGGTCGATCGTCGCATAACACTTCTCGCGGAACTCCGCGTCCCCGACCGCGGTCACCTCGTCCATGAGCAGGATCGGGTGCGGCAGGTGCGAGATGATGGCGAAACCGAGCCGCACCTTCATCCCCGAGGAGTAGTGCCGCACCGCCGCGTCGATGGCCCGTTCCACCTGCTCACCGGCGAAGGAGACGATCTCGTCGAAGTGTTCGCGCAGGTAGCCCGACGACAGCCCGTGCAGCCCGCCGACGAGGTACAGGTTCTCCCGCCCGGTCAGGTCGTTGGAGAAACCGGCGGACAGCTCCAGCAGCGGTGCCACGTCGCCACGGACCCGGATGCGTCCCTCGTCGGGGATCAGCACCCCGGCGATCAGCCGCAACAGGGTGCTCTTTCCGGTGCCGTTGCGGCCGACCACCCCGACCGTCTCACCGGCCGCGACGGAGAACGACACGTCCCGCAGCGGCCAGAACCGGCCGGCGTCGGCCGACCTGTCGCCCGGTCGGATGAAGAACTCCCGCAGCCGCAGCTGCCGCCGCCGGTTGCGGACGAACCGGATGCCGAGGCCGTCCGCCTCGATGATCGGTTCCGTCATCACAGCTCCCTGAGCGCCGTCGTCACAGCCGCCATCACAGCTCCCTGAGCGCCGTCATCACAGCCGCCATCACAGCTCCCTGAGCGCCGTCATCACAGTTCCTTGAGCACGGCGGGTTCGAGCCGGCGGAACGCCCACCAGCCGGCCACCAGCACCAGCAGGCTCACCACGATCGTGGTGGTCAGCAGCCGGGCGTCGGGGAACTGGTCCGGGTACCAGATCGCGTGGTGGAGCTGGAAGATGCCGACCAGCGGGTTCAGCTCGTACCCGGTCTTCACCCAGCCGGGCATGGTGGACTCCCGGACCAGGCTGAGCGGGTAGATGATCGGGGTGGCGTAGAACAGCAGCCGGATCACCAGCCGCATGAACCGCTCGATGTCGCGCATCAACACGTTGAGCGCCGACAGCAGCAGCGCCAGCCCGACCAGCAGCACCGCCTGTACGGCGACGGCGAGCGGCAGGGCGAGCACCGACCAGCCGGGGTGCACCTCGCCGCGCGCCACGTAGACGCCGGCGATGGCGACCAGGATCGGCAGGCCGGCGGCGTACTCGGCGAACCGGCCGGTGATCCGGCTGATCGGGAAGACCTGGCGCGGCACGTTCAGCGTGGTGATCAGCCGGGCCTGCCCGGTCAGCGCGTTGGTCGCCTCGCTCAGCGCCGAACTGGTCCACATCCAGGCGAAGATGCCGGTGATCAGGAACAGCGGGTACGACGCGGCTGCCTGACCGAGGTGCCGGCTGGTGTCGCCGGAGTAGAGCACCCCGAAGACGAACCAGTAGATCGCCCCCATGCCGAGCGGCTCGATCAGCGACCAGAGGTACCCGAGCACCGACTGCTGGTACTTCACCGCCAGGTCGCGCCGGACGAGGATGCGCAGCGAGTTCCGGTGCGCCCACAGCGCCCCGACGCCAGACGCCACCCCCGCCTCCTCGCCGGATCAGCACTCGATCACGTTGACGGCCAGGCCGCCCCGCGACGTCTCCTTGTACTTGACCTTCATGTCGGCGCCGGTCTCACGCATCGTCTTGATCACCTTGTCCAGCGAGACGTGGTGCACCCCGTCGCCGCGCAAGGCCAGCCGGGCAGCAGTGATCGCCTTGATGCTAGCCACGGCGTTGCGCTCGATGCAGGGGATCTGCACCAGGCCACCGACCGGGTCGCAGGTGAGCCCGAGATTGTGCTCCATGCCGATCTCGGCCGCGTTCTCCACCTGCTCGGGGGTGCCGCCGAGGGCCTCGGCGAGCCCGGCGGCGGCCATCGAGCAGGCCGAGCCGACCTCGCCCTGGCAGCCCACCTCGGCACCGGAGATCGAGGCGTTCTCCTTGAACAGCACGCCGATCGCCCCGGCCGCCAGCAGGAACCGGACCACGCCCTCGTCGGACGCCCCCGGCACGAACCGGGTGTAGTAGTGCAGCACCGCCGGGATGATCCCCGCAGCGCCGTTGGTCGGGGCGGTGACCACCCGGCCGCCGGCCGCGTTCTCCTCGTTGACCGCGAGCGCGAACAGGGTCACCCAGTCCATCACCCGCAGCGGGTCGGTGGTCCCGGTGTCCGCCTCCAGGCTGCGCCGCAGCTCCGCCGCGCGCCGCCGCACCTTCAGCCCACCCGGGAGCACGCCGTCGCGCTCGCAGCCCTGCGCGACGCACTCCCGCATCACCCGCCAGATCTCCAGCAGCCCGTCGCGCACCTCGCCCTCGGTGCGCCGGGACAGCTCGTTGGCGAGCATCACCTCGCTGATCGACAGCCCGTTGCCGGCGCTGACCCGCAGCAGCTCGGCCCCGGTCAGGAACGGGTACCGGACCCGGGCGGTGTCGGGGACGATCCGGTCCGCCCCGGCCGCCTCCTCGTCGACCACGAACCCGCCGCCGACCGAGTAGTACGTCCGCTCCCGCAGCTCCGCCCCGGCGGCGTCGTACGCGACGAAGGTCATCCCGTTCGGGTGGTACGGCAGCGACCGACGCCGGTGCAGCACCAGGTCCCGGTCCGGGTCGAAGTCGATCTCCTGGACGCCGAGCAGGCCCAGCCGCCGCTCGGCCCGGACCCGCGCCACCCGGGGCCCGACGGTGTCGGTGTCGACGGCCTCCGGCGCCTCGCCCTCCAGCCCGAGCAGCACCGCCCGGTCGCTGCCGTGGCCGTGGCCGGTGGCGCCGAGCGAGCCGAACAGCTCGGCCCGCACCCGGGCCGTCGCGGAGAGCTGCCCGTCGGCCTTGAGCCCGGCGACGAACGTCCGGGCGGCTCGCATCGGGCCCACTGTGTGCGAGCTGGACGGCCCGATGCCCACGCTGAAGAGGTCGAAAACGCTGATCATGTGCACTTCCTCGCCGTCGACCCCGCAGTGCGGGCCCGGCCCGGTCGCGGCCTCCCCCGGTCGGGTCGGCCGTCCCACCGCCGTCCGGGTGTGGACGGCCCAGCGGACCAGCCTACCCGCGCAGGTCACCCACCCCCCACATCCTGCGTCCCACTGCGCACCCGCAGGCGAAACGCGCGGGCGGGGGGCGCGGCGCAGGCGAGGGAGAGGCGTCGCGACGGAGGCGCCCGGGTAAGCACCTACGGGACAGGGGTCGCGGGATCACCCTCGGGACGGAGGGCGGGGTGGCCGTCCGTTTCTACCGTGGAGTACAGACGCGGCGGGTACGCCGCAGAGTGGGAGTACGACAATGAGTCGCAAACTGGTCCGGCCCCGCGAGGGGCGCATGCTCGCCGGGGTCTGCGTCGGCCTGGCCCGCCGGTTCAACACCTCCGCCAACATGATCCGGCTGCTGTTCCTGCTGTCGCTGCTGCTGCCCGGTACCCAGGTGATCGTGTACCTGGTGCTGTGGGTGCTGATGCCGAACGAGGACCGCTACGCCGCCACCCGCTACTGATCCCCCGCCGACGTGGCCGACGAAGTGAGCGCTGCACCCCTCCCGGAGCCCAGGCGGCCCCAGGAGGGGTTCGCACACGGCCGGTTCCAGGTGCTGCACGTCGAACACCTGGAGTATCTACTCGCCGCCGCCGAGCGGTGCGGCTTCCTGTACGTGGGCATCACCCAACCCCATCTCGACCGGCTACGCCCCTCTGCCGGGGCGGCGGCACACCGGCACGACCCGACGGCCAACCCGCTGACGTACGGGGAACGCGCCGAGCTCGTCACCCGCTGCCTCGTCGCCGCGGGGGTCGGGAAGACCGCCTTCGCGGTGCGTCCTTTCCCGATCGAGCAGCCTGAGCTGCTCGCTGATCTCATCCCGCTCTCCGCCACGGCCTTCACCACGGTCTGCGACGAATGGAATCTGCACAAGATCGAAGTGCTGCGGCGGCTCGGCTACGACGTGCAGGTGCTGTTCCGGCGCGGCAGCCAGCGCATTACCGGCTCGGCGATTCGCCGCATGATCGGGCAGGGCGACCCGAAGTGGACCTCGTTCGTGCAGGCAGCCTGCCGGGACTACCTGCTCGACCTTGACTTGGCGGCCCGGCTGAGGGCGTTGGCCGGACAGTCGAAGGGGGACGATGCCCGACTACCGTGAGATCAGGGACAGTAACCGCCATGTATAGGCTCAGGGCGCGGTGTAGGTGACGGTCACCTTCTCGTACCCGAGGGAGCGGAGCAGGCCCTCCAGCATCTTGCGGGTGTTCTCCTCCGCGCGGGCCTGCAGGCCGCTGTCCCGGGCGGCGGCGGTGATCCGCTCCTCGGCCAGCTTGTACACCTGCTGCTGGCGGTTCGGGTCACCCTTGACCAGGTCGTTGAGCCGGTTGATCAGACCCCGCTGCTGCGCGACGACGTAGCTCTTCTCCATGTCCAGGTTTGTCTGGGCGAGCTGCGGCGCGGGAAGCTTGACCTCGACGGACTTCCCGTCGGCCGAAACGGCGATCGCACCCTCGGCGATCTTGCCGAAGTCGACGTACGCCTCGACGCTGCCCGCCCCCACGAAGAGGGTGCGCTCGTTGAGCAGGAACTCCGGGACGTTTTTCCGGTCGTTCTGCAGGTCGACCACGACCTGGAAGTTGCCCTCGGCCGCGACGTAGCGGCTGAGATCCTGGATGGACTTCAGCAGCGGGGGCTGACTGCGGTCGGTCTGCTCCTTGCTGAACGGGTTGCGGAAGTCCGGAAAGACCCCGGCCACCTGCGTGCCGAGCAGCACCACCACGGCCAGCGCCGCGGCACCGAGCACCACCAGCAACCCCCGGGCGGGCCCGGAGGGGCCCCGCGGGGCGGGCCGGTCGACCTCACCGTCAGGGGACATCGCGCTCACCATCCTCGATCGGACACATCGTCTTCCGATGACGGTACGGCCCTCGTGCGACACCCGCTCGGCGAGCACCCGGTCTGTGCGTGTCGCACTCTGGACGGGCCTCACTGCGCCATGTCGTCGTACCAGGTCACCAGCCCGCCCCGGCAATGTGGTGGGCCGGCCGGAGCGCGGCGGCGGAGACTGGGGCCTGTCCCGAGGGCCGGCACAGTTACCCGCCGGCCCCGATCCCGGCCTTGCTGGTAAGGGAGATACGGGCCGGCGTGTCGTGTTCGTCTTCAGCAGACGATCATGGCGAGGCGGGTGCGCCCAACCCTGCGCCTACGGCCGACTTCGGCACAGTCCCCAGATGCCCGCTCCCCGCGCGTGCGGGGGTGGGGTGGACTTCCGCCACCGCACGCCGGTCAGGTGACGCCCCCGGGCGGATCGGCGTGGGCGCGCCGGCCCGGGGACGGGCACGGAGCGTCAGCCGAACGCGGAGCCGGGTCAGGGAGGGCCGACAACCGTCAGTCGACTTGGCCGGAGAGCACCAGCACCCGGGCGTGGATCTGGTTGCGTTGCTGGAGGGCAGCGCGCAGCGCGCGGTGCAGCCCGTCCTCCAGGTACAGTCCGCCGTTCCACTGCACGACGTGCGGGAACAGGTCGCCGTAGAAGGTGGAGTCCTCGGCGAGGAGCTTGTCCAGCGCCAGCTCGCGCTTGGTGGTGATCAGCTGGTCCAGCCTCAGCGGGCGCGGTGGGATCTCCGCCCACTGCTTGAGCGTCAGGTTGTGGTCCGGGTAGGGACTCCCGTCCCGGACCGCTCTGAAGATCACGACGGTGCGCTCCCCTCCCCCTGACCGGGCCGACCCGCCGCGTCGGGTCGCATCGCGGTGTGGCGCCGCGCGTCGCGGCACCGATGACCGTGCCAGCGTAGCCGCCCGTGCCACACCGCGTTTTACTCCCTCATGTCGCATTCACCACTGCGGTGCCCCGGACCCGGCCGCCCGGACCGGGTACGCGCCGCCGGTCGCGGTCGGTTCCGACGGACCGGTCAGCTCCAGCGGCCCCGGTGGACCACCTCGTCGACCGGGCGACGCCCCCGGCTCAGCGACGGCGACCGGTGGTCCGGTGCCCGGTAGCCGACGGTCAGCGCGCCGATCGGCTGGTACTCCTCCGGCACCCCGAAGGCCTGCCGGTACGGGGCGGTGCGCTGGGGCGGGATGCCGAAGAAGCACGCGCCCAGCCCTTCGTCCGCCGCGGTGAGCAGCATCAGCAGGGCGGCGAAGCCGGTGTCGACGTGCCAGTACGGCACCGGCCAGCGCTCCGTCGAGCGGTCCGCCCAGCCTTTGTCCGGCTCGGCGTACCGCTCCAGGTACGCCGATCGGTTGGCGTGTGGCACGACGATCAGCGGTGCCCGCCGCATCCCGGCCAGCCACCGCTCCCGCCCACCGCCGTCCGGGGTGGTTGCCGCCCAGAACCGCTCCCGGTCCTCCGGCGCCTCTAGCACCAGGAATCCCCAGCCCTGGGCGAACCCGGCGGACGGGGCCCGGACCGCGTGGTCGAGCAGCCGCTCGACCACCTCGGGCGGGACCGAGCGGTCCGGGTCGTAGTTGCGCACCATCCGGCGCCGCCGGACGACCTCGGCGAACTCCATGTCGCTCCCTCGCGCCGGCCGGTCAGGCCCCGGGACGGATGCCCCAGGTGCCCCGCCAGGTGTCCCCCGGCTCCAGCGTGATCACGTCCTTGCCCGAGCGGAACGCGTCCGGCGGGCAGGTCATCGGCTCGACAGCCACCGAGCGCCGGTGCCGCTCCCCGCCGAGGGTGTCCCCGGTGAAGACCTGCCACCAGCCGAACTCCCGGTCCGCCCAGATCCGCACCGCGACGGCGTCGTCCGGGGCGGCCAGTGTCACCGAGGAGCCGCCGTCGGCGGCCCGGATCACCTCGCCGAAGGCCGCGTCGAGCACCGCGTCGCCGATCCTGCGCGGGCTGGTGTAGTCGTACTCGGTGCCGGCGACCGGGGTCGCCCCGACCGGCAGCAGCCGCCCGTCCAGCATCACCCGGGTCCGCCCGGGCACCTGGATCAAGATGTCGTCGACCGCCACCCCGGGCAGCCGCAGGTACGGGTGCGTCGAGAAGCCGAAGGGGCAGGGCCCGTCGCCGACGTTGGTCACCTCGTGCTCGACGAGCAGGCCGTCCGGGCCCACGGCGTACCGGTTGCGCAGCCGCAGGCCCCACGGGTAGCCGGGGTGCGGCGGCAGGTCGTAACCGACCGTCACCGCGTCGTCGGCCTGCTCGACCAGGTGCCACCGCGCCCAGTTGACCAGACCGTGGATGGCGTTGTTCCGGGTCGGCTCGGTCAGCGTGAGCTGCAACGCCCGTCCCCCGAAGGAGTACTGCCCGTCGCGGATCCGGTTGGGCCACGGGGCCAGCACCTGCCCGGCCCCGCCGGGGCAGATCTCGTCGAGGTCGTACCCGTCGAGGTAGTCGGTTCCGTCGTGCCGGTATGTCCGTAGACCGCCGCCCACCTCCACGATGACGGCCTCGTGGCCGGCGGCGGAAATGGTCCACTGCGCGCCTGACGGCGGGGGGGTCGCGGCGTTCTGCATGCCGGTGACCTTAGCCGCTCGCTTCCTGTGTACGCGGTGTGGCGGCCCGGTAGCGGATCAGGGCCGGGAAGACCGCCACCAGCAGCACCGCCAGCACCGCCGCGGCCAGGCCGCCGCCGACCCAGGCGACGCCGATGCCGAGCCCGGCTGCCGTCGCCCCCGCGCGCAGGTCGCCGAGGCGGGGCCCGCCCGCGACGACCACCGTGTTCACGCCCTGGAGCCGGCCGCGCATCCGGTCGGGCGCGTGCACCAGCAGCATCGTCTGCCGCAGCACGGCGCTGATCAGGTCGGCCGCGCCGGCCAGCGCGAGCAGCCCGACCACCAGCCAGAGCTGGCGGGCCAGCCCGGCGGCGGCGATGGCCACCCCCCAGCCGACCACGGCGAGGACCAGCGCCAGCCCCTGCCGGCGGAGCCGGCCGATCCAGCCGGAGGTGAGCCCGCCGAGCATCGACCCGATGGCGATCGCGCTGTAGAGCCAGCCGACCGCAGCACCGCCGCCGAACCGCTCCTGGGCCACCTGGGGGAAGAGTGCCCGGGGCATCGCCAGCACCATCGCGATCAGGTCGATGACGAAGGAGAGCAGCAGCACGGGGGTCGCGCCCAGGTAGCGGAAGCCGTCCACGATGCTCCTCAGCCCCGCCCGGCGGGGCGCGGCGGAGCCGTCCGGGTCGGGCTCGGGGCGCAGCGCCGGCAGCCGGAAGGTGGCCCACAGCGAGACGGTGAAGAGCAGGGCGTCCACCGCGTACGCCACCGGCAGGCCGAGCCCCGTGCCCCAGCCGGCGAAGATCAGGCCGGCGGCCAACGGCCCGAACACCGAGGTGACGGTGTGGGTGGTGTAGTTGAGCGTGCTCGCCGCGGCCACCAGTTCCGTCGACACCAGCCGGGGCAGGATCGCGCTGCGGGTCGGCGAGGTGACCGCGAACGCGGTGGACTGCACCGCCACCAGGGTCAGCAGCAGCACCGGGCTGCCCACCCGCAGCAGGGCCTGGACCAGCAGCGCGAGCGTCGACGCCCAGAGCAGCGCCCCGCCGGCGAGCAGCACCAGGCGGCGGTCCAGGACGTCGGCGACCGCCCCGCCCCACAGCCCGAAGACCAGCAGCGGCAGGAACCCGGCGACGCCGAGCAGGCCGACCCAGAACGAGCCGCCGGTCAACGCGTACATCTCCACCGGCACCGCGACCGCGGTGAACTGGAAGCCGAACATGGCCACGGCGCTGCCGAGCCACACCCGCCGGTACGCCGGCACGCCGAGCGGGCGCAGGTCGATCGCCCAGCGGCGCGCCCCGCGCGGCCGGACCTCCTTGACGGCGGTCACGGGGCCAGCCGCTCCACCACCCAGCCTCCGTCGCCGGCCGTCCCCGGGGCGGGCCCGGTGCGGCGGAACCGCAGCCGGTCGTGCAGCCGGCTGGCCCGGCCCTGCCAGAACTCCACCGTCTCCGGACGCACCCGCAGCCCGCCCCAGTTCGGCGGGGCGGGGATCGGCTCCACCTCGGCGAAGCGCTCGGCCGCCGCCCGGTAGCCGGCGTCCAGCGCGGCCCGGTCCGGGATCACCCGGGACTGGGCGCTGGCCCAGGCGCCAAGTTGGGAGCCGCGCGGCCGGCCGGCGTAGTACGCCTCGGTCTCGGCCCGGTCCACCGGCTCGATCCGCCCGGCCACCACCACCTGCCGCTGTATCGCGAACCACGGGAAGACCAGGCTGGCGTACGGGTTGGCCAGCGCCTCGACGCCCTTGCGGGAGCCGTGGTTGGTGAACAGGACGAAGCCCGCCGCGTCGTACCGCTTGAGCAGGACGGTGCGGCCGCTGGGGCGGCCCCGGGCGTCGGCGGTGCCGAACACCATGGCGTTCGGCTCGGGCAGCCGGGCGGCCACCGCGTCGGCGAACCAGCGGGCGAACTGCGTGTGCCAGTCGGCCGCCAGGCCCGCCTCGGAAAGGCCCAGGTCGGCGGCGTACTCGTTACGCATCCCCGCCGGCCCGGGTGTGTCACCCGTCACAGTCAGTCTCCCTCTCGTCGGACCGCCCGCATCCGCACCGCTGGCCAGCCCGCACCCCTCAGTCTCACCGAGGCCCGCCGGACGTCCACCGGCGGGGATGAGGCGTGCAGCACAGTCGCACTGGGTCGCGCAGTCGGTTACCCAGCAGGCAAGATGTCACGAACACGTCCCTGAGGATCGCCTGAGGCGCTCGACCGGCCGGGCCGGATGAGCCCGGGGCGGGCGCATCGAGCAGATCCAGGAGAGAGCGACATGGCCGACTTCAAACCCGGGCTGGAGGGCGTCGTAGCCTTCGAGACCCAGATCGCCGAGCCGGACAGGGCGGGGGGCGCGCTGCGCTACCGCGGCGTCGACATCGAGGACCTGATCGGTCAGCTCTCCTTCGGCAGCGTCTGGGCGCTGCTGGTCGACGGGCGCTTCGGGCCGGGGCTGCCGCCGGCCGAGCCGTTCCCGGTGCCGGTGCACTCCGGCGACATCCGGGTCGACGTGCAGTCCGCCGTCGCCATGCTCGCCCCGTACTGGGGGCTCAGCCAGCTGCTGGACATCTCCGACGAGCAGGCCCGCGAGGACCTGGCCCGGGTCTCGGTGACCGCGCTCTCCTTCGTCGCCCAGTCCGCCCGCGGCCTGGGCCTGCCGGCCGTGCCGCAGAAGGAGATCGACAAGGCTGAGACGATCGTCGAGCGCTTCATGAAGCGCTGGCGCGGCGAGCCCGACCCGCGGCACGTCAAGGCCGTGGACGCGTACTTCATCTCGGCCGCCGAGCACGGCCTGAACGCCTCCACGTTCACCGCCCGGATCGTCGCCTCCACCGGCGCGGACGCCGCGGCCTGCATCTCCTCCGGCATCGGAGCCCTCTCCGGCCCGCTGCACGGCGGCGCCCCCTCCCGGGTGCTCACCATGCTGGAGGCCGTCGAGCGCAGCGGGGACGCCGAGGGGTACGTCAAGGGCGTCCTGGACCGGGGCGAGCGGCTGATGGGCTTCGGCCACCGGGTCTACCGGGCCGAGGACCCGCGCGCCCGGGTGCTCCGCCGCACCGCCAAGGATCTGGGCGCGCCGCGCTTCGAGATCGCCGAGGCGCTGGAGAAGGCCGCCCTGGCCGAGCTCCAGGCCCGCCGGCCGGACCGGGTGCTCGCCACCAACGTCGAGTTCTGGTCGGCCGTGGTGCTGGACTTCGCCGAGGTGCCGGCGCACATGTTCACCTCGATGTTCACCTGCGCCCGGATGGGCGGCTGGAGCGCGCACATCCTGGAGCAGAAGAAGCTCCAGCGGCTGGTCCGCCCGTCGGCCACCTATGTCGGCCCGGGCCCCCGCAAGCCGCAGGAGGTCGAGGGCTGGGACGCCATTCCGCACGGCGTCTGAGCCGGGCGTCCTCCCGACGCAGTCACCACCTGGGCGCGCGGCGCCCGTCCAGCCGATCAGCGCCAACGCGAAGGGGCCCCGCCGGTCGGCGGGGCCCCTTCGCGTTGCCGGGAGGGCTGCCAGCCGCGCGACCGGCGGGTGTGTCACACGCCTCACCGCCGGGTGTCCGGGTCGGCCCGGGTGCGAGGATGAGTGCTCGGCAGAGCCGCCGGACCAGGTTCGGATCCCGGCCGACCGTGCGCCCACGCACGCGACCGCCGTCGGTCCGCACCCCGCCCACCCAGACCGGGCCCCGCCCACGCGGAAGGATCTCGACAACCGTGGCTGACGCACCGACCATCCGGATTCCCGACGACATCAAGCCCACCGACGGGCGGTTCGGCTGCGGGCCGTCCAAGGTCCGTCCGGCGGCCGTCTCCGCCCTCGCCGACGCGGCGACCGGCTTCCTGGGCACCTCGCACCGGCAGAAGACCGTCCGGGACCAGGTCGCCCGGCTGCGGCGCGGCATCGCCGAGTTCTACTCCCTCCCCGAGGGCTACGAGGTGATCCTCGGCAACGGCGGCACCACGGCGTTCTGGGAGGTCGCTGCGTTCGGCCTGATCCGGGACCGGGCCCAGTTCGCCAGCTTCGGCGAGTTCGGCGCGAAGTTCGCCAAGTCGGTCAGCCAGGCGCCGTTCCTCGGCGAGCCGACCGTGCGCAAGTCGGAGCCGGGCACCGCCCCGACGCTCGTGGCCGAGGCCGGGGTCGACGCGTACGGCCTCCCGCAGAACGAGACGTCGACCGGCGTGGCCGTGCCGATCAGCCGGGTGGCCGGTGCCGACGAGGGCTCGCTACTGCTGGTCGACGCCACCTCCGCCGCGGGCGGCCTGGCGGTCGACGTGCGCGAGACCGACGTCTACTACTTCGCCCCGCAGAAGTGCTTCGCCTCCGACGGCGGCCTCTGGCTGGCCCTGATGTCGCCGGCCGCGCTGGAGCGGGCCACCGAGATCAAGGCCTCGGGCCGGTACATCCCGGCGTTCCTCGACCTGGTCACCGCGATCGACAACTCGCGGCTGGAGCAGACGTACAACACCCCGGCCCTGGCCACCATCTTCCTGGCCGCCGAGCAGACCGACTGGATGAACGAGCAGGGTGGGCTGGACTGGGCCGCCAAGCGCACGGCCGAGAGCGCCGGCATCGTGTACGGCTGGGCCGAGCGCTCGGCCGTGGCGACCCCGTTCGTCACCGACCCGGCGCTGCGTTCCAACGTGGTCGCCACCGTCGACTTCGCCGACGGGGTGGACGCGGCGGCGATCGCCAAGGCGCTGCGGGCCAACGGGATCGTCGACACCGAGCCGTACCGGAAGCTGGGCCGCAACCAGCTCCGCATCGCGCTCTACCCGGCGGTCGAGCCGGCCGACGTGGAGGCGCTGACCGCCTCGATCGACTACGTCGTCGAGCGGCTCTAGGCATCGTCACATCGGGTGGTCGCCGGATCACCGACGGCCACCCGATGTGATCATCCTCGCAACCCGCCCGCGACATGCGGGTGTCGGTTCCCCCACCTGGTGACGGATGGGCGTACCGTGGTGCGAGACGCCCGGGTGGCCGACTCGTGGCGTGCGGCCAGCGAAGCGGGACGGAGGCAACGCTCATGCGCCCAGTACGCTTCGTCGCCCTCTCCGAGGACGGCCAGGCGCTGGTGCTCGCCGACGAGGTCGGGCGGTTGCTCGCCCTGCCCATCGACGAGCGGATCGCCGGCGCCATGCACGCCGAGCCGGGTGCGCCCCCGCTCGCCGTGGTGTCGAACACCGCCGACCTGGTGCCGTCGCTGTCCCCGCGCGACATCCAAGCCAAGATCCGCTCCGGCGAGTCAGCCGAGGACGTCGCCCGCATCGCGGGCGTCCCGGTCGACCGGGTGCTGCGCTACGCCGGCCCCGTGCTCCAGGAGCGGGCGATGCTCGCCCAGCACGCCCGGCGCACCCGGCTCAAGGGCGCCGAGAAGCCGACCCCGCTGGCCGACGTGGTCAACGGCCGGCTGGCCCAGCACGGGATCGACACCGAGAAGATCTCCTGGGACGCGTACCGTCGCGACGACGGCACCTGGCGGATCATCGCCACCTGGCCGTCGGGCAAGGCCACCGCGCAGGCGGTGTGGGACCTGGACAAGACCCGGCAGAACGTCACCCCGCACGACGACATGGCGCAGTACCTGTGCGCCGAGCGCCCCACCCCGATCCTCGGGCAGGAGCCCACGCCGGAGCGGGGCGGCCACGCGCTGCCCGGCCCGTCGCGCGCCGAGCCGGGCCGGGGCGGGCACGGGCTGCCCGCGGCTACCGGCGATCACGGCCGCCCGGGGCGGGACCCGATCCGCGCGGGGCGGGACGCCCTGCTCGCCTCGCTGGACCGTCCACTCGGCTCGACGTCCGGGCGCGGCCTGGAGCCGCGCACGCCGGCGGCGCTGGCCGGGTCCGAGGCGCCCCGGCAGCGGCCGGTCGGCGGGGGGGCGGCGGCCCTGCTCGGCGGCGGCCAGGGCTCCGCGTTCGACGACGACTCGGACGCCCCGAAGGAGATCCCGGCCGTGCCGTCGCTGGCGGTGCTCCGGCCCCGCCGCACGGGGTCCGCTGCGGCGGCGGCCGGCGGGAACGAGGCGACCGACGCCTCCGGCAAGCCCCGCAAGCGGCTGCCGAGCTGGGACGACGTCCTCTTCGGCAGCGGCCCGGCGGCCCGCGAGTCCTCCTGACCCACCCGTTCGCCGGGAGCGTGCCCGCCACGCCCCCGGCGAACGGCGAGGCACTCGACGTGCGCCCGTGGCAGGGTGGGCCGCATGGAGTACACGAATCTGGGACGCACCGGGCTCTCGGTGAGCCGGCTCTGCCTCGGCACCATGAACTTCGGGCCACAGACCAGCGAGCCGGACAGCTTCGCCGTCATGGACCGGGCGCTGGAACACGGCATCAACTTCTTCGACACCGCCAACGTGTACGGCTGGCAGACCGGCGAGGGGATCACCGAGCAGATCATCGGCCGTTGGTTCGCCCAGGGTGGCGGCCGGCGGGACAAGGTCGTCCTGGCCACCAAGGTCTACGGCAAGATGGGCGAGTGGCCCAACGAGCAGGGCCTGAGCGCCCGGCACATCGTCCGGGCCTGCGAGGACTCGCTGCGCCGGCTCCAGACCGACGTCATCGACCTGTACCAGATGCACCACGTCTCCCGGGTCACCCCGTGGGAGGAGATCTGGCAGGCCATGGAGACCCTGGTCGCCCAGGGCAAGGTGGTCTACGTCGGATCGTCCAACTTCGCCGGTTGGCACATCGGGCAGGCGCAGGCGGCGGCCGAACGGCGCAACTTCCTCGGCCTCGTCTCCGAGCAGTCGATCTACAACCTGCTGACCCGCCACGTCGAGTTGGAGGTGGTTCCGGCCGCCCAGCACTACGGCCTCGGCATCATCCCCTGGTCGCCGCTGCACGGCGGGCTGCTGTCCGGGGTGCTGCGCAAGATGGCCGAGGGCGGGGCCGCCCGGGGCACCAGCGGCCGGGCCGCCGAGGGCCTGGCGGAACACCGGCCGGCGATCGAGGCGTACGAGAAGTTCTGCGCGGAGCTCGGCCACGACCCGGCGGACGTGGCGCTGGGCTGGCTGCTCTCCCGGCCGGGGGTGACCGCCCCGATCATCGGGCCACGCACCCTCGACCAGCTCGACCGGTCGCTGGGCGCGCTGGACGTGCGGCTCGACGACGCGGCGCTGGCCCGGCTCGACGAGCTGTTCCCGCCGGTCGGCAAGGGCGGCCCGGGCCCGGAGGCGTGGGCCTGGTGACGGGTCCGTGACCAGCTGTTGAGCGGCGGTGTGCCGGCCCCCGCGCGTCGGGGGCCGGCATGCCGCGTCGGTGCCAGCCCTCGCGTCAGGGCCGGCACACCGCCGGCCTGCGGAACGGGCCTCAGACGGGCCAGGCCGCCAGCCGGTCGTACGTCGGCCGGGGGCCCTGGTGGCTGCGGGCCAGCACCAGTTCGGCGGCCGGCCACCGCGGTCCCAGGTAGTCGTGCAGGGCCTCCCGGTCGGCGGCCACGTCGGCGCGGTCGATCCGGTCGCCGGGCCGGGCGATGGTCAGGTGCGGGCGGAACGGCTTCTCGTCGTGCGGCAGCCGGCCCCGGCTCAGCCCGATCCGGACCAGCCGGGCCAGGACACGAAGCGCCTCGACGTCGCCGCGCACGTCCACCCAGAGCACCGTGAGCCGGCCCTCGCCGAAGCTGCCACCGCCGCCGAGCCGCAGCACCGGTGAGCCGACCCGGCCGGCCCGGAACGTCTCGGCGGCGATCCCGAGGGCGCTCTCCGCATCGACCAGCCGGCCCGCGTCCACCTCGCCGAGGAAGGCGAGGGTGAGGTGCGCGTTCGCGGGGTCGGCGAGCCGGACGTCGGTGCCCACCGCAGCCGCCCGGCCGACCCGCAGCCGGGTCACCTGGGCGGTCAGGTCGGCGACGGCCGCAGCCGGCGGGTAGACCGCGACGAACAGCCGCACCCGGGACGCCGTTCAGTGACGCCGCTGGCGGTGCGGGGCGCGGGCGGCGGGCAGGGGCAGCCCGGCGGCGTGCAGCGCCCCCTCGACCCGGACCCGCTCGATCTCCCGGTCGACGCCGGTCAGCTCGCCCAGGTGCTCGGTGAGCCCCAGGCACCGGCAGGCCGCCCGGAGGTGCTCGTCGTACGCGTCGAGGACGGCGGCGTGCCAGATCACCGCCCGGCCGACCTGGTTGACCCGGTGACCGCCGAAGCGGCGCAGATCGGCGGCGATCTCCTGGAGGGACCGGCGATCGGCCCGGTCGAACTCGGTCAGGTCGATGCCCCGGGTGAGCGAGTCGGCCTCGACGGCCCGGTCCAGCCGGGCGACGGTCCGGCGTTCCCGGCGGCGTTCGCGCCACTCGGCGTACCCGCAGGCGACCCGGTCGATGATCTCGTCGGCGCAGAAGAGCAGCGCGAAGGCAACCGGCAGACTCGCGACAGCGGCGAACGCCAGGACGAGGAGAATCGCGCGGCCTACCTCCACGCATCGACGCTAAGCCCCCGCAGGCCTGCCCGCTACCGCATTCTTGACATCCATGGGCATCAATTTTTTACCATCCGCCTGCTCGCCGGGGGTCCGACAGCGGACCTTCCGTCACTCCGGGGAGACGACGTAGAAACGGGGCATCGGGAGAATCCGCAGGCGCAGGCGGGCACCCGAGCGGCGCAACTGCCAGGCGAGCGCGATCAGCGCGGTGGCCAGCGAGATCAGCCCGCCGATCCAGATGCTCGCCCCGGCGCCGAAGGTCTCGGCGACCCAGCCGATCAGCGGCGCGCCGACCGGGTTGGTGCCGAGGAAGACCAGCACCCACAGCGCCATGACCCGCCCCCGGAACGCGGCGTCGGTGCCGAGCTGCACCCGCTGGTTGGCGGCCTGGGCGAAGAACACCATGAAGAACCCGGCGGGCAGCAGCAGCGTCACCACCATCCAGTACGCCGGCACGACCCCGACCAGGGTGCCGAAGACGGCACAACCGATCGCCGCGCCCAGCACCACCCAGACCGACGGGCGGCTGCGCCGCCCGGTGCCGGCCAGCGCCCCGCCCAGCGCGCCGACGGCCAGGGCCGTGCTGAACAGGCCGAACGAGGCGGCGCCGGTGTTGAACACGGTCTTGGCCAGGGCGGCCAGGGTGAGCTGGAAGTTGAACAGGCTCATCCCGATCACCGACATCACCGCCATCGGCAGCAGCAGGTCGGGGCGGCGGGCGACGTACCGCAGCCCGTCGACCACCCGGGCGGAGTTCCGCTCGCCGACCGGCGGCAGGGCCTCGCGGTACAGCTCGGCGGGACGCATCCGGACCACGTTGGCCAGCGGCGCCAGCGAGCTGACCGCGGTGAACAGGAACACCGGGCCGACGTCGACGACGGCGATGGCCAGGCCGGCCACGGCCGGGCCGACGATCCGGGCCGAGTTGAACACGGCGGCGTTGAGCGACAGCGCGTTGGGCAGCAGGGATGTGCCGACCAGCTCGGAGACGAACGCCTGCCGCACCGGGGTCTCCACCGCGTTCGCGACGCCGAGCAGGGCTGCGAAGACAAAGACGTGCCAGAGTTCCACCAGGCCGGTGAACACCAGCAGGCTCATCCCGAACGCCAGCACCGTCCAGAACACGTTCGCGACGAACAGCAGCAGGCGCTTGTCGTACCGGTCGGCGAGCCGCCCGGAGATCAGGGTGAGCAGCAGCACCGGGGCGAACTGGAGCGCGGTGACGAAGCCGAGCGCGGTGGCGGAGTCGCCCGAGATCTGAAGGACGAGCCAGTCCTGGGCTATGAACATCATCCAGACGCCGATCATCTTGATCAGCTGCCCGGACGCGAAGAGCCGGTAGTTGCGGACCTGCAATGACTGGAACATCGTGCTCAACTTCGCCTGCACCC
Source organism: Micromonospora sp. NPDC001898 (assembly GCF_042891255.1). Lineage (NCBI taxonomy): Bacteria > Bacillati > Actinomycetota > Actinomycetes > Micromonosporales > Micromonosporaceae > Micromonospora > Micromonospora sp. NPDC001898. The sequence continues at coordinate 322,616 of NZ_JBIATC010000006.1, read as the reverse complement.
TGTATGCGCCTCCTCGGTCGTACGCGTCATCGACGGCGGACGGCGCGGGCGCGGTGGCGCGGTCAGGCGCGGGCGAGCTGCTGGAGGATCTCGGACGCCCTCTGCAATGTCTCCCGGTCGGGCTCGGTGAGCTCGGCCAGCCGGTGGGCAAGCCACTCGTCGCGGACCCGCTCGAACTGGTCGAGCACGGCCTGCCCCCCCTCGCTCGCCGAGAGGATGACCTGCCGGCGGTCGGTCGGATGGGGGGTACGCCGCACGAGGCCGCGCTCCTCCAACTTCGCGACGATCTTGGTCATCGTCGGCGGTTGCACCCGCTCGACGTCGGCCAGTTCCCTGGGCGTCAGCGCGCCCGCCAGCCTGAGGCTGGTGAGCGCGGAGAGCTGGGTGACCGTCAGGTCGCCCACCGGGCGGGCCTGTCGGACCCGCCGGTTGAGCCGGGTTATCGCATCACGCAACTGGGGGGCCAGTTGCGCCGGTGGCACGCGCTTCGCCGTCACCGTCCACTCCGTCACAATAGTTAGCCTAGCTAATGAACCTGGCTGACGGCAGGCGATATGACCATGCTCACCAGGGAGTTCATGACCGAAAGGCCGGGGTACCCGAATAGGGCACCCCGGCCCGGCCGGCCACGGTGGGTCGTCAGAGCACCACGGACTAGAGCACCACGGACTCGATCGGCCCGCGCAGGAAGTACAGCACGAAGAGCACAGCCACCCCGTACAGCAGGGGGTGAACCTCGCGGGCCTTCCCCTTCGCCAGCTTGACCACCACGAAGGAGATGACGCCGGCACCGATGCCGTTGGAGATCGAGTACGTGAACGGCATCAGGGCGATGGTGAGGAACGCCGGGATGGCGATCTCGTAGTCGGTCCAGTCGATGGTCCGCACCGCGGTCATCATCAGGAAGCCGACCACCACCAACGCCGTGGACGCCGCCTCGAACGGCACCACCAGGGACAGCGGCGCGAGGAACATCGCGAGCAGGAACAGCACGCCGGTGACCAGGTTGGCCACGCCGGTCCGCGCGCCCTCCGCGACACCGGCGGCGCTCTCGACGTACGACGTGCTGCTGGAGACGCTCGCCGCGCCACCCGCCGCCGCCGCGATCGAGTCGACCAGCAGGATCTCCTTGGCCCGCGGCGGGGTGCCCCGCTCGTCGAGCATGCTGCCCTCCTGGCCGATCGCGACCATCGTGCCCATCGTGTCGAAGAAGTCCGTGATCAGCAGCGTGAAGACGAACATCAGCGGGATGAGCCAGCCGACCCGGGTCCAGGAGTCCAGCACGTTGAAGTTGCCCAGCAGCGACAGGTCGGGGACGTCCACGACCTTCTTCGGCAACTCCGGCACGTTCAGCGCCCAACCGTGCGGGTTGGGCTTGCCGTTGACGAAGGACGGGCCGACGTTGGCCACGGCCTCCACGACGATCGCCAGCACGGTCGAGGCGAGGATGCCGATCAGGATCGCGCCCCGGACCCGGCGGACCACCAGCACGATCGTGACCAGCAGGCCCACCACGAAGACCAGCAGCGGCCAGCTGACGATCTTGCCGCTGATGCCGAGCCCGACCGGGACAGTGGTGTTCGCCGCGTCCGGGATGCGGCGGACGAAGCCGGCGTCGACCAGGCCGATGATGGTCAGGAAGAGGCCGATACCGACGCCGATCGCGGTCTTGAGCTGGGTGGGCACCGCGCGGAACACTGCGGTACGCAGGCCGGTGAGCACCAGGATCGCGATGAGCACACCCTCGATCACCACCAGGCCCATCGCGTCGGCCCAGGTCATCTGCGGGGCGATCTCGTACGCGACCAGCGCGTTCACGCCCAGGCCGGCGGCCAGCGCCATCGGGAACCGGCCGACGACCCCCATCAGAATGGTCATCAGGCCGGCGACCAGCGCCGTCGCGGCGGCCAGCGCGGGGATGGACAGCTTCTTGCCGTCGCCGTCGACGGCGCCACCGAGGATCAGCGGGTTGAGCACCACGATGTAGGCCATCGTGAAGAAGGTCGCCAGACCACCTCGGACCTCGCGGCTCAGCGTCGAGCCGCGGGCGGTGATCTCAAAAAATCGGTCGAACCCGTTACGGGGGTGGGCTGGATCGGGTGCATTGCTCTTGTACGGCGGCGCAATGGCCATCTGGTCCTCGCAGGTGATCTTCCGTCTGTCGCGCGCATCGTCGCAGATCACCGGCCACCTGCAAAAGTTGGTCGCGTACGCTTGCCCCCGTGCGACAGGTGCAACCGCCGCGGCCCGAGCCGCTCGACCCGCCGATGGTGCCGTTCGCGGTCGCCGGGCTGGCGGTCTGGGCGGTGGTCGGTCTGGTGCTGCTGATCTTCTTCCGGACCTGGCTCACCGAGCATGGCCGTCAAGACTGGCTCTGGACGTGCCTGGCCGGATTCCTGTGGGGCTTTCCCGGTCTGGCGGTGATGATGCGCCACGACGCCAACCGGCGTCGCCGCCGCGCCGCGGCTCAGACCGTCCGGCCGGCTGACGCCGGCCGCTGACGCCGCCCGGTCAGGGGCCGTACGGCTCGGCCGGCTCCGCCGCCACCGAGCCCGGGGCCCAGCTCACCGACACCGGCTCGCTCACCGACATCGCCTCGACCGCGCTGTCGTCGTACACGGTGGGCAGTTCGTCGACCGGGGTGTCGGGGGTCTCGGTGAGGGTCTCCGAGTGTGCGCCGCAGCCGTGGTCGGCGCTGACCACCCGGCCGTCGTCGGGGGCGTAGAAGTTGCCACACGCGCCGAAGGACTGCCGCAGCGAGCCGGCCAGCGGCAGGTAGAAGCCGCAGGTGCCGCAACGGGCCGCCGCCGGGGCGGCCGCGGAGATCGACGCGGCGGGCCCATGGTCGCCCTCGTACCAGCGCTGGGCGGTCTCGGCGCGGCCCTCCCGGGAGAGCACCCGGGGCCGGCCGAAGCCGAGCTCCCAGGCGGTCTCCTCGACGGCGGGGTCGTCGGAGAGCACGTACCCGGGGGCGAGCCGCTCGTCGTCCGGCGAGGTGGGCAGCAGGTCGCCGGGGCCGAGGTCGCCCGGCTTGAGCCGCTCCTGCCAGGGCAGCCAGCCGGGGGCGAGCAACGCGTCCGGGCCGGGCAACAGGACCGTCTCGCAGATGGTGACGTTCCGGCTGCGCGGCACCCGGGTCACCGTTACCGCCCACCGCCAACCCCGATAACCGGACAGCAGGCACTCGAAGTAGTGGGTGACGAGCCGGTCGGCCTCGGCAACGGACTGGAGGTGGTCACCGACGACGTCGGAGGGCTCCACCTCGGTGATTGCGTCGCGGGCCACCTCGACGGCGGCAGCGCAGACCTGGTCGAGGCGGGCGGCGCGGGCGGAGACGGGCCTGGTCACTCAACCATTGTCCCCCATGCGCGGCGACGACCGACAGGCACTCCCCGGAGCGTGTTCTCCGATGGTGGTCGCGCGGGGGCGGGGCGGATGGGCGAGGATGGTGCACATGCCGTTGTTCTCCCGCTCCGAGCGGTCCCTACTCGGGCGGACCGTCGGCACCGGCATCCGCGCCCTCCGCCTGCTGCTGCGCGGATCCGCGCGGGGCGGGCGCTGGATGACCCGCCGGGCCGGCTCGGCCCGGACCAGGGGCGCCGGCGGCGAGGTCGGCATGGTGCGCCTGTTCGACCTGCACGCGGTCTCCTGTGCGGGGGACACCCTGATCGCGATCGGGCTCGCCGGCACGATCTTCTTCGAGGTGCCGCTCGGCGAGGCGCGCAGCAAGGTGGCGCTGTACCTGCTGGTCACGATGGTGCCGTTCGCCATGCTCGCGCCGGTGGTCGGCCCGCTGCTGGACCACTTCCGGCACGGCCGGCGGTACGCGCTCGCCGCCACCATGCTCGGCCGGGCCTTCCTCGCCTGGATGATCTCCGACCACATGGGCGGCTTCGGCCTCTACCCGGCGGCCTTCGGGGTGCTCGCGCTCTCCCGGGCGTACGGGGTGGCCCGCTCTGCGGCGGTGCCCCGGCTGCTGCCGGAAGGGCTCGGGCTGTCCCAGGTGGGCGCGCGGGCCAGCGTCTACGGCACCATCGCCGGCGGGCTGGTCGCCCCGATCGGGCTGGCCGCGTTCTGGTTCGGCCCGCAGTGGTCGCTCCGGGTCGCCTCGGTGATCTTCCTGGTCGGCATGGTGATCGCGCTGCGGCTGCCGCCCCGGGCGGACTCGGAGCCACCCGAGCGGGTCCCCAGCCCCCTGCGGTCGCTCGGCCGGCGGGCCGCCGGGGACCGTCCGCTGGGGCGCGGTCGACCGGCCGGCCGGCTCGTCATCGCCACCCTGGTCGGTGCGGCCCTACCCCGCGCGGTGTACGGCTTCCTGCTGCTCTTCCTCGCGTTCGCGCTGAGGAAGGGCGACCTGACGACCGACTTCTTCGGCCGGGACCTGAGCCCGGAGGTGGCGCTCGGCCTGGTCGGCGGGGCGCTGGCCGTGGGCACCTTCCTGGCCACGGCGGTCGGCACCCGGCTGCGCATTCACCGGCCCGCCGCGATCCAGTCCAGCAGCATGATCATCGTGGCCGGCACGGCCGTCCTGGCCACCATCCAGTTCTCGCTGCCGATGGTGGCGCTGCTCTGCCTGGTCGCCGCGCTGGCCAGCGGGGTGGCGAAACTGTCGGTCGACGCCTCCATCCAGGAACGCATCCCGGAGCGGCTGCGGGCCAGCTCGTTCGCCCACTCCGAGACGGCGCTGATGCTGGCCTTCGTGGCCGGCGGCGGCCTCGGCCTGGTCCCGCTCGACGGACGGCTCGGCATCGCCGTCGCCGCCGGGGTCGGCGTGCTCGCCGCCGCCCGGGGCGTGTACGTCGCCGGGAAGCTCCGCGACGAGCGGCTGATCGGCCGCCCGCTCGGCGACGACGAGCTGACCGAGGAGGCCACCGCAGCACCGCCCGACGCCGACGACACGGCGGCGGACGTCGCCCCGATCTCCCCCGCCCCGGCCCCACCCGGCCCGCCCTCACCCGACCGGTCCGCGTCCGACCCGGTCCGGGGCCCCGCCGCCGATCCGGCCGACGATCCGGCCCTCGCCCCGCCCGGGTACCACATCTACCGGCCCTCCTCCGCCGCCTCCGGCTCCGGCTCCGGCGGCCCGGGCGGGGCCGACGACGAGACCCGCCGCGAGCCCCGGGACCCGGTATCGTGACCGGCCCCACCGCCGCGCGGACCACCTCCGGAGGGCTGCTCGTGGTGACCGCGGTGCCGGCCGAGGCCGAGGCGGTCCGCGCCGGCCTCCCGGCCCCCACGCCGCACCGCCCAGGTTCATCGGGAACGGGCCCGGGGACAGGGGCAGGCCCGGGGCCACCGCCGCCAGACCCCGCAGTCACCGTCGTGCCGGTCGGGGTGGGACCGGCTGTCGCCGGGGCCGCCACCGCCCGGCTGCTCGCGCTCGCCGAGGCCGCCGGCCGCCCGTACCGGGCCGTGATCAGCGCGGGGATCGCCGGCGGCTTCGTCGGCCGGGTGGCGGTCGGCGGCACGGTGCTCGCCACCCGCAGCATCGCGGCGGACCTCGGCGCCGAGTCACCGGAGGGCTTCATCCCGGTGGACGAGCTGGGCATGCCGTCCGAGTTGCTCGGCGGCGGCAGCGTCGTGCCCGCCGACCCGGAACTGCTCGCCGCGCTGCGCGCCGCTCTGCCGTGGGCGACCGTGGGCGCGGTGCTCACCGTCAGCACGGTGACCGGCACCTCCGCCGGCACCGAGGCCCTGGCCGACCGACATCCGGACGCGGTGGCCGAGGCCATGGAGGGGTACGGGGTGGCGGTCGCCGCCGCCCAGGCCGGCCTGCCGTTCGCCGAGCTGCGCACCGTCTCCAACCCGATCGGCCCGCGCGACCGGGCCTCCTGGCGACTGCGCGAGGCGTTCGCCGCCCTCACGGCGGCCACCGCCGCACTGGCCTGAACCAGGGCCGGGCCGTCAGCACGCCCACCGGGGCGGTGAGCGGTCGAGGCGAAGCGCGTAGGGCCGGCTCGCCTCCAACCGGTACCCGCAGGTCAGCAACAGATCGACGCCACCGAAGTCGGCAACGGCGTGCGCCACACGGAGCCCCGTTCGGTCCATCTCCACGGTGAGCGCCTCCACCAGCCGCCGCCCGATGCCGAGCCGGCGACACGCCCCGGTCACCAGGACGCCGTCCAGCACGATCTCCCGCTCCCCGGCGTCGATCAGGTCGCCGTACAGCAGGCGAGGGCTGCGCTCGTGGGCCCGCAGCTCGCCGAGCACCCGGCCGTCGGGCAGCTCCGCCACGAACCGCCAGCACGTCGAGGGCAGGCCCTCGTCGGTGACCCGGCGCACCGCCACTTCACGGCGGATCCGGTCGGCCCACCGGCGCTGGTCCCGGTAGCGGCGACTCAGTTCGTACGTCGCAGCCGGCACCGGTCGCGGGAACCGCTCCGGGGGCAGCTTGTACCACTCCGCCCACCACGCGCCCGGCCAGTCCTTCGGGTCGTGCACCTCCCAGACGTCCAGGTGCGCCGGGTACCGCCGCCCCGCCTCGTCCCGCATCCCGTCGTGCGGCACCCCCGGCACCGCCAGCACCTCGGGCGGCCGGTCCCCGGGCCCGTCCCCGGGCCGTCCGACCAGCAGCCGGCCTCCCGCCGCCCGCACCAGACGCTCCACGGTGCGCAGCCTCGGATCGGCCGCGCCCCCCGACTCGATCCGGGCGACAGTGCTCTTCGGCACGCCGGCCCTGGCCGACAGCTCGCGCTGGCTCAGGTCGGCCTGTCGGCGCAGGGCCCGAAGCACGGCCGCGACGTCGACCGCCTGATCGTCGATCTCAGTCGGCTTGCAGTCCCGCCCGGCGGTACCTGTTGAATTCTCCACGCATCGATGGTCGGCGGCGGCTGGCGAACCATCAACATCCAACCGAAACCTGTGGACAGACCTGTGGACAACAGCCCTCGGCGGTGGAAGACGGGTCTCCATCCGGTCCCTTTGGAGCTGCCCCGTTCATGCGCCCACTGGTCGGCACCGGCCGACCGCCATGTCCCCCATACCGTTACGGCCGTCCTACACAAGGCGGCGGACCGGCGCAGAACGGCGGACTGACGCAGAACGGCAGAACGGGGAACGGCAGAACGGAAGAACGGCAGAACGGCAGAACGGCGCAGAACGGCGCAGAACGGCGGAGCGGCGCAGAACGGCGGAGCGACGGCAGACTGGGCGGACGTCGGACGTCGGACGTCGGACGGCCGGCGGCCGAGGAAGGGCGGAGGAGAGCCCTCCGGTTGTTTCTCGGCCGAGAGATCAGTGAACTCCGGATTGCCCCGTTCATGCGGGCAGCTCCAAAGGCGGCGGAAGGCAACCCCGAAGCCCGTGCGCCACGCCCCGGACGCAGCTGACGCGTCGTGCCCACCACCGGCCGACGCGCCACCCACCGCTCGCCGCCCACATCCGCCCCGCACCGCCTGCGCCCACACCCACCCCCGCACCGCTCGGCGCCCACACCCTCACCGCCCGCGCCCGGCCGGGGCGAGGCGCAGCGGGCAGGGGCGGGTCACAGCGGGTGGGGCTGGCCGGGGCACGGCGGGAGGGGCGGGGATACGGTGGGAGGGGCGGGGATACGGTGGGAGGGGCGGGGATACGGTGGGGGGCGTGGCGCTCTCCCTGGCGATCTCGCCCTGCCCCAACGACACGTTCGTCTTCGACGCCCTGGTGCACGGCCGAGTGCCGGGCGCCCCGCCGGTCGAGGTGACGTACGCCGACGTGGACGTGACCAACACCGCCGCCGAGCGGGGAGCGTTCGACCTGGTGAAGGTGAGCTACGCGGCGCTGCCCTGGCTGCTGGACGACTACCACCTGCTGCCCTGCGGCGGCGCGCTCGGCCGGGGCTGCGGCCCGCTGGTGCTGACCCGGGGCAGTCAGGCCGACCCGAGCGGTCAAACCGACCCGAGCGGTCAAACCGACCCGAGCGGTCAAACCGACCGGCCGGACCGTACCGACCTGACCGGCGCGACGGTCGCGGTGCCCGGGGACCGGACCACGGCGTACCTGCTGTTCCGGCTCTGGTCGGCCGACCGGCCCCCCGCGCGCATCGAGGTCGTCCCGTTCCACGAGATCATGCCGGGGGTGGCGGCCGGGCGGTACGACGCTGGGCTGGTGATCCACGAGGCGCGGTTCACGTACCACCGGCACGGGCTGACCGCCCTGGTCGACCTCGGCGAGTGGTGGGAGGGCGACACCGGACTGCCGATCCCGCTCGGCGCGATCCTGGCGCGCAAGGGCGCGGTCGACCCGGTCGAGGCGGCCGGGTGGATCCGCGAGTCGGTCCGCCAGGCGTGGGCCGACCCGGAGGCCAGCCGGGAGTACGTGCTCGCGCACGCCCAGGAGATGGAGCCCGACGTGGTGGACCGGCACATCGCCCTCTACGTCAACGAGTTCACCGCGGACCTGGGGAACGCGGGGTTCGCCGCCGTGAAGGCGCTGCTGGGCCGGGCCACCGACGCCGGACTCGTACCTCCGACCTCTGGCCCTCAGACCTCCAGCTCGCTCGCCACCGCGTGGACGAGCTGAGCGATCTTCTGCGCTGCCTTCCGGTCCGGGAAGCGGCCCCGCCGCAGGTCCGGCTGGACCTTCGCCTCCAGCACCTTGATCATGTCCTCGACGAGGCCGTGCAGCTCCTCCGCCGGCCGGCGGCGCAGCTCCGCCATCGATGGTGGGGCGTCGAGCAGCTTGACCCCCATCGCCTGGGCGCCCCGGCGGCTGTCCACCACGCTGAAGTCGACCCGTTGACCACCCGTGAGGTCGGTGACGCCCGCCGGTAGCGCGCCCTTGGGCAGGAACACGTCGCCGCCCTCGTCGCTGGTGACGAATCCGTAACCCTTGGCCGCGTCATACCACTTCACTCGACCCGTCGGCACCTGAGAACCCCTGCTTCGCTTGAGACGTCTACTGCTTCAAGGCTAGCCGGATCATGTGGTCGAGCGCCGCTGGGAATCCGGTGAGATCGTCCAGCACGAGGTGGGCCCCGGCGGAACGCAGCTCCTCGGCCGAACAGGGGCCGGTGGCCACCGCGATCCCCGGGACCCCGGCTGCCCCTGCGGCCGCCATGTCGGCCACGTGGTCACCGACGTACAGGGTCGCGCCGTGCTCGCGCAACGCCGTCGCCTTCTCCTCGGCGAACAGGTCACCGGCCAACTCGTCCACGACCAGCCCCAGGTGGTCCAGGTGCAGCCGGGCCAGCCGGCCGATCTTGGCAGTGACCACCAGCGCCCGGCCGCCGTGGGCGTGCACGGCCTCGATGGCCGCGATCGCGCCGGGCATCGGCAGGGTCGGGGTGATCGCGTACGCCGGGTAGAGCTCCCGGTACGCCTCGACGGCCGACTCGACCCGCTCGGGCGGGAACCAGCGGGCGATCTCCACACGCAGCGGTGGGCCGAGCCGGGACACCGCCGCGTCGGCGTCCACGGGTACGCCGGTGCGCGCGGTGAGCGCCCGGAACGCCGCAGCGATGCCGGGACGCGAGTCGACCAGGGTCATGTCGAGGTCGAAACCGACCGTCAGCGAGGGCATTCCGAGAACGTACCCGCCTATCACCGGCCGAGCCGGACGTCAGGGGGGCGCGCGGGCCCCGAAGCGGGCTAGCGTGGAACGACGATGACCACCTCACTCGCCGACCACCTACGGACGCTGCCCGACGAGGCCCTGGCCGCCCTGCTCCAGTTGCGGCCGGACCTCGTCGTGCCCGTGCCGGCCGACGTGTCCGCGCTCGCGATCCGGGCCCAGTCACGGGTCTCGGTGGCCCGGGCCCTGGACGGGCTGGACCAGTTCACCCTCCAGATCCTCGACGCTGCCCGGCTTACCCGGGGCCCGGACGACGGCACCACCGCCATGGAGGCGGTGCTGGCCATGGCCACCGCCGGCCCCCGCGCACCGGCCCCCGCCACCATCCGTGGCGCGGTGAACAAGCTGCGTGCGCTCTTCCTGCTGTACGGCCCCGAGCACGCGCTACGCGTGGTGGGCGGCGTGGACGAGGTCTCGCCGTACCCGGCGGGGCTGGGCCGGCCTGCGACGGGGCTGGACCCGCACGTGGCCGCCCTCTGCGCGGACCCGGCGAAGCTGCGCCGCACGCTGCTGGCCGCGCCGCCGTCGGCCCGGGCGATCCTGGACCGGCTGGCCGCCGGGCCGCCGGTGGGCAGCGTGCCCCCGGGCGCGCTCCAGGCCCCACCGCTCGGCGCCGAGGACAGCGTCCCACCGGACCCGACGAACGGCGGCGCGCCGACCGGCTCGCCGGTGCGCTGGCTGGTGGACAACCGGCTGCTCGTGCTGGTCTCCGCCGGCACCGTGGAGCTGCCCCGGGAGGTCGGCCTGCTGCTGCGCCGGGACAGCGGCCCACTCGGCCCGCTGCGCACCAGCCCGCCGCCGGTGGCCGCCGCGCCGCGCGAGGCGAAGGCCGTCGACTCGGCCGGGGCCGGGCAGACCATGGAGGTGGTACGGAACACCGAGGCGCTGCTGGAACTGCTGTCCGCCGAGCCGGCGCCGGTGCTGCGCTCGGGCGGGGTCGGGGTGCGTGACCTGCGCCGGCTGGCCAAGACCCTCGGCGTGGACGAAGCGACCGCCGCCCTGCTGCTGGAGGTGGCGTACGCGGCCGGGCTGGCCGGCGAGCTGGAGCTGACCGGTGCCGCCACCGCCCGGTACGGCGCGGACCAGCAGGTCATGCCCACCGGCGGGTACGAGGTGTGGCGGGCCATGTCGCTGGCCCGGCGCTGGGTGCAGTTGGCCCGGGCGTGGCTGGTGATGACCCGGCAGGCCGGCCTGGCCGGGCAGCGGGACGACCGGGACCGGCCGATCTCCGTGTTGTCGGCCGAGGCGGAACGGGCCGGTGCGCCCGCCGCCCGCCGGGCCGTGCTGTCGGTGCTGGCCGACCTGGAGCCGGCCACCGCCCCGACGCCGGAGGAGGTGCTGGGGCTGCTCGACTGGCGGGCGCCCCGACGCAGCCGGGGCCGGGAGGCCGCGTACCGGGAGGTGCTGGCGGAGGCGGCGCGGCTCGGGGTGACCGGGCTGGGGGCGCTCACCTCGTACGGGCGGCTGCTGCTGGCCGACCTGACAGACGCCGACGAGCGGGGGTCGGACGACCCGCTCGGGCTGCACACGGACGCGGAGAGCGGGGCCGCGTCCACTGCCGTGCGGGCGCTGGACGCCCTGCTCCCCTCCCCGGTCGACCACTTCCTGGTGCAGGCCGACCTGACCGTGGTGGTGCCCGGCCCGCCCGACCCGGCGCTGGCCGGGGAGCTGGAGGTGGTGGCCGAGCACGAGTCGGCGGGCGGGGCGAGCGTGCACCGGGTTACCCCGGCGAGCGTGCGCCGGGCCCTGGACGCCGGGTACTCGGCCGACGACCTGCACGCCCTGTTCCGTCGCCGCTCCCGCACCCCGATCCCGCAGGGGCTGACCTACCTGGTGGACGACGTGGCCCGCAAGCACGGCGGGCTGCGGGTCGGCTCCGCCGGCGGGTACGTGCGCAGCGACGACGAGGCACTGCTCGCCGAGGTGCTGGCCGACCGGCGGCTGGAGTCGCTGGCGTTCCGCCGGCTGGCCCCGACGGTGCTGTCCACCCCGTACCAGGTCAACCGGATGCTGATGGCGTTGCGCGACGCCGGGTACGCCCCGGTGCCGGAGGACGGCTCCGGCGCGGCGGTGCTGGCCCGGCCGAAGACCCGGCGGGCCCCCGGACGGGCGCCGGTCGGTCGGACGCTCGACCCGCTGGCGTCCCCGAAACTGGCCATGCCGCGGCTGCTCGGGGTGGTGGAGCAGATCCGCCGGGGCGAGGCTGCGGCGCGGGCGGCCCGGCGGGCCCCGGCGGTGGTGCGTGGCAGTACGGCCGGCTCGGGCCCGGCGCCGGCGCACGGCCACAGCGACGCGCTCGCCGTGCTCCAGCAGGCGGTCCGGGACAAGGCGCTGGTCTGGGTGGGGTACGTCGACACGCACGGGGCGACCGCGTCCCGGCTGCTCCGGCCGGTGTCGATCGGGGCGGGCTATCTGCGGGCCGAGGACGAGCGGACGGAGATGCTGCACACCTTCGCGCTGCACCGGATCACCGCGGCGGTCCTGGAGAGCTGACCGGCGTGCCGGATCACCGCGGCGGCCCTGGAGAGCTGGCGCGCGCGCCGGCGCCCGGCCGGGGCCCCGTCCCCGGTCAGCGGCGGCTGCGCCGCACGGTGCCCACCACGGAGACGGCCAGCAGCAGGGCGAACCCCGCCCCGGCGGACTCGCCGACCGAGGCGACGAAGCCCTGCTGCTGGACCAGCCAGCCGTACAGGAACCAGGCGACGAGGACGGCGGCGGCGAGCCCGTAGCCGACCACGGTGGCTGTGGTGACCGCCGCGATGCCGGGCACGGGCTCGTCCTCGGCGGTCACCTCGTGGTCGACGCTCATCGCCGCCTCCTCGGAGCCGGGGCTGATCGGGTGCCGGGCGGATCGGGTGCCGGGCGGATCGCGGGCCGGCCGGTCAGGTGCCGGGTCGGCGGCCGAAGAGGATCACCCGGCTGCCGACCTTGCCCAGCTCCCACGCCCGGCGGGCGTCGGCGGGGAGCAGGTTCACGCAGCCGTGCGAGCCGATCGACTTCTCGTGCAGGTAGGTGGTGGTCTGGTGGTAGCCCATCCCCTGGGTGAAGTGCTGCCAGTACGGCAGCCACACCTCGTACGGGTCGGACCACTCCTTGATGTTCCGGTAATTGATCTTGTAGGTGCCGGCGGGGGTGGCATACCCCGGCATGCCGGTCCGGGTCACCGTCGGGCCCCAGACGACCTTCCCGCCGCGCACCGCCCAGGTGGTCTGCCGGGTGAGGTCGATGCAGAAGGTGGTGCCGGACGACCCGGCCTTGCACCGGCGGGTGTCGGTGGTGGCCAGCCGCTTCGCCACGTCGTACGTGGTGGGGCCGGCGCGGCCGGCGGCCGGGCGGATGTCGTACCGCTGCTGGAACTTCTTGATCGCGGCGCAGTCGGCGGCGGACTGGCGGCCGTCCACAGTCACCCGCCCGAACCCGCCCAGCTTCGCCAGGTACGTCTCCACCTCGCGCTGATGCTCGCCCTGCGGGCAGCCGGCGGCCCGGGTCGGCACGGTCGGCACGGCCCGCTCGGGGGCAGCCGTCCGGGTCGGCGTCGGCTTGGGCCTGGGTTTCGGTTTCGCCTTCGTCGGGGTGGGTTTCGGCCGGGTCCGCTGGTCGGGGCCGGACGAACCGCCCGCCCCCGTTCCCTGCTCGGCTGAGCCGGCCTGGGCGAGCCCTCCTCCACGGCCACCCGGGTCGGCCTGCCGATCGGGCGTGCACGAACCGACGCCGACCAGCGTGACCACGGCCAAGGCGACGACCCTGGCGGTGAGCGGAACCTGTCTCATGAGGCCTCCCAGGGTGGTCGTCCCTCTGCTAGACGCCGGGCGTACGGGAATGGTTGCACCCCGGTGTCCGATTTTCTGCCCTCATCCGCTTCCGTGCAAGACTGGATGGTCGGCCCGGGGTCACCCGGACACCCGCGAGGCGGCCGGCGACCAGGCAAGGAAAGGACGCTGGCGTGAGCGGTGGACCATTGATCGTTCAGTCGGACAAGACCCTGCTGCTGGAGATCGACCACCCCGACGCCCAGGCCTGCCGGATGACAATCGCGCCGTTCGCCGAGTTGGAGCGCTCCCCCGAGCACGTGCACACGTACCGGCTGACCCCGCTGGGGCTGTGGAACGCGCGGGCCGCCGGCCACGACGCCGAGGGCGTGGTGGACTCGTTGCTCAAGTACTCCCGCTACCCGGTGCCGCACGGGCTGCTGGTCGACGTGGCCGAGACGATGGACCGGTACGGCCGGCTGCAACTCGCCAACGACCCGGCGCACGGGCTGGTGCTGCGGGCGCTGGACCGGATGGTGCTGATCGAGGTCGCCAAGAGCAAGAAACTCGCCGGGATGCTCGGCGCGAAGCTCGACGACGACACGATCGCGGTGCACCCGTCCGAGCGGGGCCGGCTCAAGCAGGCGCTGCTGAAGCTCGGCTGGCCGGCGGAGGACCTGGCCGGGTACGTCGACGGCGAGGCCCACCAGATCGATCTGGCCGAGGCCGGCAAGGACGGCGGGAAGCCGTGGACGCTGCGGTCGTACCAGCGGGAGGCCGTGGAGGCGTTCTGGGCCGGCGGGTCGGGCGTCGTGGTGCTGCCCTGCGGCGCGGGCAAGACGCTCGTGGGCGCCGCCGCGATGGCCGAGGCGAAGGCGACCACCCTGATCCTGGTGACCAACACCGTCGCCGGCCGACAGTGGAAGCGGGAGCTGATCGCCCGCACCTCGCTGACCGAGGAGGAGATCGGCGAGTACTCGGGCGAGCGCAAGGAGATCCGCCCGGTCACCATCGCCACGTACCAGGTGCTCACCTCGCGGCGCGGCGGCGCGTTCACCCACCTGGACCTGTTCTCCGCCCGCGACTGGGGCCTGGTCGTCTACGACGAGGTGCACCTGCTGCCCGCGCCGATCTTCCGGTTCACCGCCGACCTCCAGGCCCGCCGCCGGCTCGGCCTGACCGCCACCCTGGTACGCGAGGACGGCCGGGAGGGTGACGTGTTCAGCCTGATCGGCCCCAAGCGGTACGACGCGCCGTGGAAGGACATCGAGTCGCAGGGCTGGATCGCCCCGGCCGAGTGCACCGAGGTACGGGTGACGCTGACTGACGCGGAGCGGATGTCGTACGCGACGGCGGAGGCCGAGGAGCGCTACCGGATGGCGGCGACCGCCCGCACCAAGCTACCGGTGGTCAAGGCGCTGGTCGACCGGCACGCGGGCGACCAGGTGCTGGTGATCGGCGGGTACATCGACCAGCTGCACCAGCTCGGCGAGTACCTCGACGCCCCGATCATCCAGGGGTCGACGACCAACAAGGAACGGGAGCGGCTGTTCGACGCGTTCCGGTCCGGGGAGGTCCGCACGCTGGTCATCTCGAAGGTCGGCAACTTCTCCATCGACCTGCCCGAGGCGGCGGTGGCCATCCAGGTGTCCGGGACGTTCGGGTCGCGGCAGGAGGAGGCGCAGCGGTTGGGCCGGGTGCTCCGGCCGAAGGCCGACCGCCGGCAGGCACACTTCTACACCGTCGTCTCCCGGGACACCATCGACACCGAGTACGCCGCCCACCGGCAACGCTTCCTCGCCGAGCAGGGGTACGCGTACACGATCATCGACGCCGACGACGTCCTCGGCCCGAAGCTGCCGACGGTCGACTGACCCGCTCCGGTCAGGCGGCTCGGAGCCTCCGCAGGACGTACTGGTTGAGGCTCATGCCGTCCTCAGCGGCCTGGACGGCGAGTTCCCGGTGCAGGCTCTCTCCGACGCGGAGGTTGAACTTGCCCGAGTAACTGCGCTCGGCGAACGGCTGCGGCACCGGCTCGCCCTGCTCCTGCATGTCCTCGATCACCTCACGCAGCAGATCCTCAAGCCCTTGCAGAGCCTCGATCTGGGAGGGAGCCAGCCACGAGAGAGAGGGAAACTCGGCACAGGTGGCGACGAATTCGCGATCCTCGGCAGACCAGGTGACCCGGTAGGTGTAGTGGGTGATTTCGGGACGGAGATCAGGCTGCATCACATGGCCTCCTTCTTGTCGATCGCCTTGAGCACTTGCCGCACCTGGTACGCCTTCGCCTTGCCTTTGTCGTTCTGGATGTTCACGCGTGGGTCGCCCGCCCAGGGCGTCTTGAACACCGCGTGAGAGCTGCCGGCTTGTCGTGGCTTCCCGAAGTAGTGTTCGCATGCCCGGTAAAGATCGTTGTAGGCGATGTTCTGCTGGTTGGACCGCATCGCTGCAACGAGCTTGTCCATGGACGGCACGCGGTCAATGGTACTACCAGCGGTACCACGGTCGCAAACACTTCGCGGTGCACCTGCTACCCGCGCCGATCTTCCGGTTCACCGCCGACTCAGCGGCTCAGCACAATTTCCCGCGCCATGTGCGACAGCTTCTCAGGATTGCGTACGGCGTAGAGCCCGGTGATGCGGCCGTCGTCGACGCGCACCGCCAGGACGGTGTCGAGCTCCCCGGCGAGTCGGACAATCAGCGCCGGGTTGCCGTTGACCTGCGCCGGCCGCAGCGACGAGAGGTGCGCGCCCCTGCTCCACCCGCCGGCCAGCAGGCGGGCGACCTTGTCGGCCCCCACGATGGGCCGCAGGACGGCCTGCCTGACTCCACCACCGTCGCCGAGAAGGACGACATCCGGGGCGAGGATGTCGAGCAGGCGTTGCAGGTCACCGGTTTCGACCGCCCGCTGGAACGCATCGAGCGCGTTCCGGGTCTCGACCGCCGAAACGACCCGGCGTGGCCGGCGCGCCGCGACGTGTGCCCGGGCCCGGTGTGCGATCTGCCGGACCGTGGCCGGGCTCTTGTCGACGGCTTCGGCGATCTCGTCGTACCCGAGGTCGAACACCTCACGCAGCACGAACACCGCCCGTTCGGTCGGCGCGAGCGTCTCCAGCACCAGCAGCATCGCCATCGAGACGCTGTCGGCCAACGCGACGTCCTCGGCCACGTCGGGCGCGGTGAGCAGGGGCTCGGGCAGCCAGGGGCCGACGTAGGACTCCTTGCGGCGGCCGAGCGTACGCAGCCGGGCGAGTGCCTGGCGGGTGGTGATCCGGACAAGGTAGGCACGCCGATCCCGCACCGTGCCGAGTTCGACGCCCGCCCACCGCAACCACGTCTCCTGCAGGACGTCCTCCGCGTCGGCGGCCGAGCCGAGCATCTCGTACGCGACGGTGAACAGCAGGTTCCGGTGGGCGAGGAACGCCTCGGTGGCCGGGTCCGGCAGCTCGGTGCCCCGGCCTCCGCCGGCTGCGGTCTGCGGTGTGCCCACCATGGGTGACTCCCGTTCGCTCTCGACTGCGTCACCCATCAGACGCCGAACCCCGCCGGCGTGTGACACCTCCGGCTGTGGCAGTCGTCACCCGCCCCCGCCGTCACAGGAACCCGAACGCCGGCATCTCGTGTTCGTCCGACCGACCCCCACGAGTGAAGGACGGCACCATGGACGCCCGATTCAACCTGTTCGACAACGAGCTCGCCACGAGGTTCGCCAAGCGGTTCGCCAACGCCGGCATGGTGATCCATCAGTCGCCGCTACCGAAGTCCACGCAGGAGCTGGTGTCGCTGCGCGCCAGCCAGATCAACGGCTGCGGCTGGTGCATCGACATGCACACCAAGGAGGCCGCAGCCGCCGGTGAGACCTCGGTCCGGCTCAACCTCGTCGCCGCCTGGCGCGAGTCCACCGTCTTCACCGGGGCCGAGCAGGCCGCGTTGGCGCTCGCCGAAGAGGGCACCCGGCTCGCCGACGCCCACCAGGGCGTGTCCGACGAGACCTGGGCCCAGGTACGCAAGCACTACGACGATGACCAGATCGCCGCGCTGGTCTCCCTGGTCGCCCTGATCAACGCCGCCAACCGGCTGGCCGTGATCGTGCACCAGCGGGGCGGTTCCTACCAGCCCGGCATGTTCGCCGCCGCGTTCGACTGACGTGCTTCCGCCATGTCGGCGAGATGGCGGTTCGAGGTCACCCCGACACCGCACATCGCCGACATGGTGGTCGGCACGGCTTGCCCGCCGCCGCCCGGCTGTGTCAGGGACGGCGGCGCAGGTAGCGGGCGCGGCGGCCGGCGTCGCGGAACCCGAGCCCCCGATACAGCACGGCGGCCGGGTTGTCGTCGTTGACGCAGAGCCACGCCTCCCCGGCACCGTCACCAGCCAACGACCGCAGCGCGACGGCCATCAGGTGCGCCCCGACCCGCCGCTGCCGCCAGCCGGGGACCACGCCCACCTGGTCGACCCAGTTGTCGATGACGTTGAGGAAGCCGACGGCGGTGCCGTCGGGACCGCGGGCGATCAGCGACAGGTCCGGCCGGTACCCGTCGTCGTCCCACAGCTCGCCCAGCCACTCCTCGGCCTCGGGCGCCCGGAATCCGGGCCGGTCGGCGAAGGACGCCCGGTACGTCTCGAACAGCTCGGGGCCGGCCTCCCGAACCACTGGCCCGGTGCGCACCCCGTCGGGCGGCGGCACGTCCGGCAGGGCGGCGAGGTCGTGCCGCAGCACCCACTCGACGAAGGTCCGCTCGAAGCCGCGCGCCACGAACAGGGCGTCCGCGCCGGGGCTCCAGGACTCGGTGGTGAGCAGCAGCTCGGCGCCCCCGGCCTGCTCGCCCGCCCAGTCCAGCAGCCGACCGCCCAGACCCCGCCCGCGCCAGCCCGGATGCACCAGGCCGGTGCTGGTGGCCGGCTCCCGGCCGGTGCCCACGCCGACGGCCGCGACCAGGCGGCCATCGTGCCAGGCACCGAGGGTACGAGTCTGCAACAGCCGGGCCCGCAGCAACGGGGGACGGGCGAACAGCGGCAGCCCGCCGTCGACGGCCAGGCATTCCCCGGCCAGCTCCGTGAGCGCCGCGAGGTGCTGCTCACCGACATCCGCCCAGGTGAGGGCGTCCACGCCCAGATCCGTCCGGTCCACCGGGATCCCTTCCTCGTCCTGCTCGCCGAGAGAAGTAGGCGTCGCGGAGCCCGGTGGAGTCAAAGGGTTTCCGGCCGGCCCAACGGCGCTCAGAGCGCCCGGGTGATCCCCTCGGCGGCGATCAGGGCGTCCCGCCGGGCCGGGTCGAGGTTGGCGCAGACCACCACGGACGCGCCCGCGACCAGCGGCGCGAGCAGCCACTTCACCGGCTCCTCGTAGTCGGGCGTGTCGACCAGCACCCGATCGCCGGGGCGCAGGCCCAGCGAGTCGGCGATGTGCCGGGCGATCTCGCCCCACGCGTGATAGCTCGTGCCGTCCGGGGTGGCCGCGAACGACGGGTGCACCGCCGCGTAGGCCGGTGGGGCCGCGTCCTGCCGGCTCACCTCGGCGAGCCAGTCCCGCCAGCCCTCGGGCACCTCGGCGCGCGGATGACCGAGGCCGAGCACGAACCGGTGCCGCCCCTCGGGCACGTCCTCCAGCCAGTCGTCCAGCCGCGCCCACGACACGAAGACCGCGTCCAGCGGCTCGTCGGCACCCTGGTCGAGGACCGGCAGCCCGGCGGTCGCCCGGGACCGGGCCGACACGGCCACACCGATCGACCAGGCGCCCAGCAGCACGGCGGCGGTCTGCCAGTGCGCCGGCAGCAGCACGGCCGCCCGGTCGCCGACGCCCAGCCCGCAGTCGTCGCGCAGCAGGGCGGCGGCGCGGGCGGCCCAGTCGCCCAACTCGGACGCGGTCAGGTCTACCCGCTCGCCGGTGGCGTCGTCGCAGAAGGTGAACAGTGGACGGCCGACGTCGCCGGCCGTCACGGCCGGGGACGGAACGGTCGCCGTGACCGCCGGGACAGTGGTCCGCTCCACGTGGCACTCCTCGGTTCGGGTGATTTCATGGCGAGCAAGAACGGCTTGGCCCTGACGGAGTCCGCTGGCGCAGTCGCGGCACCCCGGGCGGCGCGGCAGTTGACCGCCCACCAGCCTGGTCAGGGCCGGGTGGACTCCGCGACGAAGACACCGCGACCCGGGCGGCCGACCAGCACGCCCTGCTCCCGCAGCGTCGCCACCGCGCGGTGAATCGTCGAGAGCGACAGGTCGTAGTGATCAGCCAGTTCTTGGGTGGACGGTATCTGTGACCCGGGCTGGAACTCGCGCACCTCGATCCGCCTCAGCAGATCCTTGATCAACTCATTCATGGTCGGCGGAATCGGCACGTGGAGGCCCCTTGCAGTCGGTTGGCGCTCCCAGTATCGAGCACGAGGTGAAAGAGCGGCAACAACTGGAAGGGAAGCAGCAGGCAGCGTGCCAGCGAGATTTGATAGGTAGGCAAGCGTTGACAGAGGTGAGAGGTATCGGTAGCGTCACTGTCGGTGATGCGGTGCTGCTGCGGTCGGTTGGCACCTCTCGTACCGGTCTCGCATTGCCGCCGGAAGACCCCCCGCGCCACTCCCCCGGCGCGGCCCTGCCGCCGTACCGCCGTTCGTGGCTGCGGCGGCCGGGCGGGGCGGCCTCCGCCGACTCGGACCGGCGGGGGCCGCCCCTCCACTTCGACGTGCACCCGACGAAGGGCGGTCCCCCGTGCGCCACCTGATCCGTTGGCTGACCGGCCGACAGGAGAGAACGAGACGACCCCTGCGCCCCGCGCAGATCCGCGAGCGGCGGTTCAGCGTCCGCCGGCACGGGCTCGACCCGTTCGAGATCCGCACCTTCCTGCACGAGGTCGCCGACGAACTGGCCGTGGCGCAGACCGCCGTGGTCGCGGTGCGGGAAGAGAACGTACGCATCCGGCGGGCGCTGCACGCGTGGCAGAGCGGCCAGTCCGGGAAGCACCGGTACCGATGAGTGACCGCTGGGTGATCCACCTGCCGATCACCGCGCCCGACCTGCTCCGGGCGCGGATCTTCGCCCGGACGGCCACCCGCCTGCTGGCCCGGCTCAGCCGGCGCGTCGACCTGGGCGAGGTGACCGTCTCGGCCGAGGACGCCCAGGGCGTACGCCATCGGGTCTTCTGCGACCGGTTACTGCCCGGAGGCGCACGGTGCGCGTTGCCGACCGACCACGCCGTGCCCTGCTCCCACCGGCCATGGTCACCGGCGCGCAACGTCCGGCCGGCCCGGTACCGGCTGCCCGACGGCTGAGCGGGTGTGCGCTGCCGACCGATCTCCTGGCCGGCCGCCTGACCGGCGGTCGCCGGATCGTCGCGGTTTCCGCGAACACCCGGACCTACTTCACCCCATGCCACCTGGGCATCTTCGTGTGCGACGCAGGACGCAGGACGCTCTTCGGGGCTCCCGCACCCGCCTTAGGGCCCGCTGACGGTCCTCCACCGACGACGCGGACTCGGCCGGCACGTCAGCCGGCGGGCAGTTTGGGGCCGCCGTCGAGCAGCGGCGCGAGCAGATCCCCCTGCTTCTCCACCCGCTTCAGCACCTCCACAGCGGTATAGGGGCGAGCGGCCGGCCGCTTCCCGGCGGCACCGGCGGAAACCTCGTCCCAGGTCAGCGGGGTGGAGACGGCCGGCACGGACTGCGCCCGCAGCGAGTACGGCGACACCGTCGTCTTGGCCGCGTTGTTCTGGCTCCAGTCGATGAAGACCTTCCCAGGGCGCAGGTTCTTCGCCATCCGCGACACGACCAGCTTCGGGTGTTCCTTCTCCAACTCCTGGGCGACCCGCTTCGCATAGTCCGAGACGAGATCAGAGGACTGGGTACCAGCGATCGGGCAGCAGAGCTGCATGCCCTTCTTCCCGGACGTCTTCGGGTACGAGTCGATGCCGTCGGAGGCGAGCCGGTCGCGCAGCAGCAGCGCCACCTCGCAGCACTCGCGCAGCCCGGCCGGGGCACCCGGGTCCAGGTCCACGACCATCGTGTCCGGGTGGGCTCCGATCCTCCACTGCGGTGTGTGCAGTTCCAGCGCGGCCAGGTTGGCCAGCCAGACGAGGGTCGGCAGGTCGTCGGCCACCACGTAGTCGATGGTCTCCCGGCCCTTGCTCGACCCGGGGACGGGCAGCGTCTCGGTGTGTACCCAGTCGGGGGTGGCGGCCGGGGCGTTCTTCTCGAAGAAGCTCTTCTCGTCGACGCCGTTCGGGTACCGGATCCGGGTGAGCGCCCGGTCGGCCAGGTGGGGCAGGAGCACCGGGGCGATCCGGGTGTAGTAGTCGATCACCTCACCCTTGGTGAAGCCCGCCGCCGGGTAGAGCACCTTGTCCAGGTTGGAAAGCTCCAGCGTGCGCCCCTGCACGTCGACCCGGAACCGGTCACCCGGCATCGTCCACCTCCTGCGGCGGCTTGTCCGGGCGGAGCCGCAGCACACGGGGGAAGCGCAGCCGGCCGTCCGGGGTGCGCTGACCGTACTTCACCTCGACCACCACCGTGGGCCGTACCCAGATGGCGGCCCGGGCGTCCTCGCGCGGCACGTCCCCGGAGAACGGCGACTCCCCGGAGCGCAGCGGCTCCAGCTCGCGCAGCAGTTCCCGCTCCATGGCCGCGCCGATGCCCCCGCCGACCCGGCCCCGGTAGACGAGCCGCCCGTCGGGGCCGGGCACCCCGATCAGCAGCCCACCGATCCTGCGCGCGCCGGGTCGCCAGCCGCCCACCACGAAGTCGCCGGTCACCTCCAGCTTGACCTTCACCCAGTCCGGCGAGCGGACGCCGGGCCGGTAGGCCGAGCCGGCCCGTTTGGCCATCACCCCTTCGAGGCCGTGCTCGCCGGCCGCCTCGTAGGTGGCCGGGCCGTCGGTGAAGGTCGGCGGCACCGCCCACCGGGCGGCACCGAGGCCCAGCCCGTCCAGCAGCTCCCGCCGCTGCCGCCACGGCCGCCCTGTCAGGTCCGCGCCACCCAGCCGGAGCAGGTCGAAAATCATGTACGTCACCGGCACGGTCGCCGCGAGCCGGGCCGCCTTGGCCGCGTCCCGCACGTGCATCCGCTCGGCCAGGGCGGTGAACGAGGGCTGGCCGGCCTGGTTGAGCAGCACCACCTCACCGTCGAGCAGCGCGTCGTCGACCTGCTCGCCGAGGGTGATCAACTCCGGGTACGCGGCGGTGATCTCGACGCCGGAGCGGGCGTACAGGTGTTGCCGGCCGGCGGTGATATCGGCCAGCGCGCGTACGCCGTCCCACTTGAACTCGTACGCCCAGTCGGCGCCGGCGGGCAGCGGGCCGGTCATCGCGAGCATCGGCTTCAACGGCGCGCCGGGCATTTCTCGACTGTAGTAGGGCAATCGAAGTGCTCGCGCCCGCTTCGATCCTTTGGGATCCTGAGCTGAACCGGGGAGAGGAGTGGGGTATGCGGGCGATCTGGAAGGGGGCGGTCTCGTTCGGGCTGGTCTCGATCGCGGTGAAGCTCTATTCGGCCACCGAGGAGAAAGACATCCGCTTCCACCAGGTGCACCGGGAGGACGGCGGGCGTATCCGCTACAAACGCACCTGCTCCGTCTGCGGCGAGGAGGTCACCTACGACGACATCGCCAAGGGGTACGACATCGGCGGTGGCGAGATGGTGATCCTGACCGACTCCGACTTCGCCGACCTGCCGCTGACCACCTCGCGCGCCATCGACGTGCTGGAGTTCGTGCCGGCGGAGCAGGTCGACCCGATCCTCTACAACAAGGCGTACTTCCTGGAGCCGGAGGGCACGGCGACCAAGCCGTACGTGCTGTTGCGTGACGCGCTCGCCGACTCGGAGCGGGTGGCGATCGTGAAGGTGGCGCTGCGCCAGCGGGAGCAGTTGGCCACCCTGCGGGTCCGGGAGGGGGTGCTGCTGCTCAACACGATGCTCTGGCCGGACGAGGTGCGCACCCCGGACTTCGGCTTCCTGGGCGAGGACCTGAAGGTCCGGCCCCCGGAGCTGGCGATGGCCAGCTCGCTGATCGACTCGATGGCCGGGGAGTTCGAGCCGGACGTCTTCACCGACGACTACCGGGCGGCGTTGCAGGAGGTCATCGACGCGAAGGTGGAGGGCCGGGAGGTCGTCCAGCCGGAGGAGGTCGAGGCGGCCCCGGCCGCGGCGGTGGACCTGATGGCCGCGCTGAAGGCGTCGGTGGAGCGGGCCCGGGTGGCGCGCGGCGAGCAGCCGGCGGCCGGTGGCGGGGAGCCGACCCCGATCACCTCGGCCCGGTCGGCGCAGAAGGCGGCCAAGGCCCCGGCGAAGAAGACCGCCGAGAAGAAGGCCGGGGGTACGAAGAAGGCGGCCACGAAGAAGGCTGCGGAGTCCGACGCCGCGAAGAAGGCCCCGGCCAAGAAGGCCGCCCCGAAGAAGGCCCCCCGCAAGACCGCCTAGCGGCGGGGCCCCGGTCGACCGTTGGGCCCCCCGCCACGCACGTCAGCCGCGCCCGAGCTTCTGGGTGGGGGTGACCCGGACGATCACCCGCTCCTCGCCGGGCTGCCGGAACGGGTAGGTGTCCTGCCCGAGGTACTTCTGCGCCATCCGGTCGATGTGCTCGTCGGCGCCCTCCTCGACCAGTTCGGTGGTGCCCTTCACCCACAGGGTGCGGAAGTCGTCGGCCTTGTCGACGACGGAGACCGCGACCATCGGGTTGCGCTGGATGTTGTTGTACTTCTGCCGCCCCTTGGCCGTGTTGAACACGATGTGCCGGCCGTCGGTGTCCACCCACACCGGCGTCACGTGCGGGGTGCCGTCCGGCTCGATGGTGGCCACGTGGGCGAGCTGCGGTTCAGCCAGCAGGGCCAGGTCTGCTTCGGTGAGGATCGCCATGGTCGTGAAACTACCCCCGTCGGAAGCCCCGCATCGGGCAACCCTGGCCAAAGGGCAGCGACCGGACGGGCGGGCGCGAACGGGACGGCCGGAGCGGGACGTGCTCGGGCCGAGGCAGCACCGAGGGGAGTAAGGCGGGTACCGTGTGCGCTGGCCTCGGCAGCGGCCGCCGGGCCCCCACCTCTTGATCAGGGAGTCGACGTGAGCGAGCGTGTGCAGAACCGGTCGGCGGGCCAGGGCCCGGGCGGCAAGGCGGAGCGGCGACTGGGCCTCCAGTTGGCGGCGAAGAAGGCCGCCGAGGCGAAGCGCCGCCGGCAGTCCATCCTCGGCGCGCTCGCCGGCCTCGCCGTCGTGGCGGTCCTGGTCGGGGTCTTCGTCGTCGTGAACCAGGGCGACGACGACGCTCCGGGTGAGTTCGCGTCCGCCCCGTCGGCCGGGGCCAGCGCCCCATCGGCCGAGCCCACCGCGCCGCCCGCCCCGCAACTTCCCGAGGGGACGGACCCGGCGCTGGCCACCAAGCCGAAGGTCGAGGCGGGCAAGGGCGAGCTGAAGAAGCTCGTCGTGACGACGCTGATCAAGGGCAAGGGCCCGGCGGTCAAGTCCGGCCAGCAGATCACCACCAACTACGTGGGCGTGTTCTACAAGGACGGCAAGGAGTTCGACGCGTCCTGGAAGACCGGCCAGCCGGCCACCTTCGGGATCGGCGTCGGGCAGGTCATCAAGGGCTGGGACCAGGGCCTGGTCGGGGTGAACGTGGGCAGCCGGGTGCAGCTCGACCTGCCCGCCGAGCTGGCGTACGGCAACGACGCCTCCGGCGGCCGTCCGGCGGGCCCGCTGCGGTTCGTCGTCGACGTGCTCGCCGCCCAGTAGCCCGCGCGGTCATGCGGTAGTTCACAGCGGTCTTCCTTCCGGTCGCCCACGACCAGTAGGTTCGGGGTCACCGTGGGCGGTTCCGGCCGCGCCACGGTGATTCCCGACCCGACGCGGAGGTGCACGTGGCGGCGCTGGACGACCCGGGTCTCGCCCGGCTGATGTGGACGCACTTCGAGCCGGTGCACGCGGTCACCTATTTCCATCCGCGCTCCCGTGCCGCCTACGAGGCGGTCGGTCTGCGCGGCTACTGGCGGGGCTACTTCGCCGGCCGGTCCGCCCCGCTGGGTGCCGCCGAGGCGGCCCCGGTGGTCGCGGCGTTCTTCAGCTTCGCCCCGCACATGGTGGCCCGGGCGCTGCCGGCGGTGTGGCGGCTGGTCACCCCGGAGGAGGCGCTGCGGGCCCGGCTCACCGGTGCGGTGCAGGCGCTGGCCGAGCTGACGTACGAGCTGCCGGAGGGGCACCTCGCCGAGGCCGCCGGGCTGCTGGAGACGGCCGCCCGCGCGGCGCAGCCCGCCGGCCGGGTGCTGGGGGCCGCGAACGCCGCCCTGCCGGCCGCCGAGTACCCGCTGGCCCGGCTCTGGCGGGCGGCCACCACCCTGCGCGAACACCGGGGCGACGGACACGTCGCCGCGCTGGTCGCGGCGGGCCTGGACCCGGTGGAGACGCTGGCCTGGAAGGTGGCCGACGGCATGGCGCCGGTGAACCTGCTGGGCCGGGGCTGGTCCGAGGAGCAGTGGCGGGCGGCGGCCGGCCGGCTGGCCGAGCGGAACTGGCTGACGCCCGACGGCGAGCCGACCGGGCACGGCCGGGCCGCGTTCCAAGCCGTAGAGGATGCCACCGATTTGGCGGCCACCCACCCGTGGCGGGCGCTCGGCACGGACGGCACGGAGCGGCTGCGGGAGCTGCTCGACCCGATCGCCCGCGCCGGTCACACGGTGATCCCGCCGGGCAGTCCGATCGGCCTGCCCCCGCTGCCGGCCTGAGCCCGGCCAGCCGCCCCGGCCCGGCCACCGCCGGGTCGGCCAAGTCCCCGGCCGCCCGCCGTGGCGGGGCTGCCCGTTTCCGGCCGCCTGTCGGTGGCGGGGCCGCCCCGGCTCGGGCCGGGAGCCTGTCCGTCGCGGGGCCGCCCCGGCTCAGGCAGGATGGGGGCGTGGCTGATGCGGTGGTTTTCGACCTGGACGGCGTGATCGTGGACTCCGAGCCGGTCTGGGAGGAGGTCCGCCGGGCCTACGTGGCGACGCACGGCGGCAGTTGGCAGCCGGACACCCAGCGCCGGCTGATGGGGATGAGCACCGGCGAGTGGGCCCGGTACCTCAGCGGCGAGCTGGGCGTCGACCGGACGGCCGAGCAGGTCGCCGCCGAGGTGGTCGACGAGATGACCCGGCGGTACGCGGAGCGCGTACCGGTGATCGACGGGGCGGGCCAGGTGGTGCGCCGGCTGGCGGCCCGGTGGCCGCTGGGGCTGGCCAGTTCCTCGCCGACCCGGCTGATCGCGGCGGCGCTGGCCGCGACGGGCCTGACCGACGCGTTCGGGGCGACGCTGTCGACCGAGGAGACCGCGCACGGCAAGCCCGCCCCCGACGTGTACCTGGCCGTCGCCGGGCGGCTCGGCGTCGACCCGTCCCGCTGCGTCGCGGTGGAGGACTCCTCCAACGGGGTGCGGTCGGCCGCCGCCGCAGGGATGCGGGTGGTGGCGGTGCCGCACGGGGCGTACCCGTTGGACCCGGACGCCGAGCGGCTCGCGGCCGTGGTGCTGCCGACGGTGGGCGACCTGACCCCGGAGGTCGTCGCCGGCCTCGGCTGAGCGATCCCGAATCGGTGCGGGCGCTGGCGACTACTGGGTGTTGACAATCAGCCCGATGTGGGTGAAGTAGTTCAGCGCGCCGAAGAGCAGGAACGCGAGTCCGGCGAGGCCCCAGGCCCAGCCCGCGATCAGCAGCAGCGGGCGGCGCAGGCGGCGCAGCGCGAACGGGAAGAGTACGGCGCCGACCCCGACCAGCACGTACAGCCCTGAGATGAAGGTGGCCTCGATGAGGGGATAGTCGGCGAACTTCCCGGAGATCGGCTCTTCTGGCGGTGCCGCGAAGAGGGTGTACGTCCAGCCTGCGGCGGCGATCGCGAAGCAGGCAAGGCCGAGCGCGAAGACGAACACCGAGATGGGCGCGAGGAGCCGTTGCGTGTACTGGAGCCGCTCGTCGGCGGCCACCGGCTCGCGGCCCTCGATGTCCCCGGCCCTCCCGGCGAAGAGGGGTGCCCGGCGCCACAGCACGAACCCGGCGGCCAGCAGCAGCACGCCGAAGGCGAGTGCGGGTTCACCGAAGATGATGTTGTCGAAGGCGAAGCCGCCGCTGGCCAGGGGCCAGGTGAGCGTCATGTGCAGACCGGTCGCGGCAAGGATGGCCCCCAGGACGACGAAGGCCATCGCCCATCCCTCGGCGACGATCTCCTGCCGTTGGAGCACCTGCCGGCCGAGCGCGACGATCAGCAGCAGACCGACGCCGGCGGCGAGCGACATGATGGTGTTGTAGGTGGGCATCTCCACCCAGTTGATCTTCAATCCGTCCTGAGCGAGCAAGTCCATCGCCATGCCGCCTCCAACGCCGTCGAGGTACGCCGCCGGAGGGCGGCACCCACTCACCGCGCTGTCCCCGTCGTAGCGCCCGGGAAACCCCCGCTGGTGGAAGTCGACGCAGGTCAGCGGGGATCGGCAGCGCGATCGTCCACTCGCCGGCGGCGGTCCCTGCGGGCCCGGGCGAACAGGTTCGCGCGTTCCGGCCAGCCGGGTTGCGCGTTGCGCCGGTCGGGTTGCGCGTGCGCCGGCCGGGTTACGCGTGCGCCGGTCGGGTTGCGCCTTGCGCCGGTCGGGCGCGCCGGAATGATCAGGGCCCGCCGGGGTACGGCGGAACCACGTCCCGACGTGAGGAGGAGACGATGAGGGCGATCGTGTACGAGACCGGTGGTGACGCCTCGGTGCTGCACCTGGTCGACCGGCCGGTGCCCGAGCCGGGGCCCGGCGAGGTCCTGGTCCGGGTGGCCGTCTCCGGGGTCAACCCGACCGACTGGAAGTCCCGCCGGCAGGGGCCGCCGGCCGGCTGGCAGATCCCCGGCCAGGACGGTGCCGGAGTCGTCGAGGCGGTCGGCGCGGGCGTGGACCGGAACCTAACCGGCGAGCGGGTGTGGATCTGGGAGGCCGCCTGGCAGCGGCCCTGGGGCACCGCCGCCGAGTACACGGTGGTGCCGGTCCGGCAGGCGGTCCCACTCGGCGGCGCTTCCTTCGACCTCGGGGCAAGCCTGGGCATCCCGTTCCTCACCGCACACCGCTGCCTGACGGCCGGGGAGTTCATGCCCGACGGGCTGCACGCCGGCGCGCTGACCGACCACACGGTGCTGGTGCAGGGCGGGGCGGGCGCGGTCGGCAACGCCGCGATCCAGCTCGCCCGGTGGGCCGACGCCACCGTGATCACCACCGTGAGCAGCGCGGAGAAGGCGAACCTGGCGGCGGCGGCCGGGGCCTCGTTCGTGATCAACTATCGCGAGCAGGACGTGGTCGAGGAGACCCGCAAGATCGCCCCCGACGGGGTGCACACGATCGTCGAGGTCTCGGCGGCGCGGAACGCGGCGGCCGACGTACAGGTGCTGCGCCGGGGCGGGGCGGTCTGCGTCTACGCCGACGACGGCGGGGACGAGGTGACCCTGCCGATCCGGCCGCTGATGGTGCCGAACGCCCGCTGGCAGTTCGTGCTCGTCTACACCGCCCCGACGGCGGCGAAGGCGCAGGCGGTCAACGACGTGGCGGCGGCGGTGGCGCAGGGCGGCGTACGGGTGGGCGCGGAGGCCGGCCTGCCGCTGCACCGCCACCCGCTGGCCGACACGGCGGCGGCGCATCGGGCGGTGGAGCGTTCGGTGGTCGGGAAGGTGCTGGTCAGCGCCGCCGGCTGAGCGGTGTTCACCGGCTGTTTTCCCCGACGCCGGGACAGAGCCGAACAAGTTTCGTGACAATGGCAGTGCGGGGCCGCACCGTGGAGGAACGGGACGGCCCGCTTGAGACGGGCGGCCCCGGCGCGGTGCGAACGCCGGGGCCGCCCCCTGGGGAGGGATGTTTAGGAGTACGTCCCTGCCCCTTCAGGCGACGATGCGCCTGAAAGCGTTACGGCGTTGTCAACTCCCGGACACTCAGCCCGCCGTCGGCGTACCGGGAGCGCACCACCTTCTTGTCGAACTTACCGACGCTGGTCTTCGGGACCTCGTCGATGAAGGACCACCGCTCCGGGAGCTGCCAGCGCGCCACCGACCTCCCGAGGAAGTCGCGCAGCTCCTCGGCGCTCACCTCGGTGCCCTCGCGGACCACCACGGTGGCCAGCGGACGCTCGTCCCAGCGCTCGTCGGGCACGCCCACCACGCAGGCCTCCAGCACGGCCGGGTGGGCCATCAGGGCGTTCTCCAGCTCCACCGAGGAGATCCACTCACCGCCGGACTTGATCACGTCCTTGGCCCGGTCGGTGAGCGTGATGTAGCCATCGGGCGAGAGCGTGCCGACGTCACCCGTGCGCAGCCAGCCGTCGCGGAACTTCTCCTCGTCCGGGGCGTCGTCCCCGACGTACCGGAAGGTCACCCACGGCCCGCGGACCTCCAACTCGCCGACGGAGGCCCCGTCGGCGGGCAGCGGCTCGCCCAGCGGGCCGACGATCCGCGCGGCGACCCCGGCCGGGACCCGGCCCTGGGTGTACCGGTAGCGCCAGGCGTCCTCGCCGGTCGCCCCGGCCGGCGGCCGGGCCACCGAGCCGAGCGGCGACATCTCGGTCATCCCCCAGGCGTGGATGACGTCGATGTGGTGCCGGTCGTCGAACGCGTGCATCAGCGCGGGCGGGCACGCCGACCCGCCGACGATCACCTCCCTCAACGAGGAGATGTCCACGTCGTGGGTGTCCAGGTAGGCCAGCAGGTCGTTCCAGATGGTCGGCACCGCGCCGGCCAGGGTGGGCCGCTCGGCGGCGATCATCTCGGCGATCGGGGCGGCCTGGAGGAACCGGTCCGGCATGATCAGCGACGCGCCGGAGAGGAACGCCGCGTACGGCAGGCCCCAGGACATCGCGTGGAACATCGGCACGATGGTCAGCTCGCGGTGCGTCGGCCCGAGGCCGAACCCTTCCGGCATGCAGACCTGGAGGGAGTGCAGATAGATCGAGCGGTGCGAGTAGGCGACCCCCTTGGGGTTGCCGGTGGTGCCGGAGGTGTAGCAGAGGGCGGCGGCGTCGCGCTCGTCCACCTCCGGCCAGTCGTAGACCTCCGGCCGCCCGGCCAGCAGGGCGTCCCACTGGTGTACGGCGATCCGGTCGCCCGCCGCCGCCACCAGCGGGGCGGGGTCGCCGCCGCCGACCACCACCACGTGCCGCACGGTGGCCAGCTCGCCGATGACCCGGGCCAGCAACGGGATCAGCGTCGAGTCGACCAGCACCACCCGGTCCTGCGCGTGGTTGGCGATGTAGACGACCTGGTCGGGAAAGAGCCGGATGTTGAGCGTGTGCAGCACCGCGCCCATGCTCGGCACGGCGAAGTACGCCACCAGGTGCTCGGCGTTGTTCCACATGAACGTGGCGACCCGCTCGTCGCCGGTCACCCCGCACTCGTCGCGCAGCGCGTGGGCCAGCCGGGCGGCCGTCCGCCCCACCTCGGCGAACGACATGCGGCGGGGCTCACCGCCGGTCCAGGTGACCACCTCGGCCGTGCCGTGCACCGTCGCGCCGTGGTCGAGGATCCGGGCGACCTGGAGGGGGGCGTCCATCATCGTGCTACGCATGAGTAAGAAGCTAGTGTCGGCGGTCACACGTTGGGAACCCCCGTAGGTTGTCCAGATGAGCATCTCCTGGGCGGACTCGTACGTGGGGCAGCTCCGCGCCCTGGCCGGTGACCGCACCCTCATGTTCGTCGGCGCCCGCGCGGTGGTCCGCGACAGCGCCGGGCGGGTACTGCTGATCAGGCGTTCCGACAACGGCCAGTGGGCGATGCCGGCCGGCGCGATGGAGCTGGGCGAGTCCATCGCCGACTGCGCGGTCCGCGAGGTGCGCGAGGAGACCGGGCTGCGCGCCCTACGGGTCAGCGCGTTCACCCTCTACACCGGGCCGGACCACATCAACACCAACATGTACGGCCACACCTACCAGATCTTCACGGTCGCGTTCCGGGTCGAGGACTGGGACGGCGAACTGACCCGGGTCACCGACGAGACGACCGACGCGGGATTCTTCCCGCGCGAGCGGCTCCCCACCCCGCTCTCCGTGTCGGTCACCGAGACCCTCGCCGACCTGGACGTCTTCGAGCAGACCAACCGGCTGATCCTCAAGTGAGCCCCGGAGCCACCCGGCCGATCCTCGGGTGAGCCCGGTGCCGGCCGACGTCTGACCCCGGGCGGGCCCGCCCGGGGTCAGAGCATGGTCTGGCTCTTGGCCTCCATGTCGGTGGCGGCCTCGTCCTTCGACTCCTTCGCCAACGGCCGGCCGCCGGGGGCGGGCGCCCTGCCGCCGAGCGGGTCGGCACCGCCGGTGGCGCCCTGCGGGCCGGCGCCGCGAAGCTGCTCGTTCGGCATGAGCAGGGTCAACAGCACCGCCAGCACGGCGATCAGCCCGGTGGTGAGGAAGACCAGGTGCAGCGACTCGACGAACGCGCCCTGGACGGCGTCGCGGACCGGGCCGGGCAGGGCCAGGATCGTCGCCGGGTCGTTGATCGAGATACTCGTCCCGCCCTGGGCCGCCACCGCGGCCCGCTGGTCCGGCGGAAGCTGGGCGATCGCGCCCGGCAGCCGGTCGGCGAGCTGGCCGGTGAGCCGGGAGGACAGCACCGTCCCGAGGATCGCCACCCCGAACGAGCCGCCCAGCGACCGGAAGAACGTCACCGACGACGTGCCCGCCCCCAGGTCGCGGACGTCCACCGCGTTCTGCACGGCGAGGATCAGCGACTGCATGCACAGGCCCAGCCCGACGCCGATCACCACCATGTAGCCGAAGGCCAGCCAGAGCGACGTGGTGACCTGGAGCCGGGTGAACAGCAGCATCCCGGCGAGCAGCGCCGCCGAGCCGGCCACCGGGAACCACTTGTACCGGCCGATCCGGCTCATCGCCCGGCCGGTCACGATCGAGGTGACGATGATGCCGGCCATCATCGGCAGCATCAGCAGGCCGCTGCGGGTCGGCGACGCGCCCCTGACGATCTGGAGGTACAGCGGGATGAAGATGATCGACCCGAACATCACCAGGCCGATGACGAAGCCGGCACCGTTGGCCAGCGCGAACGTCCGGCTGCGGAACAGCCGCAGCGGCAGGATCGGCTCACCCACCCTGGCCTCCTGGACCAGGAAGAGCACGGCCAGCACCGCCCCGGCCACGAACAGCCCGATGATCAGGCCGGAGCCCCAGGCGTACGAGGTGCCACCCCAGCTCAGCGCGAGCAGCACGCAGCTCACCCCGACGACCAGCAGCCCAGCGCCGAGCCAGTCGATCGTGTGCTCCCGCCGCTCGAACGGGATCAGCCGCAGGACGTGGTAGCAGACCACGATGGCCAGGATCGCCAACGGCACGTTGATGTAGAAGATCCACCGCCAGTTCGTCTCGGCGAAGTAGCCGCCGACCAGCGGCCCGGCCACCGAGGAGATGCCGAACACCGCCCCGAACAGGCCCTGGTAGCGGCCCCGCTCCCGGGGCGACACCACATCCGAGATGATGGTGAACGCCAGCGTCATCAGGCCGCCCGCGCCGAGGCCCTGCACCCCACGGGTCGCGATGAGCTGGGTCATGTCCTGCGACAGCCCGGCGAGCAGCGAGCCGAGCAGGAACGTGCCGATCGAGAAGAGGAAGACCGGACGGCGCCCGTACAGGTCGGCCATCTTGCCGTACAGCGGGGTGGAGGCCGTGGACGCGAGCAGGTACGCGGTGACCACCCAGGAGTAGTGCTCGATCCCGCCCAGCTCGCCGACGATGGTGGGCAGCGCCGTGCCGACGATCGTCTGGTCCAGCGCAGCGAGCAGCATGCCGGTCATCAGGCCGAACATGAGCAGGCGGAGCTGGCGGGCGGTCAGCGTCGGGCGGGTGTTGGCTTCGCTGGTCACCCCGCCTTCTATCCCGTACGGCGAGGATCATGCCCGGTGCCGGGGTTCCTTCGACGCCCGCGCCACGACGGGCGGGTTCCCGGCCTCGACGGCGGCCGGCCGACGTCAGCGCCGGCCGCCCGCCGTCGACGGCCGTCCCGGCGTCAGTGGCGGCCCTCGGCGAACTCCTCCACGATCTTGGCGCAGAACGCCGGGAGGTCAGCCGGTTTGCGGCTGCTGACCAGGCCGTTGTCCGTGACCACCTGCTCGTCGACCCAGTTCGCGCCGGCGTTGGTCAGGTCGGTGCGCAGGCTCGGCCAGGAGGTGATCCGGCGGCCCCGGACCACGTCCGCCTCGACCAGCGTCCACGGGCCGTGGCAGATCACCCCGACCGGCTTGCCGGCCTCGAAGAACGCCTTCACGAACCGCACCGCGTCCGGGTCGGCGCGCAGGAAGTCCGGGTTCGCCACCCCACCGGGCAGCACCAGGGCGTCGTAGCCGCCGGCGTCCGCGTCCGCCGCGGTCACGTCCACGTCGTACGTCCTGCCGTGGTCGAGGTGGTTGAAGGACTGGATCCGGCCGGGCTTCAGCGAGACCAGCTCGGCCGTGGCCCCGGCTTTCTCGACCGCCTCGCGCGGCTGTGTGTACTCGACCTCCTCGACGCCGTCGGCGGCCAGGAAGGCGATCCGCTTGCCCTGCAGTGTCGTCGCTGCCATCTCGTGCATCTCCTCTCCGGGTACCTCTGGACGTTCCCGGGCCCGGATGCCCGAAACCCGGCCCCGAGGTGACCCGGGCCGGTCGGCGGGCGGGGGCGGCCCAGGTTTGACCCGGCACCCCATGGGGACCCCGACGGGCATGGCAGGAGCAGCAGCGGAAGAGCGCCGGCTCGCCACCGTCGTGGAGAGCTGGCTGGGCCGTCCCGTGCTGGTGATCGGCGACGCCATGCTCGACGAGTGGCGGTTCGCCGACTCCGACCGGCTCTGCCGGGAGGCGCCCGCCCCGGTCCTCAGCCTGCGCCGGCGCATCTCGGCGGCCGGTGGCGCGGCGAACACCGCCGTCAACGTGGCCGCCCTCGGCGGGCGGGCGGTGCTGGTCGCCCCGGTCGGCGCGGACGCCGCCGGAGACGAGCTGCACGACTGTCTGGACCGGGCCGGCGTCTGGGACCGGACCGTCAACCAGCCCGGCCGGTCGACCCCGGTGAAGCGGCGGATGCTCGCCGGCAACCAGATCCTGCTGCGCGAGGACTCCGGCGACCCGGACGACGTGCTCGAAC
Source organism: Micromonospora sp. NPDC001898 (assembly GCF_042891255.1). Classification (NCBI taxonomy): domain Bacteria; kingdom Bacillati; phylum Actinomycetota; class Actinomycetes; order Micromonosporales; family Micromonosporaceae; genus Micromonospora; species Micromonospora sp. NPDC001898. The sequence goes on along the minus strand of NZ_JBIATC010000006.1, from coordinate 288,259 downwards.
AGGACGGCGTGGCCCGGCTGCTCACGGCGCTGGAGTGCGCCACCGAGGAACTGCGGGCCGCCGCCGACGGCGAGGTTCCCACCCTGGTCGTCTGCGACTACGGGCTGGGCTCGCTGCCCGCGCCCGTGCGCGCCTGGCTGGTCGCCGCCCGGGACCGGTACGCCACGGTCGCGCTCGACGCGCACGACCTCGCCGACTGGCGGGGCCTCGCGCCCACCGTGGTCACCCCGAGCTTCGCCGAGGCCACCCGGCTGCTCGCCCGGGCCGCCGCCCGGTCCGACACCCACCTGCACCTGGACCACCACTCCGGGGCCGACCCGGCGGACGGGCCGTCGGAGCTGAGCGTTGGCTCGGCCCCGGGCCGCCCCACCCCGGCCGGGAGCACCACCGACGGTGACCCTGGCGGCGGCTCCGCCGACGGGGTGAGGCCGGCTTCCCGGCTGCCGCTCGGCCGGCCGACGGGTCCGACCGGCGAGCCGACGCCCGGCGAGGACCGGGTGGCGATGACCGGCGACGGGATCAGCGTCACCGGCACGGGCGTGACCGTGAACGCCGAGGCCGGCGACGGCGTGGACCGGGCGGTGCTGGCCGAGTCCCGCCTCGCGGAGTTGCGCGCACACACCGGCGCGGACGTGGTCGCGGTGACCCTGGACACCGAGGGCGCCGTGGTCGGCGGCGCGGACGGCGCGCCCCGGCGCAGCCACAGCACCCCGGTCCCGGCCAGCCATGCGGTCGGCGCGGGGGACGCGTACCTGGCCGCGATGACGCTGGCCCTGGCCGCCGACGCGCCGCTGCCGACCGCCGCGCAGCTCGCCCAGCTCGCCGCCACCATCACCGTGTCGGACACCGGCACCTGCGTGTGCCGGCGCGAGGATCTGCTCGACGCGCTCGACGTCCCGGCCGGCGACCCCGGGCACCCGGTGCTGGTCGCCCCGGACGAGTTGGCGGACATCGTGGCCGGGCACCGGGACGCGGGTCGGTCGGTGGTGTTCACCAACGGCTGCTTCGACGTGCTGCACCCCGGGCACGTGCGTTATCTGCAGCAGGCCCGGGCCCTCGGCGACCTGCTGCTGGTCGCGGTCAACTCCGACGGCAGCGTGCGCCGGCTGAAGGGGCCGGACCGGCCGGTCAACCCGGTGGAGGACCGGGTGACGCTGCTCGCCGCGCTGTCCTGCGTGGACCACGTGGTGGTCTTCGAGGAGGACTCCCCGGCGGCCCTGATCGAGACCGTCCGCCCCGACGTCTACGTCAAGGGCGGCGACTACCCGCCGGAGATGGTGCCGGAGGCGCCGCTGGTGCGCCGGCTCGGCGGGCAGGTCCGCACCCTCGGGTACGTGCCGGACCGCTCCACCTCGGCGATCATCGAGCGCATCCGGGCCCAGGCGACGGGCGCGCCGGCCACCGGGCACCGGTCCGACGGCCCGGGGCAGACGTTGACCGGCAGGCCGGCGTGAACCGTCCGCTCGACCCCGGCGACGCCGGGGAGTTCCGCCGCGAGCGGCAGCTCGACGTGCTGATCCCGACCCGCAACCGCCCGGCCGAGCTGGCGGTCACCCTCTCCGGGCTGGCCACCCAGGAGGGCGTGCCCGAGTTCGGGGTGGTGGTCAGCGACCAGTCCGACGGCGACCCCGCGTACGCCCACCCGGCGGCGGCCACCATGGTGCGGGCGCTGCGCCACCGGGACCACCCGGTGCTGCTGACCCGGCGGCTGCCCCGGCGCGGGCTGGCCGAACACCGGGCGTACCTGCTGGATCGTTCGGCGGCCCGGTACGTGCTCTGCCTCGACGACGACGTCTGGCTGGAGCCGGGAACCCTGCACCGGCTGGTCACCGCGATCGGCGAGCTGGGCTGCGGCTTCGTCGGCAACGCCGTGCACGGGCTGTCGTACGTCGACGATGTGCGCCCGGAGACCCACGGGCACTACGAGGAGTGGTTGGGCCGGCCGGTGCCGGAGCGGGTCCGCCCGGGCACCCCGCAGTGGCAACGGGCCTCGATCCATCCGGCGGCGAACCTGCTGCACGTCACGCAGCGGCTGAACCTGCCGCCGGGGGCCTGGCGGGCGTACAAGGTCTCCTGGATCGGCGGGTGCGTGCTCTACGACCGGGCGGCGCTGGTCGACTCGGGCGGCTTCGAGTTCTGGCGGCGGATGCCGGAGAAGCACCAGGGCGAGGACGTGGCCGCCCAGCTCGCCGTGCTGGAGCGGCACGGCGGCGCGGGCGTCCTGCCCAGCGGGGCGTACCACCTGGAGTCGCCGACCACCGTCACCGAGCGGGACGTGGAGGCGTGGGAGGTCGTCCTCGCCGACTCGGACACCCCGCAGCCCGCCTGACGGGCGGGAAGTCCCGTTCCGCTCAGCCCAGCAGTTCGCGGGCGGCCTCGACGACCTCCACGACCGGGACGTCCGTGACGAACGAGTCGCGGTGCGGGCAGTCGCCGTGCCCGGGGCGGTGCGGGTAGATCCCCGGGGTGCAGTCGACGCCGCAGACCGGGCAGCGCACCGTCCAGGAGGCGATCGGGCGGTGCCGGGCGCGCAGCGGGTGCCCGCTGTTGATCAGGTTGCCGACCCAGTAGATCCCGACGGTGGCGGTGCCGACCGCGGCTGCCAGGTGCAGCGGGCCGGTGTCGTTGGACACCAGCAGGGCGCAGCCGGCGTAGCAGGCGGCCAGCCCGCCGAGGCCGAGCGTGCCGACGAGCGGGCGCAGCGGCACCCCGGCCGCCGCGACCACCCGGTCCACCAGCTCCCGCTCGGCGGGGGTGCCGGTGACCAGCACCTCGTACCCGTCGCCGGCCAGGACGCGGGCCACCTCGGCGAACCGCTCGGCCGGCCAGCGCCGCCGGGTGTCGGTGGCCCCGGGGTGCAGTGCCACCCGGGGCCTGGTCGCCGGGCCGAGCACCCCGGCGGCCTCGGCCCGGTCGGCGTCGGTGACCGCCAGCGTCGGGACGATCGTGGTGGCGGGCGCCCCGACCAGGGCGGCCACCTCCAGGTAGCGCAGCACCTCGTGCTGGTAGTAGACGTACCGGGTCCAGCGGTCCAGGGGCGGGGCGTCCTCGGCCCGCAGCCCGGCGGTGACCCGGGCGCCCAGGCCGGCGACGACCGGGTTGGAGTTGCCGCCGCCGCCGTGCAGTTGCAGCGCCAGGTCGAAGCGCTCGGCGCGGGCCGAGGCCAGGAAGTCGCCCATCGACGACTCCGGCTCGCCGGGTTCGGGGGCGCGGATGCCGGGCGCGGGCGGGACCACCAGCACGCGGTCCACCGGGCCGGGCCGGTCGCGCCAGAGCTTCGCGTGCCACGGCGCGCCGACCAGCACGATCTCCGCCCCCGGGTACGCGGCGCGCAGCGCCTCCAACGCGGGCAGGACGAAAATGAGGTCGCCGAGCGCGTTGGCGCGCAGCGCGGCGATCCGCGCGACGTCGGGCACGCGCTCACCCACCGGGCCGAGGCAAGACGGGGTGACCACGACCCGCTACGGCCGGTCGATCTCGTCAGCGGCCCGGTCCGGGTGGTGCAGTTCCCGGCCTGCGGCCAAGTCCGGGTGGTGCAGTTCCCGGTCGGCCGCCGGGTCGACCGGATGGCCGGTAACCGTGCCGGCGCCCCGGTAGCCGGTGCGGCCGACGGTGATGGTGCGCGGCGCGGGCCGGGCCGCCCTGGGCAGCCGGACCCGGAGCAGCCCGTGGTCCATCACCGCGTCGATCCGGTCGGGGTCCACCCGGGACGGCAGGTCGACCCGGTACTCGAAGCCCCGGGTCTGAAAGCCGCCAGGGATGCCCTGGTCGGCGTTGACCTCGGCCTCGGAGCGGGCCCGGACGCAGAGCTCCCGGTCGTCCAGCTCGACGGCCACCTCCTCGGGGGCGACGCCGGGCAGCCGGAGCACGGCCTCCCAGCCCTCGGCGGTCTCGGTCAGCTCCACCTCGGGCGGGCCGGGCCGGGTGCCGCCGACCAGCCGGCTCAGCTCGGCGCGCAGGGACTGGAGTTCCCCCATCGGGTCCCAGCTCGGTTGCCGGCCACGCCAGCCCCGGCCGCCTGCGGACTGTTCGCTCATCGCACGTCTCCGATCGAATGGGTGGCCGCTGGTGATCGCAGCGAGCTGGGGGCGTCCAGGTTGGCGTCCGGGTCGATGCCGACGCCGAGCCGGTCGACCAGCTCACCGCCGAGCCACGCGCTGCCGCCGAGGATGGCCAACGCGACCACCTCGATGGCGACGAGCGCGCCGCCGGCCGTCCGGGAGTCGGCGTTGAGCCGGACGACCCAGACGGCGGCGAAGAGCAGGATGACCGCGATGTTCGCGGCGGCGTGGCTGAGGCCCACCCGCTTCGCGCGGGTGCCGGTGGGGATGGCGAGCAGGTCGAACGCGCCGGCCACCGCCGCCAGCAGGCCGCCGATCAGGCCGACCGTGATGTTCCAGTAGGCCACCTCGCCGAGGAACCGCGGGCCGCCGACGGTGTCGACGACGTCGAAGATGACGGCGGTGACCAGCAGGCCGACCGGGAAGGTGATCAGCATCGGGTGCACGGGGTGCCCGAGCACCTTGAGTCGGCTTTCCACTGGCGGCCTCCGTTGGTGTGTTGCGGGGCGCTGGCTGGCGCGGTACCCGGAACCGCGCTGGGCAAACGGCCAGACGCGCCCGGTTAGGCTGAGGGGCGACAGGTGGCCGGGCACCGGCGCCATACGCCGCCACCACCGAGGTCAACGGTCGGGGGAGGAAGACGTGACGGTGGAGATCACCTCGCACGAGGAACTGCGCGAGCTGCTGGGGACGCCGAACGCGCGGGCGGCGGCCAAGGAGCGGACCGTCCTGCACGAGCGGGACCGGCAGTGGCTGGCCGCCTCGCCGTTCTGCCTGGTCGCCACGGCGGGCGCGGACGGCACCTGCGACGTCTCGCCGAAGGGCGACCCGCCCGGCTTCGCCCTGGTGCTGGACGACACGACGATCGCCGTCCCCGAGCGGCCGGGCAACCGGCGGGCGGACGGCTACCGCAACATCCTCGACAACCCGCACGTCGGATTGCTCTTCCTGATCCCCGGCCGGACGGACACGCTGCGGATCAACGGCCGGGCCCGGCTGGTGCGGGACGCGCCGTTCTTCGACGACATGGTGGTCGAGGGGCACCGGCCGATCCTGGCGATCGTGGTGGAGATCGAGCAGATCTTCTACCACTGCGCCAAGGCGTTCCTCCGCTCGGAGCTGTGGCGGCCGGAGACCTGGCAGCCGGACGCGCTGCCGTCCCGGGCCCGGCTGGTCAAGGAGGTCGAGGCCCCGGCGGAGTCCCTGGCCGACCTGGATCGCTACTACGGCCCGGAATACGCGAAGAAGATCTATTCCTGATCGCCGCGGTCCTCCCGCCCGCCCCCGTGCGCGGCATGCGGGAGCTTCCCGCCTAGCCGGAGGAGCCGGGCCGGCCGCGACCGGCCCGGCCGGCGCGATAACCGGTCGTCGCCGGCCGGCGACGCTGCTAGCGTCGGCGCCCGTGCTGATCCGCGAGTTCGCCGAGGGCGACTGGCCGCAGGTGTGGGAGATCGTCGGCGAGGTCGTCCGGGCCGAGGAGACCTTCCCGTACGACCCGGCGATGACCGCCGGGCAGGCGTACGACATGTGGGTGGAGCGCCCGCCCGGCCTGACCGTCGTGGCGGTCGAGGGCGACCGGGTCCTCGGCACGGCCAAGATGGGCACCAACCGACCCGGGCCCGGGTCGCACGTCTCCACCGCGAGCTTCATGGTCGCGGCCGACGCCCGGGGGCGCGGGGTGGGCACCGCCCTGTGCCGGCACGCGCTCGACTGGGCCCACGAGCGCGGGTACGCCGGGATGCAGTTCAACGCGGTGGTCGAGACCAACCGCACGGCGGTGGAGCTGTACCGGCGGCACGGCTTCGAGGTGGTCGGCACGGTGCCGGGCGCGTTCGCCCACCCGAGCCTGGGCCGGGTGGGCCTGCACGTGATGTACTGCGCGTTCTGAGCTAGCCGCGCCAGCCCTCCGGGTTGCTGAACGACTCCCGGGAGATGCCCGACCCGGTGCGCGGCCACCCGCCGAACAGCTTGTCGTGCAGGTGGGCGAACAGGTAGCAGATGCTCTCGCAGCTGCCGTCCAGGACGGCCAGGGCGGGGTTGGCGCGCACCGCCTCGTAGAACTCCTGCCCGAGGGCGACGATGTGGCCCCGGCAGTAGAGGAAGCCGTCGTCGGAGCCGTCGGTCACCGCATGGATGTCGGCGCGGTCGATGTCGTACAGCTTGCGCTCCATCACCCGGTCGAGGGCGGTCAACTCCTCGCTGGACAGCCCGGCGCCGAGGGAGCGGAGGTTGTCCAGGAACGGGGCGAACGAGGCGTCCAGGGCGTACACGTCGACGTCGTCGACGTCGTCGACGTCCGGGTCGCGCTCGACGAGGGCGCGGCGCAGCGCCCGGGCCTCGGGGCCCAACGGCTCCCACGCGGACTCCACCAGGGCCCAGAACCGGGCCTCGTCGCCGACGCTCGGCAGCAGCTTCACGGGATTGTCTGAAGGCATGGTCACGGGCGGGATGCTAGCCAGCCCGACCGACACGTTCCGCCGCCGGCCGACGGCCGATATGACGGCCATCCCGGACAGACGTGATTGAGATGACCGGCCTCGGGTACGGATTCGATGGACGTGAGCACGTTTCCGGCGCGCGAGAGCGCGGAAGACCACAACCCGAAGGAGTGTCGATGACCACCAGGGTCGAGAAGTCCGTCGAGGTGAACGTCCCGATCCGCACCGCGTACAACCAGTGGACGCAGTTCGAGGAGTTCCCCATGTTCATGGGCGGCGTCAGGGAGGTGCGCCAGCTCGACGACAGGCGCATGCACTGGGTCGCCGAGATCGCCGGCGTCCAGCGCGAGTGGGACGCGAAGGTGTTGGAGCAGGTGCCGGACCGCAAGGTCGCCTGGGCCGCCACAGAGGGCTTCACCAACGCCGGTGCCGTCCACTTCCAGCCGGTCGACACGAATCGCACGATGGTCCGGCTGTTCCTTGAGTACGAGCCGGAGGGCTTCGTCGAGAAGACCGGCGAACGGCTGCACCTCGTCGAGCGACAGGCCGAGTCCGACCTGGAGAGGTTCAAGACGTACATCGAGAGCCGAGGCGTCGAGACCGGCGGCTGGCGCGGCACGATCGACGAGGGTCGCCGACTCGGCACGCCCGGCGTCGAGTACGCCGCCGGCACCCGGGGCGACAGCGGCAGGGTCGACGGGTCCGGCCGGGACACCGACGCCGGTGCGGCCGCGCCGACCACCACGGCGTACCCGACCGACGCCGGTGCGACTGCGCCGACCACCACCGCGTACCCGACCGACGCCGACCCCGACGGCGCCCGCCGGCCGCTCTGACCGGCTCCCGCACGACAAAGGCCCGGGTCCGTGCGGCCCGGGTCCGTGCGGCCCGGGCCCGTCATGCCGGGGGGCCCGGAGCATGATCAGGCCGGGGTGCCCGGCGGGCGCACAAACCGCTGGCCCGCCGCCCCTGGAGTGCTGGCCGGCACGGTCTGGGCAGCGCGCTACCGGCGGCTCTCCAGCAGCCGGGCCACGGTGGCCGGCGAGTAGACCCGGCCCCGGGCGATGGCCGCCACCACCAGCGGGGCGAGTACGGCGACCAGGCCGAGGACGGCGGTCTGCTGATTCGCGGACAGCGGCAGGCCGAAGGCGACCAGCAGGCTGATCACGGCCGCCCCGGCGGCGGTGATCCCGCCGACGGTGAACAACGGCTCGGTCGCTGTCGAGGTGGGGAGGGGGGTGGGGGTGGACATGCGGGCCTCCTCTGTTGATCGGTCACTCGGTCACGCAGGCGGCGATGCGCCGCGTGTCGTCTGTGCTGACGACGGTGACGACCTGCGCGGTCGTACACGTCGGGTCGCGGTGGCTCGGGGGCCCACTCCCCGCCCCGCGGTCCCCGCCCGCCCGGCGGGCCACGCCGGGCGGGGGACGAGAGTCGACAGGTCCACCCGCCGTCAGGTGGACAGCCTGGCGGTCAGCTCGTCGACGACCTGCTGGGCGATGTTCGCCGGCACCGCCGCCGCGATGGCCTCCGGGGTCAACCCGGCTGTCTTCAATGCCTCGGAGAGCCGTTGTGGGGACAGCCCGGCGAGCACCCCGGCGATGATGGCCGGCTCGTCGACCAGGTCGACGCCGACCCTGGCCGCTGTGCTGCGTGTATTGCTCAGCACCTCGTTGAGGACGCCGAGGGTGCTCATGTCCTTGGGGATGCCCCCGCCGACGTACTGCCATGGGATCGCCCGTAGCTGCGCCGCGATGCCCTCGTCGGTCAGCGCGGCCTTGAGGTGGCCGAGGAACTCTGCACGGTCCATGTGATCCTCCAGGATGCCGATGCCGGTCAGGTAGCGGCGGAACAGCGGGGTCTGGTCCCGGCCCGCCTTGGTGGAGTCGCGGAAGAAGCTGAAGTGGGTGTGCCACAGGTGGGAGTTGTCGCCGGTGGCGCGCTTGCCGAGCCGGTCCCACCGCCGGACGACCTTGCCGTCCGCGGAGTAAATGATCTCCCTGATGTCCCGCGTGTCGGCCGCGCCGGCCGCGCACTGCTGCACGCACCAGACCGAGAACGAGCGCAGGTCGTGGGTGAGGCCGCCCGACCGTACGGTGAAGGAGCCGACGTCCAGGCCGGAGGCGTCCAGGGTCAGCCCCGACTGGTCCCGGGGGGACTCCACGACCGAGTAGTCGTTGGTCACGACCCGGTCAGAGCCGCAGTGGTAACCCCCGCGGTGGGCCGGGTCGCCGACGATGCCGACGGCGGCCGGGTCCAGGTCCTTGAGGTACGACAGCAACAGGGTCCGAACGTTCAGGAGATTCGTCGGGGCCCGGGTCATAGGGGCCCTCCTTCCGTGGGGAAGGCCGAGCACAACGATCACTCCGAGTGAGAATCCGGAGGTGGGGACGCGCCCGACCAAAGGTGCACATCGTCGGGCTGATGAGCCAAGGGTAATCAGGTCACAACGCCTCTACCAGCGGAAACGTCCACTCTTCGGATAGTGATAGTTGTCGAAGGGAAGTTTCGCGCGGCGGGGTCTCGGGGCACAGAAGCCCCAGAAGGAATACGAAGAGTCACCGCCCGGCGCATAGCAGGCGCTATCGGCCCACCGTCATCTGCGCATCCTGACCTGCCGGGCGGGTCGGACTCCACCCGCCATGATCGTCGATCATGCGGTGATGGTAGGCGGGATCCCGAGCGGACCTGTTGATCACGCGCCCAACCGCGCAGTCACAGCCGTTGTCACTTGGGGTGGTGCGGGCAGACCCCGCCGCCAAGGCCTGCCCGCGCTCCCCCGGCCCGCACTCAGCGGGTGCTCAGGGCCGATGCGCCATCAGCGATTCGGCCCACTACCAGCGGCTGATGCGCGCTGTTAGCGTGGAGACACGCTCGGGCGTCAGGGGTGGCCATGCGTATCTCGCTAGTCGCATACGTCGTGATCCTCGGTCTCTTCTTCGCGGCCGTACTCGCGCTCGCCGTGGCGAGCCGTCGCGGGCAGCGGAAGCAACGGGTCGACAGCCCGAAGCCGCCACGCGCCTCCGAGGAGCCCCGTCGGCAGCACGTCGACCATGACCCCGATGACCCGGATGATCCCTACAACTACTCGGGGTCTATGACCGGGGTCTGACGGTCAGGGCATTGATGATCGCGTCGGCCGGCGGGCAGCAACTCGACGGCGCCGCTTCGCGCCGGTCGGCCCGGTGCGGGTCAGCCATTCGACGTGGGCGGCGTGGTCGAGCCGATACCAGGTGGTGCCGCGGCCTCGGCCGGGGAGGTGGTGGGCGGGTAGGAGCCCGTGGAGCCGGTCGCCGTTCTTACGGGAGCGGCGGGCCCAGTCGCGGACCCGGGCGGCGGAGACGTCGGAGCCGAGCTGGTGGGCGATCTGCGCCGCGGTGCCGTACTGCGATCGTCGAAGGTGATGGACCGTATGGGCCGGCTGCTGCTCGGCGGGGCGCAGTACACCTCTCCGTACACTGTTGATGTTGAGCGCCCATGAGAAAGGGCCCCTGGCTCTCGGAGTTTCCCGAGGCCAGGGGCCCTTTCCGTTGCCGAGCCGCCTGACGGAATCGAACCGTCGACCTACGCATTACGAGTGCGTCGCTCTAGCCGACTGAGCTAAGGCGGCAACGATCATCGAGTGTACGGCACACCCGGGCGGTGGACCCAGTCGGATCCCCTCCGCATCGGCGGGTGCGGCCAGCCGGTCGGGGGATGCCCACACCCGACAGCGCGGCGGCCCCGCCGGGACTACGCTGCCCCGGGTGACCGACGATCGCACCCCCGTCGACGGCCAGGACGACGTCGACCGCCCGGACGACGACAGCGCCGACGCCGGGGCGGCGCGGCGGCCACGCGGCATCGACCCGCTGGAGTTGGGCTTCACCCCGCGCAAGCCGGTGCCCTGGCTCGCGCCGCTCCTGCTGATCAGCACCGGCCTGCGTACGCTGCTGGCGGTGCTGTTCGGGGCGTACCTGGACAAGCGGGAGCTACAGAACGCGTTCGACGACGGGATCTTCCGCCAGGTCGGGCCGGACGGCGGGCTGTGGCTGGACTACGTGGCCGACCTGGGCGACGGCTTCAACGCCACGTACTCGGTCGCGTACCTGCTCGCCCAGCCGGAGCTGGAGGTCGACGGGCACCGGCTGCCCCGGGCGCGAACTTTGGTGATGGGCGGCGACCAGGTCTACCCGTCGGCGTCCTACGCCGCCTACGAGGACCGGTGCAAGGGGCCGTACCAGGCCGCGCTGCCCGGCACACCGCCCGAGCGCCCCACCCTGTTCGCGGTGCCGGGCAACCACGACTGGTACGACGGGCTGACCGCGTTCCTGCGGCTGTTCGTCCGTTCCCGGGACCGGCACTTCGGCGGCTGGGGAACCGGGCAGTCCCGCTCGTACTTCGCCGTGGAGCTGCCCGCCGACTGGTGGCTGCTCGGCCTCGACGACCAGTCCGGCTCGTACCTGGACGACCCGCAGCTCGCCTACTTCGACGCGGTCGCCCGCAAGCTGGGACCGCAGAGCCTGGTGATCATCGCCGTGCCGGCGCCGACCTGGGTCAAGGCCGTCGACCACCCCATGGCGTACGACTCGATCGACTACTTCGTCCGCACCATCGTCGCGCCGACCGGGGCGCGGGTGCGGCTGCTCGTCTCCGGCGACCTGCACCACTACGCCCGGTACGCCGGCCCGGACCGGCAACTGATCACCTGCGGCAGCGGCGGGGCCTACCTGTATCCCACCCACCACCTGCCCGAGCGGATCGAGGTGCCGCCGCGCGACACCCTGGCCCGGCGGGCCAGCCGCACCCACGCGTACGACCTGGTGGCCCGCTACCCCGACCGGGCCCGCTCCCGACGGTACGGCTGGGGGGTCTTCGGCCGGCTGCCGCTGCGCAACCCGGGCTTCAGCACGCTGCTCGGCACCCTGCACACGCTGCTCATGCTCGCCATGGCCGGGGTGGCGGCGAACCGGGCCGGCGGCACCGAGCAGCGGCTGTTCAGCGTCCCGCTGGTGGCGATGCTGGTGGTGACGATGCTCGGGGCGGCGGTCTTCGCGAAGCCGCCCAGCGCGGGCGGGAAGCGGCACGTACGGCACTGGCTGCTCGGGGTGGGGCACGGGCTGGCCCACGTGGCGCTGGCCGCCGCCGGCACCTGGGCTTGGCTGGCGCTGCCCTTCTACCACTGGTCCTGGCCGCTGCCGGCCGCCGCCGCCGTGGTGGTCTACGGGCCGGTGATCGGGTTCCTGGCCGCCGAGCTGGTGGCGGCGTACCTGCTGGTCGCGGGCGCGTTCGGGGTGAACCTGAACGAGCTCTTCGCCGGCCAGGGGATCGAGGACTCCAAGGCGTTCCTACGGATGCGCATCGACCCGGACGGCACGCTGACCATCTACCCGATCGCCGTGGACCGAGTCGCCCGCGACTGGAAACTGAACCCCGACACCTCCCCCACAGCATCCTGGCTGACCCCCGGTTCCCCCCTCACCCCCCACCTGGCCGAACCCCCGATAACCCTCCACCCCTGACCCGGGTCACGCCTGCCCGGTCATCCGAGGTGGGATCACAGCGGTGAGCGACGAGGCGCGCCGATCATCGCGCTGCACCCTCCGGACCTGACAGGTCACGGCTTTCATAGGCGCGGCGGGAGCCGCAGACGTCGGCGCGGGAGCACATGGAGCGCGAGCCGTCGGCGTCCAGGCGGACGGTCACCGCGTCCCTCGGTACGCTGTGGCCGACCACGCGGCCCTCCCCTTCCGGTGTGGTGACGCGGGTGCCGATCGCCGGGGCGGACTCCTGGAACCTGGCGTACAGCGGGTGCTCGTACTTCAGGCAGCACATCAGCCGGCCGCAGGCGCCGGAGATCCGCAGCGGGTTCAGCGGCAGGTCCTGGTCCTTGGCCATCCGGATGGTGACCGGCTCGAAGTCGGTCAGGAAGGTGGCGCAGCACAGGTCCCGGCCGCAGGAGCCGATGCCGCCCTGCACCCGGGCGGAGTCCCGGGCGGAGAGCTGGCGCAGCTCGACCCGGCAGTGCAGGGTCGCCCCGAGGTCGCGGACCAGGGAACGGAAGTCGACCCGGTGCGGGGCGGTGAAGTAGATCGTGGTGCGGTCGCCGCCGCCGTCGGCGCCGAGGACGTGGTCGACGGCAACCACCTTCATCGGCAGGCCGTGCTCGCGGATCAGCCGCTTCGCGGCCACCTTCGCCTCGGCCTTGCGCCGCCGCAGCAGCTCATCGCGGCGCAGGTCGTCGTCCCCGGCGAGCCCGGCCAGCTTGGGGAAGGCGTCGGTGTCCTCCCCGACCCACTGCGCGGCCCAGACGCACTCCCCAACCTCGGGACCGTCGTCGGTGGGCACCAGCACCCGGTCGCCGACCTGCGGGCGGAACTCGCCCGGGTCGAGGTAGTAGAGCCGCCCGTACCGGTTGAAGCTGACCGCGCAGAGCATGCCCATGCCCTCACCCTACGACGGTTGACCGCCACCACCCACCCCGCCGGTCGCCATCCGGTCACTCGACGCAGCTATTCATGATCGTCGAATCGCCCGGCCCGGTCGACCCGTCGTCCCGATACGCCTGCCCGGACGGCTGATTCCGCGCCCAGCCGGACGACAAACGCCGGCCGGGGGCGTTGAGTGGAGGGCAGACCTGCGGGGGGTGCAGGGGAAGGCCACGGCGTCGCCGCCGCAAGCCCGGGTCGCACCGGTGCCGCAGGCTCGACGCCGTGGCCGCGCCTGCATCGGCGGCGAGCGCGGGTGGGCGGGTCAGCGGCCGACCCGGGTGACGGTGTCGTAGCGGGTCGGGCCGCCCCCAGGCCCGCGCCAGGTCGTCTCCGCCAGGCTCGGCGACCACTGGCGCAGCAGCGTCTCCGCGCCGTCGTAGGCCACCCCCAGCACCGAGAGCACCCGGTACGCGACGTCGGCCGCCGCGAGCGGCCCCACGGCGCCGGCCTCGGCCCCCGTCGCGGCGGCGGCGCGGACCCGGACCGCCTCGGCGGAGCCGAGCACGTCGGCCAGGGCCCGGGCCAGCGCGAGCCGGCTGCCCTCCACCCAGTCGGCGAGGGCGTCCGCGTACCCGGCCGTCGCCTCCAGCCGACCCACCAGGCTCTCCGGGCCCTCGTCGAGGTGGCGCAGCAGGGTGGAGCGCGCCTGGTCGTACGCGGACGCGGCCGGCCCGGACCAGGCAACGGGGTCGGTGAGGGTGTGACAGACCTCGTCGTACCCCCGGACGAGCGCGCGCACCGCGTGGCCGGCGTCGGCCAGCGGCGCCGGATGCAGTTCGAGGAAGCTCCGCACCGCCTCACCCGGGAGCACCTGCATCCGCCGCAGCAGCGGCCAGAGCCGGTGCCCGTCGGGGGCCCCGCCCTCGAGCAGCGTGTCGACCCGGCCCAGCAGGTCGAGGCCCGGCTCGGCGAGACGGTCCAGGGCGTCCATCAGAACCCCCGGCGCAGCCGGCGTCGGGCCGTGTCGTCGACGCCCGCGTACCGGTCGGCAGCGCCCCGGACGGCGGACGCGGCGGCGGACAGCCGGCTCGCGGCGACGGTCGCCTCCCGGGCCCGGTCGCCGGTCGCCTCGGTCCACCGCTGGTGCAGCGCCCGACCGATCTCGCCGGGCCGGCCCGGGACGTGCGTGCCGAACGCCGGGTGCGGCGGGTCGGCGGCGGTCACCGCGCGGGCCAGGACGTCGAGGGTGGCGCTCGCCTCGTCCAGTCGGGCGGCGAGGGCGCGCAGTTCGTCCATCTCAGGCCCCCGCCAGCGGTCGGTACGCGGCGAACGTCTCGTTGTGCAGCTTCTCCCGGGCCCACTGGGCGGCGTCGGCGGCGGCGCTCACCGCGGCCCGCACCGAGCCGGCGACGTCCCGGGGATGGCGGCTGTGCAGCGGGCCGAGGAACCGCACGTCGGTGATCCGGCCGTCGGCGGTGACCACCACCTCGACCAGCCCGTCCGGCGAACGCACGGTGACCTCGACGGTCGCTACCGCCTGGTCGAACTCGGCCTGCAACGACTCGATGCGGCGGTAGCGCCGCACCGCCTCCTCGATCCAGGCCTCGTCGATCTCCCCCCGAGGCATCGCGGACTCCTCCCGGCACTGCTCTCACTGAGTGTGCCGCCACCGTCACCGCGGCATACGGGACCGTACCGCACACCAATCGCGCCTGTCGATGACCTGTGGAGCGGGCAGGGGTTGCGAGGGGTCAGCCCTTCCAGAGGGTCAGCATCATCGCCTCCACCGCGATCCGCGGCTTGACGTTCGCCTCGATGGCGGCCCGGCACTCCACCACGGCCTCCAGCCGGCGCAGCGACCCCTCGGCGTCCCACCGCTGCGCGCCGGCCTCGGCCAGGGCGGCGGTGTCGGTGTGCACCGGGGCGACCGGCGCGCGCAGCGCAGCGGTCAGCGCGTCGCGGTAGAAGCCGGCCAGGTCGACCAGGGCCCGGTCCAGGGCGTCCCGCTGGGCCCGGGTGGCGCGCGACTTCTGCCGCTTCTCCAGCTCCTTGAGCTGACCGGCGGCCCCGCGCATCGCGCCGGCCGCACCCCGGCCGGTGCCGCCCGCGCCGAGCGCCGTTTGCAACGCGGCCCGCTCGGCGGCGTCGCTCTCCGTCACGGCGGCCTCCGCCTCGGCCTCGGCCGCCTCGATCAGCGCGGACGCCGCGTCGAAGGCGGCGCCCACCCCGGTCAGCCGGCGCGGCACCGCGAGCACCGCGTCGCGCCGGCTGCGGGCCTCCGGGTCGCCGGCGAGCCGCCGGGCCCGGCCCACGTGCCCCTGCGCGGCCGCCGCCGCCCACCGCGCCACGTCCGGGGCGACGCCGTCCCGGCGGACCAGCACCTCGGCCACCGCCTCGGGTGCCGGCTGCCGCAACGACAGGACCCGGCAGCGCGACCGGATGGTCACCGAGACGTCGTCCGGGTGGGTGGACGGGGCGCAGAGCAGGAAGACCGTGCGTGGCGGCGGCTCCTCGACGGCCTTGAGCAGTGCGTTGCCGGCCGCCTCGGTGAGCCGGTCGGCGTCGGAGACGATCACCACCTGCCACCGGCCGCCGGACGGGGTGCTCGCCGCCCGGAGCACCAGGGCGCGCATCTCACCGACGCCGATGGAGAGCCCCTCGGGCACCACCAGCCGGACGTCGGCGTGGGTGCCGGCGAGCGTGGTGTGGCAGCCCTGGCACTCGCCGCAGCCGGTGCCGCGCCGGCACTGGAGGGCGGCGGCGAAGGCGCGGGCGGCCACCGAGCGCCCCGAGCCGGGCGGCCCGGTGAGGATCCACGCGTGGGTCATCCCCGACTCCTGGTCGGCCCCACCCGCCCCCTCGGTGGCCTCGGCCTCCGCCTCGGCGGCCAGGGCGTCGGCGTCGTCGGGGTCGACCGGGCCGGCGGTGGCCGCCGCGTGGGCGGCTGCGGCCCCGCGCAGCACGGCCGCGGCGGACGCGGCGGCCCGGCGCAGCGCGTCGACGACGTCGTCCTGCCCGACCAGGTCGGCGAAGACGTCGGGCATCAGGTCCGGCGCTCCATCGTCACCAGCTCCGTGTCGGATAACTCCGGCTGCACCGAGGTGTCCGGCCCCTGGGCGGGACGGGGATGCACGATGCCGGCCGGGTCGACGAGGAACTCCCCCACCCGCCGGGCCACCAGCTCGGCGGTCTCCCCGACCGGGCGGGACGCGTCGAGCACCAGGTACCGCTTCGGGTCGCTCGCCGCCAGGTCGAGGAAGGCGTACCGGACCCGCTCGTGGAAGGCGACGGACTCGGCCTCCAGCCGGTCGACCCCGGTGCTGCGCGACGCGACCCGGGACAGGCCGGTCTGCGGTTCGACGTCGAGCAGCACCACCAGGTCGGGCTTGAGCCCACCGGTGGCCCAGGAGGAGAGCCAGGAGACCTCGTCGACGGGCAGCGTCCGCCCAGCCCCCTGGTACGCCAGCGACGAGTCGACGTACCGGTCGCTGATCACCACCGCGCCCCGGACGAGCGCCGGCCGGACCACGGTGGCGACGTGGTGCGCCCGGTCCGCGGCGTAGAGCAGCGCCTCGGCGCGCGGCGACGGGGCCTCGACGGTGGTGCCGAGCAGCAGCGAGCGGATCCGCTCGCCGACTTCGGTGGCGCCCGGTTCCCGGGTGACCACCACCTCCCGGCCCTGCCCGCGCAGCCGCTCGGCAAGCGTGGCGAGCTGGGTCGACTTGCCGGCACCCTCGCCGCCCTCGAAGACCACGAAGAGCCCGCTGGAGACGAACTTCTCGGCCGGCATCAGCGGGCGACCCCGGATCGACCCCCACAGGTCGGCGAGGACCGGCACGCCCTTCTTGTCGTCCATCTGGCCGAAGGCGCTGATCCCGGCGAAGATGCCGGCGGCGCCCGCGGCGAGCAGCAGCAACCGGGTGGACGAGATGGAGATGCCCAGGTCGGCGATGGTCAGCTTGCGGGAGCCGCCGACGCCGACCAGCAGGCTGCTCAGCGCGATGGCCAGGATCAGCACCAGCCGGGTACCGATCTGCACCACCGCGAAGACCCGGCCGCGCACCTCGTCGGCGACCTCACCACCGAGCAGCGTGGTGCCGGCGAGGAAGGCCATCCCGGCGCCCGCGCCGACCAGGATCGCGCCGAGCACCGCCATGGACAGGTGGATGGCGAACGCGAGCACCAGGACGGACGCGCTGGCCAGCACGATGCTCATCCCGAACCAGCGCCGCCGGGACATGTCCCGGACGATCATCGGGCCGAGCCCGATGCCCACGGCGAGGCCGACGAACATCGCGCCGAAGAGGAGGTAGAAGGCGGCGTCACCGGCGCCGAGCGAGGCGGCGAAGAACTTCGCCGTGCCGATCACGATGCCACCGCCGGCGAACGCGCCGAAGATGCCGAGCACCAGGCCGCGCACCAGCGGGGTCTGCCCGATGTACTTCCAACCCTCGGTGAACTGGTGCCGCATGCCCTGTTCGGTGCGCTCCGCCTCGCTGGCCTGTGTCTGGCTGATCTCCTTGATCCCGAACGCGACCACCAGCGCGGTGGCCAGGCGGGAGAACGCGTTGAACCAGAGTGCGATCTGGGCCGGCTCGGACCAGGACGGGATCTCGCCGCCGGTCACGCCCCGGATGCTCCGGTCGAGCACGGCCAGGCCGAGCGCTGCGGCGATCGGGGTGAGGCCGTACGTGGTGATCAGGGTGAGCTGGTTGGCCGCCTCAAGCCGGGCGCGCGGGATGAGGTTGGGAACCGCGGCCTCCTTGGCCGGGATCCAGAGCAGGGTGATCGTCTCGATCAGGAAGGTGGCGATCGCCGCCCAGCCGACCACCAGGCCGCCGCTGGCCCCGGTGAGCGCGAACAGCGGGATGGAGGCGAAGAGCAGGAAGCGCAGCACGTCGCAGATGACCATCGTCCAGCGCCGGTCGAACCGGTCGGCGAGGACGCCGGCCACCGGGCCGAGGAGCAACGCGGGCAGCAGCCGGATCGCGATCAGGGTGCCGAACGCGGCACCCTGCGCGGTGCTGCCCGAGACCTGGGCGGCGGCGAAGACGGAGGTGGCGAGCAGACCGAGCCAGTCGCCGAAGGAGGCGGCACCGAGCACGATCCAGAGCCTGCGGAACGGTCGGATGCGCAGCACGGAGCGGATCGCGGCGGCCCCGGACCGGTCGGCGGCCTGGGCCGTGGCCGCGCCGCCGGACCGGCCCACGGTCTCGTCGGTGTCGGCACCGTCGGGCCGGTCGCCGGAGGGCGACACGCCGGGCGACTCGCCGTTGTTCTGGCTTTCGATGGCCGTACCTCCACGTGCCGGCCCAACGCTGGGCAGTCCCGGTGCAACACTCTAGTCCCGGCGGGGGTCCATCCCGTCCGCGACATTGCCTGCTCGCCGAGCCTAGGCCGCCGACACCACCGGCCGCAGCCAGGCATACGCGAGGGTATTTCGCATTGACCGTTTGACAGTTAGCGTGCACACGTGGCCACCGAAAGCGACAAACTTCGCGAGCGCCTGAACCAGGCGACCGCCCACCTCGACCCGCCGTACGCGGTGGTCGACCTGACGGCGTTCGATGCCAATGCCACGGCGCTGCTCCCACGCGCGGGCGGCAAGCCGATCCGGGTCGCCAGCAAGTCCGTGCGTGCCCGTGAGCTGCTCCGCCGAGTGCTGGGCCGGCCCGGCTGGGCAGGGGTGATGGCGTTCACCCTGCCCGAGGCGAGCTGGCTGGTCCGCACCGGCGTGACCGACGACGCGCTGGTGGCGTACCCCACGGCCGACCGGAGGGCGCTCGCCGAGCTGGCCGGTGACGAGGAACTGGCCCGGTCCGTCACCCTGATGATCGACGGCACCGACCAGCTCGATCTCATCGACGCGGTCCGCCCGCCGGGGCATCGCCCCCCGCTGCGGGTCTGCATCGACCTCGACGCCTCCTGGCGCCCCCTGCGCGGGCGGGTGCACGTCGGGGTGCGCCGCTCCCCGGTGCACAGCGCCCGGGCGGCCGGCGCGCTCGCCGCCGCCGTCGCCGCCCGGCCCGGCTTCCGGCTGGTCGGCCTGATGTCGTACGAGGCTCAGATCGCCGGGCTGGGCGACGCCCCGCCGGGGCGGGCGGCGCTGGCCGCCGCGATCCGGGTGGCCCAGCGCGGGTCGTACCGGGAACTGCTGGCCCGCCGGGGCGCGGCGGTGACCGCGGTACGCGAACACGCCGAGCTGGAGTTCGTCAACGGCGGCGGCACCGGCAGCGTGGCGGCGACCAGCGCCGACCCCGCGGTCACCGAGGTCACCGCGGGGTCCGGCCTGTACGGACCGACGCTGTTCGACGCGTACCGCGCCTGGCGGCCCACCCCGGCGGCGTTCTTCGCCTGCGCGGTGGTCCGCCGCCCGGCGCCCGGGCTGGCCACGGTGCTCGGCGGCGGCTGGATCGCCTCCGGCCCGGCCGAGGACACCCGCCTGCCCGCCCCCTGGCTACCGACCGGGCTGAAGCTGCTCGGCACGGAGGGGGCCGGCGAGGTGCAGACCCCGCTGGCCGGCCGGGCGGCGGACGACCTGCGGCTCGGCGACCTGGTCTGGTTCCGACACGCCAAGGCCGGTGAGCTCTGCGAGCACGTCAACGAACTGCACCTGGTCGAGGGGGACCGGGTGGTGGGCAGCGTCCCCACCTACCGGGGGGAGGGCCACGCCTTCCTTTAGCCGCCCGAGCGACCCCAGCAGGAGGGCCGCCCGGCGGCCGGGATCAGGAGGAGGGGCCGGGAGCCGGAGTGGCGGCGTCGGCCGGGACGATGACGTGCCGGTGCAGGTACTCGCGGATGAGCGCCTTGGCCTCGGCCAGCACCCGCTCGTCGCCCTCGGAGTTGCGCCGGAACGCCAGCTTGATCAGGGCGTCCGAGGCCTCGACGGCGATCTCCAGGCAGAACCGCAGGCGTGGCTCGTCGGTCATCCCGAACCGTTCGGTGAGCACCCGGGCCAACTGGTCGGCGATCACGCCGTTGTTGTCCCGCTGCTCGTCGAGCAGGTGCAGGTCGACCACGTCGCCGAAGTGCAGGGTGCGGAACCCCGGGACGGTGCGGTGCATGGTGATGTACTCGTCGATCCCCGCGTCGACGCCGTCCCACCAGTGGCTCAGGTCGTCCGAGGCGAACCGCTCGTCGAGACGCTGGAGGTAGGACTCCATCGTGCGCAGCGTCAGCGCCTGCACTATGGCCCGCTTGTCCGGAAAGAACTGGTAGACCGACCCGATCGCAACCTCGGCGCGCTCGGCGAGCAGGGTAGTGGTCAGTCCCTCGTACCCCACCTCGTCGACGAGTTCGGCACAGGCGTCCAACATTCGCTGGACCCGCGCCACGCTTCGACCCTGGACCGGTACCCGGCGCAGCGGCCCGGTCGTGGCGGCTGGTGTGGACACTCGGCCACCCCCCTTCGACGGATGAACATATCTGCACGTCACGAGTACGTGACTACCGGTACAACGAGCGGACCTCGATTGCGGTATTTACCAGGCACAACGTTCCTGATATGAAGACAGCTCATATTCACGTCGAGGAGCGCGCATGGCCCGCACCGCACCGCTCACCACCGCCGCCTGGACCAACTGGGCCGGCAACCAGCGCAGCACCGCAACCGCCATCCTCCGCCCTCGCACGGTCGCCGACATCGCCGAGGCCGTCCGGGCCGCCGGGGCGGCCGGCGAACGGATCCGGGCGGTCGGCAGCGGCCACTCCTTCACCCCCGTCGCCCGCACCGACAGCCGCCGGATGGAACTGACCGAATTCGACACCAAGATACTGATCGACCGGGATCGACTCCTGGTCACCGTACCGGCCGGGATGCCACTGCACCGACTCAACGCCCTGCTCACCGCCAACGGGCTGGCCATGCCCAACCTCGGCGACATCGACGCGCAGACCATCGCCGGAGCGATCTCCACCGGAACCCACGGCACCGGGGCCGCGTACGGCTGCCTGTCCACCTTCGTCGAGGCGCTCACCCTGGTCACCGGCACCGGCGAGGTGCTGCACTGCTCCGCCGAGCAGCACCCGGACGTGTTCGCCGCCGCCCGGGTCTCTCTCGGCGCCCTCGGGGTGCTGACCGAGGTGACCCTGCGCTGCGTGGAGGCCTTCACCCTGCGCGCCCACGAGCGGCCCGCCCCGCTCGCCGAGGTGCTGTCCGACCTGCCGGCCCTGATCTCCGCCCACGACCACGTCGAGTTCTACTGGTTCCCGTACACCGACCGGGTGCAGGTCAAGGTCAACGACCGGACGCCGGCCGACGACCAGCCGCTGCCCCGCTGGCGCGGCTGGCTGGACGACGACTTCCTGTCCAACACGATCTTCGCCGGCGCGTGCCGGCTCGGCCGGGCCGTGCCCACACTGGTGCCGACGATCAGCGCGGTCTCCGCCCGGGCGCTCACCGAGCGCACCTACACCGGCCGCTCCGACGCGGTCTTCTGCACCCCGCGCCGAGTCCGGTTCGTGGAGATGGAGTACGGCCTGCCGCGCGCAGCCCTGCCCGAGGCGCTGGACGCGCTGCGCCGGATCGTCGATGGGCTCCCGTTCAAGGTGCTCTTCCCGGTCGAGGTCCGGTTCACCGCCCCGGACGACATCTGGCTGTCGCACGGGTACGGGCGCGAGTCGGCGTACATCGCCGTCCACCAGTACGTCGGGATGCCGTACGAGCCGTACTTCCGAGCCTTCGAGCAGGTCGCCGCCGGCCTGGGCGGACGTCCGCACTGGGGCAAGCTGCACTGGCGCGACGCGGCGTCGCTCGCCCCGGCGTACCCGAGGTTCGCCGACTTCCAGGCCGTCCGCGCCCGCCTGGACCCGGCAGGCATCTTCAGAACCCCCCACCTGGACACCCTCTTCGACGCCTGACCGCCCAGGTCTTGGAAGAAAACGGCCCTTCCGGGGGCCGTTTTCTTCCAAGATCTCCTTGGACCTCCCGTCAGCCGGGCCAGCCGGCGGCACGCAGGGCCGCCCGTAGCTGGGCGATGACCTCCTCGGGGCGGGCGCGGACGGCCCAGGACGGGAAGCGGAGCACCCTGTCCCCATCGACCCAGAGCGCGTTCTGCCGGCGCATGTCGGCCCACGCCTGACGGGGGTCGAGGTGCTGCCCACCATCGATCTCGACGTGCACCTGCCACTGTTCGAAGTAGGCGTCGAGGTAGCGGCGTCGACCGGTCGAGTCGCACCGGACCAGCTGCCGGGTCGGCTCCGGCAGCCCAGCACGACGGACCAGGCCGAGGAAGCCGATCTCGGCCAGGGAGTGCGCGCCGCCGGCCGCATCGGTGGCGGTGGCCAAGATCAGCCGTCGGCGGCGCACCCGCGGCAGCCGGTCGAGGACGCGGTGCACCTCGTCGCCACCGACCAGACGCTGCTGGAAGCCGGCGGCGATCACCGCCCTGGCCTCCTCGTCGCTGCCGGCCCACCCCGCCGCGTCGACGATCGACCGGGCGGGCATCGTCCGGCGGGGTTGCCCGACGGCCAACACGTCCTCGTCGGGCAGACAGGTCGTCCGGTGCGCCGACACGCCCTGCGGCAGCGGACCCCGCCGGCAGGTGGCCGGCAGCATCAGGTGGATGGGTCGGCCGGGGAACCCGCGCAGACCACCCGCCTGGGCTGCGGTCAGCCCGCCGAGCACGGCCGTCGGCCCGGCGGCGAGCACCGCGATCCAGCGGAGCTGCTCGGCGCTCACCGGGCCGTTGTGGGCGACGAACACGGCCCGATGCACCTGGCGCCAGCGATGGGTGTCGACCCGATGCCGAATCGCCTTGCGGGACAGGTGCCGCAGCGCCTGACGGAGGCTGAGCACCTCCTCCTGGCGGAAGAGCAGCCAGGTCAACTCGTCGGCGTCGTCACCCGGCAGCGCCCGCCGCCATCCCGCCAACGCCCGCGATTCACGGTTCCCCACCCGACCAACCCTGCCGAACCC
Source organism: Micromonospora sp. NPDC001898 (assembly GCF_042891255.1). Taxonomy (NCBI): domain Bacteria; kingdom Bacillati; phylum Actinomycetota; class Actinomycetes; order Micromonosporales; family Micromonosporaceae; genus Micromonospora; species Micromonospora sp. NPDC001898. The sequence continues at coordinate 265,434 of NZ_JBIATC010000006.1, read as the reverse complement.
GCCCCTCCTCCCGCTGACCCTGTGGACAACGTTGAGATCTTGGAAGGAAGTGGCCCCCGGGAGGGCCGTTTCCTTCCAAGATCTGGGCGGGACAGCGTCAGTCGGTGGGGGTGGCGGCCTTTTTCGGGGCGGTCTTCTTCGCCGGGGCGGCCTTCTTGTCCGTCGACTTCGCCGCCGTCGACTTCGCCGCCGTCTTCTTCGCGGCCGTGGCCTTCTTCGCGGGGGCCTTCTTCGCGGGGGCCTTCCTTGCCGGGGCCTTCTTCGGCGCCGGGCCCTTCGCGCGCTTCTCGGCGAGCATCTCGGAGGCTTCCTCCATGCTCAGCGCCTCCGGGGTCTGCCCGCGCCGAAGGGACGCGTTGAACTCGCCGTCCGTCACGTACGGGCCGAACCGGCCGTCCTTGATGACCAGCGGCTTCTCGGTCAGCGGGTCGACGCCCATCTCCCGCAGCGGGGGCGCGGCGGCCCGGCGCTGGCGGGCCTTCGGGGCGGCCAGCAGGGCCAGCGCCTCGTCCAGCGTGACCGTGAACATCTTGTCTTCCGAGTCCAGCGAGCGGAACTCGTCACCCTGCTTGACGTACGGGCCGTAGCGCCCGTTGTTGGCGAACACCTCGACGCCGTCCGGGGCCGTCCCGAGCAGCCGGGGCAGGCTGAGCAGCTTCAACGCCTCGGCGAGGGTCAGCGAGTCCGGCGACTGCGAACGCAGCAGAGACGACTTGCGCTCGCCGCTGGCCACGTACGGGCCGAACCGGCCGGACCTGAGCAGGATCGGCTCCCCGGTGGCCGGGTCGTCGCCGAGCTTGCGCTCGCCGCCCCCGCCGAGGAACAACTCCTGCACCTTCTCCGGGGTCAGCTCGTCCGGGGCCAGCCCGTCGGGGATCGGCGCCCGGTCACCCTGGCCGCCGCCGCCCTCCTCGCCCTCCGCCGGCGCCGCCGGCTCGCCGCCGGGCAGTTCCCGCTGGAGGTACGGCCCGTAGCGGCCGACCCGGACGACGACCTCGCGCCCCTCCTCGTCGGCGAAGAGCGGGATCGAGTTGACGCTGCGCGCGTCGATCTCGCTGACGTTCTCCGTCACCAGCTTCTTCAGCCCGCCCGCATGGGCGATGGCCTGGTCGCCGATGCCGTTGGGGCTGCCGAAGTAGAACCCGGTGAGGAAGTCGACGGCCGCGTGTTCGCCGCCGGCGATCTCGTCCAGCTCGTTCTCCATGCTGGCGGTGAAGTCGTAGTCGACCAGCCGCGGGTAGTGCCGCTCCAGCAGGCCGGTCACCGCGAACGCCAGGAAACTCGGGATGAGCGCCTGGCCGCGCTTGGTCACGTACCCCCGGTCCTGGATCGTCTGCATGATCGACGCGTACGTCGACGGGCGGCCGATGCCCAGCTCTTCCATTGCCTTGACCAGCGACGCCTCGGTGTAGCGCGACGGCGGCTGGGTGTGGTGCCCCTGCGCGGCCAACTCGTCGGCGGTCAGCGGCTGGTCCTTGACCAGGTTCGGCAGCCGGCGCTCGGCGTCCTCGGCCTCGGCGGTCTCGTCGTCGGACGACTCGACGTACGCCCGCAGGAAGCCCGGGTCGGTGATGGTCTTGCCGGTCGCGCCGAAGTCGGCCTCCTCCTGCGCGGAGGACACCGCCCGGATGCGCACCGAGACGCTGGAGCCGACCGCGTCGGTCATCTGCGAGGCGATGGTGCGCCGCCAGATCAGCTCGTAGAGCTTGAACTCCTCGCCCGACAGCTCCTTGGCCACCTCGCCCGGGGTGCGGAAGTTGTCCCCCGCCGGGCGGATCGCCTCGTGCGCCTCCTGGGCGTTCTTCACCTTGCCGGTGTAGCGGCGCGGCTCCGGCGGCACGCTGCGCTCGCCGTACAGCTCGACGATCTGCCGGCGGGCCGCCGTGATGGCGGTCTCCGACAGGTTCACCGAGTCGGTACGCATGTAGGTGATGTAGCCGTTCTCGTAGAGCCGCTGCGCGGTGCGCATCGTCTGCTGGGACGAGAGCCGCAGCTTGCGGGCCGCCTCCTGCTGGAGGGTGGAGGTGATGAACGGCGCGTACGGGCGGCGGCGGTAGGGCTTCTCCTCGACCCGGGTGACCGTGAACGGCCTCCCCTGAAGGCGGGCTGCGAGCCCACGTGCGCCGCCGGAGTCGAGGTGCACCACGCCCGCCCCGGGCTTCACCCGGCCGGTGGTCGGCTCGAAGTCCTTGCCGGTCGCGATCCGGTCGCCGTTCAGCGCCACCAGGGTGGCGTTGAAGGTGCGCGGCCCCTCGCCCGGCTTCGCCACCGCCAGGGTGGCGAGGATGTCCCAGTACTCGGCGGTGCGGAACGCCATCCGCTGCCGCTCCCGCTCGACCACGATCCGGGTCGCCACGGACTGCACCCGGCCCGCCGAGAGCTTCGGCATGACCTTCTTCCACAGCACCGGGGAGACCTCGTAGCCGTACAGGCGGTCGAGGATGCGCCTGGCCTCCTGGGCGTCGACCAGGTCCCGGTCGATCTCGCGCGGGTTGGCCACCGCGGCCTGGATCGCCGGCTTGGTGATCTCGTGGAACACCATCCGCTTGACCGGCACCTTGGGCTTGAGGGTCTCCACCAGGTGCCAGGCGATCGCCTCGCCCTCGCGGTCCTCATCCGTGGCCAGGAAGATCTCGTCGACCTCCTTGGCCAGCTTCACCAGCTTGCTGATCTGCTGCTTGCGGTCGGACGAGACCACGTAGAGGGCTTGAAAGCCGTTGTCGACGTCGACGCCGAGGCGGGCCCACGGCTCGCCCTTGTACTTGGCCGGCACGTCGGCGGCGTTGCGGGGCAGGTCGCGGACGTGACCGAAGCTGGCCTCCACGACGTACCCCGGGCCGAGGTAGCCCGAGATCGTCTTGGCCTTCGCCGGTGACTCGACGATGACCAGACGGGTGGTCCTGGCGTTGCTCGGCACGTCTCCTGCGACCTCACTCCTGCTCGTGGCCGGCCGGGTCCGAGGCGCGGACCACCCTCGGTCCGCCGGAACCGCCGGCGGTCCGGATGTCCAACGTAACGCGCCGCCCACGTTTCGGGTTTCGCGGGCGGCCAACCCGCCCACCCGTTTCCCGGACACCGCTGACGGTCTTGCCGGACGGCGCCACCGTACACCGTGAGTAGGGTGGCGAGCGGGCCACTGTGACGATGCCGGCCCCTCGGCCGATCTCACCAGCCCGTTCGCCCGGGAAACCGACGGCCGAACTGTCCCCCATCGGACACCGACCACGCCTCACGTGCCCGCCCCGACGCCGATCATGGACTTGTGGCAGGCGGCTGAAGATGATTCGCCGCTTTTGCGAGGCGCCGCACCGGGAGCGGGGGTCAGGGATGGAGGGGCCAGGCAAGGGATGGGGCGGTGGACGGGGGGTCGCCGATCAGGTCGGCCAGGCGGGCCAGGCGGCGACGGCCGGTGATCCGGTACGCCGGCCCGCCCGCCTCCGCGTCGAGCAGCGCCGCCGGCAGGCCGACGGCGGCCAGGGCGGCACCGACCGGCTCCCGGCACGCCTCGTCGTCCACGCCGAGGCGGAGCAGGAATCCGGGCGGGTCGGACTTCCCGGCGGCGGCCACCCAGAGCCGAAGCCGCCGGCCGTTGAGGTGGAACCCGGCGGGTGGCCGCTTCACCGGACCGCCGCTGACCGGGCCGCCGGCAGCCGGGCCGCCGGCAGCCGGGCCGAGGGCCGGCGGGCCGAGGGCCGGCGGGCCGAGGGCCGGCGGGCCGAGGGCCGGCGGGTCGGGGGCCGGCGGGTCGGGGGCCGGCGGGTCGGGGGCGGCACGGGCGGGGGCCGGCGGGTCTGGGGCGGCACGGGCGGGGGCCGGCGGGTCGCGGAGCCAGGCGAGGGCCAGCGGGGCCAGCGTGCTGGCGTACGAGGTGCGTACCAGGTGCTGCTGGTCAGCGGTCGCCTCCCAGGTCGCGGCGAGCCCGCACCGGGCCAGCTCGGCGACGAGCACGTGTACCCGCCAGGCGGCGTCCACCACGACCGACAGCCGCGCGGTGCCACCCATCCGGACCATCTCCCCCGGGCCGGCGAGCAGGCCGGCCAGATCGGCGACGGACGGGTCCGCCGCCTCGGCGCCGAACAGGGAGAGCTGCCGGACCGGGTCGGGTGGTCGGTCGGGGGACGTCAGCGGCACTCCGGGACCTCGTCGAAGGCCTCTTTGAGTTCCTCGGAGCCGAGCCGGCTGGTGTCCAGGGCGCTGGCGTCGTACTCCTTGTTGAGCGTGTCCACGGCGGCGCGCACGCCGTCGTAGAAGGCGGTGGGATCGCCGGCGCCCAGGCCACCGATGGTGCCCCGGGCCCGGCCGTACGCGTCGCGCACCTTGGCCAGCGACGCCTGGAAGCCCTGCGAGATCTCCTCGCCGCGGTCGGTCTCCGGGACGCCGGCCTCGTCGACCTTGCGGCGGGCCGTCTCGCTGGCCTGCTCCGCGCCGCCGAAGAGCCGCACCAGGTTCTCCTTCGCCTGTGCCGGGGTGGTCTGCGCGGTCATCTGCTGCTGGGTGCTGCTGGTCAGCTTGTTGATCTCGGCGCGCCACGGGGTGAGCGCCTCGCACACCGACGCCGCCCAGGCCCGGGGGCTGGGGCCGCCGCCGCAGGCGGTCAGCATCAGGACGAGCGTGGCGAGGACCACCGTGAGCTTTCCGGCGGTCGCCGCCCGGCACGTGCGCATGCGAAGCAGCGTACGGCCTCCGCGCCGATGTGCCACCGCTCGGTTTGCCGGACTCCGGCCACCGGCCGGCCCGGCGGGAGCCCGACCGGCTGCTGATCTTGCATACGGCGCGCTGCCCGGTCGCTGGGCGGGGCGGGTTCCCGGCCGCGCCCATCGGACCGGCCGGGAACCCGCTGTGTCACCGCTCAGACGTTGACCGCCTCCGGCCGCTGGTCGGCGCTGCCGGCACCGGTGCCGCTGCCGTCGGTGTCGCCCATCGCGACGCCCTTGCGCTTGCTGAACACCACCGACGCGACGATGATCAGCGTAGCCACCACCGCGACGCCGATCCGCAGGCCGACGTTGCGCCCGTCGCCGACGCTCCACGCCACGACGGCCGGCGCGATCAGCAGCGAGACCAGGTTCATCACCTTGATCAGCGGGTTGATCGCCGGGCCGGCGGTGTCCTTGAACGGGTCGCCGACGGTGTCGCCGATGACCGTGGCGGCGTGCGAGTCGGAGCCCTTGCCACCGTACGCGCCGTCCTCGACGAGCTTCTTGGCGTTGTCCCACGCGCCGCCCGAGTTGGACAGGAACACCGCCATCAGGGTGCCGGCGCCGATCGCCCCGGCCAGGTACGCCGCCAGCGCGCCCGGCCCGAGGCCGAAGCCGACCGCGATCGGGGCGAGGATGGCGAGCAGGCCGGGGGTCATCAGCTCGCGCTGCGCGTCCCGGGTGCAGATGTCGACGACCTTGCCGTACTCGGGACGCTGGGTGCCGTCCATGATCCCGGGCAGCTCGCGGAACTGCCGGCGGACCTCCATGACGACCGCGCCGGCCGAGCGGGACACCGCGTTGATGGCCAGGCCGGAGAAGAGGAAGACCACCGCCGCGCCGATGATCAGGCCGACCAGGTTGCGCGGGTTCGCCACGTTCAGCGAGTTGAGGATCTCCGCGCCGACGTCGCCCACGCCGGCGTCGGCGTACGCCGTGCGCAGCGTGTCGGTGTACGAGCCGAACAGCGCGGTCGCGGCCAGGACCGCCGTGGCGATCGCGATGCCCTTGGTGATCGCCTTGGTGGTGTTGCCGACCGCGTCCAGCTCGGTGAGGATCCGGGCGCCGTTCTCGTCGATGTCGCCGGACATCTCGGCGATGCCCTGGGCGTTGTCGGAGATCGGGCCGAAGGTGTCCATCGCGACGATCACGCCGACGGTGGTGAGCAGGCCGGTGCCGGCCAGCGCCACGGCGAACAGCGACAGCGTGATGGAGCCGCCGCCGAGCAGGAACGCGCCGAAGACGCCCGCGCCGATCAGCAGCGCCGAGTAGACCGCCGACTCCAGGCCGATGCTGATGCCGGCGAGGATGACGGTGGCCGCGCCGGTCTGCGAGCTCTTGCCGATGTCCTGCACCGGACGCCGGTTGGTCTCGGTGAAGTAGCCGGTCAGCGCCTGGATCGCGGCGGCCAGCACGATGCCGATGACCACCGCGGCGATGGTCACCCCGCGCGGGCCCAGGGGCGGGTCCCCGCCGTCGACGCCGAGGCTCTCCCGCCACTGGGGCCCGAGCAGGTCGGCCCAGGTCGGCTTCAGGTAGGCGTAGGAGGCGATCGCGACCAGCACCGCCGAGACCAGGGCGGAGATGTAGAAGGCCCGGTTGATCGCGGTGAGGCCGTTGCGGTCGGAGGCACGCAGCCGGGTGATGAACACGCCGACGATCGCCACCAGCACGCCGATCGTGGAGATGATCAGCGGGAGGACCAGGCCCTCGTCGCCGAACGCGGCCCGGCCGAGGATCAGCGCGGCGACCAGCGTGACCGCGTACGACTCGAACAGGTCGGCGGCCATGCCCGCGCAGTCGCCGACGTTGTCGCCCACGTTGTCGGCGATGGTGGCGGCGTTGCGCGGGTCGTCCTCGGGGATGCCCTGCTCGACCTTGCCGACCAGGTCGGCGCCGACGTCGGCGGCCTTGGTGAAGATGCCGCCGCCGACCCGCATGAACATGGCCAGCAGGGCGGCGCCGAAGCCGAAGCCCTCCAGCACGGTCGGGGCGTCGCCCTTGAACAGCAGGACCACGAGCGCCGCGCCGAACAGGCCGAGACCGACGGTGAGGAAGCCGACCACGCCCCCGGTACGGAAGGCGATCTTCATGGCGCCCTCCCGGCCGCCGGTCACCTCCCGGGCCGCGGCGGCGACCCGCAGGTTCGCGCGGGTGGCCAGCCACATGCCGGCGCCGCCGATGAACGCGCTGAACCCGGCGCCCACCACGAAGAAGGCGGACCGACCGATCTTCACCGCGGTCTCGCTGCCGTCGGTGTCGTGCACCGGCAACAGGAAGAGCAGCACCACGGCGATCACCACGAAGATCGCGAGGGTCCTGAACTGCCGGAGCAGGTAGGCCGAGGCCCCTTCCTGTACCGCCCCGGAGATCTCCTGCATGTTGGTGGTGCCCTTACCGGCTGCCAGCACTGCCTTGGTCAAGGCGGCGGCGAAGACGAGTGCCACCAGCGCGATGACCGCGGCGATGACGACGTACGTCAGGTTGGCTCCGGTAAGGGACAGTGCGCCGCCCTCGGCGGCCAAGGTCCCGGACATCTGTGTCCTCCTGTACCGAACGCTCGCGCCGGCCGTGGAGACGCAGAGACCGACGCCTGGATGCGGACTCGCAAGTGCGCCGACCCACCCCAGCGGGCCAGCGATGAGCACCCATACCCGCTGGCTGCGGGAAGGATCACTTGCTGACAACCCGCGTACTGTAGCCCTCCGTAGTGCCGGAGGTCACATCATGGGGCACCGTGTCCGGATGATCTTCGTCGCTGTGTTATGCGAAAGAATCTGATATAAGGCCCGGGAACGACGGAAGGGCCGCCCTCCCGGTCGGGAGGGGCGGCCTGATCAGCGAATCAGTTGATTGAGCGGCGAGTCAGCCAGAGAAGTTGATCGACGGATCAGCGGGAGTCAGCGGCCCACCGGCCAGACCATCCGGACCTCGGTGCCCACGCCCTCGTCGACCGGGCGCACCTGGAGGTCCTCCACGAAGCCGGCGAGCAGGGCGAAGCCCACGCCGGTGGTCAGGTCGTCCTCGTCCAGCGACTCGTTGGCGAGCTGGTCGGCATCGAGCGCGGTCAGGCCGATGCTCGCCTCGATCGGCGCCCGGTCCACCACCCGCACCGAGTACGACCCGGTGTCGGACATCTCCACCAGCACCGGGTCGGGCACGTGGTACTGCCGGTGCAGGGCCACCGCCCGGGTGCACGCCTCCCCGATGGCCAGGCGCACCTCGTCGAGCAGGTCCTCGCGCACGCCGGCCCGCCGGGCCACCGCGACGCCGACCAGCCGGGCGGTGCGGACGTGCACCGGCGCCGGCGAGAAGGAGAGCCGGACCGTGGCCATCAGGCGCCGGCACCGGTCGGATCGGCCCCGATGGCCGCGTCGACCGTCGGCTGCAGCGGGAACACCTGGTCCAGCGCGGTGATCCGGAAGATCTTGAGCAGCGGCTCCTTGTCGCAGACCAGCGCGAAGCTGCCGCCGGCCGAACGCAGCCGCTTGAGCGCGCCGACCAGCACGCCGAGGCCGGTGGAGTCGAGGAAGTCGACCCGGCCCAGGTCGACCACGACGTGACGGGCCCCACCGTCGATCAGCTCCAAGAGTCGTTCCCGCAGCCGGGGTGCGGTGTAGACGTCCACCTCACCGCCCACCTCGAGCACCGTGTGCTCCCCCACGGCACGGGTCGCCAGCGACAGCTCCATCGGTCCTCCTCGCAAGAGTCGTAAACTCTCCTGGGCATCTAACCATCCCCGCCACCGGCGTACGTGAGGTCACCGGTGGAGGCTCCCCCTTACCCACAACCCACGCCAGTCAACTCCGAACACTTGTGCGAGAGTGCAGGACGTGAGCCCCGCAGCAACCGTATCCGCAGGCCGCGGGCCCGACCGCCCGCCGGTGGACGCACCGGCCGAGCTGCTGCGCCGGCTGCGCGCACGTACCGGCGCCGACCCGGTCACCCACGTCGAGCGGGTGCCGGCCCGGGCCGGGGAGCGGGCGCCGTGGCCCGAGTGGACGCCCGAGCAGCTGCGGGCGGCGTTCGCCCGGCGCGGCGTGGTCGCGCCCTGGCGGCACCAGTCCCGGGCCGCCGACCTGGCGTACGCGGGCAGGAGCGTCGTCGTCGCCACCGGGACGGCGTCCGGCAAGTCCCTGGCGTACCAGCTCCCGGCGCTGGCCACCCTGCTCGCCGACCCCCGGGCCACCGTGCTCTACCTGTCACCGACCAAGGCGCTCGCCGCCGATCAGCTACGCGCCGTCGCCGGCCTGGAACTCGACGGGGTACGCCCCGCCTGTTACGACGGGGACACCCCGCGCGCCGAGCGGGACTGGATCCGCCGGCACGCCCGGTTCGTGCTGACCAACCCCGACATGCTGCACCACGGAATCCTCCCCGGGCACGCCCACTGGTCCGGCTTCCTGCGCCGGCTGGCGTACGTGGTCGTCGACGAGTGCCACACCTACCGGGGGGTGTTCGGCTCGCACGTCGCGCACGTGCTGCGCCGGCTGCGCCGGCAGTGCGCCCGCTTCGGCCGTACCCCCGTGTTCATCCTGGCCTCGGCCACGTCGGGCGACCCGGCGACGGCGGCCGGGCGGCTCACCGGCCTGCCGGTGGCCGCCGTCACCGAGGACGCCTCCCCGCGCGGCGGGGTGACCTTCGCCCTGTGGGAGCCGCCGCTGCTGCCCGCCGACGCTGACGCCACCGTCGCCGACCTCACGCCGGTGCGCCGGTCGGCGCTGCGGGAGACCGCCGACCTGCTCGCCGACACGGTCGCCGCAGGGGTACGCACCCTCGCCTTCGTCCGGTCCCGCAAGGGCGCCGAGGTCGTGGCCGCCAACGCCCGCCGCGCCCTGGACGAGGCGGTCCCCGGGCTGGGTGAGCGGGTGGCCGCCTACCGGGCCGGCTACCTGCGTGAGGAGCGGCGCGAACTGGAACGGGCGCTGCTGCACGGCGATCTGCTCGGGCTCGCCTCGACCAACGCGCTGGAGCTGGGTGTCGACCTGGTCGGGCTGGACGCCGTGCTGATCTGCGGGTGGCCGGGCACCCGGGCGTCGCTGTGGCAGCAGGCCGGGCGGGCCGGGCGCTCCGGCGGCGAGGCCCTCGCGGTGCTGGTGGCCCGGGACGACCCGCTGGACACCTACCTGGTGCACCACCCGGAGGCCCTGTTCGGGCGACCGGTCGAGGCGACCGTGCTCGACCCGGCCAACCCGTACGTGCTCGGCCCGCAGCTCGCCTGCGCGGCGGCCGAGGCCCCACTCACCCCGGCCGACCTGGAACTCTTCGGCGAGGGCGCCAAGGAGGCGGTGGACGACCTGGTCGCGGCCGGGGCGCTGCGGCAGCGGCCGACCGGCTGGTACTGGCGGCACCGCGAGCGACCCGAGGTCGACCTGCGCGGCGAGGGCGGGGCACCGGTGTGCGTGGTGGAGGCGGCCACCGGACGGCTGCTCGGCACCGTGGACGGCGGCTCGTCGCACTTCCTGCTCCACCCCGGCGCGGTCTACCTGCACCAGGGCGTCTCGTACGTGGTCGACGCGCTCGACCTGGCCGACGGCTGCGCGCTGGTGCACCCCGAGGAGCCCGACTGGTCCACCCACGCCCGGGACGTCACCTCGCTGACCGTGGCTTCGGTGCGCTCGTACGTCGACGCCGGCCCGGTCGGGCTGTTCCTCGGCGAGGTCGACGTGACCAGCCAGGTGGTGTCGTACCAGCGGCGGCGGATCGCCTCCGGCGAGGTGATCGACACCCGGCCGCTGGACCTGCCGGCCCGGGAGCTGCGCACCGTCGCGGTCTGGTTCACCCTGTCCCCGGAGTCGATGACCTCGGCGGGGATCGCTCCGGCGGACGTCCCCGGGGCGCTGCACGCCGCCGAGCACGCCGGGATCGGGCTGCTGCCGCTGATGGCCACCTGCGACCGGTGGGACATCGGCGGGCTCTCCACGGCGCTGCACCCGGACACCGAGGCCCCCACCGTCTTCGTGTACGACGGCCACCCGGGCGGGGCGGGGTTCGCCGAGCGGGCGTACCGGACGGCGGCGCAGTGGCTCCGGGCCACCCGCGACGCGATCGCCGAGTGCGGCTGCGAGGCGGGGTGCCCGTCCTGCGTCCAGTCCCCGAAGTGCGGCAACGGCAACAACCCGCTGTCGAAGCCGGACGCCGTCCGGGTCCTCGACGTGGTGCTGGCCAACCTGCCGGCGGACCACCCGCCCCGGCAACCCGGCCCCGCCGACGCGCCCGACGCCGAGCCACCCGGGGACGGGGAGCGCGATCGGATGCTGGCGTCCGGAGCGCAGGAATAGATCACGGCCCGGCGGGGCATTGACACATGGGAGCGCTTCCATGCGCTCGCGCACCCCACCACCGCCCGAGCACGTGTTTCCCGCCGGAGGAGGAGTCGTGGCCGACACCATCGGCCGAGACCGTCGACCTGCTCTACACCATCGACCAGGACCAACTCACCCCCGACCAGCAGATCGCCCTCGGCAGCGCGCTGGCCGCGCTGGCCCAGGCGGAACGGCTGGAACAGATCAACGAGCGGCTGCACGGCATCCACCAGGTGCTCAACGCCTGGGCGCTCAAGGCCACCGTCGACGGCGGGCGCTGAGGCGCCCGGCCGTTGCTCGGAAACGGGCCCCGAAGCGCCCGGATCATCGGGCCGCACACCGGGTGCGCCGGAGCGGGCGGCCGGCGGAAGCCAGCCGGGGCGGCCGGGGTGGGTAGCCGGGTGTGGCCGGTGGGTGGCCGGGTGTGGCCGGGGTGGGTGGCCGGGGGCCGAACGACAGGTCGAGGGCTGTGCGACACTCCGGCGACGTCCTGAAGGAGATTTCATGCAGCTCGACGCCTTGCAGCACCAACGGCAGTTCCACATCCGGCAGCGGATTCGGATGATGGTCAACCAGTACCAGGTCCACGCCGTCGCCCCCGACGGGTCGGAAGGCGAGATGCTCGCGTTCGCGCAGCAGAAGCGGCTCGCCTTCAAGGAACAGGTGACCATCTACACCGACGACACCAAGCAGTACCCGCTGCTGGGCTTCAAGGCCCGCCAGCGGCTCGACCTCGGCGCCACGTACGACGTGACCGACCACGCCGGCAACCCGATCGGGCTGTTCCGCAAGGACTTCGCCCAGTCGCTGCTCCGCTCGACGTGGCACGTCGAGCAGGCCGGGCTGCCCCAGGTGACCGGCCAGGAGCGGAGCATGCCGGTGGCGCTGCTGCGCCGGTTCGTGGACTCGCTGTCCTGGCTGCCGTACCACTTCGACTTCACCGCGGGCGGCCAGCCGGTCTTCTCGGTCGTCAAGAAGTGGGGCCTGCGCGACCGGTACATCGTCGAGGTGCAGAACCCCCAGGTCGACCGCCGGCTCGTGATCGCCATGGCGATCGGCCTGGACGCCCTCCAGGGCCGCTGACCGTCGCCGCCTCCGGGGCGCGTGCCGTCGGCATGCGCCCCGGCCGGTCGTGATCGACCACGTCAGCGGCTGCACCACCAGCCCCGCCGGCTGGACGAAGACAGGACGTCGAAAACTGGCCGAGCCGTGCTCCGGGCGGGGTCTCCGGGCCCAACGCGACCACGGCGTCGACGGTGACGGTGCGACCGGCCAGGTCCTCGCCGCGTACCGAGGTCAGCCCCGCGCCGGCCCGGCACGGGAGGTCACGGTGGCGACCCGGGTGAGGCCGGGCACCGGGGAAACCGTCACCTCCGTCGTCACCACGGCGTCCAGCCCATCCAGACGACAGCCAGCCATCCGCGCCCCGTTGGCCCGTACGATCTCGTCGGCGGACGCGCAGGCCACCAGGTCGCCGGCCCGGCCCCGCCCTGCCCCGGCGAGCGCGCCGAAGTCCGCCGCCACCCGGGCCTGTTGCCGGGCGACCCGGGCCGCGCCGACCGCCGCCCCGAACAGGCCCACCACGACGAACACCAGCCCGACCGCGAGCAGGCACACCGTCGCCCCACCCCGCTCGCCTTCCCGCCGGGCAGCTCCGGCGCCCCGTGCACAGACCGTCACGGTTGCGGTCCCGGGGCGCCAGGCTCGACGGCGGCGACCACGGTGGCGGTCACGGTGATCCGGGGCAGCCGGGCGCCGAGGGCGCGTACCGGCGCCCGCACCGTCGCGGTGACCCGATCGCCGTCCGCCACGACCGAGACCTCGGCCCCCGCCGGGGCCACCGCAACGCCCGCCGGCCCTCCGGGCTGGCCCCGGGAGGCGGCCAGCGCCGCCTCCCGGGCCGCTCCCAGGCAGGCCGCCTTCGTTGCGACCGCGTTGACGGCGGTGAGCCCGGCCAGCAGGAGCAGCAGCAACGCCGGCAGGCCGGCGGCCAGTTCGGCCGTGAACGATCCGCGCTCCCGGACCGTACGCCGCCGCGCCGACGCGGGCGGCCGAACCGTCTCCGGCTGACGCACGGGCGTCCCCCGGTCGCGCCCGGCCTGCCGGCGGGTGGTCACTTCAGCGCCCGGTCGATGACGGCGGTCAGCGCGGACTGGACGTTGCCCGAGGTCAGCACCTTGAGCAGGATGCCGGCGAACGCGACGGCGGCGAGGGTGCCGACCGCGTACTCGGCGGTGTTCATCCCGGCGTCCCCGCGCAGTCGGGTGAGGATCTTGCGCATGCTTGTCCCTTCTCGACGGTTACCGCCGGCCGACCGGCCGGCGGCGCTCAGAGCACGTCGCCGAGGACGGCGACGATCACCGGCACCAGGCCGGCGAGAATGAAGGCCGGCAGGAAGCAGAGCCCCAGCGGCAGCACGATGAGGACCCCGGCCCGACGGGCCGACGCCTCGGCGGCGGTGGACCGGTCGGCGCGCAGGTCGTCGGCGAGGCGGGTCAGCGCGCCGGCCAACGCCGCGCCGCTGCTCGACGAGCGCAGCGCCGCATTTGCCAGCCGCTCGGCACCCGGAACCGGGACGAGGTGCGCCCAGGCCTCCTCGGGGCCGCCACCGAGCAGCAGGGTCCGGCCGACCCGGCCCAGGCGGTCGGCCAGCGGGCCGCCGAGCGCCTCCGCGACCGCCAGCACGGAACGGTCTACCGGCGCACCGGCCCGCAGCGCGGCCGCGAGCAGGTCCGCCGCGAGAGGCAGGTCGGCGGCCTCCCGGAGCCGCCGCTCCCGGACGGCGGGGGGCTCGATCCGGCGCAGACCCCGGTCCGCCGCGACGGCGACGACGGCGCCACCCAGGAACCCGGACCAGCCGCCGACGACCACGACGGTCGCCACCCCGGCGAGGCCCGCCCCGAGCCGGATCCGGTCAGGCCACCACACCGGTCTCGATCTCCCGGTCGACCCGGCCCGCCCCCGCAGGCCACGCAGGCGACGGGTGGCGCCCGCAGGCGAGCCGACGGAGAGGGCGAGCGCCGCCGCCGCGACGAGGCAACCGGCCGCCACCACCTGCCGGGTCATCAGCGGCTTCCGTCCGGCACCGCGCCGAGGCGCTCCGTCCAGAGCAGCCCGGCCGACTGGAGGACGGCGGCCACGATCGCGCATCCGCCTCCGACGGGCGTGTGCAGCAGGACCTCGACCGGGTCGACGCCGACCCCGTACCCGAGCCCGATGCCGCCGAGCGGCAGAGCCGCGAGCAGCAATGCGGTGGCCCGGGCCCCGGCCGCCTGCGCCGCCGCGCCGGCCAGTCCTCGGTCGGTGGCCCGGGCGTCGGCCTCGACGCGTTCCAGCAGGTCGGCCAGCGGAGCACCGGTCCGGTCCGCGAGCCGGATCGCCGCCTGGGCCAACCGCCCCAGCCGGTCCGGATCGGGCGCGGCAACGGCTGGCCTGCTGGCGTCCGGGGCCGGACCGGGGATCAACCCCGGATCGTTCGCCGCCCCGGACATGCCCGGCGGGCCATCGGGTGCCGGCGGGACTCCGACCGTCAACGCGACCTCGACCGGTGGCACGGTGGTGGCGGTCAGGGCGACCTCGACCGAGGGCAGGCGAGCGGTCAGGGTGGCGGCTGCGGTCAGCACCGGCACGCCGGCACGCAGGTCCGCGGCGAGGGCGCTGAGCTGGTCCAGGCTGTGTCGTCGGGCGCGCTCACCGGCACGCGCGAGGCCTCTGCGCAGCACCGCTCGCGCGGCCAACGTCCCGTACGTGCCGACCACCACGGCGGCTACGGGCCCGGCCAGCAGGCCACCCGCCCCGGCGCCCACCGCTCCCGCCAGCAGCAGGCTTTGCCGGGGCGAGGCGGACAGCCACCCGGGCACCCCCGGCCGACGGCTGCTCGCCGTGCCGGCGGGAAACCGCACCGGCGACGACCCGGTACGCCAGGTCCCGGCACCGGGGAGCAGCGAAGCCAACAGCGAGCCTCGCTGACCCGGCGGGGCAGCCTCGGACCGGTCCAGGGTGGCAGTGGGCCGGCGCGGGTCACGACGACCGGGCGGCCCAGACCGTCCGCCGAAGCCGAACGGGTCGGGCTGCCTGGACGGACCGGACCTCGGGGACGGCCCCGACGGGCCGGACAACGGAGACCCGCCGGAGAAGGGTCGTGGGCCGGAGCCGTCGCACGGGCGGGATGGCGGGCGCGGGCGGGACTCACCGGACGGGCCGGAGAACGGACGCGGGCCGGACGGCCTACCCGGGGCAGGGCACGGGCCGCCAGGTTCCCCCGGCACTGCCCCGTCTCGGGGGTGCCGCCCGGGATCCCGGGCGTCGCGGGGGTCACGCTGCCGGTTCGACACCCTGCCCACAGCGCGCGGCGCGGCCCCGGTGGGAATGCGTACAGCACCGCCCCGATCGGCCGGGGCAACGGGCGGCGACGGTCGGCCCGGGGACGAACCGAGTAGTCGCCGTCGCCGGGACCGGCTGCTGCGCAGCGGCCACGCCACAGCCGCAGCGGCGACGACGAGAAGGACCGCCACCAGCCAACCCGCCCTGGTCACTCGGATCCTTCGTGCCGGGATCCGCCACCCCGCACCTCGAACCGGTCGCCCCGACCGGAGCGGCCATCCCGATCGGGGCGCCCAGGCCACGCCTCGCCGAGGACGGGCGGGACGGGCACGTCCCGCTGGCGCAGCAGCGTGCCGAGGGCCGCTGCGGCGGAACCCGGCCCGTGGCCGCGTACCCAGGCGGGGACGACGGTGATCAGGCGGTCCGGCCCCTCGGGGAGCAGCAGGCAGACCGACTCCAGCACCCGGCCCCGGGCACCCCGGCGGACCTGGAGCAGCACCTGGAGCGCGGCGGCGACCTGAGCGTGCAGGGCGGCCCGGGGCAGCCCGCCCAGCATCCCGAGCGCCTCCAGCCGGGCCGGCACGTCGGACGGGGCGTTCGCGTGCAGCGTCCCCGCCCCGCCGTCGTGACCGGTGTTCAGGGCGGCCAGCAGGTCGACGACCTCTCCGCCCCGGCACTCCCCCACGACCAGCCGGTCCGGCCGCATCCGCAGGGCCTGCCGGACCAGGTCGCTGAGCCCGACCGCGCCGGAGCCCTCCACGTTGGAGGTACGGGCCTGCAACCCGACCACGTGCGGGTGCACGGGACGCAGCTCGGCGGCGTCCTCGACCAAGATGATCCGCTCGGTACCCGGGACCAGCCCCAGCAGCGTATTGAGCAGCGTCGTCTTGCCGGAGCCGGTGCCGCCGACGACCAGGTACGCGAGCCGGGCCGCCACCACGGCGGCCAGCACCGGCGCGACCGGCCGGGGAACGGTGCCCTGCCGGACCAGGTCGTCGAGGGTGAACGGGCGCTGCCGGAAGGTGCGCAGGGACAGGTAGGGCCCGTCCGTCGCGACCGGGGGCAGCACGGCGTGCAGCCTGGTCCCGTCGGGCAGCCGGGCGTCCGCGTACGGGGAACCGTCGTCAAGGCGGCGGCCGGCTCCGGCGGCGAGGCGCTGGGCCAGCCGGCGGACGTCGTCGATCGTGCCGAGCGGAATGGCGACCTGGCGCAGGCCCTGCCCCCGGTCCACCCACACCCGATTCCCGTTGACCAGCACGTCGGTGCTGGTTGCCAAACGTCCCTCAGGTGACCGCTAGCGCCACTGCACGTCGAGGCGTTCCACCGCGGGCTGCCGGTAGTACGCCGACGGCCGAATCGTCACCGTCACCAGCACCTGCCGCAGCGCCCGATTCCGCTGCTCGCCATCCATGGACGGCCACAGCGTCAGCATCGTCTCCCCCAGGGACACCACCAGCTCCGGCGCAGCCGTCTCGACCACCGCCCGGGCAGCGCCCAGGTTCTCCATCAGCTGCGCCTCGGCGGCCCGCAGATCGGCCATGGTGTCCTCGTACGTGCGGTCGTCCATCTGCTCCCGCGCCCACCGCTGCGTGGTCCGGGCCATGGCCTTGCGGGTGGCTTCGATCTCTCGTTGGAGAGTATCGGCGTCGGCTCCCGCCCGGACCGACCGAGCGAGGTGCGCCTGCCTGGCAGCGACATCGCCGCGAAGCAGCTCAATACGTGCGCGCACCTGCTCCAACAGGGCAGCCTCGACGACGACCAGGCTCGGGTGACCGCAACCTGAACATGGGCTCGTCAGTTCGAACTGGTTACGGCAGAAAATGCCGGGCCCACGGCTATGAGGACGGATGTTCGTGTGCCCCTCGCACACTCCGCACCGGCCGATCCCGGAGAGGCTGTAGCGCGCCACCTGCAGCCGGGGGTGGACTCTCCGGTCCGCCTCGATCCGGGCCTGGACCCGCTGCCACGTGTCCTCGTCAACGAGCGGCTCATGGGCGCCCGGGGTTTCGACCACACCGGTGGGACTGCGGGTATGCACGATACCGAGGTAGGTGCGGTTGGCGAGGAGCTTCTTCATGCTGGTGGCCGCGAGGTGGGTGCCGGTAGCGGCTTGAATTCGCCGCCGTAGCTCTCGTACCTGTCCACCGGCCGCGTAGTCGCGGAACGCCTGCGCGATGACGTGCCCGAGCACGGGGTCGGGCTCCAGGCGGCCATCCGCACCACGTCGATACCCGGTGGGCGGGCGGCCGTGGTGGCGTCCCTGCTCGGCGCGGCGGGCGATGGTGCCCGACCAAGCCCGGCCGATCTCCTTCGCCCGGTACTGGGCGATGTTTAGCAAATTGATGAGCATCATCTCCCCGGCGGGGGTGGATGTGTCGATGTGCTCGCAGGCGGAAATGATCGTGACGCCAGCCTCCGACAGTTCGCGGAGCACGAGCAGCGACTCCAGGACGTCGCGGCCGAATCGGCTGACGTCGTAGACGGCGATGGCGTCGATCTGGCCGGCGCGGGCCATGTCCCGGATTCGGTCGATGCCTTCGCGGCTGAAATGGGTGCCGGTGACGTCGATGTCGCTGATGGTGCCGACCTCACGCATGCCGGTGGTGGCGCGTCGCATGGCGGAGGTCTGCACGTCGGGGCTGTGGAAGTCGTCGCCGCCGCGACCCATCAGGGCGCTGACCCGGACGTAGAGGACGACGCGGGTGGGGCGGTCAGGTACGGCGGCGAGGGGTCGTCGGCGGGTCATCAGCTGGCGGCGCGACCTTCCCCGCGCTCCGCCTGGTCGGCGAGGTCGGCGAGGTACTTCAGGGTGGCGCGGATGGTCGCGCGCTCGGCCTCGCTCGCGTCTGGCGAGGCCAGCCGGCGCAGGATGATCCGTACGTCCGCGTCGAGGGCGTCACCATGCTTGGCACCGCCGGCAGCGGCGAGGGCGTGCGCCTCGTCGTCCCCGAGGGCCTTGGCGATGGCCTTGACACTGGCGACGGTCACTCCGTCGCCCTTGATCCACCCGAAGATCGTGGACTTGTTGATGCCGGCCTCTCTGGCGAGCCGCGCGACGCTCCAGCCGGGCCTACGAGTCATCCGTCTGAGGTAGCCGGCCCAGTCTTCGGCTGGCGGGGAAGCGTCGCCCATAGGCGCACGGTAGGCGCTTAACCAGCGGCAACGGTAACTTGGCGGCCGTTGCTCTTTGGCGACGGTCGCGATCACCTTCCGCCGTCGCCTGATCCAGTCGGCTTCCTCCGCGTTCACGCGCTGCGGCATGGCTTTCCGCCCTCCTCTGAGTGTTGCCTGCCGGCAACGATAGGACATCGGGGAGGCTGAGGGGTACCCATCCGTTCGGCTGATATCGGCGGGTTTTCGCGTCGGGTGTTGCGTTGCCTAAAGCCAACGGTCTACGGTCGTGACCATGCAAGCGACGGGAAAGAACGATGCAGCGTTGCCTTCCGGCAACGACATACGGCTGCGGGTCGAGGTGTACGACGCCCTGGCCGAAAAGCGAGGGCTGACCTCGGTCACGGGGCAAGCCGAACGGCACGGCATCGGCCGCACGCACATGTCCCTGATCCGCGCCGGGCGCAAGGGCGTGAGCCTGCCTCTGGCAATGCGGATGGCGAGTGACCTCGGGACGACCGTCGAGGCGCTGTTCGGGCGGGTGGCGGCATGACGCACCCGCCGTCCGGGCCCTCGCAGCCCCCGCGCCCGTCCGGGCCGAAGCTCCCGAAGGCCTGCACCCACCCACTGGTGACGCGTCTGGACCCGGACAGCCCCGAGGGGCGCCGGATCGCCAACGACCTGTCGCAGGTCCTCGCCCAGATCCAGCTCGAAATTCAGCGCCGCGAAGCGGGCGCGAAGCAGCTGGCGGCCTGACCCCCTCGCCCCGCCCCGACCGAAAGGACTCTCGTGACCATCCTCGACCAGGCGCTCGTCGAGTCGCGCACCCTCCGCGCGCAGCACTCAACCCGCACCGACGTCCTCGACCGGGTGAAGGCCCTAAGCCTGCTCCCGGACAACACCCACGCCACGATCGAAATCACCGCCGGCTTCTACGAGGTCGACGTCGACGCGATCGAGAGCGTCGTCCGCCGCAACCGCGACGAGCTGACCGAGAACGGCCTTCGGGTCCTGCGTGGGCAGGAGTACCGGGACTTTGCGTCCGTCACTCTGACGGACGCAAACCCGCGTGCCCGCAACCTGACCCTGTTCACCCGGCGCACCGTGCTCAACGTCGGGCAGCTCCTCACCGGCAGCCCGGTCGCCGAGCGGGTCCGCCGGTACCTCCTCGACGTGGAGGAGATCGCCCCCGCCGAGCTGCGGATTACCGCGATCGAGCGGGCCGCGATCTCCCGCGCCCAGCTCCACATGATTTCCGCCGCCGAGGGACTCCTCGACGCGACGTGGCTCAAGGCCAAAGCGCGGGTGGTGCTGGCGCGGGGTCTCGGCGAGGAGCCGGAGATCGACCCGGCCGACCAGCCGCTGTACGTGCCCGACTACCTGCGGGCGAAGGGCGTCACCGCGAAGCGGGACCTGGCCTCGATCCAGTCGTGGTTCGGCCGCCGGGTCGCCTCGCTGGCGGAGGCCTCGGGGCTGGACCTGCCGGAGAAGCGCACCTCTGAGCTGCCCAACGGCACCCTGCGCGAGACGTTGGCCTGGACGGAGCGGCACCGGCCGCTGTTCGACGAGGTGTGGACCCGCTGGTACGCGGCCGACTACGACCCGCCGATGGCGCTGATGTCCGCATGAGCGCCAAGCCGTCCACGCCCGCCCCGGTTCAGCCGGGCCGTCCGGGCCAGTCGGGGCCGAACAGCCCGAAGCCGACGCCGCGCAGCGCCTGACGCAAGCGAGTCCCCGCCGCAGGCACGGCAGGGACTCAACACCCGGACCACCAACCGCGAAGCAAGGAGTCCAGATGCAACTGCAGACCCTACCGGAGCCGGACCTGCCTCCGGCGCGCCCAGTGCGCCCGATGGGCCCGACGCCCGGCACCGGCAGCGGCTCGCGCCCCGGCCCCGACGTCCGCCCCATCCGTCCCGTCTTCCCCGCCGCCGTCCGGCTCATCCCCATCACCAAGGCGGAGACCATGACCCACCCGTTCACCCTCGCCGACGACCCGGACTTCCCGCGGGGCGTCGACCCGGCGCTGCTCGGCGGGTACGTCGAGATCACCCCCGACACGGTCGGCCTCGGTGACGACCCGGTCGCGCACGCCCTGTGGGCGTTGCGCCGGCTCGACGCCGGCCAGCTCGCCGAGGTGTTCGCCTACTACCGGCCGGCGGTCGGCCTGCGGGCGGTGGCGTAGATGGCCGCCCTCGCCCTGCTCCTCGGCCTGCTCGTCGGCGCGGTCGCCGGCTACGCCCTCGACCGCCGCCGGGTGCGCGGCCTCGTCGACCAGATGTACGCCGCCGACACCGCCTGCACCGGCCAGCACCGGCTGACCGTCCTCGCCAGCTACGCCGCCCGGCTGCACATCCGCCCCCGGGACGCCCGGTGACCCGCCGCCGCGCCTGGGGCCTCGCCGCCCTCACCGCCCTCGCACTCTGGGCCGCCCTCGCCCTCCTGATCGGAGCAGCAGCATGACCACCACGACCACGACCACCCCGCTCGACCTCGACGCCATCCGCCTCCGCGAGCAGGCCGCCACCAGCGGCCCGTGGACCCTCCGCGACGGCTTCGGGCCGCTCATCAACGGCACCACGCGCTTCGGGCGCATCGCCAACGCCGAGCACCAGACCGTGATCGAGGAGCCGTATAGCGGGCGGGATCTCGGCGCGACCCAGGCCGACGCCGAGTTCATCGCCGCCGCCCGGCAGGACATCCCCGATCTGCTCGCCGAGGTGGACCGGCTTCACACCGAGAACCTCCGGATGACCGAGGCCGCCGCGTCCGACGTCCGCCGGGTCCGGGAGCTCGTCACCGACATGGCGGGAGAGACCAACGGCCTGGCCTGCCAGGTGGCGTCCCTCACCGCCGAGCTGGAGCAGGTGCGCAAGGTCGCCATGCTCTACCGCGCCAGCATGGTCGGCCAGCACGACTGGGCCGGACACCTCATCGAGGGCAACTGCGGCCCATGCCAGCGGGCCATGGACGAGGTCGACGGCAGCCTCGCCTGCGAGGCGTACCAGCAGTGGCAGGCCGAGTACGTGGCCGCGATCGGCACCCACCTGCCGCAGCCGGCCGCCGAGGCGGTCGCCCGGTGAGCACCGCCGTCGACACCCAGCAGCTCGCGACCGTGCCGGCCCCCACTGCGGGGCCGGCCCCGGCCGACATCACCCCGACGGACCTCCGGGCCCTCGCCCTGGTCGCCGAAGGCCGCAGCATGCGGCAGATCGGCCGGCAGCTCGGCTGCACCCCCGGCGCCGTCCAGACCCGACTGTGGCGGCTCCGCCAGCGCATCGACGCCCGCAGCCCCGCCCACGCCGTCGCGATCGCCTACCGCACCGGCCTGCTCCCCATCACCGACATGCAGGCCGGCCGGACCACCACCGGCACCCGAGAGGAGCAGGCATGACCGCCCCCACCCTGCTCGGCAGCACCTGCGTCACCTGGGTTGGCACCAGCGCGTGCGGCAGCACCGACGGCGTCCGGCCGTACCTCCAAGGGCCCACCTGCACCGGCCACGCCACCCCAGGCGACGACAGCCCCGGCCGGCTCTGCCCCGTCTGCGGCAGGTACCTCGACCCCGCCGCCGCAGCCGGACCCGACGGGCAGCCCGGCGTCTGGGACCGGCACCCCGGGTGCGAGGCCGGCGGGCAGCAACTCCGACTCATCAAGGGAGGCCGACGGTGACCACCACCACGCCGCTGGTTGTCACCGAGCCCGGCATCCACCCGGACATGTCGGAGTCCGCCTACCACCGTGACCCGGTGCCCGCGGGCAGCCTCTCGTCGACCGGCGCCCGGAAGCTCCTCCCGCCGTCGTGCCCCGCCAAGTTCCGGCACTGGCTCGACCACCCCGACCCGCCCAAGGACGCCTTCGACCTCGGCCACGCCGCGCACCTCAAGGTCCTCGGCCGCGGACTCAACCTCGCCGTCGTTGACGCCGCCGACTGGCGGACCAAGGCAGCGAAGGAAGCCAAGGCCGCCGCCTACGCCGCCGGGCAGGTGCCGCTCCTCATCGCCGACCACCAGCGCGTCGAGAACATGGCCGCCGCCATCCGCCGTCACCCGATCGCCGGCCCGCTCCTCGCCCCCGACTCCGGCCAGCCGGAAGTGTCCGTGTTCTGGATCGACCCGGCCACCGGAATGTGGTGCCGGGCCCGGTACGACTTCCTGCGCCACCCGGTGCCCGGCCGCCGGCGGATCGTCGTCGACTACAAGACCACCCCCGACGCCAGCCTGGAGCACATCCAGCGGGCCATCCACCGGTTCGGCTACCACCAGCAGGGCGGCCACTACCTCGACGGGGCGGTCCACCTCGGCCTGGCCGACGACCCCGCGTTCGTCCTCGTCTTCCAAGAGACCGAGCCGCCGCACCTGATCACCGTCGTGCAGCCCGACCCGGTCGCCCTGCGCATCGGCCGGGACCTCAACCGGCAGGCCCTGGAGGTCTACGCCGAGTGCACCCGCACCGGTCTGTGGCCCGACCACTCCGACGACATCGAACCCGTCGCCCTGCCCGCCTGGGTGGAGCGCCAGCACACCAAGGAGATCTGGTGACCAACGCCATCGACCGCATCACCACCCCCCACCTGCCCACCCCCGGACACCTCGGCCAGGCCACCGCCATCGAGCAATCCCGCGCCGTCGCCGAAGTCCAGGCCGCCGTCGTCGCCGCCAAGCAGATGCCCCGCGACGTCGACCGGGCCTTCGCCGACATGCGCCGGTCCTGCGCCCAGCCCACCCTGGCCGGCCGCGCGTTCTTCTCCTTCCCCCGCTCCGGCGAAACCGTCTCCGGGCCGTCGATCCACCTCGCCAGGGAACTGGCCCGCTGCTGGGGCAACATCCAGTACGGGGTCGCCGAGCTGCGCCGCGACGACGCCGCCGGCATCAGCGAGATGCAGGCGTTCGCCTGGGACGTAGAGACCAACACCCGCAGCGCCGCCATCTTCATCGTCCCGCACCGCAAGGACACCAAGCGGGGCGTCAAGGACATCACCGACCTGCGCGACGTCTACGAGAACAACGCCAACCAGGGCGCCCGCCGGGTCCGCGAGGCCATCTTCGCCGTCCTGCCGCAGTGGTTCACCGAAGAGGCCCAGAACCTGTGCCGGGCCACCCTCGCCGGCCCGGCCCCCGACCTCGGCAAGAAGATCGACGCCGCCGTCCAGGCGTACAGCAAGCGCGGTATCACCGCCGGCCAGCTCGAGGAGAAACTCGGCGTCCGCCGCGCCGACTGGGGCGGCGAGGAGTTCGCGCAGCTCGACATCCTGTTCGGCTCCCTGCGCCGGGGCGAGATCACCCAGGACGAGGCGTTCCCGCCCGCCCGCGTCACCGCCGCCGACGTCACCGCCGCCCCCGCCGAGGCGGCCTGACCATGACCACCACCACCCGCGCCTGCCCGCCGGGCTGCCCGGCCCCCCGCCACGACACCTACAGCGGCTACCGGTACGGCTGCCGCAGCGCCGCCGCCCGGGAAGAGTTCCGGCTCTACCAGAAGCGGCGCCGCGAGGGACGCCACATCCCCCGCCGGCTCGACGCCACCGGCACCATCCGCCGCATCCAGGCGCTGTGGGCCATCGGCCACTCCTCCGACACCATCGGCAAGCACGCCGGCCTCAGCGAGTACCACGTGCAACGGATCGTCCACCAGGCGCACGTCAACCGGCCCCTGCGCGACACCATCGTCCGCGCCTACCGCGACCTCGCCCAAATGCCCGGCACCAGCGACATCACCCGCAAGCGGGCCCAGCGCGCCGGCTACCCGTCCCCGCTCGCCTGGGACGAGCACACCATCGACGACGCCAACGCCCGCCCCGACTACGGCAGTGACAGCGACGTGGTCGACGAGGTGGCCATCCGGCGGGCGCTCGCCGGTGAGCGGGTGCCGCTCACCCCCGCCGAGCGGGACTGCGCCTTCCGCGTCGGCATGGCCCGCGGCCTGACCGCCCACGCCGTCGGCAACCGCCTGCACCTCAGCGGCGAGACCGCCCGCCGCATCGCCGCCCAGATCACCCAGGCCGCCTGATGACGGCCCGCCCCGCCCGGACGCCACACGGCCGGCCGGCACCGCGCATCGAGCGCGCGACGGGGCGCCACCCACTCGACCAGCACGAGACCAACCAGGGGGACCTGATGCGCCAGACATGCAGCACCACCGAGGTCCACGCCCTGCCCTACACCGACGCCGCCCAGCGTGCCGTTGCCGCACTCACCGGCGGTCAGGAGACCTTCACCCGCGCCCAGGTCGCCTACCTCACCGCCCTGGCGTTCCAGATGGGCGTCGGGACCGGGGAAGCACCCACCGAAGACCCGACCGCCGTCAACCTCGCCTACCAGGCCGGCTACGCCGACGGGATCAGCGATGGCGAGGAAGGTGCCCTCGCCGAGGTCTGGGAAGGGCTGCGGTTCGCCTTCAGCGGCCCCAGACGCAAGCCCGACACCCGCAGTGGGATCAGGGGCAACCTCACGGCCCGCGACGCCCTGTGGTGGCACGAACGGGTTGTCGCGCAGCGCGCCGAGCGGCTGGCCGCCGTCGCCTCCGCCCGAGACCCGAGGCCCGACGACCACCCCGGTGGGGCCGTCGACTGGGAGACCGGCCGGCCGGTCCGGCACCTCGAGGTGGCGGCGTGACCATGACCGCAGAGCCCTTCAACGTTTTTCCACCGGACGACCCGCACTACGCGGCGTTCGCGGCCTCCGAAGAGCAGGGCACGATCGTTGGCGCGGCCTACGACAGTGAGCTTTGGGCTGAGGGGTGGGAGCGGTACGAGCCCGCTGCCGAGGTCGCTCAGCAGGCGCTCAAGTCCGGGGCCGCCACCGTGCCGCTGGTCAACCTGCCCGACGAGTTCTGGGCGTCCCGGCCGCTGTTCAAGTCCATCCGGGAAGCGGCCTGGGCGTCCGTCACCTCAGCCGACGCCGTCCTCGGCTCCCTGCTCGCCAGGGCCGCAGCGATGGTCCACCACGAGGTGAAGTTCGACTCCGGCCGCGGCCCCACCGGGTCACTGAACACGTTCGTCAACCTCATCGGCCCGTCCGGCGCCGGCAAGACCGAGGCGATGCGCACTGCGGGCCGGCTGGTCCTGCCGCCCCGACACCTGGCACGACTCGATGGCACCGCTGACCCGGAGCTATTCCGCGACGGCATCGGCCTGGGCACCGGCGAGGGCATGGCCGAGGCGTACATGGGCTGGGTGCAGCGGGAGACCGGTGAACTCGATCGCAAGGGTGAGCCGAAGACGGAGAAGGTTCGCGCCCAGGTGCGGCACAACGCGTTCTTCTACGCCGACGAGGGCCAGACCCTGACGAAGATGATGAAGGAGCGGCAGGGCACCACCGTCGGCATGGCCATCCGCACCGCCTGGACGGGCGGAGCTCTCGGCCAGGCCAACGCCCGGGAGGAGAACACCCGCTTCCTGCCCGACGGTTCGTACGCCATGGGCCTGCTGATCGGCTACCAGCCGAACGTCGCCCAGGACCTGCTCTCCGACGGCGGGCCGGGCACCCCGCAGCGGTTCCTGTGGCTTTCGGCGATCGACCCGCGGATCCCCGACGAGCCGGTGCCGCTGCCCGACCCGATGCGGCTTCCCCTCGGGCCCACCGACGCGACCATCACCACCGGTGCGGTGGTGACGTTCCCCGCCGACCTGCGCGCCCAGCTCCGCCGGGAGCAGTTGGCCCGACAGCGGGGTGAGGTGGTGGTCAACGAGCTCGACTCCCACGTGCCGCTGATGCGCTGCAAGCTCGCGTCCCTGCTGGCGCTGCTCGACGAGCGGATCGGGGTGACCTGGGAGGACTGGGAGCTCGGCGGGCTGATCTGGGAGACGTCCTGCGCTGTGCGGGATCGACTCATCGAGTTCGGTCGCCAGGAAGCCGAGCGGAATCGGCTGGCGCAGATGGAGCGGCGCCGCGAGGAGGCGGTGGCGGTTCGTCTGGCGCAGCGGGGCGTCGACTCGACGGTGGAGCGGGTTGCGGCGTGGGCGTGCGACAAGGTCCGCGAGAAGGGCCCGATCGCCAAGGGGAAGTTGCGCAAGCTCCTGCCGTCGCGGGACCGCGAGTGGTTCGAGCCGGGCCTGTCTCACGCCGAGGCGCTGCGCTGGATCGTCATCGACGAAGACCGATCGGTTAAGCCGGGTCCGGCCCGGATCGAAAGGGGGGGTGGACAGGGGGACACGTGTCCACCCCCGGGAGCCGAAAACGGGGGTCCGAAAGATGAGTGACGAGACAACTACAGAGCGTCAGGAAGCGTCTGACCATATAAAAGAAAGATCAACTAACAGAAAAACCCCTGACTACGTGACGTGCGCGAGGCGAACCCCCGACGGGTCGGGGGTGGACATGTCCACCTGTCCACCCCCTAACCCGGATGTCCACCCCTCGGACCCCGAGACCGCCGGCCCCATCGCTGAGCAGTTTCTCGACCGGCTCGCCGCGCAACAGGCCGACGACGACCTCGCCGCCCGCCGCCGGGCCACCCTCACCCGCCTCACCCGCCAGACCCCCGCCATCCGAAGGAGCCAGCCGTGACCCACCCCCGCACGCCCCGCGTCGTCGGACTCGACCTGTCCATGACCGCCACCGGCATCGCCTGGTGCGACAACACCACCTACACCGTCACGTCGAAGACCACCGGCGACCACCGGCTCCTCGCGATCGTCAGCGAAGTCGCCCGCGCCGTCGACGGCCGCTCGGTCGACCTCGTCGTCATCGAGGACCTGCCCACCCACGCCAAGTCCGCCGGCATCACCGGCATGGTCCACGGCGCCGTCCGCGCCTACCTGCTGCGCGTCGGCACCCCCTACGCCCTCGCCGCCCCCGCGAGCCTCAAGAAGTACGCCACCGGCAAGGGCAACTGCGGCAAGCCCGAGATGGCCGTCGCCGCGTACAAGCGCCTCGGCCGCGAACTCGCCGACGACAACCAGGTCGACGCCCTCTGGCTACGCGCCGCCGGCCTCGACCACCTCGGCCACCCCCTGGCCGACATGCCGAAAACCCACCGGGCCGCCCTCGACGCCGTCCGCTGGCCCGCCGACATCACCGCCTGAGGAGACGACCGTGACCGCCCGCAGCCCGCTCAACACCGCCCTCGCCATCGCGCCCCAGCCCGAAACCCGGGAGGCCGCCACCCGTGACGCGTGGGTGCGGCACTACGCCGCCCTCGCCCTCGCTGCGTTCGCCGAGCAGCGGGCCGCGTTCCGCACCCTCCCCGCCAACCCGGCCCCCGGCTCCCGACCCGACCTCGGCCACCTCGGGCTGATCGGCGTGTCCGCGATGGCGGCTGCGGCGGCGTTCCTCGGCCCACTCGACGCGCCCGCCCGCGTGTGGGACCTGACCCCCGAGCTGGGCGCCCTGAACGGGGAGTGGGAGGAGTGGCTCGCCGCCGTCCTCGTGCGGCGAGGCATCAACCCCGGCCACATCGACCCCGACCTCGACCCGGCCGACTTCGCCACGGCGGTACGCCTCTTCGGCCCCGACGCGCCGTACGTGTGCCCGACCTGCGGACACACCGCCTACCTGCACTTCCCCGACTGCCCGGCCGCCCGGACCACCGCCGACATCACCGCCTGAGGAGGCCCGCCGCCATGACCTACGCCGACCGCATCCCGCTCACCCGCCCCGCCGCGACCTTCGCCGAGGCCCGGGCCGCCGGCATCTGGGCGCCCGCCGCCGACACCCGGCCCTGCGGCCACACCCCCGCCCAGCACCGCCACGACGACGGCCAGGCCGCCGACACCCGCACCCAGGACCGGGCCGTGCGGGAGCTGACCGCCGAGCGGGACGCCGCCTGGCAGAACCTGGCCGCCGTCGAGCGTGAGCGCGCCGAGCTGCTCGGCACCATCACCGCCGCGTGGGCCGCGCTCAACGCCGCCGGACTCCAATCGCCCACCGCCAGCGTCGCCGACCTCATCGGCAAGCTCGCCGCCCAGCGGGACCTGGCGCGCACCGCCCGCTACGGCATGCAGCAGGCCTGGGAGGGCCTCGCCACCAAGCTGGACGCCGCCCGCGCCGAGCGCGACGAGGCCCGCGCCGACCGCGCGAAGCTCACCCGGGCCACCGCCGCTCTCCTCGTCGACTGCGACGAGCTGCGCCAGCTCGCCGCCATGCGTGCCGGCGTCATCGACCGGCACGCCGCCGAGCTGGCCGCCGCCGGCCGCACCATCGCACGGCTGCGAGCCCTCCAGGAGGACACCGACCGGGTGCTCGCCGCGTACGCCACGGTGACGCCGGAGCCGGACGACGACGACCAGGACGAGTACGACGCCGCCGACGTGGCCGAGGTGCTGGAGCGGGGCGAGACGGTCAGGGTCGACAGCCGCGACGTCGTCTGGCGGCCCACCGAGGGCGGTCAGTGGCAGCATCCGATCTACGGCCTTCGCGCCGATGACGAGCTGGAAGACGAGTTCGGGCCCACCCGGTTGGCGCTGCTGCTCGCCACCGACGACGAGCAGGACCAGGGCGACGACGGCACCCCCGGTTCCGACCAGGCCCGCGCGCAGGACCAGCCGGACCCCGCCGACCTCGCCACCCGCTGGATCGACGCCGCCGGCATCCCCGTCATCGGCCGGGACGTCCGCGCCTGGCTCGACCAGCTCGGCGTACCGGTGCCGGTCGGCATCTGGCCGCTGATGGCCGAGATCCGCCGGGCCGTAATCGCCGCCGGAGACGCCGGGTACGACGCCGGCCGCCGCGCGCAGGGCCTCCGCCTCGCCACCTGGGAGCAGCAGGCCGTCGACGCCGTCCGCGACGCCGTCGCCGACGCCTGGCCCCACCTCGGTGCCAGCGTGGTCGCCGAGGTGGCCGTCCGCGCCATCATCGACGCCAACCTGGCCGGTGCCGGAGGACGCTGCCCGTCCTGCGGCGCCACCTACCTGCGGACCATGCCCGCCGGTGCCGACCAGCGCTGCTGGACGTGCTCCACCGCCGACCAGACCGGCGGCCTCGATGAGCCGGCCGCCACCCTGGCGCAGATCGCCGCCGAGGCCGCCCAGCACCAGGCCGCCGCGCTCGCCGACATGAGCCCCGCCTACCCGGCCAGCAACCCGGCCAACACGCGGGAGGGCTGACCGGTGGCCCGCCAGAACGCCGCCGTCACCGGCTACACCGCCCTCACCGACGCCCGCGACTACCTCAAGGCACTCGGCGACGCCATGACCCTGCACATGCCCCACCTCGACACCGGCCGCTGCCGCGAGGACCGCAAGGTCTGGCCCTGCCCGACCATGCGCGCTATCGCCCCGGTTCTCGGCGTCGACCTGAGCACGCTCGGCAAGCCCGCCGGGACGCCCGCGTGACCCGCCGCATGGTCGCCCCCGCCACCGCACTGGTAGCGGGGATGACCGCCACCCACCACACCCTCGCCGCCTGAGGAGCACCGTGATCAGCCCGCACCACCTCCACGCCCTGGCCGCCGCCTGGTCCCTCCAGGCGGCGCTGGGCGCGCTCGAAGCCGCCGCCAAGGCCGCCATCGCCGGCGCCGTCAACGGCAGCCGCGGCAGCGACGAGATCCCCATCCCCTCGCAGCAGTTCGGCCGCCGCCACTCGCTCGGTGGACACGGCGACCCCACCGCCGACCGCGCCCTCGGCGCATGGGCACCCGGCGGACCCGACCCTCACGCCGCAGCCCTCGGCGGCATCCTGCGCGAGCTGGACCCCAAGGCCGCGCTGTGGCCGGGTGCGCCCGGCATGGACCCGGTCACCCGCATCCGGCAGGCCATCCCGGGCATGAGCCCGCACGCCGCCGAGCGCACCGCCACCGCCCTCGCCGTGCTCGACCGCTCCGCCCGCCGCACCCTCGGCCCGTGGGCCCCGCCCAACCGGCGGCCCCTGCGCGGACCCATCCCGCCCACCTGCCCCGCCTGCCGCTGCCGCGCCACCCTCCACATCCAGACCGCCGGCCACGAGGACGCCTGGACGGTGGTCTGCGACGGCAGCCAGGCGCCCGGCCAGCCCCACCAGCCGTGCCTGTGCACCGGGCCCGGGTGCCCGTGCGGGATGGAGGGCGCGGTGGCCGGCATCGCGCACATCTGGCCGCGCGCCCACGTCCTCGGTGCGGTCGGAGGTGCGCGGTGAAGCCCTTCGTCGGACTGCCCGCAGACGACCTCCCCGGCTGCTCCTACGCCGCCAGCCTCGACCAGGAAGCCTGCACCGCACCCGCCACCGTCCACATCATCGGCCGCGCCGCCGGCTGGGGCTGGGTCGCCCTCAACTCCTGCGACGAACACCGGCCGATCGCCGTGGCCGGGTGCGTCGACCTGGCCGACGTCCACCCGGCGGCCGGCTGCTCCGGCGAGCACTACGCCCCGATGCGGTGACCACGTCCTCGGTGCGGTCGCGGGGGCCGCACCCAACCCGAGCAACTGACCCGAGAGGAAGGCCGTGAGCCACTACGTGATGAAGCTGTACGGGCTCGTCTGCGACCTCTGCGAAATCTCCGAGGAGCACGTCCCGCCTGTCGACGAGCCCAGGAAGCTGGCCGACACACGCGCGGAGTTCGCCAAGCGCGGCTGGACCCGCCGCAACGCGCAGGACTGCTGCCCGAAGTGCTCGCTTCCCGTCGCCTGACCGTCCGGCCCGGGGTGCGACCGTGCGCCCCGGGCCACCCCGACCATCCGAGGAGAGACCGTGGCCGACCTGACCACCCCGACCCCCGCCCCGCAGTGCGGCGCCCGGACCGGACCCGTCTGGAAGCTCGGCGGCGAGGTGTGCGTCTGCATCGAGCCCGCCGGCCACGTCGAGCGACGAGACGGCGAGTTCGGGGCCGACCATCGCTGTTCGTGCGGGGCTTGGTTCGTTCCCGCCGTCGCCCGCTGAGGCACCCGATAACTGTCACTAAGCGGTCAGATCAACTACCCCCGACCGGAAGGACCGCCATGGCCACCCCGCGCTGCACCCTCTGCCGCACCGCCCTCGACGGCGCCGGCCGCTGCCCCGGCGACGCGCCCCTGCTCGACCCGCGCCGCGACGGCCGCGGGTACGGCACCGCAGCGCAGCTCGTGCACCGGCTCGGCAGCGACGTCACCACCGACATGGTCCACAACTGGCGGAAGCGCGACGGATTGGGGCGCTACCGCATCGGCCAGGAGGTCTACTCGCCCATCGACCAGGCGGCCACCATCGAGCGGGACAAGCGGCTCCAGACCGAGGAAACCGGCCGGGGCCGGCCCCGTCGACTTGACGCCACCCTGGTCCACGCCGCATGATCGGTTTGACCATCTGACCAACAGGTGGTCTATGCCCACAGCCCGGCTGGTTGACCTCAGGTCCCGCCGGGCTGCTGCGTACCCGGGACCGGACGCAGGGGCGGGAGAGCGGGCAGGCCTTGGCGGCGGGGCCTGCCCGCACCACCCTCACTTCACCTCGACGAGCACCTTCTCGACGCCGAGGAATGTGTACGAGTCCCGGATGCCCTCCTCGGCTGGCGGTGAGGCCGCCGCG
This sequence comes from Micromonospora sp. NPDC001898, assembly GCF_042891255.1. Taxonomy (NCBI): domain Bacteria; kingdom Bacillati; phylum Actinomycetota; class Actinomycetes; order Micromonosporales; family Micromonosporaceae; genus Micromonospora; species Micromonospora sp. NPDC001898. The sequence goes on along the minus strand of NZ_JBIATC010000006.1, from coordinate 233,583 downwards.
ACCAGCGAGCCCAGCTCGGCGATCGGCACGGCGTACGTCTCCACGTACGTCGCCTTGGTCCCCGGCATGATCCGCGTCGGGTCGTTGTCGCCGTTCAGGCCCTTACGCTCGTTCTCCTTCGGGTTGTCGTAGGAGTAGCCGGCCTCGCGCTCACCCTCCGTCCGGTTCACGCCGTAGAACAGGGTGACCCAGCTGCTGTGCGGCTCGATCGGCAGCGGCCCGGCCCCCTCGTTGCCGATCACATAACGGAGGCGCACGAGGGCTCTGCTCTTCGGGATGTCCACGCCCCACGAGTTCGGCACCCGCTCCACCGCCACCAGACGGGCCGTGATGCCGTCCCGCCAGCGGGCCGTCGACGACGCATCACCCTCCAGCACCGGCGCCGGCCCCGTCGGATCGACAGCATCACCCGCCGGGGACGACGGGACAGGCGGGGATGCCTGAGAGGTGGGATCCTCCCCGGCGCTGCACGCCCCGACGGACAGGGCCGCCAGGGCGGCCACCACAGCGATCCATGATCTACGCATCCGGCCAGGATCACGACCTGCCGATGTCCAGTCCAGCCCACGACAGATAGTCGACAGGGGGCGACCGTGGCCAAGGCCAACACCACAGCCCGCGGCTACGGGCACGCCCACCAGAAGCTGCGCGAGCAGTGGCGCCCGAAGGTGGACGCCGGGCTCGTCGACTGCGCCAAGTGCGACCAGCCGATTAACCCCGGCGACCCATGGGACCTGGGGCACACCGACGACCGCACCGCGTACACCGGACCCGAGTGCCAGCACTGCAACCGGTCAGCCGGAGGACGCAACGGCGCGGCTGTGACGAACGGTAAGCGGGTCGAGCTGCGGCACTCCCGCCGCTGGTGACCGGAACCGATAAAAAATTCGCTGACCAGGAACTTTGACCCCCGCGCCAGTCGGGCTTTTCTCTCCCCGGGCTTCCGAGTTCCGGCGGTCGGTGACGCTGCGTGGTGGACGCTGGATGAGGTTGGGTGGAGGTGGCCGTGGACCAGCAGAAATGCTCGAAGTGCGGTGCCGGATTCACCCCGAAACCGGGTCCTGGCCGGCCGAGGAAGCGGTGTGAGCGGTGCAGGCCGCCGGAGCCGCGGCGGGCATCGCAGGCGGCGGTGTCGGAGCCGAGCCGGCTGCGCACGGTGGAGTTGGAGCGGATCGACTCGCCCCCGCCGCCGGTGCGCCTGGGTCTGGTCGCCGCCGTCGAGGAGGCCTTGGCCAAGGCGGGCCGGACGAGTACGCCCGAGGGGGCGATCGCGCTGCGGCTGGCGGAGACCCTCGACGACGCGGGGCACACCGCGTCGGGTATCGCCGCCCTGGCGAAGCAACTGCACGCCTCGCTGGACGCGGCGTTGATGGGCGCGGAGGAGTCCGGCGACGAGGTGGACGAGCTGAAGGAGCGCCGTGAACGCCGTCGCCGCGCTTGACCTTGTCCGGCCCGCGCATCTATGGGTGCCGCCCCGACTGTCGTCGGCCGGTGCCGAGGCGGTGGACCTGGCGCGGATGTGCGGGGTTGGCGTGGACCCGGAGCAGGAACTGGCGATCGACGCGATCCTGTCCGAACAGGCGGGCGGCCGGTGGGCCGCTCTCGAGGCGGCCATCATCTTGAGCCGGCAGAACGGCAAGACGATGAACGTCATCTTGCCGGTGGTGCTGGCGGATCTGCTGCTGTTCGACGCGAAGCTGATCGCGTGGACGGCTCACCGGTTCGTGACGACGCAGGAGGCGTTCCGGGCGCTGCGGCTGATCGTGGAGACCACCCGGGAGTTCTCACGACGTCTGAAGCGGCTCAGCGCCGGCAACGGTGAGGAGGAGATCGAGTTCCACGGCGGGGCGCGGGTGAAGTTCCTCGCCCGGTCCAAGACGGGCGGCCGGGGCCTGACGGGTGACCGGGTGGTGCTCGACGAGGCGTTCGCCCTGGAGCCGGAGCACATGGGGTCGCTGCTGCCGACGTTGTCGGCGCGGCCGAACCCTCAGGTCATCTACGGGTCGTCGGCGGGCCTGCGGAACTCGGACATCCTGAGGGCGATCCGCAACCGCGGTCGGGCGGGCGGCGACCCGTCGCTGGTGTACGTGGAGTGGTGCTCGCCGGATGGTGGCTGCGCCGAGGATGACTGCGACCACCGGCTTGGTGCGGTGGGCTGCGCCCTGGACGACGAGGACAACTGGCGGGCGGCGAACTTCGCCATCGCCAGGGGCCGGATCAAGAGCGAGTTCGTGGCGGCGGAGCGTCGGGCGTTGCCGCCGGAGGAGTTCGCGCGGGAGCGGCTGGGCTGGTGGGACGAGCCGGTGGGCGCGTCGGCGGTGCCGCTGGAGTCGTGGGTCTTGTGCGCTGACGAGGAGTCGGCGCCGAACGGGCGGCCGGTGTTCGCGATCGACGTGGCCCCCGGGTCGCGGTCGGCGGCGATCGTCGCGGCGATGTACCGCCCGGACGGGCTGCCGCACCTCGAGGTGGTGGCGCATGCGCCGACGACGGATTGGGTGGTCGGGCTGGCGCTGGAGCTGATGCGGCACCGGCCGCTGGACTGGGTGCTGGATCCGGCGGGCCCGGCGGGCGCGCTGCTGCCTCAGCTGGCCGAGGTGGGCATCGAGCCGCGGCAGTTGTCGACGCGGGATCTGGGTCAGGCGTGTGAGGCGTTCGGGGCGACGGTGGGCGCGCAGGCGCTGCGGCACCTGGGTGATCCGGTGTTGGCGCGGGCGATCAACGCGGCGGGCCGCCGGGATATCGGCGATGGGTTGTGGGCGTGGTCGCGCAAGCGGTCCACTGCCGACATCTGCCCCCTGGTGGCGGCGACGGTCGCGTACTGGGGGCTGTCGGTGGTGCCGCCGGAGCTGCCGCCGCCAGCGGCACCGGTGAACGCGGCCGCCGAGGGCGGCGAGCAGTGGGAGACGAACGAGCTGGCCACGGCCGGCTTCTGACCGGGAGGTTCATCGTGGCGAGGCGGAGCCAGGTCGACGTGTTCCGGGGTTTGCTACTCGACCTGAACGAGCAGGTGAAGCCGATGCACGAGTGGCTGGACGGCCAGCGGGCGCATTTCCTCGGGCAGGGCTACACCGACGATGAGGCGCGGGCGATGGCTGCTGCCGAGTTCGTGATGCTGTTCGGTGGCTCGATCAGCCGGACGGCCACGCCGCCGCCCGAGGGTGGTGTGTGATGACGTCACCGGCCGCTCCGGTAAACGAGATCGGGTACGCCAGCACCTCCACGTCGGGCAGTTGGTGGTCCGTCGTCGAGGAGGAGCCGACCCCGGAGCTGCGGTGGCCGGCCTCGGTGCCGGTGTACGACGCGATGCGCTCCCAGGACGCGCAGGTCGCGTCGGTGCTGCGGGCGGTGACGCTGCCGGTGCGGCGCACTCCCTGGCGCATCGACCCGGCCGGTGCCCGCGACGAGGTGGTGAAGCTGGTCGCCGACGACCTCGGGCTGCCGATCGTCGGGCAGAACCCGCCGGCGCCGCCACGCACCCGGGATCGGTTCAGCTGGCCGGAGCACCTGCGCCAGGCGTTGGGGATGCTGCCGTTCGGGCACGCCTTTTTCGAGCAGGTCTACCGCATCGATGGCGGGCGGGCGCGGCTGCGGAAGCTGGCGCCGCGGCTGCCGCGCACGATCGAGAAGGTCGAGGTCGCCGACGACGGCGGACTGGTCAGCATCACCCAGTTCAGTTCAAAGGTCGGGCAGCAGCAGCGGCCAATCCCGGTCGACCGGTTGGTCGTGTACGTGCACGAGCGGGAGGGCGGCAACTGGATCGGCCGGTCCCTGCTGCGGCCGGCGTACAAGCATTGGCTGATCAAGGACCGGCTACTGCGCGTCCAGGCGCAGACCATCGAGCGCAACGGCATGGGCATCCCCGTGTATGAGGGGGCCGATGGTGAGGAAGACCTGACCAAGGGCCTGGCCATGGCGAAGGCGTGGCGGTCTGGCAACTCGGCGGGGTCGGCGACGCCGCATGGCGCGAAGTTGCGCCTGGCCGGTGTCGAGGGCGCGCTGCCGAACGCGGACCTGCCGATCCGTTACCACGACGAGCAGATCGCTCGCGCGGTGCTCGCGCACTTCCTGAACCTGGGCACGCAGACGGGCAGTTGGGCGCTCGGCACGACGTTCGCCGACTTTTTCACGCTCAGCCTGCAGACGTTGGCGCAGCAGATCGCCGATGTGGCCACGCAGCACATCGTCGAGGACCTGGTCGACCTGAACTTCGGCGAGACCGAGCCGGCGCCCCGTGTCGTGTTCGACGAGATCGGCTCGCGGCAGGCCGCCACCGCAGCCGCGCTGAAGATGCTGATGGACGCTGGCGCGATCTTCCCCGACCGGGCCACCGAGGAGTTCCTCCGGCAGCAGTACGGCCTGCCCAGCAAGGACCCGACCACCTCGACCGCGTCGGACCCCACGGATCAAGGGAGCACCTAATGAGGCATCTGCGCCGCCCTGGCCCGTCCCAGGCGACGACCCGCCGGGCGATGGCGCTGAGCGCCGGCGATCCGGACCGGTCGTGGTACAGGGTCGGTCCGGTCCTCGCCGCTGCGGTACCGCCGGCGACGGCTGACACCGAGCCGGTGGGAGCGACCAGCGCGGACGTGTACGTGTACGACACGATCGGCGGCTGGCTGGGTGTCACTGCCGACGACTTCGTCCGTGACGTCGCCGGTCTGGACGTCGACGAGATTCGGCTGCACATCAACAGCCCCGGCGGAGACGTGTTCGAGGGCGTGGCGATGGCCAACGTGCTGCGCCAGCACCGGGCCCGGGTCACCGTGATGGTCGATGGCCTGGCGGCCAGCGCCGGCACGGTCGTCGCGATGGCCGGTGACGAGATCGTGATGGGCGTCGGCTCTCAGCTGATGATCCACGACGCGTGGGGCGTCTGCGTCGGGAACTCGGCCGACATGGAGCAAATGGCCCGGATGCTGGCCACCACCTCCGACTCCATCGCATCCACGTACGCCGCCCGCACCGGCGGCGCGACCGCGGACTGGCGGGCGCTCATGCGCGCCGAGACCTGGTACACCGCCGACGAGGCGGTCGCCGCCGGCCTGGCTGACCGCGTCGCCACCGAGGCCGATAACGGTTCGGCCACCGGCGAGCAGGTCACCCCCGGCGGCTCCGGGAGCTTCTGGGACCTGTGGGACACCTACCGGTCGCAGGACCGATTCGACCTGAGCGCGTTCGCGTACGCGGGCCGCTCGCAGGCCCCCGCGCCCGCCATCCCGGCGGCCGGGTCCACCACCATCCAGGAAAGGAGCCGCGCCGTGGCGTTCAGCGACGAGCAGCTCACCGACCTGCGGCAGCGGCTCCACGTCGCCGACGACGCCGACGAGGCCACGATCCTTGCGGCCCTCGACACGGCGCTCGTCGAGCGACCCGCGCCGCCGCAGACCGCACCGGGCACCGTGGTGCTCGACGAGGCCCAGCACGCCCAGCTACTCGCGGACGCCCGCGACGGTCGGGACGCGCGGGCGCAGCAACTGCGCGAGCAGCGCGAGGCCTCCGTGCAGGCGGCCGTGACGGATGGACGGATCCCGCCGGCCCGCGCAGAGCACTGGCGGTCCCAGCTGGAGGCCGACCCGGGCGCGGCGGACGTGCTCGCCGCCCTGAAGCCCGGCCTGGTGCCGGTCAACGAGATCGGTTACGCCGGCGAGGACTCGAAGGCGTCGGCCGACCCGGCCGCGGGAGACGACTACTGGTTCGCGGGCGCTCCGGCCCCGCATCGGATGGGGGACTGACATGGCGAACGAGTGCATCCCGTTCTCCGAGCCCGGGCGCAACATCACCGGGCACGCCACCGCCACTGTGTCCGGCTGCCGGTTCGTGGCCATCTCCGGCAACCGACAGGCCGACGGCAACATCTCCGTCGCCCACGCCGGGGCCGGCACCAAGGCGTTCGGCGTCTCCAAGTACGACGCCGCCAGCGGCGAGAAGGTCGGCATCATCCGGGGTTCCGGCTTCATCGTGCCGATCATGGCCGGCGCGAACCTGACCGCCAACCAGCGGGTCGAGGTCGGCACCAACGGGCAGGCCATCGTCCTCGCCTCCGGCGTCGCCGTGGGCACGGTCGTCACCGCTGCCACGTCCGGCAACCTCGCGCAGATCGCGCTCGACTGAGAGAGGGGGACCTAGTCAGATGCCCACGCAGCAGACCGCGTACCCGCTGGCCCCGCCGACCGTCACCGGCAACACCCTGACCGTCGACATGGCCCTTAAGCAGCCGACGCGCATCACCCGACGGATCATGGACATCACGCTCCAGCGGTTCATCGTCGACCGGATCTTCGCCACCGGCGGCACCGCCACCGGCTCGGTCGTCTACGACCAGGCCACCGCCAACGAGCTCTACACCGACCGCGACGTCGAACGGCGCGGCCCGGGCGACGAGTACCCGATCGTCGGGTCGCAGCGGCCCACGCCGAAGGTCGCCCTGCCCGAGGACTGGGGTGGCAAGTTCTTCATCACCCGCGAGGCGCGGCGACGCAACGACGTGGCCTTCTTCAACAACCAGGTCACGCAGCTCGCGAACACGATCGTCCGCCGGGTCAACACCAACGCGATCGCGGTGCTGGAGGCCGCGATCGCGTCGCTCGGTGGCGCCGGCACGTTCGTCGGCCACAACTGGGCCACGGTCGTCACGGCCGGCTCCAGCCAGACCAACAACTCCGGGTGGCCGGGCGCGGACTTCGCCAACGCGCAGTACCTCGCCGACGTCGACGAACTCGGGGTCAACTACGACCTCTGGATCGTCAACCCGAAGCAGAAGATGGACCTGGTCACCGCCTACGGCAACGCGCTTCCCGACATGCTGGAGGCGGCCGGCATCGACGAGCTGTTCGCCAGCAACCGGGTGGCCAACGGCACCGCGTACGCGGTGGCTCGCGGCCAGGTCGGCGAGCTGCGCGTCGAGCAGGGCCTCGAAACCGAGACGTGGGAGGAACAGGCGACCAAGCGCGACTGGGTCCAGTCCTCCGTCGTCCCGATCATGTACGTGACGAACCCGTACAGCATCAAGAAGGTGACGGGGCTCAATGGCTGAGAAGACGATCGTGCACGGCAGCTTCTGGTACCTCGACGGCGAGGGCCTGCACCAGACCGCGGTCCGGGGCGACACGGTGGACATCACCCGCGACGAGGACCTGAAGCGTGGCGAGCGGCACGGCGCGTTCGCCACGGAGAAGGATCTGGCGGAGGGCTCCGACTTCCGGGCGTTCGTCGCCCGCCGGGCGGCGGCCGGCGCCCCGGCCGTGGTGACCCTGGACCCGGCGGAGGTCGAAGCCCGCATGTCACCCGCAGGATCGAGCGACCCGGCGATCCAGTCCGGCCTGATCGCGCCAACCGGCAGCGACCGCTCGGGCGACGGCTCCTCGTCGACCCGGCGTGGCGGACGCAAGACCGAGGGCTGACGGCGGTGGCGGACCTGTTCACGCAGGCCGACCTGGAGGCCTACCTGCGGCAGGGCGCGCTCGACGCCGAGTCGTTTGCCCGGGTACAGCGGGTCGTCTCCGGCTGGCTCAGGTCCGCCACCGGCCTCGCCGAGTGGCCGGACCCGATCCCCGACGACCTGTTCGGATGGGGCCTGGAGTTGGCGGCGATCGCCTACTCCAACCCCGAGGGCTTGGCTAGCGAGGCAGTCGGCGCGACGAACTCGACGTGGGACCGGGGCCGCCGCGCGGAGATCCTGCGTGCGGCCCGGGAGGCGTACCCGGCGGCGGCGTCCGGCCCGCTGTTCTCGTTCCCGGAGCCGGACTGGAGCTGGCGGTGAGGCTGTCCGACCGCGTCACCCGGGTACGCGCTGCTCTAGTCGATGTGGGGTACGGCAACAAGGCCCGCGACTGGGACAACGCCCCACCGGGCGAGGTGTACCGGGCGGAGGTGCAGCCGCTGCCGACGTCGGAGGACATCGTCGGCGAGCAGCGCGTCACCACCCGTTTCCGGGTGTTCCTGCCGCCGACGGCGGACCTCGAAGCAACGGACCACGTCGTGTGGGACGGCGCGACGTACGAGGTGGATGGGGCCGTGTTGCCGTGGAAGCGGCGGGGCGTGCTGCACCACCTGGAGGCGCTGCTGATCCGCGTGGAGCAGGGGGAGGCGTGACGTGGCGCTGCTGCCCGACGTCGACCAGGCCCTCGTCGACTACCTGAAGGCCCACCCCGCGCTGACCCCGCTGCACGGCGGCCGGGTCGGCACGAAGCTCCAGTCCACCTCGCCGAGCGTGCGCATCACCTCCCTGGGCGGCGGCCAGCCATGGCCGTGGGAGGGCCTGCCCGAGTACCAGGTCGAGTGGTGGGGCGGCACCGACGTGCAGGCCAAGACGCTTGCCCGTACCGGTGAGGCGGCCCTGTGGGGCTTCCTCGGGCCCATTGCCGGCGGCCGGGTCACGGGGGTCAGCGTCGCCCTGTCGCAGTTGTGGTCGCCGGACGACACGACCGGCCGGGCCAGATTCATCACCCAAGTGCAGTACCGAGTCCATCCGGAGGAATCGTGAGCGACCCGATCGCTACCAGCGACATCCCGTTCGGCGACCCGGGCCGCGGCGTCTACGCCTTCCGCAAGGGGCAGACGGTCCCGGCCGATCTCGTCGAGGAGCGCGGCTGGCAGGACTACGTGTCCGGTGCCAGCACCAAGACGGGCCAGCAGGCCCAGGCCGAGGCCACCGGCATGCAACCGGCCGCCACCACCACCGGAAAGAAGGGCTGAGCACATGGCCGCGCCCACGATCCAGCCGGGTCAGATCAAGACCGGCCCGGGACGCATCCTGTACACGCCGCTGGGCACCGCTATCCCGACGTTCACCGCCGCCGCCAGCAAGATCACGGGGACGTGGACGAGCTGGCTGGAGGTCGGCGCGACGGAGGAAGGGCTGACCTACACCGAGTCGACGGACACCTCCGACATCACGGTGGCGGAGTCCCTGTACCCGGTGCGGACCGTCACCACCGGCAAGTCGTCGCGGATCGCGTTCACCATGTCGCACGTCTCCGACATCAACTGGAAGCTCGCCATGAACGGCGGCACCATCACCACCTCCGGCACCGGCGCGACGAAGCTGAACACCTACGTTCCGCCGCTGGTCGGGCAGGAGATCCGGGTGATGCTCGGCTTCCTCAGCCTCGACGAGGACGAAGTGCTCATCTGGCCGCAGGTGTTCAACGTCGGCAGCGTGGAGACGGGCCGGGGGGCCTTCGATGCGAAGCACGGCCTGCCGGTGGAGTTCGCCGCTGAGCTGCCCGACCCTGCCGTGATGACGACCCCGTACAAGCGGTGGACGTCCGGCTCGCTCGCGCAGGGGGTCTGAGGTGGCGCAGCTTGGCTCGTTCGGGGCCGCGGTGCGTGAGGCTGCCGGCCCGGCCGCCGAGCGGGACACCTTCGAGTTCTGCGGCCAGCGGTTCGAGGTCCAAGGCCAGATCCCACCGATGCTGATGCTGCAGCTGGGTGCCGCCGCCTCCGGGAAGATCGAGGAGACGGAGGGCATGGCCGCCCTGTGGGAGGCCGTGCGCTGCTCCCTGACCAACCCGGAGCGGGTGGTCGACGGCGCGGCTGTGCCGGAGGATGCCTCGGAGTTCCAGCGGTTCTACAAGCTGGCTGTGGCCCACCATGCTGACCTGCAGGAGCTGATCCGGCTGGCGATGGCGCTGTTCGAGGCGCAGGCCGGCCGCCCTACCGGGCAGCGGCCCGACTCGCCGGCTGGGCCGCTGCCAACTTCGACGAGTTCGAGTGGGTCGTTGTCCACGCACCCGGGCTTGGCGCACTTGCGCCCGGTCAGCGAGGTCTTGGCTGGCTGACCCGAATCTCGCCGCGGTTGCTGCTGAACCTGGCGTACGTGCACCTGCGGTCGCGGATGGAGCACGGCGAGAAGTGCACCGGCCGGGACTGCCGGTCCGGGTGCGGCTTCCTGGAGTTCGAGGCATGGCTGACCGCCCCGCTGTTCGGCTGGGACGCCGAGCAGGACGAACGGGTCCGGCAGCGCCGAGCGGCGCTGATGCGCGGGGAGATCCCCGTCTGAGGGGAGGCGCGTCGTGCTGTCCGATCGGAAGCCGCTGCGGCCCGAGGTCCTGGCGGCGCTGTCGCAGGTGCCGGAGGTGGCCAAGGCCACCCGGCAGGTGGCGAACGCGATCCGGCGGGACGCGCGCCGGCTGGCCCGGAAGCAGACCGGGAACCTGCGGAAGAACCTGCAGGTCGAGCGGGTGTACGACCCGCAGACCCGGCGGGTGAAGTTCATCGTCGGGTGGGGCCCGGCCGCCTGGTACGGCTGGATGGTCGAGGCGGGCACGGAGGACACGCCGCCGGCGCCGCACCTGGTGCCGGCGGCGATCAAGAACGGGGCGGTGACGCCCCCGCCTGGGGGTGACTCGTGACCGTCCTGCGGACCGCGTACGTCGAGGTGATGCCGAAGACCGACCGGTTCGAGCCGGAGCTGAACAAGCGGATCCGGCGCATCGACGCGTCGGCGGCGGCCGGTGCGGCTGGCGACCAGGCCGGCGAGTCGTTCGGCAAGCGGATGTCGACCGCACTGGCGACGGCGTTCGCGGCGGCGGGGATCGGCGCGATGATCGGCGGGTCGATCACCGCTGCCCTGGACGTCAGCGGGGCCAACGACAAGCTGCGCGCGCAGCTGGCCCTGACGAAGGACGAGTCGGGGCGGTTGGGCAAGGCTGCCGGTGAGCTGTACGCCAGCAACTACGGCGACAGCATGGGCACCGTCAACGACGCGATCGCGAAGGTGATCCAGGCGGTGCCGTCGCTGCGTAACGCCAGCGTGCCGGTGCTGAAGGAGATCGCCGGCGGGGCGTTGGACATCGCCCGTGTCTTCGACCAGGACGTCGCCAAGGTGACCTCGGCGGTCAGCTCGATGCTGCGGTCCGGGCTGGCCCCGAACGCGCAGGCCGCGATGGACATCATCACGAAGGGCCTACAGTCGGGCGCCGACAAGGGCGGCGATTTCCTCGACACCCTCACCGAGTACAGCGTCCAGTTCACCAAGCTGGGGCTGGACGGACCGGCTTCGCTGGGCGTCATCAACCAGCTGCTCGCCGGTGGCGCCCGCAACAGCGACCTCGCGGCGGACGCGCTCAAGGAATTCAGCCTCCGGGCCATCGACGGGTCGAAGACCAGCGTCGAGGGCTACAAGCTGCTGAACCTCAACGCCAAGGAGATGCAGAAGACGATCGCCGCCGGCGGGCCCGCAGCCCGGCAGGCGTTCGGCACCGTGGTCGAGCAGCTCAACGCCATGCAGGACCCGGTGAAGCGCAACACCGCCGGTGTGGCCCTGTTCGGCACCCAGTGGGAAGACCTCGGCGACTCGTTCCGCCGGCTGGACGTGTCGTCTGTGACGGACGGGCTGGGCAAGGTAGCCGGCGCCACGAAGGGCATCGCCGACCAGTCCGACCAGGGGCGCATCCAGTCGTTCGTCCGTACGTTGCAGACGGGGCTGGTGTCGGTGGTCGGCGGTGAGCTGCTGCCCCGGCTGACCGAGTGGGGTACGAAGCTCAGCAGCAACCAGGACCTCATGGACGGGCTACGCGACGCCGGGGACCGGCTGGTCACGGTGCTGCAGTCCACCGGCGAGGTGACCGGGACGGTGGTCGGCTGGTTCCGCGAGCACGAGACGGTCACGAAGAGCCTCGCGGTGGCGGTCGGCGCGCTGCTCGTCGTGACGCAGGCCCACGCCGCGGTCATGGCCGTGCAGGCCGCTGGCGGGATCGTGCAGTACATCGCCAGCATCCGGATCGTGTCGGCCGTGACGAAGGCATGGACGGCCGTGCAGTGGCTGATCAACGTCGCCCTCACCGCCAACCCGATCGGCCTGGTCGTCGCCGCCCTGGTTGCCCTCGGCGTCGGCTTGTTCGTGGCGTACAAGAAGAGCGAGACGTTCCGGAACATCGTCCAGGGGGCCTGGAAGGGCATACAAACGGCGATCTCGTTCGCCTGGAACAACGTGATCAAGCCGGTGGTGAACGCGCTGGTCTGGTACTTCCAGAACGTTGTCACCCCGTACGTCATGTTCCTGTGGAACAACGTCTTCAAGCCCGCCTGGGCTGGGATCTCCTACGCGGTGAAGGCCGCGTGGGTGGTCATCCAGATTGCGCTCGCGGCGTTCAAGCTGTACCTGAACAACGTGATCATCCCGGTGATCAAGTTCCTGTACAACAACGTCGTCAAGCCGGTGTTCAACGCCATCGGCACGGCGGTCTCGTGGACGTGGAACACGCTGATCAAGCCGGCGTTCAACAACATCAAGACTGGCTTCTCGCTGATTGGGTCGCTGATCAGCTCGGTGTGGAACAACTACATCAAGCCGGTGTTGACCGTCCTCGGTACGACCGTGCGGGACAAGGTCGCCTCGGCGTTCACGGCCGGTGTGAACGCCATCAAGACGGCCTGGAACAAGCTGAAGGAGACCGCCGCCGCGCCGGTCCGGTTCCTGGTCAACACGGTGATCAACAAGGGCGTCATCGGCGGCATCAACTGGGTCGCCGAGAAGGTCGGAGTGAAGGACCGGATCGCCCCGATCAAGCTCGGCTTCAACCAGGGCGGCCAACTGCCCGGCCCACCGAGCGCCGTGGACAACATGGTGGCGTCCAGCCCTCTCGGCCCGGTCGCTCTCGCAGGCGGCGAGTACATCGTCAACGCCCGGCAGACCGCCCGGCACCTGCCACTGCTGGAAGCCATCAACGCCGGCCGGGCGTTCGCCGACGGCGGACTCCTCGGCCTCATCAAGGGGCCGGCGAAGTGGCTGTCCGACCGGCTCGGGCTGGGCAGGCTGACCGCGCAGTTCGGCGACAACCCCATGGTCAAAACCGTGCTCGGCGCCGGAAAGCGGGTCAAGGATCTGGCGCTGGGGCGGCTCAAGGCCCTCGTCTCCGAGTTCCTCGCCGGGCCGGGCGGCGCGGGCGAGGGCGGCCTGCAGCCGGCGATCTCCGGGGCGCTGGCCGCACTGCGGGCGACGTTCGGCCGGGTGCCGCTGATCTCCGGCCTGCGGCCCGGGGCGGTGACCCTGACGGGCAACACGTCGTACCACGCCAGCGGCCGGGCGTTCGACATCGCGCCGGTGCGGGACTGGGCGGAGTTCCTGCGGGAGACCATGCGGCCGAAGCTGCGGGAGCTGATCACCCCGTGGCAGGACCTGAACCTGCTCAACGGCCGCCCGCACCAGTACCGCGGTGCGGTGTGGCGGCAGCACAACTTCGCTGGCGGCAACGCGCACATCCACACGGCGATGGCGAACGGTGGGGTGATCCGGGAGCCGGTGTGGGGTGTCGGCCGGTCCGGCAGGACGTACAGCTTCGGTGAGGTGGGCCCGGAGCGGGTCACCCCCGGCGAGGGGCGTCTCGGCGGTGAGGTGCACCTGCACTTCCACGGGCCGGTCGCGTCGAAGCAGGCCGCGCAGGACATGGTCCTCGGCGCGTACCAGCAGCTCAGACGGGAGCGGAAAATCCCATGACGGTGCGCGGCTACCAGCTCGCGGTCGACTGGTCCCGCCAGGGTACCTACGCGGGCACGTTGGAGGATGTGTCGTCGTACGTGCTCGACGAGCCGGACCTGACCGTGTCGTACGGCCGGGACACGTCGCAGGCCAGCACCGACGCCGGGGCTGGCAAGCTGACGTTCGGGCTGCGCAACGACGGCGGGCAGTTTTCCCCGGAGAACACCGCCTCGCCGATCGCCGGCAGGGTGGTGCCGGGCACGCCTGTGGAGTTGGCCGTTACGCAGGCCAGCAGCGGCGCCATCCGCACCCTGTTCGCTGGGGTCATTGACGACCTGGCCGCCGATCCGAACGCCGCAGCGCACGACTTCACCGCCGACTGCCTGGACGCGTGGGGTCGGCCGGGTGCCGAGAAGCTGTCGACGCCGGTGTATTCGGGGCTGCGCACCGGTACCGCGATCGGCCTGGTCCTCGACGCGATCGGGTGGAGGGGCGGCCGGGACATCGACCCGGGCGCGACGGTGATGCCGTGGTGGTGGGAGGAAGGTACCGACGCGGCGACCGCCGTGAGCAGGATCGTCGCGTCAGAGGGCCCTCCGGCGATCGCCTACGTCGACGGCGGCACGTTCGTGTTCCGGGACCGGCACCACCGGCTCACCCGGGCGGCGTCGCAGACGTCGCAGGCCACGTTCACGCACATCGTGCCGGCAGGGTCCGGCCCGCCGGGTGACCTGAAGGTGCTGGCGGGCTCGTTCGGCTACAACCACGGGCTGAAGAGCATCGCCAACGTCGTCGACGTCAGCGTGGAACAGCGGCAGCCGGCCGCGATGACGCAGGTGTGGTCGACCGACCAGCCGCTCACCCTGGCGGCGGGCGAGTCTCTGCCGATCACCGTGCAGGGCAGCGAACCGTTCGTCAGCGCGGTGCCGCCTGTGCAGGGCGTGGACTACGAGCTGCGGTACGGGTCGGTGACGGTGTCCCTGTCACGTACGTCCGGCCAGTCGATGACCCTGTTCGTGACCGCGGGCGGTTCAGGGGCGATGCTGACGCGGCTGGCGGTGCGCGGCTACCCCTTGGCGGTGGCGCGGACGGTGCGGGTCGTCGACGAGGATCCGTCGAGCGTCGGCACGTTCGGCCGGCAGACGTGGCCCGGTGAGGTGCCGTGGGCGTCGGTGTACGACGCGCGGGCGATCGCGGCCCGGATCGTCGCGGCGTACGCGACGGCCCGGCCCGTGGTCACCTTCAAGATCGCGAACCTGTCGAATGTCTACCTGACGCAGATCCTGGCCCGGCGCATTTCCGACCGAGTGACGGTGCGCAACGACGTGCTCGGCGTCAACGCCGACTTCCACGTCGAGCGGATCAGCCACACGATCCGCAAGCTCGGGCTGATTCACGAGGTGGAGTTCGCCTGCGAGGTGGTCGAGCCGTCGCAGCCAGCCAACGTGTTCACGTTCAACAAGGCGGGCGCCGGCTTCGACCAGGGCGCGTTCGGCGTCGCCGGCATCGACAACCCGGCGCAGATGTTCACGTTTAACGTCGCCGGCAAGGGCTTCAACCAGGGGGTATTCGCGACGTGATCGCGCAGGTGTACATCAACTGGGGGCGGTTCGTCATCGACTGCCCCCATTCCGACTGCCACGACGCCCGCGAGGTCACCCCCGGCCAGCAGGCCGAGGTGTGCGCCGCCGGGCACCTGCTGGTTGTGCAGTGGCCGCCGGACGCCGCGCAGATCCACGCGGCACTCGCGGAACGCCCCCAGGAGCGGACCCGCAACTGGTTTCCGCAGGACCACCCGGTGGCGCTGCAGGGCGGGCAGCCACACGGGCAAAGCCCGGACGACCTGCGCGACGAGGCCCGGCAGCGGGAGGAGGCGGCGCTGGACCGCGCCGAGCAGGCCCGCGCCCTACTCGCTGGCCTCGGCCTGGAACTCGACCCCGTAACCGGCGTAGTGAAGGGACTCTGACATGGCGTGGTCAACGCCCCTGACGGCCGTGAGCAACGCGACGCTAACGGCGGCGCAGTGGAACGCCAGTGTGCGGGACAACCTGCTGGAGACGGCGCCCGCCAAGGCAACCACGGCCGGACGGCTGATCGTCACCACCGGGCTCGGCGCAGTGGCGGAGCGGGCAGTCGACTCGGATGCGCTCGCGACGTCACAGACGACCGGGTCAACGGGCTACACCGACCTGGCCACCCCCGGCCCGTCGGTGACGGTGACGACCGGCACGACCGCGATCCTGCTGTGGTCGGCGCTGATCTCAAACAGCACGGTCAACGCCAAAACGTACGTCGACTACGCAATCTCCGGTGCGACGACGCGAGCCCCGCAGGACGCGTCCTCGCTGAGAAACACGTCGGCGACCGCGTCCGCTGAGATCCGCGCGGGGCAGGTCATGTTCGAGACGAACATGACGCCCGGCAGCAACACGTTCACCTTGAAATACCGCACAAACGGTGGCACCGGCTCTTTCGGTGACCGCCGGCTGACCGTCATCGCTCTCTAACCCCTGGAGAAATCATGGGCCGTCCTGCCCTGTTCGTCACTGCCCACGCCGATGACGAGACGCTCGCCGCCGGCGTGGTCCTGGCCGAGCACGTCGCCGCCGGCCGCGACGTGCACATCCTGCTTCTCAGCCGCGGGGAGAAGTCCGTCGTGCTGGAGGGCCTCAACGGCGGCGGCACGATGGGCTGGTGGGGTGTGCCGCACAACCCCGCCGTGGAGGGCTACCAGCCGCTGACCGAGCAGTCGTTCGGGGAGGCCCGGCTGCGGGAGCTGGTCGCGGCGGCCGGCGCGCTGGGCATCCCGCAGGAGCGCATCCACGAGGCCGGCCTGCCCAACGAGGGCGTGACGATCGCGGCGGCGAAGGCCGCGATCGTGGCTTGCGCCGACCAGATCGGCGGGGACGTCGGCCTCTGGGCGCCGTCGCACACGGTCGACAACCACGTCGATCACCTCGCCGCCGGCCGGGCGGTCCGCGAGCTGGGCACCGACGACCCGGTGCGCTGGTGGGACCGCAGGTACTACGTGCTGCCCATGTACTGGCAGGACGCCCGGCTGTCGCAGGTGCAGTGGTGGTGGGACTACTCGTCCGGTCCGGCGGTGACCGCCCGGGCCCGCAACGCGTGCCGGGCGTACGGCAGCTGGCAGCCCCGCTCCGGCGTGTACGCCTGCGGCCACCACTCGGTGTACGCCGCTTTCAGGACGGTCGAGGCCGACCCGAAGTGCCTAGTGCACAAGTGACGGGGCGGCGGTGGGTGCGGGCTCTGTCTTGCTGCTGGTCGGCACTCGCCGCGCCAGCAGTACCGGGATGCCGACCACCGGCACCAGCCACAGTGCGACGTAGAGCCGATCGCTCTGGCTAACGACCGGATGGGCGACCTGGGTGGCCAGTCCGGTGCTGGCGAGGGCCAGCGTGAGCCAGGCCAGGGCGCGATCGTGGCGTAGTAGTGCCCACGCGCCGAGGGCGAGGCCGAGCAGCAGCCACGGCGACCGGAGCTCCTGCTGGAGCCATTGCGGCCAGTAGGTGGCGGTGAGGTCCACCAGCCGCCGCCAGGGGTCGTCGACGTCGGGGCGTGTGAAGTTGCCGGTCCACTTGTCCTGCAAGGTTTCGCCGACGCCGGACAGGCCAAGTGCCTTGGCCATCGCGAGGATGCCGATCGTGGCCAGGCTGCTGACGGCGACCAGGAGCCAGGTGCCGGCGTGGCGGTGTTGCCGGATCGTGGCCAGGATGAGCAGACCGGCGGCGGCCAGGCCTGCCGCGATCAGCAGGAATGTGGAGTGCCGCAGCGCGGTGCCAGCGACCAGTGCGCCGAGCACCAGGGCCACCCCGGCCACCGTGCGTCGCCGCAGCAGCCACCACGCGCCGAGCAGCGCGGCCACGGTGAGCGCCATGACCGGCCCCTCGGTCAGCGGGTAGGAGCCCCACCATCCGATCGGGGAGCCGTAGTAGGCGACTTGGCCGGCCACCGCCAGGTGTGGTGGCACGCCGGCCTCGCGCAGCAGTCGGAAGATCAGCAGGCCGCCGATCGCGGTGCATAGCACGGATGTCGCGGCGAGGCCCGTGTTGACCCCGAGCACCGCCACCAGCGGGGCGGCGAGCGCGGGGTAGCCCGGCCGGTCGGCGAAGATCGCCTCGTAGCGCGGCGCGTTCGGCGTCAGCCCGTCCGGGTACTTCGCGATGCACGCGCGGGTGCGGGCGGCGATCCGGGGTGGACCGTCCATTGTCAGGGGATTGACGGCCGCGCGCCGGGCATCCCAGCGTGCCAGCTCCCCGCAGTACGCGGCGAGGGCCTCGCGCTGCGCGTCGGCTCGTGACTGACCGAGCAGCTCCAGGCTGGTCCGGGCGTAGCGGTAGGCGTCGTTGGCTGGGCCGACCGCAGGCCGGAGCGCCACCACCCAGAGCCCCACCCATGCGAGCGCCACGAGCAGCGGCAGCCAACGCCTCAGCAGTGATGACATTGATTCTCCCTTGTGGACGTCGACGCCGTGCGGGTCGGGAGTGTACCGGCCGCCGTAAAGCACCGCCGCCACCTGATGAGAACGAGAGAGGGGCCATACATGACCCGCGCACCCGAGACCCTGCTGGCCGCGCGCCGGCTCCTGCTCGACTACCTCGACCTACACCCCGGACGAACCGTGCCCGCCGACCTGGACCCGGCCGAGGTCGGGATCGTCGGCGACCCGGCCCACCGCGGCGGCTACCACTGCGGTGAGGATCGGGTCGACGGCGACGACTACTCGGTGCGGGAGTCGACCCGGGATCGGGCGGGGCTGAGTGACTACGCCTCGGCCCTGGACGTCGGCAGCTTCACCGTCCGGGCTGGCGGTCGCACCCATGACCTGCGCTCGTTCTCGGCGTGGCTGGCCGGGCAGTGCGACGACGGTGCGCCGGACACCTTCGACATCCGCGAGGTCATCTACAGCCCGGACGGCCGGGCCGTCCGTCGGTGGGATCGGCTCGGCCGCCGCGCCACCGGCGACTCGTCGCACCTGTGGCACACGCACATCAGCTTCTTCCGCGACGCGATCAAGGCGGGCCGGGACCAGACCCCGCTGTTCCGCCGCTACCTGACCACCATCGGCCTGATCCGGCCGACCCCACCGGAGGTACCCGAGATGCAGCTCACCGACAAGATCCGCCGAGACACGGGCAACCCGGCCCGCACTGTCGATGACGTCCTGGCCGACCTGGCGAACCTCCGCAACTGGCTGATCTCGCCGCCCAGCACCAGGGTCCCCGGGTCGCTGCCGGCCGCCGGGTCGCCGCTGGCGGTCATGGTCGCCGCCGCCGGGCGTACCGCCGACGTCGACGAGCAGGCAGTGGCTGCGGAGCTGCTGCGGGTCCTCACCCCGCAGGCAATCGCCGCGGCCATCCCGCACGCTCTGGCCGCCCAGGTCGCCGACGAGCTGGGCGCCCGCCTCACCGCCGCCGCACGTGAGTGAGGCTGGAGCCACTCACCCGGGCGCTACGGGACCTCGGCTGCGTCACGGTTGGCCTGGGGGTGATCGTCCACCAGGCCGTGCTGGTGCCACCCGGCAAGGCGTCCGAGGCGCTGCTGGTCGCCGCGGTGACCCTGCTGACCGGGCCGGCGGTGGGCGGGGTGCTCAGCCTGCGACGCGAGGCGGGGACGTCGGACGCATCTGGCTCTCCGCCCTCAGCGTCGTCGTCGCCGTCGTCCTCATCGTCGTCGCCCGCGTCGTCCGGGGCGGGTGATCCGCCGTGAGCTGGCGCGGCTGGCACGTCCTGGTGGTGGTGCTGCTGACGGCGGTGCTGGCCGCCGGGACGGCGCTGATCGCGGCGCAGCGGGCGGGCCGGGTGGCGGAGGAGTCCCGGCAGGTGTCGGCCCGGCAGATGTGCGGGGTGGTGGTGGCCCTGGATGACGCGTACCGGGAGGCCCCGCCGCAGACCCCGGCCGGGCAGCGGATCGCCGAGTCGATCGCCCTGCTCCGCACCGAGTTCGGCTGCCCGTAGCCCTACCGGCCCCGGTGCTGGTGCCGGTCCTGCGTGACCTGCCCGCAGTCGACCCGGCGGCACCGCCATTGCCGGCCCATCACCCCGCAGCCCTCGACCCGGGCACCCACCCCACGCCGGGTTGGTCTCCGGCTGCCCTCGCGCGTCCCGGTGTCCGGCCGGGCACGGCTCCGGGATCTCCGCCCACCCTGCGGGGATCCGCCTGTATCGCACCACCCCACGACCGTACCCAGGAGGTACTGATGACCCAGATCCCCTCGCTCGACTCGGCGGCCACGGAGCCGCTGGTGACCGTCGGCGTGCTCACTGCGGCGGTGACCGCCGTGCTGGCGCTGCTGGTGGCGTTCGGCCTGCCGGTGTCCGACGGCCAGCAGTCGGCGATCCTCGGCCTGGTGGCCGTGGTCGCTCCGCTGATCGTGGCGATGGTCGGCCGCGGCCGGGTGTGGTCGCCGGCGACCGTGGCCCGGGTGGCAGCACCGCGCCGGTAGTCCTGGCCAGCGCCGACCAACGACGACGGCGGCCCCGCTCCCCTCGTGGGGGCGGGGCCGTTTCGTGCTGTCCGGGCCCGGACGTCGGTGGCCTGCCGACCTCGCCGCCCCACCGCCCTCGGGTGTGGCCGGCGGCCCGGAGGGTGGCCGCGCCGACCGGGCCAGGATGCCCCGACGCGGGCCGGCCGCGACCCGGGCCTGTGGACGACGCGGCTGGCTGTGGATAACGCCCTGATCATGCCGGCGATGTGCTACGGCAGAGGAAAGCGCAATCCTGACCCGGCCCGCAGACGACTCGGCCCCGGCCTCCTGGTGGAGGTCGGGGCCGCAGTGCGTCCGGGGTGGGGCCGGCCGGGTGGCCGGCCCCGGGGCGGGTCAGACCAGGCGGCCGGTGCGGCGCATCACGACCCGCTGGCCGGTGTGGGTGGTCCGGACGGTGCGGGGGGCGGAGGGGGCGGCGGCGGAGCGGGCAGTGAGGAGGTGGTGGCGGGCGCCGGCCGGGCCGTCGAGATACCGGGCGGGGCGGCCGGTGGCCTGGATGGCGGGGAACATGATCGCGGCGCGGCCGTTGCGGATGCGCTCGGCGGTGATCTTGTCCTGCTTGGTCATCTCTGTCTCCCTCGGTCGGTGCTCCCTGCCTGTGCTCATAGACTAGCGCACGTGGTTGACGTTCGTCAACCAGGAATCCCTGATGAGCCGCCAATCTTCCCGCAAGTCTGGGTTGACGCCTGTCAACCGCGTCGGGTACGCTCATGGCATGACGGAGACGATGTACGTACGGTTCGGCGAGGCCCCCGAGAGCGGCCGTTCCGCCAACTTCGAAACCGACGCCACCGAGGCTGGCGTCTCCTGCTACCGCGCCGAGTGGCAGTCCACCGACCGCGACGTCATCTGCATCACCGTCGCTGACGAGGCGTCCGCGATGACCTCCCGCCTCCTGATGCAGGACCGACCGCTCTTCCTCATCGAGGGCACCCGGCTCGACGTCCTCGGCGGCGACCGCGAGCCGCTCCTGACCAACATCACCGCCTGCACCAAGCTGGACGGCGTCGAGATCATCAACTACTGCATCGAGGACGAGGACGACTTCGAGGACGAGGCATGAGCACCTCCCCGCCGCGCGACCCGAAGATCCCCGACCTCGTCTCCCTCCAGGAGGCCGCCGACATCCTCGGCATCAGCAAGCAGGCCGTGCACAAGCGCGTGGAGGCCAGCCAGCTGGTGGGTGCCCGGGTGGGCACGGCGTGGGTCTTCCGTCGTTCCGTCGTCGAGGCCGCCCGGCCCGCACCGGCCCCGGAGTAGGAACACGCTTTCCTGCCCCGTCCCTGCAACGCACTGCGCCCCCGCTCGGCTCCGGCCGGCGGGGGCGCTTTCGTGTGTCTGGGGTCAGGCGGGCGGCTCGGGACGCTCCGGCAGTTCGGCGTCGGGCTCCCGCAGGTACCAGGCAATGAAGCGGCGGAGCACCTCAGACCGGTTCGTGCCGGCGAGCTTCGTGCGCTCAGCGAACTGTCGCCATAGGTCGCTGGCCACGCGGAAGCTCTGGAGTGATGTCCCCTTGCTCACGGTCGGAAGGGTGTCATAACGGCGCGGGGGATTGGGGCTTGCGGGTGTCATAACACCCACTGTACGGTGGGTGTCATAACACCCACAAGCCCCAGAGACGGGGCAGCCCCCGACCAGCGATTCGAGCGCCGGTCGAGGGCCTAGGACGACTGACTGGAGTCGACCATGATCCGCATCTTCCACCACGACGCCCCGGGCGCGCAGCCCGGTGTCGAGTACACCGACCCGTCCGTCCTGGCCGGCATCGCCGCCGGGGCGTCCTGGGCGGACCCGACCATGGACCCCGCGACGATCGACTGGGCGAAGCGTCAGGCCCGCGCCGCGATTCCGTTCGAGGTGGTCGACGGCCGCCCGGTCAACCCGCACGCCCCCACCGGCACCCGCTACGGCCGGAACTGCCTGGGGCACTGGGGTGAGCAGCAGTGCGCCGACGCGATCGTCACCGCCACGACCCCCGGCGCTCACGGCGGATGGCCGTGGCTGCTGATGGTCGAGCGCGCCGACGGCCGCGGCTGGGCGCTGCCCGGCGGCTACGTCGACCCGGGCGAGGACACGCGCGACGCGGCCGTGCGGGAGCTGGCCGAGGAGACCGGCCTGACCGTCGACCGGACGCAGGCGTACTGCGTGATGCCGGCCCGCTACGTGCCGGACCCGCGCGCGTCGGACGAGGCGTGGATGGTCACCACGCCGGTCCTGCTCGACCTGGGCGAGCACCCCGGCGTGCTGCCGGACGTCGAGGGGCGCGACGACGCCCGCCGCGCCGCGTGGGTGCCGGCCGTCGACCTCGACTGCGTCGTCCGGCACCTCGCCGACGCCTACGGCGGCGGCGTCTTCGCCGCCCACCACCGGCTGCTCGCCGACGTCCTCGGCTGACCCGCGCCACCCCCTCCGCCCCTGACCACCCCTCA
This sequence comes from Micromonospora sp. NPDC001898, assembly GCF_042891255.1. Classification (NCBI taxonomy): domain Bacteria; kingdom Bacillati; phylum Actinomycetota; class Actinomycetes; order Micromonosporales; family Micromonosporaceae; genus Micromonospora; species Micromonospora sp. NPDC001898. The sequence goes on along the minus strand of NZ_JBIATC010000006.1, from coordinate 211,229 downwards.
TGCCTGAGGAGGTGCCCGCGATGGGTGCCCGCATCTCGCGCCTGGTCTGCCGCACGGTCGCCGTCTGCGCCCTGCTGGCTGGCCTGGCCGCCTACACCAACCACGTGACGCAGCCGTGCACGCGCGCCGAGATCGGCGCGGTCGGCATGTGTGTCCCGATCGCCCTGGAGGGCTGATCGATGCCCGACAACCGACCCGACAGCAAGCCGCTGCCGCTCTACGACTGGGCGAGCAAGCGGCCGACCCGGGACACCGCCGCCGCGAGCGAGCAGGTGCTCCGTGACGCCAGCAAGCCGAAGGAGTCCCGCCGATGAACAACGAACTGCTGATCGTCGCCGCCGTCGTCGGCCCGGTCCTGATGGCCGGCCCGCCCCTGGTGGCCGTGTGGCTGTGCGAGCGCCACGCCAACCAGTCCGCCGCCTCGATCCGGGCCGCGCACGCCACCCCGGCACCGGCGCAGACCCGGCCGGCCCCGGTCCGCATGAGGGAGCTGACCCGATGACCGCCCCGACCATCAACGGCACGAAGTACCCGCAGCCCGTCGACGCGCTGCTGCCCAAGGCCCGCGAGCTGGCCGCCGAGCTGGACGAGGTGCCGTCGCGGAACCGGCTGATGCGCGAGTTCCGGATCGGTGCGCCGAAGGCCGACGAGCTGCGCGACCTGCTCGCCCGGGAGCAGGTCCGTGACGCGCTCGGTCTCGACCAGGCCATCCAGGCCGGCTGGACCGTCGAGCAGGTGGCTGCCGCCTTCGACGTCGATCGGGAGCAGGCCGAGCGCGTGCACAGCGTCGTCGCCGGCGCCGGTGACCCCTGGGCCAACGCCGAGCCGGTCGCCGACGCCCGGCCGGTGCTGAATCAGGTGCTACGGGCGGTGGTCAATCGCGCCGAGGAGGGCGGGACCCTGCTCACGGCCGACGAGGTGGCCGCCGAGTACGGGATCACACGCCGGGACGTAGCCGAACTGGTCCACGCGGCGGCCGGTGTGGCGGTTCGGCGGCGGGCCGCCGGGCTGCCGACCGACCTGGATGACGACCAGGCCGACGAGTCGCCCGGTGACCCGTGGGCCCACGCCGAGCCGACCGTCACGGACCCGATCGACGTGCCCCTCGGACCCGCCGCCGACCCGGCGCAGACCCGGGTGTCCGAGCCGACCGAACCCGCCCCGGTCGCGCCCCCGGAGCCCGCCGCCGCGCCGGTCTCGCTGGCCGTCGACGTCGCCCCGGCTGAGGTGCTGACCCCGGCGGACACCCGGGTACGGTCCGCCGTCGAGCCCGCTCCGGAGCCCGCCACGGCCCTCCCGGCGGCTGACGTGTCGCCCGAGGTCACGCCGGTCGGTCACCCGGGCACGGACGCCCCGTCCGCGCCCCGTCGGCGGGCCGTCGCCTGGCCCGTGGTGCTGCTGGCGCTGCCGGCGTTCGTGGCGATCTGGTCCGGGTGGGTCGGCCTCGGCGGACTCACCGGGTTCGGCATCGTCCACCCGCTGCCGGGCATCTGGGACAGCCTCTCCATCAACTCGGCGATCACGCTGCCGATCGGCGTCGAGACCTACGGCGCGTACGCGCTCTACGTGTGGTTGTCCGGCCGGGTGCCCGCCCCGGCGCTGCGGTTCGCCAAGTGGTCCGCCCTCGGCTCGTTGATCGTCGGCGCGCTCGGCCAGGTCGCCTATCACCTGCTCGTCGCCGCTGGCGTCACGTCGGCCCCGTGGCAGATCACCACCGCCGTCGCGTGCCTCCCGGTCGCCGTGCTCGGCATGGGCGCCGCCCTGGCGCACCTGGTCCGTGAGGACGCTCGATGAGCGGCATCGTCCCCACCGACCTGCCCCCGGTCGCCGTCCTCGGCGGGAAGCCGTGGAAACGCGCCGAGTGGGCCGGTACCGGCAGTGCGCGACCCAAGCCCAGCCAGCAGGCCAGGCCGGCCGGCCGGACCACCAGCAGCCGGAAGGACGGCACCAGGTGATCCCCGCAGCCACCGCTGGCCTAGCCGCCGTCGCCGCCGTGTTCGTCGCCCTCTACGTGGCGCACCAGGTCGCCGACCACTGGGTGCAGACCCAGCACCAGGCCGACCACAAGGGCCTCCCCGGTTGGGCCGGCCGGTGGGCGTGCGCCGCGCACGTGGCCACCTACACCGTCACGGCGGTGCTCGCCCTGGCCGCGCTCGCCGCGGCGACCGGGTGGCGACCCGAGGTGGTGCCGCTGCTGGCCGGGCTCGCGGTCAGCGCGGTCAGCCACTACATCGCCGACCGGCGCACCCCGCTGCGGTGGCTCGCCGACCGGCTCGGGAAGGACCCGGCGTGGCTGGAACACGGCGGCGGGATGTACGCGCTCGACCAGTCCTGGCACATCGGCTTCCTGTTCGTCGCAGCCCTGGTCATCGCGGTCTGACCGCCCCCGTCGGGCGTCCGCCCATCACCGGGCGCCCGCGCGGAGGCCGCCAGACCCACTGGACGGCCACAACAGGAAGCGAGAAGCACATGAGGCAGGGACGACGAGGCGAGCTGTCCGGAATCTTCGGCGGCGTCGACGACAGCCGACAGGCGCGCGAGTTGGACGCCGAGGCCCGCCGTCACGACCAGGCCGCGCAGCGCCTCCCCGGCGGCCGGGACCGCGACGCCCGGCTCGCCGCCCGGGATGAGATCCGCCGGCAGGCCGACCAGCTCCGCAACCGCCGCTGACCCGCCCCGCGTGCCGCCGGCCCATCACCCGGCGGCACGCGGGAGCGGCCAGACCACCTGGACGCCACAACGACAGGAAGCGAGAAGCACATGCCCAGCAAGGACGAGAAGCGCGCCGCCATCGCCGCCCACCAGGCCGCCCGGAAGCACCTGAAGCAGGTCAGCAGCAAGACCCGGGACGTGAACGACGAGTACCTGAAGGCCAACGCCGCCGTCATCAAGGCGGAGAAGAACGTCCCCTGGTACCGCCGCTGACCTGACCGCGCACTGACCCGCAGCGGGGCCCGGCCGCCAGCACTTCAAGCCCGGCCGGGCCCCGCACCCAGCACGTGAGGACGACAGCATGACCGACCAGATTCAGCGTGACGGCCTCGCCCAGGGCGTGCCGCAGGACACCCACTTCGAGATCGAGCTGGACGACGAGCCCGACACCCGCAAGCCGGTGTACGTGGATGTCGTCAGCAAGGACGACGACCGGCGGCCCATCATCCCCGCCCAGTGGCGCGGCCCCGACAGCATCAAGGCCACCCTGCGCCGGAAGGCGGAGGTGACCGGCCACGTCGCCGCCTACCACGCGGTCCGATCGCCGAGATACGCCGCGCTGGCACTGGGCTGGTCCGTCGTCGGCGCCGCCCGTCTCACCGGCCGCCAGCTCCGCTGGTGGTGGGTCGCCGAGCAGGAACACCTGCGGCAGGAAGCGGCCACCCGCAACGACCCCGACACCTGGTCCCGGCTCACCCGGGAGGCCCGCGCCATCCGGCTGTACCGCGGCCTGGTCCTGGCCGGCGAGGGCGTGCTGCTGCTCATCACGCTCGGCCTGCTCGCCGCCGCGCCCGGGTGGATCGTCCTCGCCGCCGGTGGCGCGCTCGTGCCCGTCCTCGCCCACTACGGTCGCCCCAAGACTCGACCCATCATCCGCCCGGCCGTCGTCGCCCCGCGGTACCGCAAGCTCAACAGTGACATCGTCCTGCGCGCCTACTACGCCGCCGGCCTCGGCCACGCGGAGAAGCGCGACCAGCAGATCGAGTTCGGCGGGCCGATGTCCCGCGACCAGCGGGAAACCGGATCACAGGTGCTGGTGGACCTGCCGTACGGCAAGGGCTGGCCTGATGTCGTCGGCGCCAAGGAGCGGCTCGCCTCCGGGCTCGACGTGCACGAGAACCAGGTGTTCCTGACCCGCGATAAGTCGTCGAACCGACGCCACATGCTCTTCGTCGCCGACCGCGACCCCCTGGCTGTGCCGGTCGGCCGGACCCCGCTGCTGGACTGCAAGCCGCGCACCATCTGGCGGCCGGTGAAGTTCGGCAAGGACGAACGGGACAGGCTCGTCGAGCTGATGCTGATGTGGACGTCGGTGCTGGTCGGTGCGCAGCCCCGCAAGGGCAAGACGTTCTCCGCCCGGCTGCTGGCCCTGCACGCCGCCCTCGACCCGTGGGTGAAGCTGATCGTCGTCGACGGCAAGAACAGCCCCGACTGGGACAAGTTCCGGCTGGTCGCGCACCGGATCGTCTTCGGCACCCACCCGAATCCGCGTGACAACGACCCGGTGGAACACCTGCTCGCCGCCCTGCGGGAGATCCTCAAGCACATCGACAGGGTCAACCAGGTGCTGTCGCAGCTCCCGGCTGATGTCTGCCCGGAAGGCAAGCTCACCGAGGAGCTGGCATGCGACCCCCGGTATCCGGACCTGCGGGTGTGGCTGCTGGTGATGGAGGAGTTCCAGGTCTACTTCGAGACCGAGGACCAGGACACCAACAAGGAGATCGCGGCGATGCTGTCGCGGATCCTCGCGACCGGCCCGTCCGCCGGGGTGATCCTGCTGTCGTCGTCGCAGAAGCCGTCCGGGGTGGGCGCCGGGGACGTCGGCCGGTTGTTCAACCGGTACCGCGACAACCACGCGGCCCGGTTCGCGTTGAAGTGCGGCAACCGGCTCGTCAGCGAGGCCGTGCTCGGCGGCGACGCGTACGCCGAAGGGTTCGACGCGTCCAGCCTGCCCGTCGGCGACGAATACCGCGGAGTCGGCTACCTGTACGGGGTCACCGACGACACCCCGACCGTGCGGACGTTCCTGGCGACCCACGTCGACGCCGAACGGATCCTGCTGGCCGCCCGCGCCCACCGGGAACGCGCCGGCACCCTGTCCGGGGAGGCCGCGGGCGAGGAGGTCGCCCGGGAGGCCCGCGACGTGCTCGGCGACGTCCGGAACGTGTTCTACGCCGGGAAGGCCACCATCTCGTGGCCGGCGCTCGCGGCTCGGCTGCGCGAGGTCTACCCGGAGGCGTACGCCGACATCACCCCTGACGCGATCTCCGCGATGGTCCGCAAGCTCGGCGTGAAAGGCAAGTCGGTGAAAGACGCGGACCACTTCGACAAGGGCGTCGGCCAGGGGTGCGACAAGGCGTCGATCGAGGCCGCAATCCAGCGCCGGGCGATCGGATCCCGGTAGCACGCGTCCTGCTACCGGTAGCACGGCTGCTACCCGGCTGCCGCTACCCGCCGAGGCCCGCGACCTGCGGATACCTCGGCGGGTAGCACGTAGCACCACCGCCGCTCAGACCCCCGAAACCGCCCCTGGAGGCCTCGTGAGACCCCTGATCGCCGCTACCGCTACCCAGGAGCACCCCATGCCGTGGGGCTGGCTCCTGGGCGCTCTCCTGCTCGCCGCTGTCGGGTACGCCGGGTCGTGCTGGTGGTGGCCGTTCGCCCGCTGCCGGCGCTGCGACGGCCGCGGGAAGTTCACCCGGGCCGACTCGAAGGTGTGGCGGACGTGCCGCCGCTGCAAGGGCTCCGGCTCCCGGCTGCGCGCCGGCCGGAAGGTGTGGAACCGGTTCGCGAAGGTGCGCCGCGACGCCCACTGACCCGAGACGTCAAGCAGGCCGGCTACTCATCACGAGCAGCCGGCCTGCTCATTCTCGACACGCCCGAGCAGGAAACCGTTTCGCGTTATCTGCACAGTCGGGAGATTCCGCCGCGAAGCGCCCCGGTGCTCCATAGTAGATCCACTCAACCCGGCCGAATCGACTTTGATCACCGTAGCTGATCGAACATGCCGCGTCGCCACGCGTGCATTTCTCGCACGCATGTACGAAGATGGCGATCTGCATGGAAGAGGATCATGCTTGCGGCGCGGCAAGGTATCCATAACCGTAGGCAGTTCCGTGGATCACACCTGGGGGAGGTGTTGGCCATGACCCGCACCCTTCGACGCTGGCTCCTGGCCGGCACCATCACCGCCGCCGCCTGGGCCGGCCTCACCGCCCTCGACAGCGCCGCACACGCAGACGACCAGCCGGCCACCGCCGCCGAGCAGCCAGGGGAACTGCTCGACCTGCCCGGCCAGATCGGCGACACCGTCGAGGCCGTCGTCGACCAGGTGCTGCCCGAGCCGACACGGGAGCCCGACCCGCCCGCCGACGACCCGGCACCCGCCCCCGACCCCATCATCGACATCCCTCCGGCCGAACTGCCCCCGGTCGTCATCGAGGTCCCGCCCGCCCCGCCGGTCGACATCCCGCCCGTCGTGATCTCGGTGCCGCCGATCGTCGTGGACACCCCCGTGGTCGACGTGACCACCCCGCCCGTCACCGTCGAGGTCACCCCGACGCCGACCGCGCCCGCACCGGCCCCGCCGACCAGCACCCCGCCGGCCGTCGAGCCGCCCACCACCCTGCCGGCGACCGACGCGAGCCCGCTGCCCGGCGGTGAGGCCGTCACCGCACCGCCAGCGCCCGCCGAGCCCGTGGCCGCCGACGAGCCGGACCGGGCCGCGCCTGCCGCCCGCTGGACCGCCGTCGACCCGGCCCCCTGCTCCGCCCGCCCCGCCCGGCCGGCCCACGACCGAGGCCCACTGGCCGGCACCCCGGGCCTACCCACCCTCGCGACGGCCGGCACCGGCTGCCCCGGCACGCCCGGAGGCCCCGGCGTCGAGCAGATCACCAGCCTCACGGTCAAGCCCCCGCGGGGCGGCATCGAGCTGCTGATCGCGGAGGCGGCCAGGGCCGCCATCGATCACGCCCTCGCCCGCCTCGGCCAGCTCCGCCCCCGGTCCGATATCCCGGCCGCCGGGCCCGCGCAGCACATCGACCCGCGGCCTGCCTAATCCGGCCCGCACCCGCCCGCCCGGGTGGGCACGCTGCCGGCTGCCCGTCGGAGGCCGCCGGTTCCCCAGACCTATCCCTGTTCCACCAGCACGCCTGCACTGAGGAGCCGCACCATGCACAGCACCATCGGCCGTGCCGCCGCCGCCCTAGCCTCGTCCCTGCTCGCTGGCCTGATCGTCTACTCCATCCGCCGGGCTCAGACCGCCCGAGGGGCCGCCGTTTCGCCACCCATGATCGGCGACGTCATCCCGCTGCTGCCGATCCTGGACCGGGAGACCGCCGATGCCGTACGGCGCATCCGCCGCCGGCTGGCCAGCGGCACCTACCAGCGGGAGGCCTGAGGGACATTCGACTACCAGCACGTCGGTCACCTCGGGGTCAGCGAGCAGGGGCGCCAACGGACCCGCGCCGACGAGGTCGTCGTGCACCCGGCCGGCGATCCGGAGCACGGCGGTGTCGCCGAGGACCGCCGCGGCGGGCTCGGCGCGTACGGCGGAGACGACGGCGGCCGGGGTGACCGGGGTGTCCGCGACGGCGAAGCGCTGGCGTACCCGGCTCGAAAGCTCCTCGCCGCCGGGAGGCGCGGTCATGCCGCGCCCGAGGCGGGCAGGCCGGTCAGCTCGCCGACGATCCGCTGGCAGAGCGCGGCGAGCGGGCCACGCCCGTCGGCGGCGGGCGCCTCCCCCCGTTCCAGCCCTCGGCACAGGCCCGGCTCCGGTCGCAGCGTCCCGGCCAGCGGCAGCCCCAGGGAGCGGGCCACCTCGACGGCCTTCAGCCGCCCCGGGGCCGGGCCGCGTACGACGACGGAGAGTTGGGCGCAGTGCGGCGCGGCGGCGGCGACCACCCGGGCCGCCGCCGCAGTGGCCCGCAGCTCGGCCGGCACGACCAGGAATGCCTGGTCGGCGGCCTGCAACGCGAGCACGGCCGGGTCGTCGAGGTGTCGGGGCACGTCGGCCACGACGAAGTCCCGCCCCCGGCGGGCCGCCTCCAGGGTGGCCGCCATCGCCGGGGCGGGCAGGGCCAGCAGGTCACCCCGGTCCCAGGAGAGCACCACCAGGTCACCCCGGCTGGGCAGGGCCCGGACCAGCGCCGGCGGGTCGACCCGACCGTCGGCGTCGGTGAGCGCCGGCCAGCGCAGCCCCTCCAGTTGCTCCCAGCCGAGCACCAGGTCCAGCCCGCCGCCGAGCGGGTCGACGTCGACGAGGAGGGTGCGCAGCCGGGCCCGGGCGGCGGTGACGGCCAGCCCGCCCGCGAGGATGCTCGCCCCGGCGCCACCCCGCCCGCCGAGCACCGCGACCACCCGGGCCACGCCGTCGCCGGCGCGGTCCGGCGCGCACTCGGCGAACCGGTCCACCAGCCACGGCTCGGCGGCCGGGAGGACGGCGACGTGCTCGGCCCCGATCAGCTCGGCGATCTCCCAACCGGGGTCGAGCTGCCCCGAGCGGCCCACCAGGACCATCCGTGGCCGGCGCGGCAGCCGCGCCCGCAGGCACGCCTGGGCCTGGTCGTCGCCGACCAGCACCAGGGGCGCCGGTGTCCACCGGGACCTGGCTGCGGCCGGGTCGGCGGCCACCTCGACCTCGGCGCCGCCTGCGGCGGCCAGCCGGAGCAGGTCGTCGAGGAGGTCGTCGTCCGAGGTCACCAGCAGGGGCAGCCGCCGGTGCGGTGGGAGCGAGGTACGGGGTGGCATCGCGGCCTCCAGCAGTCGGGCTCGGGGGTGCTGCCGGAAAGCGTGCCGGGAACCCGGCAGTCTCCGCCGGTGGCGCACACCCGCCTGTGGACAGCCGAGGCCACTGTGGACAACGCCCCGTAGGCGAGTCGATCTGCTATGGCGCTGCGCTCCGGAGCAGGTGGGCGGGCATCAACGCCGACCAGCGGGCGCACCGGCGAAATCGTCGGCTCGGAAAGACAAGGGCACGTGTCGCTCGGTATCGGCGGCTGGTGGTCAGGCAGGTGCCAGGATCAGCCATCCGAAGCCGACCACGTCGCGGTACCCGTTGAGGTATTCGTCGCGCCGCTGATCAGCGAAATCGCGTGCCTCCCGCGTGCCGAGGCGTTCGATTCCGGCACGCCAGTCGGACTCGAAGTCGTCCCACTCGGCGAGGGTGGAGACGGACACATGCAGGGGCCGGAACCCTGCGTCCACGGCGAGTTGGGCCAGGGTCGCCAGGTCGGGCAGGTCACCGAAGGTCTCCCGGACCTGGTCGCCGGGGCTGGCCTGGTAGAAGCCATCAGCGAACAGCAGCTTGCCGCCGGGCACGGTGAGACGGTGCAACGCCGCGAGGGCGTGCGCGGCACCGCCCCAAATCTGGCTGGCTCCGACGTTGACGACGAGGTCGGCGGGTCGGTCCCAGGTCGCGGCATCCGCGCTGTGGTACGTGACCCGGGCGGACGCTCCCCTCTCCGCCGCGTGCAGCCGAGCCCGTTCCACGCCCTCGCCACGATCGACGCCGTGGCCGGCGATGCCGTGGGCCTCACACAGCCGCAGGAGCAACTCGCCGTTGCCGCAGCCCAGGTCCAGGGCACGCCAGTCGGCCCCGGTGGGAACCAGCCGTCGGATCAGGTCAGTCACCCGACCCTCGCTCAGCGGCGCGTTGTAGGTCAGGTTGGCCGCGGCAGCGGCCAGGTACGTCTTGGCGTCCTGGTCGGTCACCGGCACACGGTACGCGTGTCCCGACTGCCCCGGGGAACGTCGAAGGCCCCGGCCGTGGCCGTCGCTTCCAGCCAGGGTGTCCACGCGTGGCCGCCGACGGCGACCGTCCCGATGGTCAACAGCGGTTCGCCCTCCAGGATCTCTCCGACACGCTGCGCCTGATCGTCGAGTTCCTGGCGTTCGGCACCGTCCCGTCCCGTCCCGTCCTGTCCGGTTGCGGTCAGCGGAGCGGGCGGAAGAACTTCCGCACGTCGCCAACCAGGAGGTCGGGTGCCTCCAGTGCGGCGAAATGGCCGCCACTGCTGAACTCGCTCCAGTGCACCACGTTGTGGTCGCGTTCGGCGAGGGGACGGAGGGTGATGTCGTTGGGGAACACCGCCACCCCGGTCGGGACCGGTGACCTCGGGCTGGCCTGGCCCCAGGTGCGGGCGTCCTCGTAGTAGATCCGGGCGGCGGATCCGGCGGTGCCGGTCAGCCAGTACACCGAGACGTCGGTGAGGATCAGGTCACGGTCGATGGCGTCCTCAGGCAGGCCGGCGCTCGGGTCGGTCCACTCCTTGAACTTCTCGACGATCCACGCGAGCTGACCGACCGGCGAATCGGTGAGGGCGTAGGAGATCGTCTGCGGCCGGGTCGACTGGACGATGGCGTACCCGGACATGTCCCGGCCCCAGGTCGTCATGAACGCGAGGCGGGCCTGGTCGGCCTCGGTGAGGCCGGCCAACTCGGCCGGATCGCCGGAGGGGAAGGTGCCCAGGTTGTTGACGTGCACCCCGATCACATGGTCGGAGTCGATCCGGCCGAGCTCCGGGGTGATGATCGCTCCGGTGTCGCCGCCCTGGGCACCGTAGCGGTCGTAGCCGAGGCGCTTCATCAGCTCGGCCCATGCCTGGGTCACCCGGCTGGTGCCCCATCCGGGTGCGGCGAGCGGGGTGGAGAAGCCGAAGCCGGGCAGGGACGGGGCCACGACATGGAAGGCGTCGGCGGGATCGCCACCGTACCGGGCGGGATCGGTCAGCGGGCCGATGATGTTCATGAACTCCACGACCGAGCCGGGCCAGCCGTGGGTGAGGATGAGCGGCACCGCTCCCGGCTCGGGCGAACGAACGTGCAGGAAGTGCACCTTCTGTCCGTCGATCTCGGTCGTGAACTGGGGGAACTCGTTCAGCCGAGCCTCATGGGCGCGCCAGTCGTACTCGGTGCGCCAGTAGTCGGCCAGATCCTTCAGATAACCCAGCGGCACCCCTGCCTCCCAGCCCGTGGCGGGCGACTCGTCCGGCCAACGGGTGGCGGCGAGCCGCTGGCGCAGGTCGTCGAGGCGGTCCTGGGGAATTTCGATCCGGAACGGGGTGATCTGTTCGCTCATGAACATCACACTACGGGCGAGCTAGGACAGCTCCGGCCCTAGCTTCCTGGCAGACTCGGGCCATGTTGGAAACCTCCGCCCGGTTGCTGCGGCTACTCGGGCTGCTACAGACACCCCGCGAGTGGTCCGGCGCCGAGCTGGCGCAGCGCCTTGAGATCGACGTACGGACAGTGCGCCGCGACATCCAGAAGCTGCGTGACCTCGACTACCCCGTGCACGCCACCCCCGGCGCTGCCGGCTACCGGCTCGGCGCGGGAGCGAAGCTCCCACCGCTGCTTCTCGACGACGACGAGGCCGTCGCTGTCGCCATCGGGCTGCGCACCGCCGCCGGCGGCACAGTCGCCGGCATCGAAGACACCTCGCTACGCGCGTTGGCCAAGCTCGAACAGGTCCTGCCGTCGCGCCTACGGCACCGGGTCAACCTGCTGCACTCGGTCACCGTCACGGTCCCCGCCACCGGCCCCACCGTCGACCCGGACGTGCTGGTCGCCATCGCCGCAGCCTGCCGCGACCACCAGAGGCTCCGCTTCGACTACCGTCGCCACGACGGCACCTCGTCGGTACGCGACGCCGAACCCCACCGGCTCGTCCACAGCGGACGGCGCTGGTACCTCATCGGTTGGGACACCGACCGAAGCGACTGGCGCACCTACCGCGTCGACCGGATCCAGCCGCGCATCCCGACCGGACCCCGATTCACGCCACGACAGGCACCCGACCCCGACTTCGCCACGTACCTGGCCCACGGCGCGTCCACCGCCTCCTACCGCTACCAGGCCAAAATCACTTTGTACGCCTCGGCGGAGGCCGCCGCCGAACGAATCGCGCCCACCGTCGGCGTCATCGAAGCCATCGATTCGGATACCTGCATGCTGCACACCGGGTCGAACTCCCTGGACGAGATCGCCGTCTACGTCGCGCTGTTCGGCTTCCGCTTCCGCATCCACGAGCCACCCGAGCTGGTCAGCCACATCCGAGGCCTCGCCGCCCGACTGACCGACGCCGTCGAGGATTCCTGAGCAGCGTGATGGCGGCCGGCCCGCGTAGCGATTCGCTTCGACGTGGTGCAGGACGAGGATGGCCTGCACGATTGCGGCGGCGCGGCGGGGACAGCAGCGCAGCTTGGCCAGGATCTTCCAGGTCTTGAGCGTGACGATGGCTCGTTCGCCACGAGCGCGGATCCTCTACAAGCGGTCGATCCGGCGCACGGTTCGGCGTGGCCCGATCTCGATTGACGGATGATCGAGCGGGTTCTACGGTCGCGCGATGCGACCTGGAGAGATCGTCGTCGTTGTCGAGCAGGTACGCGCTCTGATCGACGAGCAGTTCCCCGAGTGGTCGGACCTGCCGATCGTTGCGCAGCCGTTGAACGGCACCGACAACGCGCTGTTCCGGCTGGGTGACTCCCTGACCGCACGGCTGCCGCGGGCGCAGTGGGCGGTCGACCAGGTGGCGACCGACACGACCTGGCTGCCGCGTCTGGCGCCGCATCTTCCGGTGTCGGTGCCGGTGCCGATCGCGGTTGGCCGGCCGGGCGGGGACTATCCGTGGCCGTGGACGGTCGTCCCGTGGCTGGACGGGCGTAATCCGGAAGCCGGGCAGGACCTCGTCGACCTCGCCGTCGACCTCGCCGGCTTCGTGCGCGCGATGATCGCGATCGACCCGATGGGCGGGCCGGTCAAGGAGGGGATTCAGCGCGGCGTACCTCTGGTGCAGCGGGACGAGCTGACCCGCCGGTCGATCGCGGCGCTGGGCGCCCGGATCGACGGGCGGGCGGTGACCGCGGCGTGGGACGAGGCGATGGCGGCGGACGAGTGGCCCGGACCGCCGGTATGGCTGCACGGTGATCTCCTGGAAGGCAACCTGCTGGTCGACCGGGGCAGGCTCACCGGGGTGATCGACTTCGGCGGTCTCGGCCGCGGCGATCCGGCGGTCGAGGTGCGGCCGGGCTGGAGCCTGTTCGATGCCCGCGCGCGGGCCGCCTACCGGGAGGCGCTCGGGTTCGACGAGGCGACCTGGGTGCGGGGGTGGGCCTGGATGCTGTCGGGGTCGCTCTACTGGCTGGCGGACCTGTGGGACTCGATCAGCGAGGACAACCGCGAGGACACCATCCGCTACATCGACTACATCGTGCGTCACCGCCACGACTGACCTGAGGTGCCGCTGCGAGCAGCATGACCGCTGTCTTACCTGGAGCCTCGCCTTCATCGATCTCCGGGCTCGCCGCATCCACCCTGAGCTGCGAGATCAGCTTGGAAAAGGCCTAATGACCCCGTGCGGGTGTACCCCCGCACCCGCTCAGGCCCTCATATGCGATCTGGGTCGCCTCGGTTGCATGACGGGGGCGATTCGTCGTTGCACGATCAAACCCGCCGGCTGGACGAAGATCTCCCGACGGGCAACGGCCTCGCCCTTGGCATCGAGCTGGTACCCGTCGAGCCAAACCCAGCCGTCGTAGGTGATCAGGTCAGTCCGAACCTTGATCAATCTGAACATCATCGGCCTGACGAACTGGACGCTACATACGGCGGTTATGTACAGGACGTCGCCGGCCTTGAGTTCGATCATCGGCGAGGGCCGTACCGACGCCAGGCGGTGGTCCGGTTCTTGGCCGCCCGAACCAGAGGACACCAGCCGCTCGGGCCGCAAACGGCGCACCGGCGGTGCCTGTGCCAATCGAGCGTGTGCCAGGCGGCCCGTATCAACAGGGGCAGCCGACGCGCGGTCACTTCGCCCCCGCCCGGCAAGACCCAGCAGCGCGGGCGAGGTCAAGCCGGTCCCTGCCCCTCCAGAGCCACGACACGCAAGAGTCCCACCGAAAGTCCTGGCGCAGCTTCACGAGTTCGAGGTTCCGGGCGTCGTGCAACCTCATCGATGCCTCCCACGGGGTCCGGTTTCTGCGGCACCCCGGCCCGCCGGGCTCCGCCTCCACCAGACCGGGGGTACCGCGCCACCGATCACACACCCTCCATCGCCCCCCTGTCAACACAGGCAGGCCTGAAAAGGCGGACCTCTTCGAGCAGGTCGCTTAAGTCGGACCGTTTTGGGTAGGTCAGCGCATGCCTACCGTCATTCGCATGGGTGAGCCGGAGGTCCCGGGACCGCTCGTCGGTCCAGGCGAGATCATGGACATGCTCGGCGTGAGCCGGTCGCGGTTCAGACAGATCATCATGCAGCCGCATTTCCCGCGCCCGTTCCAGACTCTGCAGGCCGGTTCGGTGTGGCTGCGATCCCAGGTCGAGGCGTACATCCGGGACTACCGCCGTCCCCGGCCGCCAGCGGACGAGGACGCCCCGGGCTGACCAAACGCCCCCGTACAGGAGGCGGCGGCATCGGGTGGAAGTAAGGGCCGGAGGCCGCCCGCAGGGCAGTCGCGCAGCCCACTGGGCCGCAGTACTGGGACCTGGCTCAGCAGGGCCAGCGGGCGCGGGCCCTGTGGAAGGATCCGGCCATGAACCCCTTCGCTGCACCACTGGACGGCATGAGCACCTTGGTGATCGGAGGTGGAGGCGAAGGCATCGGGCGCGCGATCTCACGTGCCTTCGCTGCGGCCGGCGCAGCCGTCGCCGTCGCCGACGTCGATCCGGACCGGGCACATGATGCCGTTCATGAGTTGACAGAGTCTGGTGCCCGCGCGGTTCCGCTCGTCGGTGACGTGCGCTCGCGCTCGGATCTGGACGGGTTCGTCACCCGCACCACCGACGAGTTCGGTCGGCTCGACACACTGGTGACCGTCGTCGGAGGGCAGGTCGCGTTCGTACCCGCGGTGCGCCTGCACGAGATGGACGACGACGACTGGGATCTGGCGTACGAGATGAACCTTCGTTATGTGGTGCGCGCGGCCCGGGCTGCCATCCGTGTCTTCCTGTCCCAAGGCGACGGCGGGTCCATCGTCAGCGTCGGGTCCGTCGCGGGGGTCATGGCCGCACCCATGCAGGCTGGCTACGGTGCTGCCAAGGCCGGGCTCGCCAGCCTCGCCAAGACCGTCGCTGCTGAGTACGCCGGCGACGGCATCCGCATGAACGTGGTGGCCTGCGGTGCCATCGCAACGGCGGCGGCGAATTCCGCCCAGCGCACCGCGGAAGTCCCTGAGATTCCAATGGGTCGAATCGGCGTCCCTGACGATGCCGCCGCGGCAGCGGTCTACCTGGCCTCTCCGCTTGCGGCCTACATGACCGGGCAGAGTCTCGTCGTCGATGGAGGGGTCACTGTACGTGGCCCGTTCGCAACCTAGACATGGAGGCGCGGGCGGCGGTCACGGGAACGCATCGGCGACGCCGGGTCAGGAAACCGTCACGCGTTACCTGAGCATCACCCCTCGTACACGGCGCACGGGTGAAGTTCAGGTTCAGACCGTGTTGCGGTAGCCGACGCTGATGACCCGCTGGGCCGTCTCGTCGTAGTACTTCGGATCGCTCGGGGCGAACGTGCCGAGGCCGTCGACGTACCGGTTGACCATGCAGAAGGCCGCCGCGATCAGCACCGTGTCGTGGATCTCCTCGTCGGTGGCACCCTCGGCGCGCGCCGCCCCGACCAGTTCGGGGGTGACGCTGCGTCCACTGTGCTGCACAGCCCCGGCGATGTGCAGCAGGGCGCGCAGCTTGGCACTGACCGGGGCGTTGTCCAGGTCGGCGCGTACCTGGTCGACCAGGGTCATGCCCTCGTCGAGCAGGGCAGCGGCGAACGCCGAGTGCGCCGAGCAGCAGTAGGTGCACTCGTTCAGGCCGGAGACGTACGAGGCGATCAGTTCGCGGTCGGCCGTCGACAGGCTGAGCGGCCCACGCAGCAGGGTCTCGGCCAGTTCCATCATCGGCTTGCCGGTCACCGGCCGGTACTTCAACGGGCCCCGGACCCCGGGAAACTCGTTCTCGTCCACGCCCAGGTCGATGTGTGCCATGACGTCACGCCCCAATTCGGCTAGCGGGTGAAACTTCGGGTGACCGGTACGGGTCAGCGGTCCAGCACCGGCAGGTAACCATGGGTGGCGACCCGTCCGGCCGGTCCCAGATACCACTCCTGGTCATCGGGTACGAGCGTGCCGAGGCCGTCGACGTACCGGTTGAACATGCAGTACGCCGCCGCGATCAGGACCGTGTCGTGGATCTCCAGGTCGGTGGCGCCCTCGGCACGGGCGGCCTCGACCAGTTCGGGGGTGACGCTGCGTCCACTGACCTGGACGGCTCCGGCGATGTGCAGCAGGGCGCGCAGTTTCGCGGAGATCGGGGCGTTGTCCAGGTCGGCGTGAACCTGGTCGACCAGGGTCATGCCCTCGTCGAGCTGCACGGCGGCGAAGGCAGAGTGCGCGCCCTGGCAGAACCGGCACTCGTTGCGACCGGAGACGTACGCGGCGATCAGCTCCCGCTCCCCGGGGGTGAGCGAATGCGGCCCGCGCAACAGCGCCTCGTTCAGCGCCAGCAGGGGGCGGCCGGTCTCCGGCCGGTAACGGATCAGGCCGTGGATGCCCAGGTAGACCTGCTCGTCCTGGCCAAGGTCGATATGTGCGATGACCTGATGCTCCGGGTTCTGCTCGTGGGGTGGGCGGGGTTCGGTCCGGTGGCGCCGGCCGGAGTCGTCAGACGACCTGCCGGTAGCCGGCGTTGACGATGCGCCCCGACGCCCGCTCGTACCACCCGGGGTCGGCCGCCGGTTGGGTGCCGAGGCCGTCGACGTACCGGTTGAACATGCAGAAGGCCGCCGCGATGAGCACCGTGTCGTGGATCTCCAGGTCGGTGGCGCCCTCGGCACGGGCGGTCGCAACCAGCTCGGGGGTGACCTCGCGTCCACTGACCTGGACGGCCCCGGCGATGTGCAGCAGGGCGCGCAGTTTCGCGGTGACCGGGGCGTTGTCCAGGTCGGCGCGTACCTGGTCGACCAGGGTCATGCCCTCGTCGAGCTGCGCCGCCGCGTACGCCGAGTGCGCCGAGCAGCAGTAGGTGCACTCGTTGCGGCCGGAGACGTACGCGGCGATCAGTTCCCGCTCCCCGGGGGTGAGCGAATGCGGCCCGCGCAGCAGCACCTCGACCAGCTCAAGCAACGGCTGACCGGTCTCCGGCCGGAAGCGCAGCGGCCCACGGACGCCTGGGAGCTCGGTCTCATCCACCCCTAGATCGATGTATGCGATGGGGTCACTCTCCTGAATTTCGAGGCCGGTCCCTGATCGTGGCTGAGGATCGAATCTAGTGAGTCCACTGCGGCAACTCAAGGGTGTGTGCTGTTCGGTAACGTCCACGAAGGACTGTCGTCGGCTGTCGTAGCCTCACCTGACACCGTCGGGCCTGGCTGTCTGTGGAGTGTTCTTTCGCGCAGCCTCGCGGCGACCGCCGATGGTCCCGAGCAGGTGCGGAGGCTGCGCTTCCGGCGCACGTGTTCGGGCGGCGCGGCCTGGCCGAGGAGCACGTCTAGACGCTCGTGTCGTCTGCAGTCGGACAGTCTCGACGCAAGGTAGTGGGTACGGTCTCCGCCGTGGACCTTCGATCTCGGCGAGCCGCTGGTACGCGTGTACTCGGCACCATGGCGATAGTCACGGGGCTCTTGCTCTCGCTGCTGACCCTGTCGAGCAACTCGGGGTCGACCGAACCGCACATCCTCGCGTTCCTCCTTGCCCTGACGGGGATCGGACTGCGCATCGAAGCGGCGATCATCGAAGCTCGAACCTAGCGAAGCTGGTTCACCTACCGTCGGCTGACGACACGGCGGTCCATCGGTAGGCCGGCGGTGTCG
This sequence comes from Micromonospora sp. NPDC001898, assembly GCF_042891255.1. Taxonomy (NCBI): domain Bacteria; kingdom Bacillati; phylum Actinomycetota; class Actinomycetes; order Micromonosporales; family Micromonosporaceae; genus Micromonospora; species Micromonospora sp. NPDC001898. The sequence goes on along the minus strand of NZ_JBIATC010000006.1, from coordinate 193,720 downwards.
ACGCGCGGGCCGAGGGATGGGGCGTCGGCACAGTTCGACGGCGACCCGCGCGTTGGGGTCACGCAGGCTGAAGACGTTTCTCAGAGGTCATCGCCGGGCGCTGACCTGCCAACTGTTGGTGCAAAAATGCGGCGGCGACACACTGAGGGATATTTGCCATCAAAAGTCCCTGTGATCATATGGCGAAAACCTACTACCTAATGGGTCTCTCCTGGCCTCCCCCATTGGGTTCCGCACGGAGTTTCCTTCACTAGGCAAGGAACGTCAGGATAACGCCTGGATGATAAGATGCCAGACGACTCGGCCACTTGCTCAGGCCCATCGCTTGAGTGGCAGTAGTAATATGCCGTGTTGGCACGCCCATGCGGTTTGCTTCGGATTAACTTCCGGGGCAATGCTCGCATCCCCGAGGCTGCGGGTGACGTTTATTTTAAGGTCAGGCAAGGAGACTAGTGGCCGAGTCACTACCTGACGCTCCCTCTCCGATGTTGGAGCGTCTGGAAAAAAGAAGTTACACGACCTATCTGTGCCGACTAAATGCCTCTCGCCGCCTCAGCCACGCGAACACCGCATGGAATTTCGCTCTAGTTGCCTTGTCGACATCGACGGCAATTGCCTCTGTCGGGCTGCTAACGAAGCGGGACATGTACGGCGTTGGCGGAGATGCCCTCATGGTCTCTCTATCCATACTTTCGTTGGTCGCTTCGCTTGTTGTTTCGGGTGCCGGTTATGGAACTCGGGCACGGGCAATGGAAGAAAACTACAAGAGGATTCAGCAAATCTCTGTTGCGGCTGAAAACCTCAAGGAATATGCAGGGCCGGATCGGCAAGATAAAGGTGAGAAGTTGCAGTGGGAGTATGAGGTTGCAGTCGCCTCAACGGAGAACCACACCAGCCGCGACTTCCACAAAGTGCAATCGTCAATCCAGGGTGGAACCAGAAGCAAGGCGAAGCGACTTAATGATCTCGCGGTTTCTGCGGCATATTCGTCGGTGACCTTGCTCCCATACGCCAGCTTAGTGGTACCCATTCTGATACTGATACCATTTGGCACCTGGTTCTTCAATGGCATCTAGACCGGCTTCTAGAATCTTTAGGTCAGCGACCGCCCCGTCCAACCTAGTGCGTGTCTATCAGGAACATGTGCTTGGAACGCGGGCTCGGGGGCGCGATGGAGTAAGCCCCGATGCACTGAAGAGTGAGATCAAAGAAGTGGCTTCCTTCATCTCTCGAAGAATGAGATCAGGGACATACCGATTCAGCGCCTACCGAGAGTTTCTCCAACTCAGAGGGGCGGGGCGGCCGCCACGTATGCTGTCGGTGCCAACCGCTCGCGATCGAATCGCACTTCGCGCCTTGTCGGATTGCCTTGGCGAGCTATTTCCTCAGACTCGGGGAACAATCCCGCAAAAGCGGGTACACCAAGTATCCGAAGCACTTAGAGCTGGCAGCTTTGATTCATACATAAAATTGGACGTGGAGAACTTCTACCCATCCATTGGTCACGGATTGATCGAGGAAGGGTTGCGCACCCGAGTGCGCAAGGAGGAAATCATTGGAGCGATTCTAGGCGCGGTGAGGACATCAACAGTTCCCGTAAACCACAGAAGCCGGATCCCGAATACGCGGGGCGTACCGCAGGGGCTTGCCATATCGAACTACCTTGCTGAGCTTGTCCTACAGAGGATCGACAGCGAGCTTTCAGCAGAGGGATGCTTCTATGTTCGCTATGTGGATGACATTCTAGTTTTGTGTGACCGTGTAGACGTTGATCGCATAAACAAGCTAGCGGTGACACTCTTTTCGGAGGCTGGCCTAAAGGTTCACGAGGCATCGGGCGCGGGGGGCAAGTCTAGCGCTGGTGATATCTCGGATGGTTTCAGCTACCTCGGATATACGTTCAATCCGTTGACCATATCCGTCCGCGATCAGAGCGTTCGAAATGTCGAAAATTCGATTGCACGCATCTTCACTCGCTATAAGTACGACAAAGACGCCCGCCTGCTTCAGACTCGAATCAACATGCTGATTACCGGCTGCATCTACGGTGGCAACTCGTTCGGTTGGCTGCACTACTTTCGCCAAATGAACGACCTTACATTACTGAAGCGACTCGACGTCTTCGTCGGCGAGATGAAAAGAAGATCCAGGGTTCCAAGCGGGTTCGCGACAAAAAGCTTTGTGCGTGCCTACTGGTCAATTACTCACCCTCATGGAAAGGATGGAAGATACATTCCCAACTATGACACCGTGGACACCGGGCAGATGAGGGAGATTCTGGCGGTGCACTTGGGCGAAGAGGAGGTGGCCAAAATTTCCGATAGCGGAATAGGGGTTGCATTTGGGCGCTTCATGCGGAAAACTACGGTAGATCTCGAAAAAGACATCGGACACCTTTCCTGAGCGGACAGGATTGACGTTTACCGAATCTCCATAGAGGCCGCCTGGCCGGTTCTCCACCGGATCTTCGATCCGCAAATCACCGGTTTTGCTCAAGCACCAGGCGATGGCCCGCTCTGCTTACCCGGGTAGTCGGCCGGCGAATCGGACCTGCTCGACCCGTCCACGCCCTTAGGCCTGGACGGAGCCCCGGCCATTCTAGAGTCGTTGCGCCCTCGATTAACGGGCAGTGACCGCGACCGGTCCGCCGCCGCAACTCGGCGCGCTGACTCGCGTGCCCTTTCCTGCACCGGCCGTTCGGGGCACGACCTCGCCGGCTGCCGGCTCGCGAATCTCAACCGCTCTCGACGCTGCCGCCTGCGGCTGCTCTCCGGGCTTCCCCGCCTATGCCTGCGCCAGCCGTAGGGGGACGCACGAGGAGCACACGGCCTTCGTCGTCGAAAAAGAGGGCGCCGGCGGCGGCGTTCGCACCCCGCAACGGCACCCCCTACGGCTCGGAGGGCATCGGTGAGCCAACTCGAACTCATCCCCACGACTACCGTTGCGCATCCCCCGGCGGAGGATGCGCGAGCCGTTGGCCAAGGACGCGCTCAAGCCGTTCGCCGAGCAGAACGGCGTCTGCGTCCGCCCCCTCGCCCTGCGTCGCACCGACACCGCCACCGGCCTGACCGAGGTAATGGAGGTGCCCTGCGGGGCGACCCTCGCGGCGAAGCGCAAGCTCTGCGCCGAGCGGAGCCGGCGCCTCCACCTGGGCCGGAAGAAGATCGGAAAAGGGACGACCCCCGTCGGGGGGAGACGGGGGTCGTCGGGCGGTTCGGCTCCGGGGGGGTTGAGCCGAACCGACTCAGCGGTTACGGGGGGTGCAACCGCCGAGGGCCTGCTTCGCACGACACCTGAGTCCTCGTCGCAACCACAAGCATGCCTGAGCAGACCCGTATACGTCGAGTGGTGTTGACTCCACTCAGTGCGAAATTGTGTTCGGAGAGTGTGACCGTCGTCACTGACGGGCAGCAGTCCTAGGGGTCGCCCCCAGGTCGGGCCGGGGTCCGTACCCCAGGGACCCGCCGACGATAGTCCATCGGGCTAGACTTTTGCGCCGTGGGCCGAAGTGCCGCTTTTTTCGATCTGGACAAGACCGTCATCGCCAAGTCGAGCGCCTTGGCGTTCGGTCGGCCGTTCTACCGGGATGGGCTGATCACCCGGCGGGACGTGGTCAAGTCGGCGTACGCGCAGCTGATGTTCCGGCTGGGCGGCACCGACGAGCAGACCATGGCCAAGACTCGGGACTACCTCGCCGCGCTCTGCAAGGGCTGGCAGGTGGAACAGGTCCGCCAGATCGTCGCGGAGACACTGCACGAGCTGATCAACCCTTACGTGTACGCCGAGGCGGCGGCCCTCATCGAGGAGCACCAGGCCGCCGGCCGGGACGTCGTGCTGGTCTCCGCCTCCGGCGAGGAGATGGTCCGACCGATAGGCGAACTGCTCGGGGTGACCGACGTGATCGCCACCCGGATGACGGTGACGGACGGCCGCTACAGCGGTGAGGTGGAGTTCTACGCCGCCGGGCCGAGCAAGGTCCAGGCGGTCAGCGAGCTGGCCAGGGAGCGCGACTACGACCTCGCCGACTCGTACGCGTACTCCGACTCGATGAGCGACCGGCCGCTGCTGGAGTGCGTGGGCCACCCGAGCGTGGTCAACCCGGACCGGGCGCTGCGCAAGCTGGCCAGCGAGAACGCCTGGCCGGTGCTGGAGTTCCGGCACCCGATCCCGCTGGGCCGCCGGCTGCGGGAACGCCCCGCCGTCCCCGTCGCCGCGGCGGCCCTCGGCGTCGGCGTCGGGGTGGCCATCGGCATCGCCTGGTACGGCCGGCACCGCCGCACCCGCACCGCCCCGGTCGCCTGACCGACGCCCGGGACCACCCCACCGACCGGCGTCCACCGCGCCCGATCACCTCTCCGAGCGACGCCGCCGCCTGACTCCGTCAGGGGCGCGACGCCTCGTTCCGGAGCGACCGGCCCGCCCGAGCGCGGCTGCGCGCCCCGGCGCGACCCCACGGCTACCGGCCCACGCCCCGCCCCGCAACCGTCGGCGAAACCCCTATTGAGCGATCGCTCAACTCCGCCTATGCTCCGCTTGAGCAGTCGCTCAAAAGCGGGGAGGATGTCATGTCGGAGCAGGGCGAACGGCCACCGCGGCGGACCGCCGCCAACTGGGTGCTGGCCGGGCTGATCGCGGCCTTCGGGCTGGTGGTCTACATCGTCACGGTGCGCGCCGGGCGGGCCGACAGCGCCCTGCTGTTCGTGGCCCTCCCGGTGATTCTCGCGTCCGCCCTGGCCCTCGTCCCCGGCCGGACGGCGCACGGCCGGGTCTTCGTGGTCACCACGATCGCCCTGCTGCTGGCGGCGGTGGCGCTGCACGAGGGGGCGGTCTGCGTCATCCTGGCCGCCCCGCTGGTGTACGCGGTGGCGCACGGCACCACCGCGCTGATCCGCGCGCTGCGGGACGCCTCGCGGACGTACGCGGTCCTCGCTGTGCCGCTGCTGCTCCTGCCCGGCCTGGAGGGCAGCGGGATCGGGCCACGGCTGGACCCGGAGCAGTCGGTCGAGGTGGTCCGGGTGGTGGCGCTGCCCGCCGATCAGGTCGCCGAGCGGCTCGCGGCCGGCCCCCGGCCCGTCCCGGTGCGGTCCATGCCGTTGCGGCTGCTGGGCGCGCCCACACCCACCGAGGTCAGCGGCGACGGCCTGGCCGTGGGCGACCGCTGGATGTTCGGCTACCACGGCAGCGCGCACGGGCCGGGCGGGCACCTGCTCGCCGAGGTCGAGACCGCCCAGCCGCGACAGGTCGTCTTCCGCTTCGTCGAGGACACCTCAATCACCGCCCGCTGGTTCACCTGGCGGCGGGCGGACCTGCGCTGGCGGGCGGTCGACGCCGGGCACACCGAGGTCCGGATCAGCGTGGACTACCGGCGCGGCCTCGACCCGTCCTGGTACTTCGGGCCGGTGCAGCACGTCCTGCTCGGCGAGGGGGTCGGGCACCTGCTGGACATGACGGTCCCGCGATGACGGTCGCCCGCCACCTGAGCCTGGCGGTACCCCTGCTGGCCGTGCTCGCCGCCGCCCGGCTGGAGCGGGACCGGGACGCCCGGGCGGCGGCACTGCTGGCCTTCGTGGCCGGCGCCGTCGGCATCGCGGCCCTCGACGAGGCGGCCCGGCGCACCGGCTGGTACACCTTCGCACCCGTTCGGGGCGCGTACCGGGGGCTGCCGGTGGACCTGTGGATCGGCTGGGCCGCCCTGTGGGGCCCGTTGCCGGTGCTGCTGCGCAGGGTTCTGCCGCTGCCGCTGGCGCTGGGCCTGCTGCTCTGGCTCGACGCCGTGGCGATGCCCGCCCTGCACCCGCTGGTCCGCCTCGGTCCGCACTGGCTCGTCGGGGAGGCCGCCGGGCTGCTCGCCGTGGCCCTGCCCGCCCAACTGCTCGGCCGGTGGTGCGCGGACCGTCGGCACCTGGCCGCCCGGGCGCTGCTCCAGGTCGGCCTCTTCGCCACCCTGCTGCTGTGGTTCGTGCCGACGCTGGCCTTCGAACTGGGCGACGGTTCCTGGGCCGGGCTCACCGGGCTGCCCGCGTCCCGGCTGCTGCTCGTCGGGCAGGTCGCCCTGCTGGTGGCGGCGCCGGCGCTCACCGCCGTGCGGGAGTTCGCGGTCCGGGGCGGCGGCACCCCGTACCCGTGGGATCCGCCCCGACGGCTGGTCACCACCGGTCCCTACGCCTACCTCGCCAACCCGATGCAGCTCGGCGCGGTGGCCCTGGTGCTGCTGACCGCCGCACTGACCGGGAGCCTGGCGCTGGCCGGCGCGGGCGCGGTGGCGGTCGCCTTCGCGGCGGCGGTGGCCGGGCCGCACGAGGAGCACGACCTCGCCGGCCGGTACCCGGAGGGCTGGCGGGCCTACCGACGGCGGGTCCGGAACTGGTGGCCGCGCTGGCGGCCGTACGTGTCGGGGCCGCCTGCGGTCCTCTGGCTCGACGCCGACTGCGGGCCGTGCGCGGCGGTGTGGCGCTTCCTCGCCCGCCGGCACCCGGTGGGGCTCGTCCTCCGGCCCGCCTCGGCGCACCACGGGGTGCTGCGACGGGCGGAGTACACGGGCGGTGACGACCACCGGGAACGGGGGGTGGCCGCCGTCGCCCGCGCGCTCGAACACGTCCACCTCGGCTGGGCGCTGGCCGGCTGGACGCTGCGGCTGCCCGGGGTCGCCTGGCTCGCGCAGTTGGTGACCGATGCGATGATCGCACCGCCGCGTCCGGCCAGCGACCGGCGAGCCGGGCAAGCCGGTACGCGAGAAGCCCGAGCCGCAGAGGCCGGCACGGGAGAAGCCGAAGCCGGACGAGCCGGCACGCGAGGAGAGGGATGTCCGACACCAAGCAGCGCCTCCTGGGCGGCGCCATCGCCGCGATCCGCCAGCACGGCATCGCCGGGGTCTCGGCCCGTACGATCGCCGCCGCCGCCGGGGTGAACCAGGCGCTGGTGTTCTACCACTACGGCAGCGTGGACGACCTGCTCGCGGCGGCCTGCCGGGCCAGCACGGCCGAGCGGGTCGGGCACTGGTCGGCGCGGCTGGCCGGCGTTGGCTCCCTGCGCGAACTGCTCGCCGTCGGCCGCGCCCTGCACGAGCAGGAGCGGGAACTGGGCAACGTCTCCTTCCTCGCCCAGATGCTCGCCGGGGCGCAGGCCGACGAGCGGCTGGCCGCCCCGACGGCCGGCGCGCTCCAGCTCTGGGTGGACGAGATCGAGGCCGTCCTGGGTCGCCTGCTCGCCGGCTCCCCGTTCGCGGAGATCGCGGACGTGCCCGGCCTGGCCCGGGCCGTGTCGGCCGCGTTCATCGGGCTGGAGCTCTACGACAAGGTGGACCGGGAGGCGGCCGAGCGGGCGATGTCCGCGCTCGACCAGCTCGCGGTGCTCATCGAGATCGTGGACGACCTGGGGCCGATCGCCCGACGGGCCCTCCAGGCCAAGGTCAACCGGGCGGTCCGGCGCGACTGAGCCCCGGCCCGGGAGACGGGATCCGGCACGGCGGCACGGCGTCGACCGGGCGCGGCCCAGGTGACGGGTCAGGCAGCGGCGAGGATCTCGTCGCCGACGGCGGTGAGCTGGTCGGCACCCACCTCGACCGCCGCCAGGTAGTGCCGCAGCCAGGAGCGCAGCCCGTCCGGGGTGCCGGTGGCGAAGGCGCCGGCCGCGCCGACGTACTCCGGCTCGCGCTCGCGGTGGCCGACGTCGGTGCCGACCAGCCCGCGCGGGTCGAGGCCGGTGGACATCAGCACCAGCCGGGCGGCGCCCCGGGCCACGACCCCGGACGGCCCGGCGAACGGGCGCAGGTTCAGCAGCTCGCCGTGCACCACGGCGGCGAGCACCAGCGGGGGCACGGCGGTGCCGCCGGCGATCAGCCCGGCCAGCGCGTCCAGCCGGGCGCCGACCACCGGATCGGCCACCGGCCGCCCCAGCTCGTCGGCGGGTACGACGTCCCGGGCGGCGAGCACGTGCAGCCGGGCGAGGACCTGTCGGGGGGCCTTCGGCCAGGGCTCGGTCAGCCCGGGCAGCGCGCCGGCCACCCGCAGCGCGCCCTGGAGCACCGGGTCTGTGACCGTACCGGCGCGGACCGCCTCGCGGTCGTGGGCGGCCCCCTCCAGGGCGGCGCTGGCCACCGCGCAGCGGAGGCTCACCTCGGCCGCGACCTGGCCGCCGTGCCGGCGCAGCGCGCGGTGCCGCAACGACTGGTCGACCCGGTCACGGGCCCGCTCGACGGCGGGGGCGATGTCGGCGAGCGCGAGCAGCGGGGCGAGCGGATCGGTGGTCACCCCGTCACGCTAGCGACCCGCCCGGTCGCCCGGCCCGCAGCCGCCCGACAACGCGACGCCCGCCACCGGTTCCGCCCCGTCACCCACCTCACTCCTACAGTTCGGCGCGCGGCGGGGGCCGCTCGGCGCGGGCGTGCTCCGGGAGCTGTCGCGGGCACCGACCGCCCCGGCTAATCTCTGCGGGGGTAGGGACGCAGGTCACGGATGCGATGAGGGAGTCACGGCATGAGCGAGGCACTGGCCAATCTGCTGAACGAGACCCGGCAGTTCTTGCCCCCGGCTGAACTCGCCGCGAACGCCAACGTCACCGCCGACGCGTACGCCGAGGCCGCCGGGGACCGGCTCGCCTTCTGGGCGGAGCAGGCCGGGCGACTGGCCTGGGCGAAGCAGTGGGACCAGGTGCTCGACTGGTCGAACCCGCCGTTCGCGAAGTGGTTCGTCGGCGGCCGGCTCAACGTGGCGTACAACTGCCTGGACCGGCACGTGGAGGCGGGCCGGGGCGACAGGGTCGCCATCCATTGGGAGGGCGAGCCGGGCGACACCCGGACCATCACGTACGCCGACCTGCACCGGCTGACCTGCCAGGCGGCGAACGCGCTGACCGAGCTGGGCGTGACCGCCGGCGACCGGGTGGCGATCTACCTGCCGATGGTCCCGGAGGCGGCGGTGGCGATGCTGGCCTGCGCCCGGATCGGCGCCACCCACAGCGTGGTCTTCGGCGGCTTCTCCGCCGACGCGCTGACCAACCGGATCCAGGACGCCGCCGCCAAGGTGGTGATCACCGCCGACGGCGGCTACCGCCGTGGCAAGCCGTCGGCGCTGAAGCCGACGGTGGACGAGGCGGTGACGAACTGCCCGTCGGTGGAGCACGTGCTGGTGGTCCGCCGCACCGGCGAGGAGGTCGCCTGGACGGCCAGGGACCTGTGGTGGCACGAGACGGTGGAGCAGGCGTCGACCGAGCACGCCGCGGAGCCGTTCGACGCCGAGCACCCGCTGTTCATCCTCTACACCAGCGGCACCACGGCCCGGCCGAAGGGCATCCTGCACACCACGGGCGGATACCTGACCCAGGTGTCGTACACGGCGCACGCGGTGTTCGACCTGAAGCCGGAGACGGACGTCTACTGGTGCACCGCCGACATCGGCTGGGTGACCGGCCACTCCTACATCGTGTACGGCCCGCTGGCCAACGGCGCCACCCAGGTCATGTACGAGGGCACCCCGGACACCCCACACAAGGGCCGGTTCTGGGAGATCGTCGACAAGTACCAGGTCAGCATCCTCTACACCGCCCCGACGCTGATCCGGACGATGATGAAGTGGGGCGACGACATCCCCGCCGGCTTCGATCTGTCCTCGCTTCGGCTGCTGGGCAGCGTCGGCGAGCCGATCAACCCCGAGGCGTGGATGTGGTACCGGCAGCACGTCGGCCGGGGCGAGCTGCCGGTCGTGGACACCTGGTGGCAGACCGAGACCGGCGCGATCATGATCTCGCCGCTGCCGGGCGTCACCGAGACCAAGCCGGGCTCGGCGATGACCCCGCTGCCCGGCATCGTGGCCGACGTGGTGGACGACCAGGGCCAGTCGGTGCCGAACGGCGGCGGCGGATACCTGGTGCTGCGCGAGCCGTGGCCGTCGATGCTGCGCACCATCTGGGGCGACGACAACCGGTTCATCGAGACGTACTGGTCCCGGTTCGAGGGCATGTACTTCGCCGGGGACGGGGCGAAGAAGGATGACGACGGGCACATCTGGCTGCTGGGCCGGGTGGACGACGTGATGCTGGTGTCGGGGCACAACATCTCCACCACGGAGGTCGAGTCGGCGCTGGTGTCGCACCCGTCGGTGGCGGAGGCGGCCGTGGTGGGCGCGACCGACCCGACCACCGGCCAGGCGATCGTGGCGTTCGCCATCCCGCGCGGCACCACCGACACCACCGGCGAGGCGGGCGAGAAGCTCATCACCGAGCTGCGCAACCACGTGGCGAAGACCCTCGGCCCGATCGCGAAGCCGCGGCAGATCCTGCTGGTGCCGGAGCTGCCGAAGACCCGCTCCGGCAAGATCATGCGCCGGCTGCTGCGGGACGTGGCGGAGAACCGGTCGCTGGGCGACGTGACCACCCTCCAGGACTCCTCGGTGATGGAGCTGATCTCCTCCGGGATCGGCGGCGGCAAGTCCGACGAGGACTGACGGCAGGCGTACCATCTCGGTGGGTGACGGTCCGCGCGGACCGTCACCCACCGCTGTTTTCCGGGGGTACGTCGACAGCACGTCACCCGACCGTCCCGCTCGGTCGGTCGGCGGAGGGCGCACCGGCCTGAACGGACACAGGGAACGACACCCCCTGTCGGAAGACTCCGTTCTCCTCTAGGTTCAGCCGCACCGGTCGATTCGACCCTTGTCACTGTGCGTCGAACCGGCCGGCGTCCTTCCCCACGCCCCGAGAACGGAGCGGTATGCACACTAATCCGCGCACCGGGTCACGCCGACGACTACTCGTCGCGCTGCCCGCCATCGCCCTCGCGGCCACGGCACTGACCGTAACCGGAACCGCGTCGGCCGAGACGTCCAGCCCAGCCCCAGCCACGATCGGGGCGGACGAGTACTACATCAACTACGCCGAGCCCGAGGTGCAGCCGAACACCAGCGGCAAGGAGGTCAAGGGCGCCGACGGGGTCTACACCCCCGCGGGGGACGAGTCCCGGGCGTACGACCGCAAGTTCGCCGCCGGTAACCCGACGACCGCGAAGCAGTTGGCGAAGCTGGAGGCCAAGTCGGTCCAGACCGGCAAGAGCCCCCGCAAGATCAAGCAGGCCCCGAGCACCCAGACCGCCAAGCTGCTCACCCTGCTGGTCGAGTTCAACGACCAGGCCAACGATGACTTCACCGGCGTGATGGTCCCGAAGACGGTGTTCGAGGACCGGACCTGCGTCCCCGGCACCGTGCAGAACGGGCCGAAGCACAACAACATCGCGAACCCGGCGGCCCTGCCGCACAAGGACAACAACTCGATGTGGGTGCCGGACTTCTCGCCGACCCACTACGACAAGATGCTCTACACGAAGAGGGGCATCACCGAGCGGGTCCGCACGGACCTGACCGGGCCGGACGGCCAGCCGGGCGTCAGCCTCGCCGGCCGGACCATGCACAACATGTACCTGGAGATGTCCAAGGGCGCGTACACGGTGGACGGGCAGGCCAGCCCGTGGATCACCGTGCCGCACTCGGAGGGCTGGTACGCCGCCTCGCGCTGCTTCCAGGACGAGAACGGCAACTGGGTCGCCGGCCGCGAGCAGGCGATGAACGGCCACCCGGACAACCCGGCCGGGGCGGGCCGGCTCGCCACGGACGCCATCGACGCCCTCGCCGCGATGGACCCGAGCTTCCCCTGGGCCGACTACGACATCGAGGACCAGGCCGACCGGGACGGCGACGGCAACCTGCTCGAGCCGGACGGCGTGATCGACCACCTGGTGCTGGTGCACGCAGGCCAGGGCAAGTCCCGCGGCGGCGGCAACGAGGGCACCTACGCCGTCTGGGCGCACTCCTCCACCGTCCCGGGCGGCTACACGATCCCCGGCACGAACCTCAAGGCCGCGAACTACATCGTGCAGCCGGAGGACGCCGGCGTCGGCGTCTTCGCCCACGAGTTCGGCCACGACCTGGGCCTACCGGACCTCTACGACACCTCCGGCAACGCCGACTCGGACGTGGACTTCTGGGACCTGATGGCCTCCGGGTCGCACAGCGGCGAGATCTTCCAGGCGCTGCCCACCCACATGGGCATCTGGGACAAGTGGGTGCTCGGTTGGGCCGAGCCGGAGACCATCGCCCCCGGCTCCGCGCCGCGCGTCGTCCGGGTCGGGCAGACCTCACGTACCCCGGTCGGCACGGCGGACGGCATCAAGGTCGACCTGCCGGACAAGGTGCTCACCCTCGCCACGCCGCACAGCGGCACGAAGATGTGGCACAGCGGGGCCGACCAGAACTGGGCCGACGTCAAGCTGTCCCGCGCCGTGAGCGTGCCCTCGGCGGCCGACTCGAAGTTCTGGATGTGGAACAACTACATCATCGAGGAGGACTGGGACTACGGCTTCGTCGAGCTGTCCGCCGACGGCGGGGCGACCTGGTCGGAGCAGAAGGTCTACGACGCCACCGGCGCGTTGGTCACCACCGATGACAACTACGCCGACCCGAACGGCCGGATGGCCGACTTCGGCGGCAAGCGGTACGGCCTGACCGGCTCCACCGGCGGCTGGCGGAACGACTACGTCGACCTGTCGGCGTACGCGGGGCAGACGGTGCAGCTCCGGCTGCGTCAGGCCACCGACGAGGCGTTCAACGAGCGGAACTGGTTCGCCGACGACTTCTCGGTCACCGGCGGCGGGGCCACCACCTGGAGCGACGACGTCGAGGGCGGGGCGAACGGCTGGACCGCCACCGGCGGCACGTTCACCGACACCACCGGCGTGGGCTGGAACATCAACACGGGCACTGAGCGGCGGGCGCACTTCTACCTGGCCGAGTGGCGCAACTTCGACGGCTTCGACAAGGGCCTGAAGTACACGTACGACACGGTGTACTCGCACGAGGCGTGGAAGGTCGACCGGATCTCCTACAACGCCCCGGGCATGCTGGTCTGGTACCGGGACACCGCGCTCGGCGACGTCAACCACGTGACCGGGCAGATGACCGCCCTGCCGAGCTACGGCGCGAAGGGTGGCCTGCTGATCGTCGACTCGCACTTCGACCCGTACCGGCGGCAGGGCACGGCGGCCGAGAAGGACCCGTCGGTGCTGGACAACCTGCCCAGCCGGCCCCAGTCGGCGAACGCGGCGTTCGGCCTGAAGAAGACGAAGCCGTTCACCGAGTGCCTTGAGGCGGCGGGCGAGCCGTACAGCGAGTACTGCACGAGCTTCCCCGCGCAGCCGGCGGTGGCGGGCTTCACCGACGCCAAGACCTGGTACCCGGGCATCGAGATGCGCAACGGGTCGCCGTACGCCCGCGACAACGACGCCTCCGTGGTGCTGCCGTCGCGGAACAACGCGCCGTACACCACCCGGGTGGTCAACCCGGACGGTACGCCGGCGCCGTCGTTCTACGGCGTCGTGCTGGGCGGTGGGGCGATCGTGCTGGGCAACGGCAACCCCGCCAGCCAGAACGTGCACTTCGGCGTCACGCTCACGGTCAAGAAGGCGACGTCGGACAACACCGTCGCCTCGGTGCGGGTGACCTCGGCGCGGCCCTGACCCCTCAGGCGCGTCGCAACATCGGGCGGGGCCCGTCCGGAGCACACCGCTCCGGGCGGGCCCCGCCTGCGTCGTCCGGCGGCGCTCCGTGGACGTGGCCCTCGCACCCCTGAAACGCCAGGTGATCGTGGCCGAAACGTAATGGGAGGTGACGTCGCGTCCCATCGCCCATTGGCCCCGATTTGCCGACCTTTGCCGGGCGTCCTCATCGGCTGACCGCGCTCACCGGGCAGTGACAACGACCGACTCCTCTGCCAGGGTGGCAGACGCACCCCATGACAGCGTCGACCCCGGTCGCTCCTGTCATGTAACAGTCCACAAGGGAGGATCTTTGAGGAGACGAGTCACGGCGGGCCTGGCCTCGGCCGCGGCCGCGCTGCTGGCGGCCGGCGTCGTCACGGCCCCGGCGTCCGCCGCCCCGACGGCGGAGCCGACCCCGGGCGCCGAGAAGGCGGAGCGCCGCAGCGACAGCCTTCCCGACGCCAAGGCGGACCAGCACCAGGAGGTCCGTAAGCAGGCGATCGCCGACCTGCTGCAGGGCAAGGTCAAGCTCCAGACCCGCAACGGTTCCAAGGTCATCCAGGTCAAGAACGACAAGTTCGTCGAGTACCAGCAGGCCCCGAAGACCGATCCGATCTTCACGATGCTGGTCCAGTTCGGCAACCAGACCGACCCGCGCACCGGCGGGACCGCCGGCCCGCAGGTGAACCAGATCGCCGCGCCGGACCGCAACTGGGACGGCGGCGCCACCGACGACAACAGCACCCTGTGGCGGTCCGACTTCAACCGGGCCCACTACATGGACATGTTCTACGGCGCGGACGAGTCCATGCGGGACTTCTACCTCAAGCAGTCCGGCGGCCGGTACACCGTCGGCGGTGACGTGAGCAACTGGGTCACCGTGCCCTTCAACGAGTCCCGGTACGGCAGCCCCGCCATCTCCGAGGCCGACGGCTACTGGAACTTCGTCAAGGACAGCGCCACGTCCTGGTACGACTCGCAGGTCGCGGCCGGCAAGACGCCGCAGCAGATCAAGGACTACCTCGAGCAGTTCGACGTCTGGGACCGGTACGACTTCGACGGCGACGGCGACTTCAACGAGCCCGACGGCTACGTCGACCACTTCCAGGCGGTCCACGCGGGCGAGGGCGAGGAGGCCGGCGGCGGAGCCGAGGGCGAGGACGCCATCTGGTCGCACCGGTGGGCCGCGTTCCCGAACCTGGCCGGCAGCGCCGGCCCGGCGGGCAACCTGGCCGGCGGCGTGCAGATCGGCAACACCGGGATGTGGATCCGTGACTACACCACGGAGCCGGAGAACGGCGGCCTCGGCGTCTTCGCGCACGAGTACGGCCACGACCTCGGCCTGCCGGACCTGTACGACACCAACGGCGGCGACAACGGGGTGGGCTTCTGGAGCCTGATGGCCTCGGGCTCGTGGCTCAGCCGTGGCACCGACGACATCGGCTCGACCCCGGGCTACATGGACCCGTGGTCGAAGCTCTACCTCGGCTGGCTGAACCACTCGACGGTCGAGTACGGCAAGGGCAACACCATCCTGCCGATCGGCCCGGCCGGTGACAGCGACGGGCCGAAGGCCCAGGCGGCCGTGGTGAACCTGCCCCCGCAGACCCAGACCACCTCGTACAACACCCCGTTCGCGGGTGCCAACGAGTGGTGGGGCGGCAGCGCCGACGACCTGAACACCACGCTGACCCGTCAGCTGGACCTGACCGGTACGACGTCCGCGTCGATCACCGCGAAGGCCTGGTACGACATCGAAGAGGACTACGACTACCTGTACGCCGAGGTGTCCACCAACGGTGGCGCCACCTGGGCGCCGCTGAGCAACTCGCTCATCGACGCCGGCGAGACCGGGGTCGACGGCTCCAGCAGCGACGCGTGGGTCGACCTGACCTACGACCTGTCCGCGTACGCCGGGCAGACCGTGCAGTTCCGCTACCGCTACCAGACCGACGGCGGCGTGCACCTGGCCGGCGCGTTCCTGGACAACATCTCGCTGGTCAAGGGCGGTGCCACCACCTGGACCGACGGCGCGGAGACGCTGGACGCCGCGTGGACCGCCAGGGGCTTCACCCGGATGGGTGGCTCGGTCACCGACTCGTACCCCCGCTTCTACATCGCGGAGAACCGGACGTACCTCGGGTACGACGACACGCTGCGCACCGGCGGGTACAACTACGGCTTCGCCAACACCCGCCCGAACTGGGTGGAGCGGTTCTCGAACCAGCCCGGCCTGCTGATCTGGTACGTGAACTACGCGTACGGCGACAACAACACCTCGCAGCACCCGGGCTTCGGCTTCAACCTGCCGGTCGACGTCCGCCCGGGCCAGATCAAGGTGGGCGACCGCGCCATCACCAACCGGCGCAGCGGCTACGACGCCACGTTCAGCTGGTTCGTCAAGCCGGCGCAGACCTTCCACCTCAACGGGGTGGCGGTCACCGTGCCGAAGCTCAACCCGAACCCGGTGTTCAACGACAGCGACGTCGACCGTTACTGGACGGCCGGCAACCCGCAGAACTCGGTGAAGGTGGCCGGCACCGGCACCAAGATCACGATTGTGACGCAGGGCAAGAAGGCAACCGACAACATGGTCCTGCTTGTCAGCAACTGATCCATTGATCGATGAAGGGGCCGGTGGCGGCGACGCCACCGGCCCCTTCCGTCTGCACCGACGCCTACTGATCGAAATGTGTCACTGCAATTCCTGACCCGACGTCCGCGCTGTTCAACCGTTCGGAGAGCGACAGCGGTGTGACGGTGGAACGCATTCCCGACAAAAGTTTGCAACAAATCGACGTACGCGTCTTCCCACCCGTCCCGGGAGACTCTATGTTCACCATTGGCCCCACCAGTGGGGCCTCTCACCGGCCCGTACCCCCGTTGGGTCGGTTCCCTCACACCGGAGGTACCACGTGCGGAAAGTCGCAGTGGGTCTGCTCGGGCTTTCGTTGACGGCGACGGGACTGGTGGTCGGCACGTCCGCCAGCGCCGCGCCGGCTCCGAAGCTCCCGGCGACCGCCCCGTCGGCCGCCGAGAACCCGACGGATCACGATCTGCCGGACAAGCTCGAGGACAAGCGCCGTGCGCTTCGCCAGGAGGGACTCAGCGAGGTCCTCTCCGGCCGGGCCAAGGCGCAGAAGATCAACGGCAGCACCGTCGTCAAGGTCGGCGAGACCGTCGGCAGCACGGCGGCGACCGCCGGCGCCCGGAACGCCAAGGCGGGCCAGCAGGACCAGTACGTCGAGCTGGCCCGGGAGCGGACCGACAAGATCTTCGTGATCCTGGCCGAGTTCGGCGACGACCGGGACCCGGCGTACCCGGACAAGGACACGAACCCGACCATCGCGGGCCCGACCACCTTCAACGGGCCGGTGCACAACCAGATTCCCCAGCCCAACCGCGCGGTCGACAACTCGACGGTGTGGCAGGCGAACTACAGCGCGGACTACTTCCGCAAGCTGTACTTCGGCACCGGACAGGGCGACGAGTCGGTCAAGCAGTACTACGAGTCCCAGTCCTCCGGGCGCTACACGGTGGAGGGCCAGGTCACCGACTGGGTGAAGGTCAAGTACAACGCCGCCCGGTACGGCCGCTCGAACGACCCGAAGGCCGACAACGACCCGACGGGCGACCCGGCGGTCTGCGCGGCGAACAACTGCCAGAACGCCTGGGACCTGGTGCGCGACGCCGCCAACCAGTGGGTCGCCGACCAGAAGGCCAAGGGCCGCACCGACGCCCAGATCAAGGCCGACATGCAGTCCTACGACCAGTGGGACCGGTTCGACTACGACGGCGACGGCGACTTCAACGAGCCGGACGGCTACATCGACCACTTCCAGATCGTCCACTCCGGCGGCGACCAGGCCGACGGCGACCCGCACCAGGGTGAGGACGCCATCTGGAGCCACCGCTGGTCGGCGTACAACACCTCGCGTACCGGCCCGGTGAACTTCCCGATCGGCGGCACCCAGATCGGCAACACCGGCATCTGGATCCGCGACTACACGGTCCAGCCGGAGAACGGCGGCCGGAGCGTCTTCTACCACGAGTACGCGCACGACCTGGGCCTGCCGGACGACTACAACAACCTCAACGGCGGCGACAACAACAACGAGCACTGGACCCTGATGGCCCAGAGCCGGCTGAACGCCAAGGAGGACGCCGGCATCGGCGACCGCGGCGGCGACCTCGGCGCCTGGAACAAGCTCCAGCTCGGCTGGCTCGACTACGAGGTGGTCAAGGCCGGCCAGAAGAAGACCCTGGAGCTCGGCCCGCAGGAGTACAACTCCGCCAAGCCGCAGGCTGCCGTGGTGGTGCTCCCGCAGCGGGAGTACACCTTCGACTACGGCCAGCCGTTCGAGGGTGCCAAGCAGTTCTTCTCCGGCAACGACGACGACCTGGACACCACGCTGACCAGGACGATCGACCTCACCGGGAAGACCTCGGCGGCCCTGTCGCTCAAGGGCCGGTTCGCCATCGAGTCGGGCTACGACTACCTCTTCTTCGAGGCGTCGACCGACGGCGGGGCCACCTGGGGCGCGCTGCCCGGCACCGTGGACGGCAGGCCGATCCCGCCGGTGTCGAACACCGACCCGACGCCGGGCCTCAGCGGCAGCAGCGCGGGCCGGTGGACCGACATCAACATCCCGCTGAACTCGCTGGCCGGCCAGGTCGTGCAGTTCCGCTTCCACTACCTCACCGACGGGGGAGTCGCCGAGGGCGGCTTCTTCGGTGACAACATCACGGTGACCGCCGACGGTCAGACCCTCTCCACCAACGGCGCCGAGACCGGCCTCGGTGACTGGGCGGCCAAGGGCTGGAGCATCGTCTCGGGGAGCTACACCCGGCTCTTCGACAACTACTACATCGCCGGCAACCGGACGTACGTCTCGTACGACAAGTACCTGAAGACCGGCCCGTACTACTTCGGCTACGGCACCACCCGCCCGGACTACGTGGACCACTACGCGTACCAGGAGGGCCTGCTGATCTCGTACTGGAACCTCCGGTTCGCGGACAACGACACGTTCGAGCACCCGGGTGAGGGTCGGAACATGATCATCGACTCGCGCCCGCAGCCGCTCTACAACCTGACCGGCAACCCGTGGCGGGCCCGCGTCCAGGTCTACGACGCGCCGTTCAGCCTGAAGAAGGCGGACTCGTTCACGCTGCACATCAACGGTCAGGCCCAGTACGTCCGGGGCCAGGCCGCGCAGCCGCTGTTCGACGACACCAAGCAGTACTGGTACCCGGAGCTGCCGAACCACGGCGTCAAGGTTCCGGCCACCGGCACCAAGATCAAGGTGCTGGAGCAGAACGGCACCTCGGTCAAGGTCCGCTTCTCCTGATCCACTGATCGACCGCACCACCGCGATGCCCGGGCAGTCCAACTGCCCGGGCATCGCCCTTTCCGTCGGGGAACCAGCCGACCGGCCGGAACGCCGGGACAGGCAGGCGCGCCGGGGTCATAGGCTGTGGGCATGACCGAGCAGCGTGGCGGGGCCGTCGACGAGACCTGTGTCCTCACCGAGGGGCCGTGGACGCACCGGTTCGTCGGCGCGAACGGCAGCCGCTTCCACGTGGTCGAGGCCGGCACCGGCCCGATGGTGCTCTTCCTGCACGGCTTCCCCGAGCACTGGTGGGCCTGGCACGACATCCTCCCGGCGGTGGCCGACGCGGGCTTCCGGGCGGTCGCGGTCGACCTGCGCGGCTACGGCGCCAGCGACAAGCCCCCGCGCGGGTACGACGGCTACACCCTCGCCGCCGACGTCGCCGGCCTGATTCGCGGCCTCGGCGAGCGTTCCGCCACCGTGGTGGGCACCGGGGCCGGCGGCATGATCGCCTGGACCGTCGCGTCGTTCCACCCGTCGCTGGTCCGCCGGCTCGTGGTGCTCGGCGCCCCGCACCCGCTCCGGCTGCGGGCGGCGATCTTCGCCGACCCGCGTGGCCAGTTCACCGCCGCGACACCCACCCTGAAGTTTCAGCTGCCCCGGTACGAGCACGTGCTCACCCGGGACAACGCGGCGGCCGTCGAGGAGGCGCTGCGCCGCTGGGGCGGGCCGCGCTGGGTGGCCGGGCCCGACTTTGAGGCGTACGCCGAGCGCTGCCGGGAGGCGATGCGGATCCCGCAGGCCGCGTTCTGCGCGCTGGAGGGCTACCGGTGGGCGTTCCGGTCAGTGCTGCGGCTGCACGGCTACCGGTTCGTCCGGCTGATGCAGAAGCCCCTGATCACCCCGACGCTCCAACTGCACGGCGCACTGGACGTCGCCTCCCTGCCGCGTACCGCCCAGGGTTCCGGCCGGTACGTGGTGGCCCCCTACGAGTGGCGGCTGCTGGACGACGTGGGGCACTTCCCGCACGTCGAGGCCCGGGACGTGGTGCTCGGCGAGATCCTGCGCTGGGCCAAGTCCTGACCGGCTCGGGCGTCGCCTCCGTCGGGGTGCCGCCCGCACCGGTCGGGTCAGAGGCGCTGCTCGCGCAGTTCGGCGACCTCGCGGGCCGGGGCCCAGCCCTGGTACACCCCGAAGTCGAAGACCTCCAGCCCCATCGCCCGAGCTACCGGCCAGCGCCCGCCGGTGTACTCCACCCGCAGCCAGCCGTCGTGCTCGGCCAGCACGATGAACGGCTGCCCCTGCCAGGTGCAGGTGGTCCGGACGTACGCCAGCTCGTCGATCTCGGTCACCGGGAGCACCCGGACGTACCGGCCGGGGCGGATCTCCTCGAACCCGTCGCCGGGCTCCGGCTGGTACAGCCGGACATCGTCACCGTCCGGGCTGGCCTGGTATTCACGCCCGCGCCAGCGGGCCACGTAACCGTCGCGCATCAGGACTCACCGACCTGTCGCCAGAGCAGGGCATCGGTGTCCAGGATCGCGACCACGCGCTCGGTGCCGTCCGCGCCGATCCGCCACAGCTCCGCGCCGTGCGGCAGCCGGGCGCTGTCCACCTTGAACTCCGCCACCACGTCGCTGCTGTCGCCCGGGGCGAAGCCGTTTCCCCGGAACGGTGGGCGCTCCATGACCCAGCCCTCCATGGCCCGCATGGCGCCCTCGTTCTGCCCGCCGTAGGGGATCCGGTAGAGGCTCGGCCGGTGCGCCGGCCAGCGCAGCACGTAAATCTGCGCGGCGTCCCGGGAGAACGGCGAGTCCGGGTACCCGAGACCCAACGCGTCGTGCAACTGGGCGGGGCTGTTCAGGTGGGCCAGCTCGTTGGCCCGGTGCACGAAGCCGGAGACCCGGTCGTAGCCGCGCTCCAGGTAGTAGGTGAGCTGGCTCGGGGCGATCGCCTTCTGCATCACCACGGGTCGGTTCGGGTCCACGGGCGGCGGGACGTGCCGGACAGCACCCGTGGACGCCTCGACGACCCGCTCCGGCTCGGGCTCCGGCTCGCTCCCGGCGTCGTCGCCGAGCCCCACCTCGGCGGCCCAGTTGGCCAGCGCCACGATCTGCTCGCCGGGCAGCTTCGCGCCGACCGGCGTGTTCGGGTTCACCGCGAACGACCAGGCGTCGTCGGGCCAGCAGCGGATCAGCTGGACGAACTTGACCCGTACCGTCTCCACCGGCTCGTCGACGTGGTCGGCCAGCCGCTCCGGGGAGGTGTGGACCACGACGTACGTCTCGCCGTCCAGCCGCTCGGTCCGCCAGACGAAGCCCGGGTCCCCCGGCCGGCTGTCGGTGGCCGAGTCGGGCGCCACCGGCAGCAGCACCCGGGCCAGCAGCAGCGTGG
The DNA here is from genome assembly GCF_042891255.1 of Micromonospora sp. NPDC001898. Taxonomy (NCBI): domain Bacteria; kingdom Bacillati; phylum Actinomycetota; class Actinomycetes; order Micromonosporales; family Micromonosporaceae; genus Micromonospora; species Micromonospora sp. NPDC001898. The sequence goes on along the minus strand of NZ_JBIATC010000006.1, from coordinate 172,474 downwards.
AGAGGAAGCTGTCGGTACTGCCGGTGCCGGCGGCGGCGAGCAGGTCCTCCTCCACCTCGTTCGCCGGCTGAAAGTCGTCCGCAGGGGCTGCCGACGCCGCCTGTTCCTGCTCCCGGGCCGCCACCGGCTCGCCGGCCCTCGCCGGGTCCGGCTCCCCGGCGGTGCCCAGGTCCGGCTCCCCGGTGGACGGCGGGCCCGGCAGGGGCCCTGTCGACACGGCACCGACGGTTGGCTCGGGGTCCACGGCTGGCTCGGGCTCCACAGCCGATACGACGCCGCCGGCCGGCTCGGGGCCGACGACGCCGGACGTGGCCGGGCGGAACAGGGACCCGGCCGGCGGGTCCGGCGCGGGTGGCGTCGACGGGGGGAACAGCAGGGCCGTCGGGTCCGGGTCGTCCGGGGCGGGCGGTCCGGAGACCGCGCCGGCATCGTCGGGGCGGGACGGCGGTGCGGGCCAACCAAGATCGGAGACCGGGTCGATCCGGTCGAGTTCGGGCACCGGGTCGAGCCCGCCGAGGTCGGGCATCGGTGTCGAGGCGGGGGCCGGCGGGGTGCCGCCGAAAAGAGACGGGCCGGGGGCGACCCCCGGCGCCGCGGCCGGCTCGGTCGCCGGCAGGTCACGCGCCTCGATGATGGTGCCCTCGATGACGATGGGCGAGAAGGAACGGCGGGACGCGGGCGGCCCGGAAACCGGCTCGACGACCGACGTCGGCAGTTCCTCCGCCATCTCCTCGACCGGTGCGGCGACGGGTGGCTCCGCAAGGGACCGGGTGGGCTCCTCCCCCTCCGCCCCCGGGCGGGGGCGCGGGAACGCCTGGGCTGCGCCGGCCCCGGGTCGACGACGTGGCGGCCCGCCTGCGGCCCCCGCACCATCGGCCCCGAGGGGACGGGTCGGCTCCGGCGGTGCCCCGCCGCCGGAACGCAGGGCCTGGGTGGGGTCCTCGACGCCGGCCGGGCCGGAGCCCGGTGAGGTCACCTCCCCGGGCCGGATCGCCCGGGTGACCTCCTCCGGGCCGCCACCATCGGGCCGGAACGCCCGGGTCACCTCGTCCGGGCCACCACCGTCAGGGCGGAACGCCCGGGTCACCTCGTCCGGGCCACCACCGTCGGGCCGGAACGCCCGGGTGACCTCCTCCGAGCCACCACCATCGGGCCGGAACGCCCGGGTGACCTCGTCGGGGCTGGCGCCACCGGGGCGAATCGGCTCGGGCTGCGACGCGGACGGGGCCGCACCGGCGGGCGGGAACGCCACCGTCGACGGCTCTGCGGGTGCGGCGGGGTGAAAGGCGTGCGGCGGTTGCTCGGTGGCCGGGTCCGAGGCCGGACGTCGCCGTGGGAAGGGCTGACCACCCCCGGCGAACCGGGATGGCGGGGCAGCCCGCTCAGCGGGGCGGCGGGGTTCCCCAATCGGCCGGACGGCTCGGCTCCGGCCGGACGCCGGCTCGAAGAAGGAGGCGGGCGGGGTGGGCGGCACCGGAGGATCGGGGGACCGGCCGTTTCCGCCCCCGCCCGCTGCCGCCTCGCCGACGGGGGGCACCTCGGGCGTCCGCCGCCGGGAGACGTTCAGCCACGCCGATCCGGATGCTGCCGCGTCGGCGCGGATCGCCTCGGTGTCGTCCGGCCCACCGGCCACGGCGGGACCTGGTCGGCCGGCCGCGTCCCCGGCCCGGTACGGCCCGCCGGCTGCGGGCTCGCCCGCGCCGCCGGGCGACCGGAACGACGGCCCGGGCGGGACCGACGTAGGCAGGACCGAGTTGGGCAGGACCGAGTTGGGCAGGACCGGCTCCGGCGGGGCGGTGGTCAGCGGCGCGGTGGGCACCTCGGCGGCGGCGGACGGCTCGGTCGTGGGGCGTCCCGGCGGCGGTCCCGCGACCGACGGCTCCGGCAGGCTCGGCACCGGCGACGTCGGGGCGTCCCGGCCGGGAACCACCGCGGTGGCCCTGGTCCTGGCGACGTTCTCCGCGCGTTCCAGGCGGGCCCGGGCGCCCATGGTGCGGCCGGGCAGCCGCACGTCGCCCCGGGACAGCTGGGAGACGAACCAGGCGGGAAGGTACCCCTCGATGGGCAGGCCCGGGTTGACCGCCAGCCACCACTCGTGGTTGGGCCAGTCGACGGCGAGATCGGCGTACGCGCTGCGGCGGTGGGCCGCCGGGTTCCCGCCCAGGCAGGCCTGCAACGCGGCGGGCGAGGTGAACGCCAGCACGTGCGTACGCCCACCCGTGGTCCAGGTCCCCCAGCCCATCGGGGCCTGCCCGGCCAGCGCCTGCGTGGAAACCGGCAACAGCAGCTCGGTACGGGCCAGCACGCGGAAGTAGAGCTCTTGGTCGTTGGCGCGGAGTGCGTCCCGCATCGCCGCTTCGGCCTCGGTAGCCGGCTCCCAGTCGGTCACGGCCACCTCTCCTCCCGTGAACAGGCCATAGGCATCGCGTACAACCTACAAGGTGGTAACAAGATCACAATGGCTGGCCGGTGACGCCCCGCCGGGCGATCCGGGTGGGACTAACATCCTGTTCCGGAGCCGACACGATACGGAGGCGATCGATGCCCCGGCCCACCGCGCGACCGGTCCTCGCCGCCGCGGCGGCGGCCCTGTTGATCATGCTGCCCGCCACCCCGACGCGCGTGGCCGACCCGTGGCCCCCGCCGGACCGGTCCGGCACGGTCGACCCGGTGGGCGAGGGAGGCGGACCGCGCGTGGCCGAGCCGGCAGGCGCGGCGAACAGGCTCGACCTCGCGGGCTTCCGAGGCGCGGCGGCGCCGGGGTGCGCCACCCCGCTCGCGCCCGTCCGGCCCATCGCGGCCACCCCCTGGCCCCAGCGCCGGTACGCCCCCGAGCGGCTCGCCGCCCTGGCAACGGGGGCCGGGATCACCGTCGCCGTGATCGACTCCGGGGTGGACCGGCGGCACCCGCAACTGGCCGGCCGGATCCTCGACGGAGCCGACTTCCTCGACCCGGGGGGCGACGGCAGCCGGGACTGCGCCGGGCACGGCACCGGCGTGGCGAGCGTCATCGCCGCCGTGCCGCGTGCCGGCGTCGCGTTCCAGGGGCTCGCCCCCCGCGCCCGGATCCTGCCGGTGCGGGTCAGCGAGCAGCAGGTCGTCGAGGGACGCGAAGCGGGGCGGACGGTCGGCGCGCCGGCCTTCGCCCGGGCGATTCGCTGGGCGGTCGACCACGACGCCGACGTGCTCAATCTCTCCCTCGTGCTGTATGTCGACCACCCCGCCGTCCGGGCGGCGGTCCGCTACGCGCTGGACCGGGACGTGGTCGTGGTGGCCGCCGCCGGCAACCTGCACGACGGCGGGAACCCCCGCCCGTACCCGGCCGCGTACGACGGGGTGCTCGGCGTGGGCGCGATCGGCCCCGACGGCCGGCGGGCCGACTTCTCGCAGGCCGGCCCGTACGTCGACCTCGTCGCCCCCGGCGGCGAGGTGCTGACGGCCGGGCCCGGGCAGGGCCACCACCGGGCCGAGGGCACCAGCTACGCCGCCCCGTTCGTGGCGGCCACCGCGGCGCTCGTCCGGGAGTACCGGCCGGAACTGACCGCCGCCCAGGTGACGCAGCGGATCGTCGCGACGGCCGATCCGGCCCCGGGTGACGGCTCGGGCGACGGGTACGGCGCCGGGGTGCTCAACCCGTACCGGGCGGTGACCGAGACCGGCGCGAGTCGGGCGGGCCGGAAGCGTGGCGGCGGAGCGCTGCCGGCGGACCGGACCGATCCCGCCCTGCTCGCCCGGCAGGCCCGACGCGCGGCGGCCCGGGACCGGGCGCTGGCCGTCGCCGCCGTCACCGGCGCCACCGTGGCGGGCGTGGTGCTGCTGGCCGTGGTGCTCCCCCGGGCGGCGCGCCGACGGTGGCGGCCGGCACCCTGACCGCCACCCGGCACCCCGCCGAACCGGGGTGCCGCAGGACATCCGGGCGTTCCCGGCGGCGCCCGACGGAAGTCGGGCATCGCCGGGGAAGGCTCACTGGAACAGGTTGACGTTCCGCTTCTCGGTGTCGAGGTAGTCGGACGCGGAGTCGTCGACGGCGAGCTTGATGTCGCGCAGCATCGCCTGGAGGTCCTGCGAGGCGGACCGCCACCGGGTCTGGCGCTGCTCGTACGCCTGCCGGGCCTCGCCGTCCCAGCCCGCCACCAGCGGCGCGGCGTCCCGTTCGAGCTGCCCGAGTTGGTCGTCCAGCGTCTTCAGCCCTCGTTGGATGTCCGCGCCGGCCTGGTGCAGGGCGGCGAAGTTGACGACCAGCACACCGTGGTCCATCGGATGATCCCCTTTCCGGGAGAGTGCTACAGCGGCAACTGGATGCCGCGGTTGGTGCCGGCGACCCGGCTGGCGGCCTCGTTGTCGGAGGCGTCGTACTGCTGGCCTGCGGTGCGGATGGCGGACGCGGTCTCCCGCAGCGCCCGCTGCAACGCCGACTGGTCCTGCGACCACTGCTGTTTCACCTGCTCGAACGAGCGCCCACCGGCACCCCGCCAGGCCTGCTGCAACACCTCCAGCTCGGCCAGCAGGCCGGTCAGCATGGCCTGCAGGGACTGGTCCACCTGCTCGAACTTCGCGGCGGTCTGCTGCATCACCGCGGCTTCTGCCTGGGTCTGGGACACCCCGGACGTCACCTCGTCTCCTCGATGGTGGCTGGCCGTCGGCCGCGCCCGTGGCGGACGCGCCGCTCGCCCCGCCGGCGGGCGGCGCCGGTGCGGGTGAGGACTCAGCGAACTCGTCGCTGACGGTAGCCGCCCGGTGGTGGTTGTGCTACCCCGCTGCGCTCCCCTGTGGACAACCACGGGCCTCCCGCGTCGGGACGGAGTCATACGATGACGCTGCGGCACCGACCGCACCGACGCCGTGACTCCGCCCGGCGTCGCCGGGCGAGCGCTGGGGAGGCGCGGTGACGGCCACCACGACCACGGCCACAATCACGGCCATGGCCACAACTGCGGCCCAGCCGGCATACCGGCAGCCGCTGCCCCCACAGTGGATACCCGCCGCCGGCCCGCGACCGTCGGCCGGGCGGCGGGCCGGTCAGGTGGTCGCCTCGCAGGTCGCGGTGGCGCTGGTCGCCGCCGGGGTCGGCCGGGGCACGGCGGCGACCGGGGTCGCCGTGCTGCTGGCCACGGCGCTGCTGGCGGGCTCGTGGGTGCGGATCCGGGGCCGCTGGCTGTTCAGCTGGTTCGGCGTCGCCGGCGGCCATCTCCGCCGACGACACGCCCCGGTGCCCACCGCCGGCCCGGACGGCCTGCTGGGGCTGCTCTCTTCCGGCGCGGCGGTACGCGCGGCGGAGCTGGCCGGCGGCCCGGCCGCGGTGGTCGACGACGCCGGAGGGCTGACCGCCGTGTTGGAGATCGGGGACCCGGGCGACCTGCTCGGCGACGGCCCCCGTGGCCTCCCCGCGCCGTCGACGCTGCTGCCGCCGGTCTCGCCGGAACTGCCCCCGGTCCGGCTCCAGCTGCTGTTCAGCGGCTCACCCGCGCCGGCCACCACGTCCGGCGGCGGCACGGTGGCGACGTCGTACCGGCAGCTCACCGAGGGACGGCTGGCCGGGCGGGACCGGGCGCTGCTCGCGGTCCGGGTGCTACGCGTCGTCGGGTGGACCGACGAGGACCTCCGGGTCGCCCTCTCCGGCGTGGTCCGGCGGATCGTCCGCCGGCTCGGGCCGGTGACCGCCCGCCCGCTCGGCGCGCACGCCACGCTGCGCGTACTCGCGGACCTGGCGCATTGCGACGACGGCGACCCCGTGCTGGAGTCCTGGCCGGCGGTGCGCACGGGGGCGCTGTGGCAGACCACGTTCCGGGTGTGCCGCGTGCCGGACGTGCGCACCGACGGCGGGCGGCGGCTGGTGCCCCGGCTGCTCGTCCTGCCGGCGGCGGCGACCACGGTCTCGCTCTGCGTCGGCCCCCACACGGGCGTCGACGGCGCGGGGCCGCCGGCCGAGCTGACCGTACGGCTGGCCGCCTGGACGCCCGGCGAGCTGTCGGTGGCGGCGCAGGCCCTGCGGGGGCTGGTGGACTCGGCCGGCGGCGACGTGGACCGGCTCGACGGCCAGCAGCTCCCGGCGTTGGCCGGCACGTTGCCGCTCGCGTCGGCGGTCCCGGGCGCCCCGGTCGGCGCCGTCGCCGTGGACGCGTTGGAGCTGCCGGTCGGCGAGGCCGGGCTGATGGTGGGCGCCAACCGGCGCGGCGAGGCCGTGACGATCCGCCTGTTCCGGCCGGAGGGCACCCGGTTGATGCTGGTCGGCGGGGTCCGGGCCGCCCAGTTGGTGGCCCTGCGGGCGATGGCGCTGGGTGCCGTGGTGGCGGTGCAGACGACCCGGCCGCGGGCGTGGGAGCGGTTCGTCCGGGGCGTCGGCACGCCCGGCGGGTCGATCCCGGTGCTGCCACCCGGCCGGTCGGTGGGCGGCGACCCCGCCTCTCCGCTGCGGCCGTTGCTGATCGTGGTGGACGCCGGGCCGGTGCCACCGGCCGCGGGGCCGGTGCCGGCCTGGCAGTCCACCCTGGTGGTCCGGGACGACCTCACCCCGGCCGACGTCGACCCGTTGAGCCGGGCGGACCTGGTGGTGCTGCAACCGCTGAGCCCTGCCGAGGCCGCGCTCGCCGGGGCCGCGCTCGGCCTCGGTGGATCGGCGGACTGGCTGACCCGGATCCGGGAGGACATGGTGGCGGTGGTGAACCGGCGGGCGCTGCGCTGGGCGCTGCTCTCGCCCACCCCGATCGAGTCGCAACTGGTCGGCCGGCCGGGGCGGGGCTGAACCGCAGTGGTCCACCCGGCCGGTCGCGGGTTCCGTCGGTGGCGGGTCCGTGGCACCATCCGTGGCCATGGGTTTCCTGAAGGGACTACTGATCCGGCTGGGCAGCACGGCACTGGCCTTCTGGCTGGCCACCCTGCTCATCCCGGGCATCACGCTCGACACGGGCTCGGCCACCGAGGCGGTCGTCACGCTGGTCCTCGTCGCCGTGATCTTCGGCGTCGTGAACGCCGTGCTCCAGCCGGTCATCAAGACCGTCGGCTGCGGCTTCTACCTACTGACCCTGGGCCTGATCGCGCTGGTGGTGAACGGCCTGCTCTTCCTGCTGTCGAGCTGGATCGCGGGCGAGGCCGGGCTGCCGTTCCACGTGGACGGCTTCTGGCCGGCGGCGGTGCTCGGGGCGCTCCTCGTCGGCGTCGTCACCTGGCTCCTGGGCGTCCTGCTCGACCGCGACTGAGCGTTGCCGGTGAGGCCAGTTGGCGGGAATTGGCTGGCGAGGGGCCACAGCCACGGGGTTAGCGTCGGGGCGTGATCACCTTGACCCGCGACGACGGTTACCTGCTCAGCACCGACCCGGCCCGGCTCGACCTCGACCTTGTGCACCGCTGGCTCTGCACCGACGCGTACTGGGCGCTCGGGCGGGACAGGGAGACCGTGGGGCGGGCGTTCGCCGGCTCGCTGCCGTTCGGCGTGTACCGCCCCGGGGACGGTCGTCAGGTCGCCGTGGCCCGGGTGGTCACCGACGGGGCGACCTTCGCCTGGCTCTGCGACGTCTATGTGGACCGGGTCGCCCGGGGGCACGGGCTGGGCACCTGGCTGGCCGGCGCGGCCCGCGACCACCTGGCCGAGCTCGGCGTACGACGGATCGTGCTGGCCACCGCCGACGCGCACGCGGTGTACGCGAAGGTCGGCTTCGCCCCGGTCGACCCGGGCCGGTGGATGGAGTACGACGAGCGGGTGAGCCAGCTCACCGGAAAGGAACCAGAGGCCGATTCACCCCTTACGGTGGACAGGTGACCCCGCTCCGCCTCGGATACCTCTACGGCCTCGGCGCGTACCTGCTCTGGGGATTCTTCCCGCTCTACTTCAAGCTGCTCCAGCCGGCCGGGCCGCTGGAGATCCTGGCGCACCGGATCGTCTGGTCGGTGGTGTTCGTGACGCTGCTGCTCGCCGCGTTGCGCAACATCGGCTTCCTGCGCGCGCTGGCCCGCCGCCCCCGGGCCCTGGCCGGGATCGCCGCCGCCGCCGCGCTGATCGCGGTCAACTGGGGCACCTACATCTACGGGGTGAACTCCGAGCGGGTGGTGGAGACCGCGCTCGGTTACTTCATCAACCCGCTGGTGTCGGTGCTGCTCGGGGTGACCGTGCTGCGCGAGCGGCTACGCCCCACCCAGTGGCTGGCGCTGGGCATCGGCGCGGCGGCGGTGGGCGTGCTCACCGTCGACTACGGCCGGCTGCCCTGGCTGGCGCTCACCCTGGCGGTCAGCTTCGCCGGGTACGGGCTGGTCAAGAAGCGCCTCGGGCTGCCGGCGGCGGAGGGTCTCTTCGTGGAGTCGGCGGTGCTGGCCCTGCCCGCCCTCGGCTACCTCGGCTGGCTCGCCGCCACCGGCGACCTCGCGTTCGGCCACGTCTCGGCCGGGCACACCGCGCTGCTGGTGCTCGCCGGGGCGGCGACCGCGATCCCGTTGCTGTTCTTCGCCGGCGCGGCCAACCGGCTGCCGCTCACCGCGCTGGGCATGCTCCAGTACGTCGCGCCGATCCTCCAGCTCGGCTGCGGCGTGCTGATCTTCCACGAGCCGATGCCCCCGGCCCGCCTGGCCGGCTTCGCCCTGGTCTGGCTGGCCCTGGTGGTCTTCACCACGGACGCCCTCCGCCACGCCCGCCGTTCCCGCCGCGCCCGCCGCGCCGCGACCCCCGCCGATCTTGCACTCGCGGCCCCCGATTCGCCGCGTTAGTCGGATTCGCCCGGGCCGCAACTACAAGATCGCGGAAGGCAAGGGTCGGGGGTGGGGTGGGTTAGCGGGTGTCGTAGGCGAGGATCGGGGTGCCGTCGGCGCGGAGGAGTTCCAGGCGGACCAGTTCGCCGTCGGTGAAGTGGGTGGTGCCGGTGAACCGCAGGTCGTCGCCGGGGGCGGCCAGCCAGGAGCCGATCTGCTCCGTCGCGCCGTCCGGGCCGTACGCCACCAGCCGGAAGGTGTACGCCTTGCGGTGGCCGTCCCGCCGGTCGTACCCGCAGCGCATGGTGACCTCGGTGCCCCACGGGGTGCCGGTCAGCCCGATCTCGGCGTGCACCGGCACCGCGCCGGCGACCGTCCGCATGGCGGCCATCGGCACCTGCGGGGCCGGCGCCGGGGTGACCTCGACGGCCGGCCGGAGGGTGGCCGCGCCGAGCCCGGCAAGCAGCGCCAGCACGGCGGCTGCCAGCGAGGTCACGACGTACCGGCGGCCGGCGGCCCGGCGATCGCGGCGGCGGCGGTCCCGCGCGGCGACGAGCAGCGCGTCCACCCGGGAGGTCTCGGCTGCCGGCTCCAGCAACGGCACCAGCCCCGCCGGATCGAGCCGGCCGAGCAGCCCGGGCAGCACGGCGATCTCGGCCACCGCCTCCCGGCAGGAGGCGCAGCCGGCCAGGTGCCGCTCGTAGGCGGCTCGCTCGGCGGGGGCGAGCGCACCCAGCAGGTACGCGCCGTCGTCGTGGGCGAACTCGCAGCGGGTCAACGGGTCACCCCCATCTCGGCCAGCGCCAACCGTAGTGAGCGCAGCGCGTAGTGGGTGCGGGACTTGACCGTCCCGGGTGGCACGCCCAGCCGCGCCGCCGCCTCGGCCACCGAGCGTCCCTGGTAGAAGCACTCGATCAGCACCTCCCGGTGGGTCGGGCTGAGCCGGTTCAACGCCTCGGCCACCGTCCACGCCTCCACCGCCCGCTCCGCCTCGTCGACCGCCTCCGAGGGCTCCGGCAGCTCGTCGGTGTAGACCTCTCCGACCCGGGTGGAGCGCCGCCGCCAGGCGTCGATGGCCAGGTTCCGGGCAGTGGTGAACAGCCAGGCCCGCACCGAGCCGCGCATCGGGTCGAGCGCTTCCGGATGCCGCCAGGCCCGCAGCAGCGTCTCCTGCACCAGGTCCTCGGCCCGGGTCCGGTCGCCGTTGACCAGCCGCAGGGCGTGCGCGTGGAGCGCGTCGGCGTGCGCGTCGTGCAGGGCGCGCAGCAGTCGGGCGTCGTGGTCGCTGATGGCGGCCTCCTCGGGCGTCGGGGAGTCCAGCGGGTCGCGCCGTCGGGTGGCCCGGCGGCGCCTTCGCCCGAAAGTACGTCCGGCGGCCCCGATCGGTTCATCCGCGGGCCGACGGGGCGCATCCGGCGCAGGTGTTCACGCCCGGTTCACGTTCGGGCCGGGCCGCGCTCACCGCGTCCTCCTAGCGTCCGCCGGGTACGCACGTCGGACGGTTGATCCCGGCGTGCCCCGCACTTCCCTCCAGGAGGCACCTCCCGATGAGCAACCGTCCCCGGCTGCTTCCCCTGCTGGGCGCCACGCGCCACGGCAGCCGTGACGCCATGACCTGTCTGTACCGGTGCGGCAACGCCTGTGACCACCCGGTGCCCAACTCCTCCGGCAACCCGTACTTCGGTGACGTGGTCGACGCCGAGGTGTCCCGGCGCGGCGTGGTCCGGGCCGGCGCGGTGGGTGCGCTCGTCCTCGGCTTCGGCGGCACCGCCGTCGGCGCGCTGGCCGGGGCGGGTGCCGCGTCCGCCGCACCGGCCGCCCCGGTCGTGCCGGAGGCCACCGGGTTCGGCCGGCCGCCGGTGGGCGTGGGCAGCGGCGCGCTGACCTTCAAGCCGATCCCGCCGAACAAGCTCGACACGCTGGTGGTCCCCAACGGGTACGACCACGCCGTGGTGATCCGCTGGGGCGACCCGGTGGTGCCGGGCGCGCCGGAGTTCGACCCGCACGGGCAGACCGCCGCCAAGCAGGCGAAGCAGTTCGGCTACAACAACGACTTCGTCGGCGTGCTGCCGCTGGACAAACGGGGCCGGCGGGCACTGCTCGTGGTCAACCACGAGTACACCAACGAGGACCTGATGTTCCCCGGCTTCACCGGCCTGGACGCGCTCACCGTCGAGCAGGTGAGGGTCGCCATGGCGGCGCACGGGATGAGCGTGGTCGAGCTGGAGCGGGTCGACGGCACCGGGCAGTGGCGGCCGGTCGGGGGCGGCCGGCGGCCGTACAACCGGCGGGTCACCGCACTGGCCACCAGGTTCGAGCTGACCGGCCCGGCCGCCGGCTCGGCATGGCTGAGGACCGCCGCCGACCCGAAGGGCCGCACGGTCGTCGGCACGCTGAACAACTGCGCGGGCGGCGTCACCCCGTGGGGCACCGTGCTCTCCGGCGAGGAGAACTTCAACCAGTACTTCGTCGGCGGCGACGGCGCGCCGGAGGAGCTGCGGCCGAGGCTGGCCCGGTACGGCATCAACACCACCGACCGGTATCCGAGTGGCAACCGCAGGTGGGACCGCGCCGACGAGCGCTTCGACCTGGCGAAGCACCCCAACGAGGCGCACCGGTTCGGGTGGGTCGTCGAGATCGACCCGTTCGACCCGGAGAGCCGGCCGCGCAAGCACACCGCGCTGGGCCGGTTCAAGCACGAGGGCGCGAACGTCATCGTGGCGCGCGACGGCCGGGTGGTCGCGTACATGGGGGACGACGAGCGGTTCGACTACCTGTACAAGTTCGTCTCGGACAGGAAGCTCATGGCCGGCGACTCGTCGGTGGCCCGCAGGCACAACCTGACCCTGCTGGAGTCCGGCACCCTGTACGTGGCCCAGCTCGAAGGCAACTCGGCCGCCGAGATCGACGGGTCGGGCGCGCTGCCCGCCGACGGGGCGTTCAACGGCCGGGGCCGCTGGATCAGGCTGGTCAGCGGCAACCGGTCGTACGTCGACGGGATGACCGCCGCAGACGTGCTCACCTTCACCCGGCTGGCCGGGGACAAGGCCGGGGCGACGAAGATGGACCGCCCGGAGGACGTCGAGCCGAGCCTGCTCACCGGCAAGGTGTATGTGGCGTTGACCAACAACACCGACCGCGGCAAGGCGGGCAAGGCGGCGGCCGACGAGGCCAACCCGCGCAACCTCAACAAGCACGGCCAGGTGCTGGAACTGGTCGAGGACGGCAACAACAACGCGGCGGAGACGTTCGCCTGGTCGCTGCCGATCGTCTGCGGCGACCCGGCCGACCCGGCCACCCACTTCGCCGGGTACGACAAGGCGAAGGTCTCCCCGATCTCCTGCCCGGACAACGTCGCCTTCGACGCCACGGGCAACCTCTGGATCTCCACCGACGGCAACGCGCTGGGCAGCAACGACGGCCTGTTCGCCACCGCCGTCGAGGGCCCGGAGCGGGGGCACCTCAAGCAGTTCCTGACCGTGCCGCTCGGCGCGGAGACCTGCGGGCCGTTCATCACCGGTGACAACCGGTCGGTGTTCGTGGCGGTGCAGCACCCGGGTGAGATCACCGGAGCCTCGGTGGAGAACCCGGCCTCCACCTGGCCGGACGGCGACTACGCCAAGCCCGGCGTGGTGGTCACCTGGCGGCTGGACGGCGGCCCGATCGGCAGCTGACCGGCGACGGCGCGCACGGCGGCCCCCTCCCACCCGGGAGGGGGTCCCGTCGTCTCAGCCCTCGGCGACGGCGGCGTCGGCGACGGCGCGGGCGACGGTGAGCAGCTTGGCCCGGACCACCCGGGCGGAGGTCATCATCTCGCTGGCCGGCAGCGCGCAGGCCAGCACTATCCGGCGTTCCAGGTCCTTGTCCGGGGTGACCAGCACCGCGGCGCACGCCACGCCCTGCCGGAACTGGCTCAGTTCGAGCTGCATCCCACGCCGGTCGCCGGCCGCCAGGTCCGCCTCGAACGCCTCAGGGCTGGTCAGGGTGGCGTTGGTGAACGGGCGCATGCCGTACTCCCGCAGGTAGCGGAAGCGCTGCTCGGCGGTGAGGGTGGCCAGCAGGGCCTTGCCGAGCGCGGTGGCGTGCGCCCCCTCGTCGAAGCCCGGGACCATGTCCTCAAGGTACGGCGAGCGGTGGCCCTCGGCGACGGCGGTGATCGCCACCTGGCCGCCGACGAACCGGCCCAGGTAGTGGCTGTACCCGGTGTCCAGGGCCGCCCGCCGCAGGCACTCGCCGACCGGCGCCGGCCCCCGGAACGCGGTGACCAGCTCGCGGTACCGGTCGGCGATCTCCAGCCCGACGATGTACGTGCCGTCCTCCCGGCGGATCACATAGCCCTCGTATGCCAGGGTGCGGACCAGGTGGTAGGTGGTGGCCACGGTCAGCTCGCAGCGCCGCGCGATCTGCTTGACGGTCAACCCCTTCGGGGCACGACCGACCGATTCGAGCACGCGTAGGGCGCGGGACACACTCCGGATGAGATCCGAAGGTTCCGCCAAGGGGTCGCGCACAACCACCTCCGCCACCGGGGAGTTACACCATATGAAATCCAGGCGTCCGGCGAAATGCCTGTTCGGATCGACGATGCCAGATCATCCTAAACGGTCAGTGCCCCGAGCGACACGGTGAGTTGTCCGAGGTGGCCTCGCGTAGGTTTGCGGGACCATGACCCGTACCGCCCCGCACCCCGCGTCACCGGCCGCCGCCCGCCACCCCCTCCGGGCCGGCGCGGGGGCGGTCGCCACCACCGTCGCCTGCGTCCTGCCTGTCTTCCTGGTCGGCGGCCTTGCCGTGCAGATGGGTGCGGACCTGGGCTTCTCCCCGGCCGGGCTGGGCCTGGTCGTGTCCGTGTACTTCGGCGTCAGCGCGCTCGCCTCGGTGCCCTCCGGCGCCCTCGTGGAGCGGCTCGGCCCGGCCGTGGTGGCCCGCGCCGGCATCCTGCTCTCCGCCGGGTCCATGCTGGCCGTGGCGGCGCTGGCCCGGTCGTACCCGGTGCTGGTCGTTCTGTTGGCGCTCGGCGCCGCCGCCAACGCCCTGGGGCAGCTCGCCAGCAACGCGGCGCTGGTCCGGCACGTGCCGCCGCACCGGCAGGGGCTGTCGTTCGGGGCGAAGCAGGCGGCCGTTCCGCTCTCCACCCTGCTGGCCGGCCTGGCGGTGCCGACCGTCGCCGTGACCGCCGGCTGGCGGTGGGCCTTCGTGGCGGGCACGGTCGCCGCGCTGTCCGCGCTGCCGCTCGTACCGGCGCGGGAGGCCCGCCCGGGGCGGCCGACCGGCGGCCGGCGGGCCGGTGGGGCGACGGGGGCCCTGATACTGGTCGGGGTGGCCGCGACGCTGGCGGCGGCCGCCGCGAACGCGCTGGGCACCTTCCTGGTCGACTCGGCCGCCGGCCGGGGGCTCTCGCCGAGCCTGGCCGGGCTGACCCTGACCCTCGGCAGCGTGGTCTGCGTGGCCGCCCGGATCGGTTTCGGCGCCCTGGCCGATCGCCGGGACGGCGGCCACGTGGCGGTCATCGCCGGCATGCTCGTCGTCGGCGCCCTGGGGCTGATGCTGCTGGCGCTGACCGGGCCGGTGCCGCTCGTGGCGGGCGTGGTGCTCGGCTTCGGCCTGGGCTGGGCCTGGCCCGGCCTGATGACCTTCGCGGTGGCCCGGCTGCACCCGCAGGCCCCGGCCGCCGCCACCTCGATCACCCAGACCGGGGTGTACGCCGGCGGCTGCCTCGGCCCGCTGGCCCTCGGCGCGACCGCCACCGCCTTCGGCTACCCGTCGATGTGGCTCGCGGCAGCGACGGCCATGCTCGGTTCGGCCGCCCTGATGCTCACGGCGGCCCGCCTGCTGCGCGCCCGCTGACGGCGGTCAGCTCGTGCGGTCGGCGATGAAGTCGCAGAGGGATTCGAGGGCCCGACGGGTCGCCCCGCCCGGGAGCGGAGCGAGCTGCCCACGCGCGTCCTCGGCGTAGCTGCGGACCGTCTCCCGGGCCCGCTTCAGGGCGGGGGACTCGCGGAGCAGACCGAGGGCCTCGGCGTGCAGGTCGTCGTCGACGATCGGGCCGGTGGCCAGGATCTCCCGCAGCCGCACCGAGGCGGCGTCGGAGTCGTCCGAGGCGAGCGCGTAGAGCACCGGCAGCGTCGGCACCCCCTCACGCAGGTCCGTGCCCGGGGTCTTGCCCGACTGCACCGACTCGCTGGCGATGTCCAGCAGGTCGTCGGAGAGCTGAAAGGCCACGCCGATGGTCTCGCCGTATGCGGCCAGGGCCTCGGTGTGCTCGACGGAAGCCTGGCCGAACAGCCCGCCGAACCGGGCCGAGGTGGCGATCAGCGAGCCGGTCTTCCCCGCGATGACGTGCAGATAGTGGTCGACCGGGTCCTGCCCGTCCCGGGGGCCGACCGTCTCGGCGATCTGGCCGTGCACCAGCCGGGCGAACGTGCGCGCCTGGAGGCGCACCGCCTCGGTGCCGAGGTCGGCGGCGAGGTCCGCAGCGCGGGCGAACAGGTAGTCGCCCACCAGGATCGCCACCGAGTTCGTCCAGCGTGAGTTGGCGCTCGGCGCGCCCCGGCGCACGGCGGCCTCGTCCATCACGTCGTCGTGGTAGAGGGTCGCCAGGTGGGTGAGTTCCATCACCACGGCGGCGGGGACGACCTGCGGGCCTGTCGGATCGCCGAACTGGGCGCCCAGTGCGACCAGCAGCGGGCGGAACCGCTTCCCGCCGGCGTCCACCAGGTGCCGGGCGGCCTCGGTCACCAACGGGTCGGCGCTCGCCACCGCGGCCCGCAGCTCCGCCTCGACGGACTCCAGCAGACCCAGCACGGACGCCTCGACGCGGGGATCGGCCAACTGCAGGCCGAGCGCGCCGAACTGACCGGTGCTCTTCCGACTCCGCCGAACGGAGCCGGTGGCACCTGAACGCTCGCCAGCCGGAATCACCACGCTATCCACCATGCCACACCCGTTCGACCTGCTCCGGACGGGGGATACGGCGACGGGGCCGGCACACTGTCGTGTGCCGGCCCCGTCGCCGGGAAAGGTCGGTCATCGTACGAATTCAGCGGCACCGTTGGCAAGATCGAGCAGCGGGCCCGGGACGACGCCCAGCACCAGGGTGGCCAGCACGCCGATCATGAGGGCCGCCGAGGTGAGCCCGCCCGGCGTGGTGACCGTCGGGGTGGACTCGCCCGGCTCGGACAGCCACATCATCACCACGACCCGCAGGTACGGGAACGCCAGCACCATGCTGGTCAGCACGCCGGCCACCACCAGCCACGCGTGGCCGGCGTCCAGCGCCGGGGCGAAGATGGCGAACTTGCTCATGAACCCGCTGGTCAGCGGGATGCCGGCGAAGGCCAGCAGGAGGAAGGTGAAGATCGCCGCGAAGAACGGCGAGCGCCGGCCCAGCCCGGCCCAGCGGGACAGGTGGGTGGCCTCCCCGTCGGCGTCCCGGACCAGGGTCACCACCGCGAACGCGGCGAGCACCGAGAACCCGTACGCGACCAGGTAGAACATCGTGCCGGAGAGCCCGTCCTTGCTCGGCGCGAGCACCCCGACGAGCAGGTACCCGGCGTTCGCGATCGACGAGTACGCCAGCAGCCGCTTGATGTCCGTCTGGGTCACCGCCAGCACCGCGCCGACCAGCATGGTCAGCACCGCGATCGCGCCGAGGACCGGGGTGAAGTCCCACGCCGCACCGGAGAACGCCACGTGGAACACCCGCAGCAGGGCGCCGAACGCGGCGACCTTGGTGCAGGCCGCCATGAAGCCGGTGACCGGCGTCGGAGCGCCCTGGTACACGTCCGGGGTCCAGACGTGGAACGGCGCGGCGGCGGCCTTGAACAGCAGCCCGATGGCGAGCAGCGCCATGCCGGCGAAGAGCAGCACCTTGCTGGCCGGGGACTCGTTCACCGCGGCGTGGATCGTGGCGAAGTCGACGCCCGCCGGCCGGCCCGGGATGCCCGAAGTGAACCCGTACACCAGGGCCACGCCGAAGAGGAAGAACGCCGAGGCGTACGCGCCGAGCAGGAAGTACTTCATGGCCGCCTCCTGGCTCAGCAGCCGCCGGCGGCGGGCCAGCGCGCAGAGCAGGTAGAGCGGCAGCGAGAAGACCTCAAGGGCGATGAACATGGTCAGCAGGTCGTTCGCCGCCACGAAGATCAGCATGCCGCCGATCGCGAAGCTGGTCAGCGGGTAGACCTCGGTCGCCCCGTTGCTGCCCTCGGCCTGCCGCCGGTCGTCGGGCGAATCGGCGGTGACCGCGGCCTGGGCGACGAACGCCCCGCCCCGCTCCACCGAACGCTCACCGATAAGCAGCAGCGCCATCGCGGCGAGGACCAGGATCGCGCCCTGGAGGAACAGCGTGGGCCCGTCCACGGCGATCGCCCCGCCTGCGGTGAGCAGCCGCTCGTCGGCGTTCACCATCACCATCACCAGGGCGGCGAGCACCGCCAGCAGGCCCAGGGACAGTTGCGCCAGGTGACGCTGCCTGCGGGGCACGAAGGCCTCGACCAGCACGCCCAACAGGGCGGCACCGAGCATGATCAGGATCGGAGCGAGCGCCGTGTAGTCGATCGACGGCAACTTCAGCTCGGTCATTTCGCGGCCTCCTGGACGCTGCCGACCTCAGGGGCGGGATCGGTCCTGCCGACGTCCTCCATGGTGGCCCGGACGGCGGGGTTGATGACATCGGTGACCGGCTTGGGGTAGAAGCCGAGCAGCACGATCAGCGCGATCAGCGGCGCGACCACGAACTTCTCGCGCAGGCTGAGGTCGCGGCGCATCGGCTCGATCTCGACCAGAGCCGGATTGAGCGTGCCCTGGGTGGTGCGCTGCACCATCCACAGCACGTACGCGGCGGCCAGGATGATGCCGAGCGTGGAGATCACCGCCACCGGCTTGTTCACCGTGAAGGTGCCGATCAGCACCAGGAACTCGGAGACGAACGGCGCGGTGCCGGGCAGCGCCAGCGACGCCAGACCGGCGAAGAAGAGCACGCCGGCCAGCAGCGGCACCAGCTTGCCCGCGCCGCCGAAGTCGCTGATCAGCGCCGACCCGCGCCGGGCCACCAGCATCCCCACCACCAGGAAGAGCAGCCCGGTGGCGAGGCCGTGGTTGAGCATGTAGAGCACCGCGCCGGTGCCGGCCTGGGTGGTGAAGGCGAAGATGCCGACCCCGATGAACCCGAAGTGCGCGATCGAGGTGTACGACACCAGCCGCTTCAGGTCGTTCTGGCCGACCGCGAGCAACGCCGCGTAGATGATGCCGATCACCCCGAGCGCCAGCGCCCAGGGGGCGAACCACTTCGACGCCTCCGGGAACAGCGGCAGGCAGTACCGCAGGATGCCGAAGGTGCCGACCTTGTCCAGCACGCCGACCAGCAGCGCGGCGGCGCCGGCCGGGGCCGCGCCACCGGCGTCCGGAAGCCAGGTGTGGAACGGGAAGAACGGCGCCTTGATCGCGAAGGCGAGGAAGAACCCGAGGAACAGCCAGCGCCCCGTGCCGGTGGAGATGTCCACCTGGGTCAGCGCCTGCCAGTCGAAGGTCTTCCCGCCGACGACCCAGAGGCCGATCACCGCGGCCAGCATGAACAGGCCGCCGACCAGCGAGTAGAGGAAGAACTTCACGGCCGCGTACTGCCGCTGGTGGCCGCCGTAGCTGCCGATGAGGAAGTACATCGGCACGAGCATGACCTCGAAGAACACGTAGAACAGGAAGACGTCGGCGGCGGCGAAGACGCCGATCATCGTGCTCTCGAGGATGAGCAGCAGGGCGAAGTAGACCGGCACCGAGCGCTTCGACGACTCGGCGTCGTGCCAGGACGCCAGGATCACCAGCGGCACCAGCACCGCGATCAGCATCAGCATCACCAGCGCGATGCCGTCGGCGGCGAAGGTGAACCGGGCGTCCCACTGCGGGATCCAGGTGTAGGACTCGCGGAACTGGAGCCGGTCACCGCCGGTCTTGAAGCTGACCCACATGACCACGGACAGCACCAGCACCAGCAGCGACCACCCGAGGGCCACCTGCTTGGCCAGGTCCGGCCGGCGGCGCGGCAGGACGGCCACGACCAGCGCGCCGACCAGCGGCGCCACGGTCAGCACCGAGAGGAACGGGAAGTTGGACATTATGCGGCCTTACCTCCGTCGTCACTGCATGGTCCGCCGGCGGGGGCGGCCGTAGAGAGGTCGATCACGCCAGCCACCCCGCCTGCACGGCCATGAACGCCGCCACCACCAGCAGCGCGCCGGCCAGGATGGACGTCGCGTACGACCGGACGAATCCGGTCTGCAGCCGCCGGAGCCGGCCCGAGCCCCCGCCCACCGCGGCGGCCAGGCCGTTGACCAGCCCGTCGACGCCCCGGTTGTCGAGGAAGACCAGCGCCCGGGTGAGGAAGATCCCCGGCTTCTCGAAGACCGCCTCGTTGACGGCGTCCGTGTAGAGGTTGCGTCGGGCGGCGGTGACCAGCACACCCGCCGGCTGCGGCTCGGTGGCCGTGCCGTTGCGGAACAGGAACCAGGCCAACCCGGCCCCGCCCACGGTGACCAGCAGCGAGAGGATCGTGATCACCGTGTGCGGCAGCACCGAATGGTGGGCCTCGCTGGCCTCACTGCCGAGCACCGGCGTCAGCCAGGAGGCGAGACCGTCGTCCCATGCCATCAGGCCACCGGCGAGAACCGAGCCGATCGCGAGCAGGATCAGCGGGATCGTCATGAGCTTCGGCGACTCGTGCGGGTGCTCGATGTCCTCGGTCCACCGCTTCGGGCCGTGGAAGGTGAGCACGAACAGCCGGGTCATGTAGAAGGCGGTGAGCCCGGCCCCGAGCAGCGCCGCCCCGCCGAAGAGCCAGGCGGTCCAGTCGTCCCGCGTGAAGGCGGCGGCGATGATCGGCTCCTTGGAGAAGTAGCCGGACAGCGGGGGGATGCCGATGATGGCGAGCCAGCCCATCATGAACGTGAGCCAGGTGACCTTCATGTGCTTGGCCAGCCCGCCGAAACGGCGGATGTCCACCTGGTCGTTCATGCCGTGCATGACCGAGCCGGCGCCGAGGAACATGTTGGCCTTGAAGAAGCCGTGCGCCAGCAGGTGCAGGATGGCCAGCGCGTACGCCCCGCCGCCGAGGCCGACGCCGACGAACATGTAGCCGATCTGGCTCACCGTCGACCAGGCCAGCACCCGCTTGATGTCGTCCTTGGCCGCGCCGATGATGCAGCCGATCAGCAGGGTCAGCGCGCCGACGCTGACCACCACGAGCTGGAGCGTCGAGTTGGCCGAGAAGATCGGGTTGGACCGGGCGATCAGGTAGACGCCCGCGGTGACCATGGTGGCGGCGTGGATGAGCGCCGACACCGGGGTCGGGCCCTCCATCGCGTCCGGCAGCCACGCCTGGAGCGGGAACTGGCCGGACTTGCCGGTCGCCCCGAGCAGCAGCAGCAGGCCGAGCACCAGCACGGTGGTCGCGGTCAGCGAGCCGACTCCGTTGAACACCTCGTCGTACTGGGTGGTGCCGAGGGTGGCGAACATGATGAAGATGCCGATGGCCAGGCCGGCGTCGCCGACCCGGTTCATCAGGAACGCCTTCTTCCCGGCGGTGGCCGCGCTCGGCCGGCCGTACCAGAAGGAGATCAGCAGGTACGACGCCAGGCCGACGCCCTCCCAGCCGAAGTACAGCATCACGTAGTTGTTGCCGAGCACCAGCAGGAGCATCGCGGCGACGAACAGGTTGAAGTAGGCGAAGAACCGCCGCCGGCCCTCGTCGTGCGCCATGTACTCGACCGCGTACAGGTGGATCAGGAAGCCCACCCCGGTGATGAGCAGGACGAAGACCGCAGCCAGCGGGTCGAACAGCAGACCGAAGTCCACCTTGAAGTCGCCGACGGCGATGAAGTCCCACAGGCTCCGCTCGACCGACTTGTTCTCCAGGCCGCGTAGCTGGAAGAAGTAGGTCAGGCCGAGCACGAAGGACGTGCCGACCGATGCCACCCCGAGCCAGTGTCCCCAGCGGTCGGCCCGCCGGCCCAGCAGCAGCAGGATCACCGCACTGGCCAGCGGGATCGCCACCAGCAGCCAGACGCTGCCGAGCAGCCCACTCGCCGAAGCGTAGGCGACGGCACCTGCCGGCTCGGCCGGGGCGTTCATCAGAATCTCTCCCACAGCTGGCCCCTCTAGTACTTGAGCAGGTTGGCGTCGTCGACGCTCGCGGAGCGCCGGGTCCGGAAGATGGACATGATGATCGCGAGGCCGACCACGACCTCGGCCGCGGCCACCACCATGACGAAGAACGACATGATCTGGCCGTTCAGGTCACCGTTGATCCGGCTGAAGGTGACGAGGGTCAGGTTGGCCGCGTTCAGCATCAGCTCGACGCACATGAACAGCACGATCGCGTTGCGCCGGATGAGTACCCCCGCCGCGCCGATGGTGAACAGCACCGCGGCGAGCACCAGGTAGAAGTCCGGGGTCATTTGTCCGTCCCCTTCAGCAAGGTGTCCTCGTCGGTCAGCTCCCGCACCGGCAGGATCGGCGAGATGCCGCGCTCGGTCAGCCGGCCGTCGGGCAGGCGGGCCGGGGTGGCCACCGAGGAGGAGGTGGCGAAGACGCCCGGGCCGGGCTTCGGGCCGGGGTAGTTACCCGGGGCGAAGCGGGCCTTCATCGTGGCGACCTGGTCCATCTTGTCTTCCTTGCGCCGCTCGACGTGCGCCAGCACCATCGCGCCGACCGCAGCCGTGATCAGCAGCGCCGAGGTCAGTTCGAAGGCGAAGACGTACTTGGTGAACAGCAGCCGGGCGATGCCCTGCACGTTCCCCTCGGCGTTGGCCTGGTCCAGGCCCACCGCCTGGACACCGTGCAGCGCCCGGTACAGGCCGCCGCCGACCAGGCCGGCGAAGCCGAGCCCGAGCAGCACCGCGGCGACCC
The DNA here is from genome assembly GCF_042891255.1 of Micromonospora sp. NPDC001898. Taxonomy (NCBI): domain Bacteria; kingdom Bacillati; phylum Actinomycetota; class Actinomycetes; order Micromonosporales; family Micromonosporaceae; genus Micromonospora; species Micromonospora sp. NPDC001898. The sequence continues at coordinate 150,901 of NZ_JBIATC010000006.1, read as the reverse complement.
GCTGGCCGCGCAGCGTCTCGATCAGCGAGTCCGAGGCGTCCCGGCCGACCAGCATGAGCACGAACAGGAAGAGCATCATGATCGCGCCGGTGTAGACGATGATCTGCACCATGCCGATGAACGGCCCGGCCTGCAGGACGTAGAACACGCCCAGGCAGAGCATGGTCAGCACCAGCCAGAGCGCCGAGTGCACGGCGTTTCGCGCGGCGACCATGCCGATCGCGCCGATCAGCGCCAGCGGGGCGAGGATGTAGAAGGTGACCTCCTCGCCACCGGACACCCCGCCCGCCGCGGCGAGCACCGTCTGCGTGGTCATGCCTTGTCCCCCTTCCCCGCCGCCGCCCGCTGGGCGTGCTGCTCGGCGCCGGGGAAGGTCACCCCGGGGTGCTCCTGGACCTGGTACCGGCCCGGGCTGTTGGTCGCATACTCTGCACCGGCCGAGGTGCCCGGGTTGGTCAGCGCGTCGACGTAGTAGTCCTTCTCGCTGTCCCCGAGCCTCATCGGGTGCGGCGGCTGCTCCATGCCCGGCAGCAGCGGCGCGAGCAACTGCTCCTTCGTGAAGATCAGGTCCTGCCGGTTGTCCCGGGCCAGCTCGTACTCATTGCTCATGGTGAGCGACCGGGTCGGGCAGGCCTCGATGCACAGTCCGCAGAAGATGCAGCGGGCGTAGTTGATCTGGTAGACCGACGCGTTCCGCTCACCTGGCGAGAGGCGGTTCTCCTCGGTGTTGTCCCCGCCCTCGACGTAGATCGCGTCGGCCGGGCAGGCCCAGGCGCACAGCTCGCAGCCGATGCACTTCTCCAGGCCGTCCGGGTGCCGGTTCAGGACGTGCCGCCCGTGGTAGCGCGGCGCCGGGACCGGCGGCTTGAACGGGTAGTCGGTCGTGACGACCTTCTTGAACATGTGCGAGAAGGTGACTCCGAAGCCCTTGAACGTTCCGGTGATCGCGCCCACGTCACACCTCCCTGGAGTCCGAGCCGGCGGCGACGTTGGCCGGCTCCCGCTCGGCGACCACACGCTTGGTGCGTGGGCTCGGTGGCACTTGCAGGTCCATCGGTGGCAGCGGGAAGCTGCCGTGTGGACGGCTGTTGGCCTGCTCCTGGAGCGACGGCTTCGGCTTCGGCTTGCGGCTCGGCCAGAGCAGCGTCGCCAGCAGCAGCACGCCCGCGCCGATCCCGGTGGCGAGCAGCCGGTCCCTGGTCTGCCAGCCCTCGATCGACCGCAGGCCGGCCAGGACCAGGATCCAGACCAGGTTGATCGGCAGCAGCACCTTCCAGCCGAAGCGCATGAACTGGTCGTACCGGAGCCGGGGCAGGGTGCCGCGGAGCCAGACGAACACGAAGACCAGGGCGATCACCTTGCCGAAGAACCACAGCATCGGCCACCAACCGGAGTTGGCGCCCTCCCACAGGGTGATCGGCCACGGGGCCCGCCAGCCGCCGAGGAACAGCGTCGTGGTGACCGCGGACATGGTCACCATCGCGACGTACTCGCTGAGCATGAAGAGCGCGAACTTCAGCGAGCTGTACTCGGTCATGTAGCCGGCGACCAGCTCCGACTCTGCCTCGGGGAGGTCGAACGGAGCCCGGTTGGTCTCACCGACGGTGGAGATGAAGAAGATGATGAAGCTCGGCAGCAGCAGGATCGCGTACCAGCCGGGGGCCGGGACCTCGGTGCCGAGGATGGTCAGCTGGGTGGCGTCCCCCTGGGCGGCGACGATCCCGCTGGTGGACATCGTGCCGGCGGTCATGAACACCGCCACGATGCTCAGCCCCATGGCGACCTCGTAGGAGATCATCTGGGCGGTGGAGCGCAGGCCGCCGAGCAGCGGGTACGTCGAGCCGGAGGCCCAACCGCCGAGCACGATGCCGTAGATACCCATCGACGAGCAGGCCAGCAGCACCAGCACCGCCACCGGCACGTCGGTGACCTGGAGCGGCGTGTGGTGGCCGAAGATGCTCACCATCGGGCCGAACGGCACCACCGACAGGGCGGTGACCGCGCAGACCACCGAGATGGTCGGCGCGAAGAAGAAGACGACCTTGTCCGCCGCCTTCGGGAGGATGTCCTCCTTGAAGGCCATCTTCAGGCCGTCGGCCAGGGTCTGGAGCAGGCCGAACGGGCCGGCCTGGTTGGGGCCGGGCCGCACCGCCATGCGGCCGACGACCCGCCGTTCGAACCAGACACCGAGCAGCGTGGCCAGCACGGCGACGACGAAGGCGAAGACGACCTTGATCAGGACCAGCCACCACGGGTCCTTGCCGAAGTCGGCCAGCGTCGGGTCCTGGGCCAGGTAGACCGCGTTCACTGGGAAACACCCCCGGTGTTGAGGAGCGGACCCGGGTGGCCGGCCGCGTCCGCGGCGACCGCCGGGGTGGCCTGCTCCGTGGCGGCGACCGCCGCGGAGATCCGTACCACCGTGCCGGACGTCGCGCCGAGGCCGCGCCGCACGGTGGAGCCGGGTGAGTTGGTCGGCAGCCAGACGACGCCGTCGGGCATCTCGGTGATCGCCGCCGGCAGGGTGATCGCCCCGCGGTCGGTGCCCACCGTGACCGGGTCACCGTCGGCGACGCCGAGCGCCTCCGCGGTGCCCTTGCCCACCCGCGCCACCGGCGGGCGGGCGGTGCCGCCCAGGTGCTCGTCACCGTCGGTGAGGCTGCCCAGGTCGATGAGCTGGTGCCAGGTGGACAGGACTGCCTCGCCGGCGCCGGGCTGCGGCACCGGGGCCGGCTCCACCGACGGCGCGGACGGCCGGTCGGCCCGGGTCGGCGACAGGCTACCCAGCTCCCGCCGGACGCTGAGCACGTCGCCCGTGCCGATCTGCACGTCGAGGAGCGCGGCGAGCGCGTCCAGCACCCGGCCGTCGGTCATCGCAGCGGTGTGCAGCACCGCGTCGAAGGGCCGCAGCCGGCCCTCCCAGTCCAGGAAGCTGCCGGCCTTCTCGACCACCGGGGCCACCGGCAGGACCACGTCGGCCCGGCGGGCCACCGCGCTGTTGCGCAGCTCCAGGCTGACCAGGAACGGCACCGCGTCGAGGGCCTGCTCGGCCAACCGGGGGTCGGCCAGGTCGGCCGGGTCGACCCCGGCCACCACGAGCGCGCCGAGCTGGCCGTTCGCGGCGGCGGCGACGATGCCGTCGGTGTCCCTGCCGGCCTGGCTCGGGATCACCCCGGCCGCGATGTCCCACGCCTCGCCCAGTTCGGCCCGGGCCGCCGGCTCGGTGACCGGACGGCCGCCGGGAAGCAGGTTGGGCAGGCAGCCCGCGTCGACCGCGCCCCGGTCGCCCGCGCGCCGCGGCACCCAGGCCAGCTTCGCGCCGGTACGCCGGGCGACGTCCGCCGCCGCCGACAGGCCGCCGGGCACCTCGCCCAGCCGCTCGCCGACGATCAGGATCGCGCCCGGGGCGCTGAGCGCCTCGGCCACCGTCGCGTGCTCGGCGAGGACGCTCGCCTCCTCGCCCGGCACCACCCGGGCCAGCTTGGCCCCGAGCTTCTCCAGGCCACGGGTGGCGAACGGCGCGAGGGCGTACACCGTGAGCTTCTTCTTCAGGTACGCCTTGCGCAGCCGCAGGAAGAGGATCGGGCACTCCTCCTCCGGCTCCAGACCGACCAGCACCACGGCGGGCGCGTTCTCCACGTCCGCGTAGGTGACGTCGGTGCGCCCGGCGACCGTGCTGGCCAGGAAGTCGGACTCCTCGCGGGAGACCGGCCGGGCCCGGAAGTCGATGTCGTTGGTGTTCAGCGCGACCCGGGCGAACTTCGCGTACGCGTACGCGTCCTCGACGGTCAGCCGGCCGCCGGTCAGCACCGCCGTGCCGTGGCCGCCGTCCCGGGCGGCCCGCAGCCCCTCGGCGGCGACGGTCAGCGCCTCGCTCCACGACGCCTCGCGCAGCTCACCGGTCTCGGAGTCGCGGACCTGCGGGGTGGTGAGCCGGTCGAAGGCGCGGGCGTACTGGAAGCCCCAGCGCCCCTTGTCGCAGTTCCACTCCTCGTTGACCTGCGGGTCGTCGCCGGCCAGCCGGCGGGTCACCTTGCCGCGCCGCCAGTCGGTGCGCTGGGCGCAGCCGGCCGAGCAGTGCTCGCAGACGCTCGGGCTGGAGACCAGGTCGAACGGGCGGGCCCGGAAGCGGTACTGCGCGCCGGTCAGCGCGCCCACCGGGCAGATCTGCACGGTGTTGCCGGAGAAGTACGAGTTGAACGGGACGTCGCCCGCGTCGCCCTCCTCGCCGTACGCCTCGTCCCGGTAGATGTTGATTTCCTCGGCGGACGACCGGCCCATCAGGTCGATGAACTTGTCGCCGGCGATCTCGTCGGAGAACCGGGTGCACCGCTGGCAGAGCACGCAGCGCTCGCGGTCGAGCAGCACCTGGGTGCTGATCGCCATCGGCTTCTCGTACTCCCGCTTGTGCTCGTGGAACCGGGAGTCCGTGCGGCCGGTGGACATCGCCTGGTTCTGCAGCGGGCACTCGCCACCCTTGTCGCACATCGGGCAGTCGAGCGGGTGGTTGAGCAGCAACAGCTCCATGACCCCCTCCTGCGCCTTCTTGGCGACGCCGGAGGTGAGTTGGGTGCGGACCACCATGCCCTCGGCGACGGTCTGGGTGCAGGAGGCCACCGGCTTGCGCTGGCCCTCCACCTCGACCAGGCACTGCCGGCACGCGCCGGCCGGGGCCAGCAGCGGGTGGTCGCAGAAGCGCGGGATCTCGGTGCCCAGCTGCTCGGCGACCCGGATCAGCAGCGCGCCCTTGGGCGCGGTGACCTCGATGCCGTCGATCGTGAGGGTGACGGTCTCGGTCTGCTTGGCTACGTCGGTCACAGTGCTCGCCTTTCGCTCGCGACTGCGGGGCTCGCTTCGCTCACTCCTCGCGCTCGCATCAGTGCGCTCCCACCAGCTGCTTGTCCGACAGCTTCGGCGCGGTACGTCCCTCGATGTAGTCGAGGTAGTCCTGCTTGAAGTACTTCAGCGACGAGGTCACCGAGCTGGTCGCACCGTCACCCAGGCCGCAGAACGAGCGGCCGAGGATGTTGTCGCAGGTGTCCAGCAGGGTGTCCAGGTCCTCGTGGGTGCCCTGGCCGGCGAGGATCCGCCGGTAGACCCGGACCATCCAGTAGTTGCCCTCGCGGCACGGGGTGCACTTGCCGCACGACTCGTGGTGGTAGAACTCCAGCCACCGGTACGTCGCGTACACCGGGCAGTCCTGGTCGGAGAAGATCTGGGTGGCCGTGGTGCCCAGGATCGAGCCGGCCGCCGCCACCCCCTCGAAGTCCAGCGGCACGTCCAGGTGCTCGGCGGTGAGTAGCGGGGTCGACGAGCCGCCCGGGGTCCAGAACCGCAGGTTGTGCCCCGGCTGCATCCCGCCGGCCAGCTCCAGGAGCTCGCGCAACGTGACACCCATCGTGCACTCGTACTGGCCCGGTTCGGCGATCCGGCCGGAGAGCGAGTAGATCATCGGACCGGCGGACTTCTCCGTGCCCATGGTCTTCCACCAGTCGGCCCCGCCGAGCACGATGTACGGCACGCTGGCGATGGTGCCGACGTTGTTGACCACCGTGGGGCTGGCGTACAGGCCGTGGGTCGCCGGGAACGGCGGGCGCAGCCGGGGCTGGCCCCGGAAGCCCTCCAGCGAGTCCAGCAGCGCCGTCTCCTCACCGCAGATGTACGCCCCGGCACCCGAGTGCACCACCAGCTCCAGGTCGAACCCGGAGCCGAGGATGTTCTTACCGAGGTAGCCCTTGGCGTACGCCTCCCGCACGGCGTTGCGCAGCCGGCGGGCGGCGTGTACCGCCTCGCCACGGATGTAGATGTAGGCCCGGCTGGCCCGGATCGCGTACGACCCGATGATTACGCCCTCGACCAGCGAGTGCGGGTCGTGGGTCATCAGCGGCAGGTCCTTGCAGGTGCCCGGCTCGCCCTCGTCGGCGTTCACCACCAGGTAGTGCGGCTTGCCGTCGCCCTGCGGGATGAACCCCCACTTCAGGCCGGTCGGGAAGCCCGCGCCGCCGCGACCGCGCAGGCCGGAGTCCTTGACGAGCTGGATCAGGTCGTCCGGGTGGGCCTTGAGCGCCTTGCGCAGGGCGGCGTAGCCGTCCAGCCTCTCGTACGTGCCGATCCGCCAGGCATCCGGCGACAGCCAGCGCTTGGTGAGCACGGGGGTGATCTTGGCCAGGGTCTCCGGCCGAGGAGTGGTCACTTCTTGGTTCCCCCTTCGCTCGCGACTGGGCGGTTCTCAGCCCACGACTGCGGGGCTCGCTCCGCTCGCTCCTCGCCCGCGACTGCGCGGTTTTCAGCCCACGACTGCGGGGCTCGCTCCGCTCGCTCCTCGCGTGGGCGACCGGGGCTCGCAAGCTCACTCCTCGCACCCGCGGATGCCGCCGCTTCCTTGAGCGAGCGCTCCTGCGCGCCGGCCTCGTCGCCGGCGGGCTTGCCGTCACCGGCCGGCGTGTTCGCGGCGACGCCGGCGGCCTCGGCCTCCCGCGCGTCGCGCGGTGCCGGGGGCGTCGGGTCGGCCGGAACCTTGGTGCCGGGCGCGTCCGGCACGGCGGTCCGGGCGTCCGGCTGCCGGGTCTCCGCGGCCCGTACCTCGGGCGACTTGGCGTCCGGCGCCTTCACGTCGGGAGCGGTGCTGCCGGTCGCCGTGGTGGCGGGGGCCGGCTTCGCCTGCTCCGCGGCCTTCGCCCTCGCCGCGGCGGCGTCCGCCTCCGCCTTGCTACGGATCGGCGTGTTCGGGTCGTAGCCCGGCACCGAGATGCCGTGCTGCTCGGCCAGCCGCAGGCCGCGCAGGGTGGGCTCGCCCGGGCCGCCGTCGGCGACCGCGCCCTCGCGCTCGTCGGCGAAACCGGCGAGCTGCACCGCCATCTCCTTCAGCGTGCAGAGCCGCGCGCCCCGGGTCGGCATCGGCCGGCCGCCGGAACGCAGCTCCTCGACCACCCCGAGGGCGGTCTGCGGGTCGACGCCGTCGAAGAAGTCGTAGTTGACGGTCATCACCGGGCCGTAGTCGCAGGCCGCCAGGCACTCGGCGTGCTCCAGGGTGACCTTGCCGTCGGCGGTGGTCTCGTCGTGGCCGACGCCGAGGTGCTCGGCCAGGGTGTCGTAGACCTCCTGGCCGCCGAGCACGTTGCACATCGTGTTGGTGCAGACGCTGACCAGGTAGTCGCCGGTCGGCTTGCGCTTGTACATCGTGTAGAAGGTGGCCACGGCGCCGACCTGGGCCTTGTTCAGGCCGAGCACGTCGGCGCAGAACTCGACGCCGGCCGGGGAGACGTACCCCTCCTCCGACTGCACCAGGTGCAGCAGCGGCAGCAGCGCCGAGCGGGACCGGTCGGCCGGGTACCGGGCGACGATCTCCCGCGCCCGCTCGCGAGTCGTTTCGGTGAAGCTCATCGGTCACAACCACCCATCACGGGGTCCAGCGAGGCGCCGCCGGCGATCACGTCGGCGATCAGGCCGCCCTCGGACATCGCCGGGAGGGCCTGGAGGTTGACGAAGCTCGGCTCCCGGTAGTGCACCCGGTACGGACGGGTGCCACCGTCGGAGACGGCGTGCACGCCCAGCTCGCCGCGGGGCGACTCGATGCCGACGTACACCTGGCCCGGCGGGACCCGGAAGCCCTCGGTGACCAGCTTGAAGTGGTGGATCAGCGACTCCATCGACTGACCCATGATCTTCGCGACGTGCTCCAGCGAGTTGCCCATGCCGTCGACGCCGATGGCGAGCTGCGCCGGCCAGGCGATCTTGCGGTCGGCGACCATCACCGGGCCCGGCTTCAACCGGCCCACCGCCTGCTCGACGAGCTTGAGCGACTCCCGGATCTCGGCGAGCCGAACCAGGTAGCGGCCCCAGACGTCGCCGTCGGTGTGGGTCGGCACGTCGAACTCGTACGTCTCGTAGCCGCAGTACGGCATGGTCTTGCGCAGGTCCCAGGCGAGGCCGGCGGAGCGGAGCACCGGGCCGGTGACGCCCAACGCGAGGCAGCCGGTCGCGTCGAGCACCGCGACGTTCGTGGTGCGCTCGATCCAGATCGGCTGGCCGGAGAGGAGATCCTCGTACTCCTTGAGCCTCTTCGGCATCATCTTGAGGAACCTGTGGATCTTGACGATTGCCTCGTCCGGCACGTCCTGCGCCACGCCGCCCGGCCGGATGTACGCGTGGTTCATCCGCAGGCCGGTGATGCTCTCGAAGATGTCGAGGATGTACTCCCGCTCGCGGAAGCCGTACAGCATCATGTTGATCGCGCCCAGCTCCATGGCCGTGGTGGCCACCCAGACCAGGTGCGAGGCGATCCGGTTCAGCTCCATCATCAGGACCCGGATCGTGGTGGCCCGCTCGGTGATGTCGTCGGTGATGCCGAGCAGCTTCTCCACCGCGAGGCTGTACGCCGTCTCGTTGAACAGCGGCGCGAGGTAGTCCATCCGGGTCACGAAGGTCGTGCCCTGCACCCAGTTGCGGTATTCCAGGTTCTTCTCGATGCCGGTGTGCAGGTACCCGATGACCGACCGCGCCTCGCGGACGGTCTCGCCCTCCAGCTCCAGGATCAGCCGGAGCACGCCGTGGGTGGACGGGTGCTGCGGACCCATGTTCACGACGATCCGCTCGTCGTTGATCGGGTCCGTGCCGGAGACGATCTGGTCCCAGTCCCCACCGGTGACGGTGAAGACCCGGCCCTCGGTGGTCTCGCGCTCGGTCGCGTAGTTCGACGTCGTCACTGGTACGACCTCCGTCGGTCCGGCGGCGGGATCTCCGCGCCCTTGTACTCGACGGGGACGCCGCCGAGCGGATAGTCCTTGCGCTGGGGGTGCCCCTCCCAGTCGTCCGGCATGAGGATCCGGGTCAGGTTGGGGTGGCCGTCGAAGATGATGCCGAACATGTCGTACGCCTCCCGCTCCTGCCAGTCGGCGGTCGGGTAGACGCTGGTGACGCTCGGCAGGTGCGGGTCCTCGGCGGACACCGCGGCCTCCAGCCGCACCCGGCGGCGGTACGTCATCGAGGTGAGCTGGTAGACCACGTGCAGCCGGCGCTCGTGCGCACCGAGGTAGTCCACCCCGGACACCGAGGAGCACAGCTCGAAGCGCAGCGCGAGGTCGTCCCGCATCACCTGGCAGACCTCGGCGATCCGCTCCGGGCGGACGTGCAGGGTCAGCTCACCCCGGTCGACCACGATCCTCTCGATCGCGTCGCCGAACGCCGGGTAGGCCTCCTCCAGCGCGTCGCGGACCTCGTCGAAGTAGCCCCCGTACGGCCGGGGGGTCTCCTCGACCGGCTGGCGCGGGCGGACCAGGCCACCGAAGCCGGAGACGTCGCCCGAGCCGTGGATGCCGAACATGCCGCGCCCGGCCGGGCTGGCCGGCGGGTGCTCGGCGGGCGCGCCGCTGCTGGCTCCGGCCGGCGTCACCGGGACCGGCAGGCCGCCGGTGTTCGAAGCTGCGCTCACTTGATGCCCCCGTGCGGGTGGAGGTGGTTCTGGGCCTTCATCCAGTTCTCGATCCGCAGCTGCTCCTCGCGCCCCTCGCGAACCGCCTTGGTCCACTCGGCGCGGCGGGCCTTGTCACTGCGGTACGACGACGGCATCGAGCCGTACGGGACGACCGGCACGTCGCCGCGCGCCAAGCGGGCCTCGTGCATCTTGCGCCCGTTCGGGCCCAGCGGCTCGTGCATGACCTTCTCGCGGAGCTTGAGGATCGCGTCGATGAGCATCTCCGGCCGGGGCGGGCAGCCCGGGAGGTACATGTCGACGGGCACGATGTGATCGACACCCTGCACGATGGCGTAGTTGTTGAACATGCCGCCGCTGCTGGCGCAGACGCCCATCGAGAGCACCCAGCGGGGCTCGGCCATCTGGTCGTAGATCTGGCGCAGGACCGGTGCCATCTTCTGGCTCACCCGGCCGGCCACGATCATCAGGTCCGCCTGCCGGGGCGAGGCGCGGAACACCTCCATGCCCCAGCGGCCCAGGTCGTAGTGCGGGCCACCGGCGGCCATCATCTCGATGGCGCAGCAGGCCAGGCCGAAGGTGGCGCCCCAGAAGGACGTCTTCCGCGACCAGTTGACCAGCGACTCCACGGAGGTGAGCAGGATGCCGGCGGGAAGCTTCTCCTCGATACCCATCTGCGTGTCTCCCTCAGTCCCAGTCCAGGCCGCCGCGCCGCCACACGTAGGCGTATGCGACGAAGACCGCGACGATGAACAGGACCATCTCCACGAAGCCGAAGATCGGCAGGGCGTCGAACGAGACCGCCCAGGGGTAGAGGAAGATGATCTCGATGTCGAAGACGATGAAGAGCATCGCCGTCAGGTAGAACTTGATCGGGAACCGGCCGCCCCCGACGGGCTGCGGGCTGGGCTCGATGCCGCACTCGTACGCCTCGAGTTTGGCTTTGTTGTACCGGCGCGGGCCGGCGAAGCGGGCGGCGGCCACGGAGAACAGCGAGAACGCCGCGGCGAGGGCGAACAGCCCGATGATGGGTGCGTAAGGCGAGAGCGTCATTGTGGTCTCCTGCTCGTCCTTCCCTGCCCTCGGCGGTGGTTGGCCAAAATCACACTATTCACGTCCCTCACGACGGCTGTCGGCGGGGTCGATCCCTGCCCAGCCTGCGGTCCTCGTCGACCGTCCGGCCGGAGCCCCGCACTCGTCGGCGACCTGCGGGCTCACGGGCACTCCTCGTGCTACACGGCTGGCGCCGCCTTCGTCATCGCGTTGATGACCCGGTCCATCGCGTCCCCGCCGCGCGGGTCGGTCAGGTTGGCCAGCAGCTTGAGCACGAACCGCATCAGGGCTGGATGCGGCATGCCGTGCTTGGTGGCCATCCGCATGATCTCCGGACGGCCGATCAGCTTCACGAAAATCCCGCCGAGCCGGTAGTAGCCGCCGAACCGGGCCTTCAGCTCCTGCGGGTACGCCATCAACGCCCGCTCCCGCTCGGGGCCGGCCGGCCGGGCGAGGGCCTGCACCGCGACCTCCGCGGCCAGCTCTCCGGACTCCATCGCGTACGCGATGCCCTCGCCGTTGAACGGGTTGACCATGCCGCCGGAGTCGCCGACCAGCATGACGCCGCGAGTGTAGTGCGGCACCCGGTTGAAGCCCATCGGCAGCGCCGCACCGAGGATCGGCCCCTCGGCGTTCGACTCGTCGGTCATTCCCCAGTCCTCGGGGGTGTTGGCCAGCCAGTCGGTGAGCAGCCGCCGGTAGTTGGTCTTGCCGAAGGCGGTCGAGGAGTTGAGCACGCCGAGGCCGACGTTGACCCGCCCGTCGCCGAGACCGAAGATCCAGCCGTACCCGGGGAGCAGGTTGTCGCCGCTGGCCTTGCTGCGCAGCTCCAGCCACGACTCCAGGTAGTCGTCGTCGTGCTTGGCCGGCGAGCGGTAGTACCGCCGGACAGCCACCCCGATCGGCCGGTCCTCCCGCTTGGCAAGCCCGAGGGCGAGCGGGAATCGGCCGGAGACGCCGTCCGCGGCGACCACCAGCGGGGCGCGGAAGGTGGCGGGCTCCTTGTCCGGGCCGACCTCGGCCTCCACCCCGACCACCCGGTTGTCGGCGTCGAGCACCGGACCGACCACGTTGACGTTGGTGCGCAGCTTCGCCCCGGCCGAGACGGCGCGCTGGGCGAGCAGGTCGTCGAAGTCGAGCCGGGTGCGGACCAGGCCGTAGTTGGGGAAGCTGGCCAGGTCCGGCCAGTCCAACTCCAGGCGGACGCCACCGCCGATCACCCGCAGGCCCCGGTTGTGCAGCCAGCCCGCCTCGGGCGAGGTGTCCACGCCCATCCGGATGAGCTGCCGGACCGCGCGCGGGGTCAGCCCGTCGCCGCAGACCTTCTCCCGGGGGAACTCGGTCTTCTCCAGCAGCAGCACCCGCACACCGTGCTGCGCCAGATGGTAAGCCGTCGCCGAGCCACCAGGGCCGGCGCCCACGACGATCACGTCGGCGTCGTTCTCCACCGCGGTCATCTGCGCCTCCTCCCGCGTGCTCGTGAAATCCTTCACAAGCCGGTCGGGTGGAGTCTATGACCGCCGTAACGTCCCTGCCGGGTTAGGTGGCCCTAACTTGCCGAGGTGGGAGCTGCCGGGATCCACAAAGGGGTCAAAGCGGCGCGGAGGTGGGCTCGTCCAGACCCGCATCGACCCGGATGGCCTCCGGCAGGTGGCCACGCAGGGCGCCGCCGGCCGCGCGGTCCAGGGCCGCCAGCACCTCCGCCACCACCTGACGGACGTCGGCCGGGTCGACCCCCGCCAACGCCCTGAGTTGGGCGACGAGTTCTGCGGCGTCCTCGCTCGGCGTCGCGTGCGCCGGCTCTACTCCCGTCACGGAGCAAGCCTACCGGGCAAAGTGGACTAATTCCGTACATTCGGGAACGCGTCGCGGTCGGAGCGACTCAGTCGCGAACCGCGCGGTGCAGGGCGACCACGCCGCCGGTGAGGTTGCGCCAGGCCACCCGGCCCCAGCCGGCCGAGCCGATCCGCGCCGCCAGGGCCTGCTGGTCCGGCCAGGCCCGGATCGACTCGGCGAGGTAGACGTACGCGTCCGGGTTGCTGGACACCGTGCGGGCCACCCCCGGCAGGAAACGCATCAGGGACGACAGGTAGACCGTGCGGAACGCCGGGTTGACCGGGGTGCTGAACTCGCAGACCACCAGCCGGCCACCGGGCCGGGTGACCCGGGCCAGCTCACGCAGGGCCGCCTCGGTGTCCGACACGTTGCGCAGCGCGAAGGAGATGGTCACCGCGTCGAAGCTGGCGTCCGCGAAGGGCAGCCGCAGCGCGTCCCCGGCCAGCAGCGGCACCGTGGGGCGGGACCGCTTGCCGGCGTGCAGCATGCCGAGAGAGAGGTCCGCGCCGACCGCGTACGCGCCGGACTGGGCCAGTTCCTCGGTCGAGACGCCGGTGCCCGCGCCGACGTCCAGCACCCGGTCGCCGGGGCCGAGCCCGAGTGCCGCCCGGGTGGCCCGCCGCCAGAACCGGTCCTGCCCGAAGGAGAGGACGGTGTTGGTCAGGTCGTAGCGGGCGGCCACGCCGTCGAACATCGCGGCGACCTCGTGCGGCTGCTTGTCCAGGCTGGCGCGCTGGCCCTGCGGGGTAAGGCTCACCCCTCCACTCTGCCAGCCGACGCCCCGCCCACCGATGCCGGGGCGGCGCTGCGGAGATACGCGGACGGGCGGGGTGGTCACCCACCCCGCCCGTCCCGGCGCGTCGCGTCAGTCGTTCCCGACGGTCAGCTGCTCGCCCTCTCGTCCCCCGGGGTCACCAGCAGCACCCGGCGGCGGCGGGAGAGCACCAGCAGCGCCCCTCCGGCCAGCAGCACGGCGCCGCCGATGCCACCGATCAACCCGGCCTGCACGCCGGTCACCGGAAGCCCGCCGCCGCCACCGCCGGTGCCCGGCGAGGTGGTCGCGCCCGGCTCGGCGGACGGGCCCGGGGTCGAGGTGCCGGTCGGCGTCGGGGTGGGGGTGGGCTGGGCGGACAGGTCCACGAAGACGTCGAAGACGGCCTGGTTGTCGACCTCGTCCGTTTCGGTGAAGGCGCGACGCTGGGCCGCCGAGGCGACCTTCGGCTCCTCCTCGGGGGCGCCCTGCGCCTCGTCCAGCCCGTACGCGAAGAGTTCGCCGATGCGCAGCACCGGCTGGTCGGCGTCGTCGGCGACCTTCACCCGCACGTCGTCGGTGTAGTACTCGCCCGGCCGGATCACCGCACCGGCGTCCTCGCAGAACGCCTGGGCCAGGCCGCCGATCTCCTGCTCGACGCAGTTCTCGGGCAGCTTCGCGAAGCTGACCTTGGCCGGCAGCGTGATGGCGTAGAAGACGCCGGTCGCCCGGCGGCTGCCGTCGTTGTAGATCGCCCAGTCCAGCGGTGCGGTCGCGCCGCGCGGGATCGGCTTCAGGTCCGGCTCGTTGCTCTGCGCGCCGTCGACCACGACGTTGGCGTACCCGTCCTGCACCCAGGAGGTGAGGTCGTAGCCGGGGCGGGTGACGGTGACGTCGACGGTCTCGCTGTTGTCGTCCGTGTTCGGGTCGGCGGTCGACGAGGCGACCGTCACCTTCAGCGCGCCGCCCTTGCCCCGGCCGCCGGTGCTGAACAGCGGGATGCCGAAGTCCTCGCTGGTGCCGCCGGCCAGGTCGCCGAGCAGGCAGGTGAAGGCGGTGCCGGAGACCTCGCAGCCGTCGGGGACGACGAAGCCGACCCGCTTGGTCAGGCCCTTCGTCTCCACGGTGACCCGGACGTCGCGGGCCGCGACCGAGCTGCGGGTGTTGTCGACGGTGAACTTGAACGGCTTGGCCTTGGCCGCCTCGACGCCCTTGGCCAGGTTCTGGCTGAGCGGGACCAGCGCCAGGTCGGCCTGGTCGGCCGCCTGGGCCGGGGCCGCCACGGTGGCCAGGCCGCCGGCGGCCAGCAGCGCCACGGCCCCGACACGGGCCAGGGCCGAACGGTGGAACGAGGTCATTGATCCCCCGGGGTTAGGGAAGAAGGAGGGTTTTTGCGGAACCGAGCGGACGTTATCCGAGGTAGATCGATTGCGCCAGGAGCCGGCACGGCAATTCATCCGTCCGGCCCCGGCCGTCAAGACGGTGGGGGCGGGATGGTCGACCATCCCGCCCCCACCGCCGTGCTCTATGTGAACGGCCCCCACGGGCCGATGGAGGACTGAGCCTCGGACCACGTCGCGGGGGACGTTAGCGACCCGCGCTGGCCTGCGCGACCCTTTCGGACGACAAGACGCACACCAGGTCCGACAGGCCGAGCAGAACTGTCCGGACCGCCGATCGGCTCACCGGCCGACCGGCCGGTGAGCGCTCGCCCAGCGTGTCCGCCGGTGCGCGGTGGGTCAGTTGACCTCGACCAGCGGCAGCGGCCGGCCCGCCCCGCCGCCCGGCATGGCGATCGACGAGAAGTGCGATACCACCCGGTCGTCGGTCGGGTCGTCGGCCGGGGTGCGGTGCACCGCGAGCCGGCGGTAGAGGGTGTCCCGCTGAGCCGGGATGCGGTCGGCCGAGCGGATCATGCCGATCAGCTCGTGCAGGTTGGAGCGGTGCCGGGCGCCGGCCGAGGAGATGACGTTCTCCTCCAGCATGATCGAGCCGAGGTCGTCCACCCCCATGTGCAGGGCGAGCTGGCCGACGTCCTTGCCGGTGGTCAGCCAGGACGCCTGGAGGTGCGGGACGGTCTCGAAGAACAGCCGGGCCACCGCGACCAGCCGCAGGTACTCCAGCGTGGTGGCCTGCGTGCGGCCCTTGAGGTGGTTGTTCTCCGGCTGGTACGTCCACGGGATGAACGCCCGGAACCCGCCGGTGCGGTCCTGCACGTCACGGATCATCCGCAGGTGCTCGATCCGCTCGGTGTTGGTCTCGCCGGTGCCCATCATCATCGTCGCGGTCGACTCCAGGCCCTGCCGGTGGGCCAGCTCCATGACCTCCAGCCAGCGTGCGCCGGACTCCTTGAGCGGCGCGATGGCCTTGCGCGGCCGATCCGGCAGCATCTCGGCGCCGGCGCCGGCGATCGAGTCCAGCCCGGCCACCTTGATCCGGGCGATGGCCTCGTCGAGGCCGACGCCGGAGACCTTGGCCATGTGCAGGATCTCGCTCGGCCCGATCGAGTGGATGACGAGCTGCGGGTATGCCTTCTTCACCGAGGAGAACAGCTCCTCGTAGTACTCCACCCCGTAGTCGGGGTGGTGGCCGCCCTGGAGCATGACCTGGGTGGCGCCCAGCTCGACCGCCTCGCCGCAGCGGCGCAGGATCTCCTCGGTCGGGTGGGTCCACCCCTCCTTGTGCTTGGGGGCGCGGTAGAAGGCGCAGAACTTGCACGCCGTCACGCAGACGTTCGTGTAGTTGATGTTGCGGTCGATCAGGTACGTGACGATGCCGTCGGGGTAGCGCCGCCGACGCACCGCGTCGGCCGCCTCGCCGAGGGCGTGGAAGGGCGCCTCGGTGTAGATCAGCAGGGCCTCCTCGGGCGTGATCCGCCCGCCGTCCGCGCCGCGCTGCAGGATGTCGTCGATCTCCCGGCTCACACTCACGCCCCCGAGCCTACGTCGCCCCGCCCCCGGCCGGCCGGACCGGACTCCTGTCGACCACGACACAGCCCGCCCCGGGCGACCGCAAACGCGCGGGGACTTACCCGGTATTGATCGATCAATTAACATGCGTGAATGATCACGGACCCGACTCCCCCCGCCCCTCGCCCACTGCCCCGCCGGGCGCTGCTCGGCCTCGTACCCCTCGCGGCCACCGCGCTGGCCCTGGTGACGGTGAGCCAGCCGGCGCAGGCGGCGACGACCCCGACCCCGGAGTGTCTCGCCGACCTGATCACGGCCTGATGGCCACCATCCCCTGGCTCGCCGACGTGCTCCGCGGCGCCGGCGTCACCGTGGTCGAACACGGCAACTGGCTCGGCCGGGTCGCCGGCAGCTCGTTCGCCCCGATCGGCGTGCTCTGGCACCACACCGCGGCCACCTCCAGTGCCGCCAACCCGCACCCCGCCCTGAACATCTGCATCAACGGCCGGTCCGACCTGCCCGGCCCGCTCTGTCAGGCGCTGGTCGACTACAACGGCGTCTTCCACGTCATCTCGGGCGGGCGGGCCAACCACGCCGGCGTCAGCCGGGGCAGCGGCCCCATCCCGGCCGGCGACGGCAACACCCTGATGGTCGGTTGGGAGATCGACTACAACGGGGTCGACCAGGCCATGACCAACGCCCAGTACTCCGCCTCGGTGCTCGCGACCGCCGCCGTGCTGCGGCGGCTCGGCCGGGATGCCAGCTACGCCAGGGGCCACCGGGAGACCAGCACCAGCGGCAAGATCGACCCCTCCTTCATCGACCTCGACTCGATGCGCGCCGACGTGGCCCGCCAACTCGCCGGCAACCCACCCCTCGACCTCTGGAAGGACGACATGAGGCTGATCCAGTCCACCAACCGGGGCATCGCCCTGGTCGGCCCCGGCTACTTCCGCCAGCTCAGCAACAACGAGGAGGTGACGGCCGCCGTCGCGCTGGTCGGCAACCCCCTGATCGGCAACGACCGCCAGTTCGACCTCTGGCGCAGCATCGCCTACGACGGCCAGGTCAAGGCCCCGTCGGCCTGACACCGACGATGAACACGTACTCCCGCCGCCAGGCGCTCGCCCTGGCATCCAGCGGAGCCGCCCTGGTCGCCACTGGCGTCGGGCTGTCCCAGGCGGCCTCCGGCGAGCCGGCCCAGGCCGCCTGCTCGTCGATCCCACCGAACGCCGACGACGCCGTCCTGACCGCCGTCTACCAGGTCGCCATCGGGCTGTCGGTCAACGATCGGGTGCTGCTCGCCGGCTTCGAGGCCGGCTGGGTGGAGTCGCGGATGAACAACCTGCCCTGTGGCGACTCCGACTCGCTGGGCGTGTTCCAGCAGCGTCCCTCCCAGGGCTGGGGCACCCCCGCGCAGATCATGAACGTGGCGTACGCGGCCAACTCGTTCTTCGTCCGGGCCGTTCCGCTGGCCGCCGCCAACCCCGGCTGGTCGGCCGGGCGGGTGGCGCAGGGCGTGCAGCGCTCCGCCTTCCCGGACCGCTACGACGCCGCGCAGGCCACCGCGCAGGCGCTCATCGCCCGGGCCCGCGGGCAGACCACCCCACCCCCGCTCGACCTCTGGAAGGACGACATGAGGCTGATCCAGTCACCCGGCCGGGGCATCGCCCTGGTCGGTGCCGGCTACTTCCGCCAACTCCGCAACGACGAGGAGGTGCACGCCGCCGTCGCGCTGGTCGGCAACCCCTTGGTCGGCAACGACCGCCAGTTCGACCTCTGGCGCAGCATCGCATTCGACGGCCAGGTCAAGGCCCCGAGCTGACGCCCGCGCGGGTGGCGGGGCCCGGGGAGGATGGCGGGATGCTGCTGCTGGTACCCGCCGACCCGCTCCGGCCCCGCCGACCGGAACCGCACTTCGCGCCGGAGGCGACGACCGCCCGGGAGGCCGGCGTGCCGGTCGCGGTCGTCGACCACGACGCGCTCGCCCGGGGCGACGCCGACGCCGCCCTGCGACAACTGCCCGAGGAGACCGAGGCGGTCTACCGCGGCTGGATGCTCCGCTCCGAGCGGTACGCCGCCTTCGCGGACGCGCTGGCCACGCGGGGCGTCACGTTGCGTACCGGCGCCGAGCAGTACCGGCGGGCGCACGAACTGCCCGGCTGGTACCCGGAGCTGAGGCCCGTGACGCCGGCCACGACGTGGACCGTGGGGGACGGGCGGGACGCGTTCGACCGGGCCCGCGCCACGCTGGGCGGCGGCCCGGCCGTGCTCCGCGACTACTGCAAGTCGATGAAGCACCACTGGGACGAGGCGGCCTTCATACCCGATCTGGCCGACCCCGAGGCCGCCTGGGCGGTGGCCCGCCGGTTCCGGCAGCTCCGCGAGGACGACTTCGTGGGCGGTTTCGTGCTGCGCCGCTTCGAGCTGTTCACCTCGGCGGAGGTGCGGACCTGGTGGCGGGACGGCCGGTGCGTGCTGGTCGGCCCGCACCCGGACACCCCGGACCGACCCCCCGCCGTCGACCCCGACCTGACCGGCGTCGCGCCACTGGTGGCCAGCCTGGGACTGCCCTTCGTCACGGTCGACCTGGGACTGCGCGACGACGGGGTGTGGCGGGTGATCGAGCTGGGGGACGGCCAGGTGAGCGACCGGCCCACCACCGTAGACCCGGCACGCCTGCTCACCCCGCTGCTGGCCTGAGAGGGCAGCCGGCGGCGGGGGTATCGGGGCAGTCACCTGCCGCCGGGCAATCAGGACCGATTCGGTACGCCGACGACAAAGGCGGCCCAGCAGGTGGGTCGAAGGCCAGCACCCGGCGCGGCCGGGTCCTTCGAATCGCGTACGGCGACCGCCCGCGCCAGCGTGGCCACTCCACGCAGTCAGCGTTGGAGCCGCTGCGGGTGGACTTGCGCCAGGTCGCGCCCGACAGCTCAGGGATGCTCATCCTCGGCCCTGGATCGATGAAGATCGTCGACCGGCGGAACCGGGTCCGTCGGGGCTGTGCGAGAACCCCGGTTGCCTGGTGATGCGCCCGATGGGAGCGCAGGCAGCACCGTTTCAGAAGGTCATCGAAGTTCTCGAACCGAGGCCCAGGCCCTCATCTCACGCACCACGACCAGGAGCGCCATTTTCGCCGCCAGACCTGGCCATGACTGACCGCGCGGGAGATCTTGGAACGAAACGGCCCCTGGAGGGGCCGCTTGCTACCAAGATCTCCGGTCATCCTAAGTCGCGGAACGAAACTCCCGGAATGTGGACAACTCCGGGCGGGTTCGGCGGAGGGCGGGGGCGGGGGGCGGGGGCGAGGGGCGGGGGCGGGGGGCGGGGGGCGGGGGGCGAGGGCGAGGGGGGGACACTCCGACCAGGTCGAGGGTCACGCAGGCGGGACACGTCAGTACGACGACTGGGAGGTGCCGACGGCTCAGCTGCCCCCGCCGATAACTGAACTGCCGGGCCCAATCCACTCGATGCCGAGCTTCGCAGCCGGTAGCTGGGGTGCCGGCGTTGCGCCGTCCATCAGTTAAGTCACAACCTGCAGAGTGCAGGGCAACGCAAACTTCCGAGAAAACTCGGAGGCATGACCGCCGTGCCGTCAGGCGTCGTAGTCGACCGTGAGGGTGTCGGTGACCGGGCTGGACTGGCAGGTCAGGACGTATCCGGCCGCCACCTCGTCCGGCTCCAGCGCGTAGTTGCGGGCCATCGTCACCTCGCCGTCGACGACCTTCGCCCGGCACGTCGAGCAGACCCCGCCCTTGCACGCGTACGGCAGCTCGCCGCGCACCCGCAGCGCCGCGTCGAGCACCCGCTCCTCACGGCCCATCGTGAAGGACGACGACCGGCCGTCGAGCACGATCGTCACCTCCGCCCCGGCTCCGGGACGGTCGGCCGGGCGGCGCGGCGGCGCGGGGGCCTCGGCGACGTGGAACAGCTCCGTGTGCACCGCCGACTCCGGCACGCCGCGCTCCGCCAGCACCGCCTTCGCGTCGACCACCATCCCGTACGGGCCGCAGAGGAACCACTCCTCGATCGCGTCGCCCGGCACGATGGTCTCCAGCAGCCAACCCAGCCGCCCGGCGTCGATCCGGCCCGACAGCAGCGGCGACTCGCCCCGCTCGCGGGAGAGCACATGCACCAGGTGCAGCCGGGTCGGATACCGGTCCTTCAGGTCCGCCAACTCCTCGGCGAACATTACCGAGTTCGCCGAGCGGTTGCCGTACACCAGGGTGAAGGTGCTGGCCGGCTCGACGGCCAGGGCGGTGGCGACCAGCGCGAGCACCGGGGTGATGCCGGAGCCGGCGACCACCGCGCCGTAGCGGCGGGCCCGGTCCGGCGCGAACGCCGTGGTGAAGTGCCCGAGCGGGGGCAGCACCTCGACGGTGTCACCACCGCGCAGGGCGCCGCAGGCGTACGCGGAGAACGCGCCACCGGGAATCTCCCGCACCCCGATCCGCAGCCGGCCGTGCCGGGCCAGGTCGTCGGGCGTCGAGCAGATCGAGTACGACCGCCGTACGTCCTCGCCGTCCTCCCCGACACGCCGCACGGTGAGGTGCTGGCCGGCGCGGAACGCGAAGGTCTCCCGAAGCTCCTCGGGCACGGCGAAGGTGACCGCCACGGCGTCGGCGGTGAGCCGGTCGACGGCGGCGACGGGCAGCGGGTGGAAGGCCGGCCGGCGACGGACCGGGCGGGTGATCGTGACAGTCACAGCGCCTTCAGGTGGTCGAAGGGTTCGGAGCAGGAACGGCAGCGCCAGAGCGCCTTGCACGCGGTGGAGCCGAACCGGCTGATCTGCTCGGTCTCCGGGGAGCCGCAGCGCGGGCAGCGGACGGCGAGGGTCAGCGGCACGACCGGACCGGACCGGACCGGGGCCGGCGGGGCGATGCCCGCGTCGGCGAGCTTCGCCCGACCGGTCTCGGAGATCCAGTCGGTGCTCCACGCCGGGCTGTAGACGGTACGGACCTCGGCGTCGGGGTGGCCGGCGGCGGCGAGCGCCCGGCGGATGTCGGCGCGGATCATGTCCATCGCCGGGCAGCCGGTGTAGGTGGGGGTGATGGTCACGGCCACCCGGCCGGTGGCCGGGTCCTCGTCGACCGCCCGCAGGATGCCGAGTTCGTCGATGGTGATCACCCGGATCTCCGGGTCCAGCACCGCCGCCACGGCCTCCCTCGGACTCACCACGGCCGCCCGCCGTTCCTGCCTGCGGGGCTCCGCTTCGCCGCGCTCCTCGCGCTCACCACTTCGCCCCCGGGTGGGCGCGGTGCAGCACCTGCATCTCGGTGAGCAGGTACGACAGGTGCTCGGTGTGCAGGCCGTCCCGTCCGCCGGCCGGCGCCCAGCCGTCCGCCGGCCGGGACAGCGTGGCCTCGGCGAGCACCGGGTCCACGGCGGCGTCGAACGCCGCGCGCAGGGTGCTCGGGTCGACCGGCGCGCCCGGGAACGGCGCGAACAGCTCGTGGACGTACGGCCAGACCTGGTCGACGGCGGCCTGCATCCGGCGGTGCGACTCGGCGGTGCCGTCGCCGAGCCGCCGTACCCAGAGCGAGGCGTGGTCGAGGTGGTACGCGGACTCCTTGCGCGCCTTGGCCCCGATCGCGGCGAGCCGCTCGTCGGCGCAGCCGGCCAGCGCGGCGTACAGCGGGAGCTGGTACGCCGACAGGAAGAACAGCTTCGCCACGGTCACCGCGAAGTCGCCGTTGGGCAGCTCGACCAGCAGGCAGTTGCGGAACTCCCGGTCGTCGCGCAGGTACGCCAGCGCGTCCTCGTCCCGGCCGGCGCTCTCCAGCTCACCCGCGTACGTGAGCAGCAGCCGGGCCGCGCCGAGCTGGTCGAGGGCGACGTTGGCCAGCGCGATGTCCTCCTCCATCTCGGGGGCGTGGGTGGTCCACTCCCCGAGCCGCTGCGCGGCGACCAGCGCGTCGTCGCCGAGGGCGAGGGCGAAGTCGAAGGGGCCGTTCACAGGTGGGCCACCCCGTCCGGGACCTCGTAGAAGGTGGGGTGGCGGTAGACCTTGTCGGCCGCCGGGTCGAAGAAGGCATCCTTCTCGTCCGGGCTGGACGCGCTGATCGCGCCGGCCGGCACCACCCAGATGGAGACGCCCTCCTGGCGGCGGGTGTACAGGTCCCGGGCGTTGTGCAGGGCCAGTTCGGCGTCGGGGGCGTGCAGGCTGCCGACGTGGGTGTGCGCCAGCCCGCGCCGGGCCCGCACGAACACCTCCCAGAGCGGGGACTGCTCGGTCATGCGGCTACCTTCTCCTTCTTCTCCGCCTGTTTGGCGGCGTACGCCGTGGCAGCCTCGCGCACCCAGGCACCGTCGGCGTGGGCGCGCCGGCGGTGCTCCATCCGCTGCCGGTTGCACGGCCCCTGGCCCTTGATCACCCGCATCAGCTCGTCGTAGTCGGGCTGGGTGTAGTCGTACGCCTGCCGCTCGTCGTTCCAGCGCAGGGCGGGGTCGGGCAGGGTGAGGCCGAGGATCTCGGCCTGCTGCACACACATGTCGACGAAGCGCTGCCGCAGCTCGTCGTTGGAGAACCGCTTGATCTTCCACGCCATCGACTGGGCGGAGTGGGTGGAGTCGCCGTCCGGCGGGCCGAACATGGCCAGCGACGGGTACCACCAGCGGTCGACCGCGTCCTGCGCCATCGCCTTCTGGTCGGGGGTGCCGTGGGCCAGGATGTGCAGGATCTCGTAGCCCTGCCGCTGGTGGAACGACTCCTCCTTGCAGACCCGGATCATCGCGCGGGCGTACGGCCCGTAGGAGCAGCGACACAGCGGGACCTGGTTGACGATCGCCGCGCCGTCCACCAGCCAGCCGACCACGCCCACGTCCGCCCAGGTCAGGGTCGGGTAGTTGAAGATCGAGCTGTACTTCTGCCGGCCGTCGAGGAGGAGCCGCACCAGCTCGTCCCGGCTGATGCCGAGGGTCTCCGCGGCGGCGTACAGGTAGAGGCCGTGCCCGGCCTCGTCCTGCACCTTGGCCAGCAGGATCGCCTTGCGCTTGAGCGAGGGCGCCCGGCTGATCCAGTTTCCCTCCGGCTGCATCCCGATGATCTCGGAGTGCGCGTGCTGGGCGATCTGCCGGATCAGCGTCTTCCGGTACGCCTCGGGCATCCAGTCACGGGGCTCGATCTTCTGGTCGGCGTCGATCACGTCGGCGAAGTACGCCTCCAGGTCGGTGTCCGGGCCGGGGGCGCCACCGCGCCGCCGGGCCGCTGCCTCCCGCAGCGCCGCCTCCGCCGCCTCCACCTCGCCGAGCAGGCTGCCGCCGGGCGCGTCGTCCGGGGCGGGGAAGTCGTTGCCATACATGACAGCAAGTGTTACAGCTCGCAACTTCTGACACCAGAGGGTGTCATAGGTTTCCGAAGACACCTTCCGTCACGAACAGTCACTTTCGGTGTTGGCACAGGTCGAATCGAGGCTATGACATGGGTCACTAAACAAAGGTGAAAGCCACCAAGAACGGCAAAGCGGGCCATTATCCCGCCTTCATAGCAACCTGACCGGCGTCGGATCCTGGCGTCAGGGCCGTCCGGACGTAGACTTTGCCGGTCACACCGATCGGCTGCCGACGATTGCCAGCGCCAGACGGAGGCCGCTTCCCCCGGCCTCGGCGATCACGCCGACCCTTTCGTGAAAACGACCGGGCCCCCCGGCCCTGACATCTGGAGCTCATCCACTCATGCGACCTCGCGTGGCCATGGTGCTCGCCGTCGTGGCGGTCCTCCTCGGCAGCGCCATGCTGGTTCCCGCCGCTTACGCCCAGTTCTCCGACGACGACACCGGCGGATCAGGCGGGGGCGCGCAGAGCGTGGCGGCCCCCGAGCCGACCGCCCCACCGCCGCCGACCCTGGCCGCCGGCCCGGTCTCGATGAACTTCTCCGGCGAGTTCTTCTCCTGGGCCCTGATGGACCGGACCACCGGCACCATCTCCGGCTCGAAGAACCTGGCCTCGACCAACTCCACCGAGTCGATGATCAAGTCCTGGTTCGCCGCCGACTATCTGCGGCAACTCGGCGACAAGCCGCTGTCCGCCGAGCGAAGGAAGCAGATCACCACGGCGATCCGGGACAGCAACGACGACGCGGCCAACGCGCTGTACGCGGCAGTCGGCAAAGCCGCGACCGTCAAGCGGATGATCAGCACCTGTGGACTGACCGACACCAAGTCCGGCAACGTGCCCGGCTACGTCGGATGGTGGAGCTTCACCCGGATGTCACCCCGGGACGCGGTCCGGCTCGGCGACTGCGTCGCCGACGGCACGGCCGCCGGCCCCAAGTGGACGTCGTACCTGCTGGACGAGATGAGCAAGGTTCGCGGCAGCATCAAGGAGCAGCAGCTGAAGTCCGGCGGCGGCAAGTGGGGCATCGTCGACGGCCTGCCGGCCGAGATCAAGGCGCAGGGCCCGGTCAGTATCAAGAACGGCTGGACGCCGTTGAACTACGACGGGAACTGGCACGTCAACTGCCTTGCGGTAACCAAGAAGTGGAGCCTCGCCGTCATGCTGCGCTACCCACAGAAGAGCGGTCTGTCCTACGGCGCGAAGGTCTGCGCCAGCGTGGCGACCCAACTGGTCACCCCGCAGCCGGGCGCCGCGCTCAAGGTGCCGCAGCAGCCGGTCGGGAAGCTCTGATGGCGGGAAACCGCCGGGCCCACGGCGGGGATGCCTCACCGCTGCGGCTGATCGTGATCGCCGTCGTCCTGATCGGGCTGGTGCTGGTGTCGCTGCGGCTGATGCCCGGCTCCCCGCTGGCCTCGGCCGCCGCCGCCAAGTGGGGTGACCCGTCCGCCCCGGTCGACCGCGCGGCTACCGCCCCGCCGGACCGCAGCTCGCGTCCCAGCCCCACGGCCAGCCCGTCGCCGTCTCTGGAGCCGCTGCCGTTCGCCGACAAGCAGATCGACCTCGACATCGAGGGCTGGTACGCCTGGAGCGTGCTGGACACCCGGACCGGGAAGATCATCGGTTCGGCGAACATGGACGAGACCAACACCACCGCGTCGCTGATCAAGGCCTGGATCGTCGCCGACTACCTGCGCCTGGCCGACAAGTCCGGGCAGACGCCGAGCGACGCGAAGCTCGCCGACGCCACCAGGATCATCCGGGACAGCGACAACACCCGCGCCGAGCAGTTCTACAACTCCGTCGGCCGGTCCGCGTCGATCAAGCGGCTGATCTCCATCTGCAAGACCACCGACAGCAGCGTCGCCGCCGACGGGGGCTGGAGCCGGACCGCCCTCTCCCCCCGGGACACCGCGCGACTCGGCGCGTGCATCTCCGACGGTCGCGCGGCCGGCCCGGAGTGGACGAAGTGGCTGGTCAACGAGATGCGGCTCGTCCGGGGGGCCGGTGACTTCGGCATCCGCAAGGCGTTCCCGGAGGCGGAACGGAAGAAGATCGCCATCAAGAACGGCTGGATCGATCGGACCAAGGAGCAGGAGATGCACATCAACTGCCTGGCCATCGGCGACAACTGGACGATGGGCGTGATGGTCCGCTATCCGATCAACATGGGCTACGAGTACGGCATGAAGAACTGCCAGAAGATCACCGAGGCGGTACTGCGCTCGACCACCTGACGGCGGGCCCCCAAGGCCGGCCCGATCCGAGCCGGCCGCGCATGCGGGCCGCGCCGTCAGCCGGCGAAGAACTCCGGGCCGCCCTCAGGCAGGGGCGGGGCCTCGCCGATCTCGGCCGCCCGGCGGGCGAACTCCCGCAGCCCGGCCACCTGCCGCTCGCCGAGTGAGAAGTCCAGCGCCCGGAAGTACGTCGCCAGGGTGTCCGCGTCGAACGGCTCCCACCGGGCGGCGGCCTCGGCGACCTGGTCCAGCTCCGCCAGGCAGAGGTCACGCGAGCGCAGGAACGCCTCGTGCACCTCCTTCACCAGGCCGGGGTGGGCGGCGGCGAAGTCCCGGCGTACCGCCCAGACGGCGAAGACCATCGGCAGCCCGGTCCACTCCCGCCAGGCCTGGCCGAGGTCGGTGACCTCCAGGCCACGCCGGGGCGCCTCGTAGAGCGCCCGCAGCGCCACGTCGCCGATCAGCACCCCGGCGTCCGCCTCCAGCAACATCTGGGTCAGGTCGGGCGGGCAGCGGAAGTACTCGGGGTTCACCCCGTACCGCTCGCCGAGCAGCAGCCGGGCCAGCAGCACGCCCGTGCGGGAGGTCGAGCCGAGGGCCACCCGACCGCCGTCCAGCTCAGCCAGCGGCCGGGTCGACACCACGTTGACCGAGAGCACCGGGCCGTCGCTGCCCACCGCGAGGCCGGGCAGCAGCAGCAGCTCGTCGGCGTGGCGCAGGTACTCGACGTGCGAGATCGGCCCGATGTCCAGGTCTCCGGCGACGAGCGCGGCGCTGAGCCGGTCCGGCGAGTCCTTGTGCAGGTCGACGTCGATCAGGGCACCGGAGCGCATCAGACCCCAGTAGATCGGCAGGCAGTTCAGGAACTGGATGTGTCCGACGCGGGGGCGGGCGATGCGGTCAGCCATGCTGCGACCGTATCCCCGCGGCCCGTCCGGGGCTCAGCGGGCGGCTCTCGAAGTGGCCAATTCCGCATCCGGTCCCGGGACCGCCCCGCCCCGCCGGGCGGCGGCGACACGCTCCGCGCGAGCCGCCCGGGCGACCGGGACGGCGAACGCACCGACCGCCAGCGTCCCCGCGAGGCCGCACACCGCCACCAGCGGCCGGGGCTCGGCCAGCTCCAGCAGCAGGCCGCCCGCCGCGAACCCGACCATCGAGGCGCCCTGGGTGGCCGCACCGAACACGGCGTACGCCCGGCCCAGCGCCACCTGTGGCACCCGACGCGCCAGCAGCACGTGGTTCAGGACGTTGTCCCCGCCGTTGGCCATCCCGCCGAGCAGCCAGACCGGGACCAGCAGCCACGCGGACGGCACCGCGGCGGAGACCAGCACCGCGACGCAGCAGCCGCCGAGCAGGAGCAGGCCCGTGCCGAGCAGCCGGCCGTCGTCGGTGATCCGGCGGGCCAGCGGGGCGAGTGCCCAGGCACCCAGCACGACGCCGAGCGTCCAGGACCCGGTGACCAGTCCGTAGACCGTGGTGGAGCTGCCCAGGGTCTCCCGGATGAAGAACACCTCGATCACGTTGATCGCCCCCACCGCGCCGATCACCCCGGCGATCGAGGCCACCATCGCGACGAGCAGCCGGTCCCGGCGCAGCCGCCAGCCCCGCCCGTCCCCTGCGATCGGTCCGGCCCCGCCCGTCGCCGGGCCCGCACCGCGAGTCGGCGGCCCGGCCCCGGTCGTCGCCGGGGCCGCAGCCCGGGCACCGCCCCGGCGCGTCCGGATCAGCAGGCCGGCGGCGACCAGGACGAGGTAGCTGGCCGCGTCCACGAGCAGCGGCAGGCGGGTACCGAACCCGCCGACCAGCAGACCGGCCAGCGCGGGGCCGGCGAGCGCGCCGAGGGTGCCGGCGGTCTGGTTGAGGGCGCTGGCCCGGGGCAGGTCGGCCGGCCGCACCATGGCCGGCACCAGCGCGGAGAGCACCGGCTGGGTGACCGCGAGGCCGGCCGCGAGCAGCGCCACCAGGCCGATCACCAGGGCCGGGTGCCGCGCGTACGCCAGGGCCAGACAGATCGCGGCCTGGGCCAGGCCGGCCCCGACCAGCAGGGTGCGGGAGTCCACCCGGTCGGCGAGCCGCCCGGTCAGCGGGGCGAGCGCGACCAGCGGCAGGGTCGCCGCGATCAGTAGCCCCGACACGGCCGTCCCACCGGCCCCGGCGGACTGTAGGGCCAGGGTGAGAGCGCTCGCCGCGAGAAAGTCCCCGCAGCTGGAGACGCCACGGGCGACGGTGGCGAGCCAGACGTCGGACCAGCGCGACCGGTCAGATGCGAAAGACATACTTCGAAAATAATCCTTCACACTTGCCGCTGGCAATCCCTACCGCCCGCCGTGCCCCGCTCAGTCGATGGGCACCGACCGCCACTGCACCGCGACGGTGCGCGCCCCGGCCGGCGGATCCCGCCGAAGCCGGCGGCGGTACGGCGCCAGCAGGCCCTGGACCGCCTCGTTGAGCGCGTCCAGTTCCTCGGCGGTGAGCAGCAGCACGCTGTCGCTGAACGAGCCGGCGGCGTACCACTCCCCGGACTCCTCGGGCGCCCGGCGGAGCCAGTCCCGGGTCCGCTGCGTGTCCCGCGCGATGTGCGCCTCCACGAGGGCCAGCACGGCGGCCCGCGCCTCGGAGTCGGCCGCCTGGCCCGCCTCCACGTAGTAGGACGGGCTGAACGCCCGCCACACCCGCTCCCGGGCGTCCCCCCGGCTCGGCGCCTGCTCGACCAGGCCGAACTTCGCCAACGCGCGCAGGTGGTAGCTGGTCGCGCTCGGCGAGAGCCCGACCAGCTCCGCGCACTCGGTGGCGGTGGCCCCACCCGGAAGCGAGGCGAGATGTTCCATGATCGCGAGCCGGGCCGGGTGCGCCAACGCCCGCATCACCTGCGGATCGCTGATCGTCACCCGCTGCCGCTCGGGCCGTGCCTCGGTCATGGCCCCATGATCCCCGGCACCGGGGCGGCCCGGCCAACCGATGGCTCGTCCCGGTAAACCGCCTGCCGGGGCAGCCGGACGGGGCGTAGACTGTTCGCCCCCGCCGACGGCCGCGGTGTCGAACACCGCAGCGGACGTCCCCGCGCCGGCCTTTGCGCCGGAAACGCAAGCGGCAGCGTTTGTCCCCCGCGCCGAGGAGTACGTCGGATGACCCTGCACGCCCCCGTTTCACTCGACACCGAACTGGCCGCCGAACGGGCCCACCTGGACGCGTCCCGCGCCGCGCTGGCCCGCATGCGCGGACGGACCGAGGCCCTCTTCGCCACCGGCCACAACGTCGCCGGCGACGCGTACACGGCCGAGACGCTGGGGCGCACCCTGTCCCGCCGCGTCGCCGAACTGGCCGACCAGCCCGACACCCCGCTGTTCTTCGGCCGGCTCACGTTCGGCGACGAGGAACACCACATCGGCCGTCGCCACGTCACCGACGACCTCGGCGAACCCATGGTGCTGGACTGGCGGGCGCCGGTGTCCCGGGCGTTCTACCGGGCCAGCGCACGCGACCCGCAGGGCGTCACCGTGCGTCGCCGCTTCGGCTTCGACCGGGGCGCGCTGACCAGCTTCGAGGACGAGCGGCTGGACCGGGGCGAGGAGCTGGGCACGGCCAGCCGCATCCTCACCGCCGAGATCGAACGCCCCCGAGTCGGGCCGATGCGGGACATCGTCGCCACCATCCAGCCGGAGCAGGACGAACTGGTCCGCGCCGACCTGGCCGACTCGATCTGCGTGCAGGGGGCACCGGGCACCGGGAAGACGGCGGTCGGCCTGCACCGGGCGGCGTACCTGCTCTACCTGCACCGGGAACGGCTGCGTCGCTCCGGGGTGCTGATCGTGGGGCCGAACCGGGCGTTCCTGTCGTACATCGCGGCGGTGCTGCCGGCGCTCGGCGAGGTCGAGGTCGAGCAGGCGACCGTGGAGGACCTGATCGCCCGGGTGCCGGTGCGGGCGGTCGAGGAGCCGGCGGTGGCGACCCTCAAGCACGATCCCCGGATGGCCGAGGTGCTGCGTCGGGCCGTCGAGTCGCGGATCGCCGCGCCGACCGAGCCGATCATGGTCTCCGACGGGTCGTTCCGCTGGCGGATCGGCCTCGACCCGCTGCACCGGCTGGTCGAGGAGACCCGCCGGGAGGGGCTGCCGTACGCCACCGGGCGGGAGCGGGTCCGGGCCCGGGTGGTCAGCCTGCTGCAACGCCAGTCCGAGGCCCGCCGGGCGGAGTCGCCGGGCGACGCCTGGCTGCGCCGGATGGGCAAGTGCCGGCCGGTCACCGACTTCCTGGACACGGCCTGGCCGGCACTCACCCCGGAAGGGCTGGTGCACTCCCTCCTCGCCGACCCGGCGGCGCTCGCGAGGGCCGCCGACGGGGTGCTCACCGACGCCGAGCAGGCGCTGCTGACCTGGGCGAAGCCGGCCCGCACCCCGAAGGCTACGAAGTGGACGGCCGCCGACGCGGTGCTCGTCGACGAGGCCGCCGGGCTTTTGGAGCGCCCCGCCGGCTTCGGGCACGTGGTGGTCGACGAGGCGCAGGACCTGTCCCCCATGCAGTGCCGGGCCCTCGCCCGGCGCAGCGAGCACGGGTCGATCACCCTGCTCGGCGACCTGGCCCAGGGCACCGCCCCGTGGGCCGCCCGCGACTGGCGGGAGTCCCTGGCCCACCTGGGCAAGCCGGACGCGGTGGTGGTGCCGCTGAGCGTCGGCTTCCGGGTTCCCGCCGCCGTGGTGGCGTTCGCCAACCGGCTGCTGCCGGCGCTGGAGGTGGACGTGCCCCCGGCGGAGTCGCTGCGCCGCGACGGCGCGCTGGACGTGCGTACGGTGGACGACCTGCCTGCGGCGACGGTGGCCGAGGTGCGGGCGGCGCTGACGCACGACGGCTCGGTCGGCGTGATCGCCGCCGACGACGCGGTGGCCGGGCTGCGCGCGGCGCTCGCCGACGCGGGGATCGACACCGCGACCGCCGACGACGTGGAGACCGCGGCGCGGGTCACCGTCGTCCCCGCGACCCTGGTCAAGGGCCTGGAGTACGACCACGTGGTGGTCGTCGAGCCGGCCGCGATCGTGGCCGCCGAGCCGCGCGGCCTGCACCGGCTGTACGTGGTGCTCACCCGGGCGGTCTCCCGGCTCGCGGTGCTGCACACGGCCCCCCTCCCCGCCCCGCTGGGGTGAAAGGAAGGGCGAAGCGCACGGGTGGCGTCCGTCAGCGAGGATCGGTGATTGGATCGTCCACACGGGAGGCGACATGCACCTGTCACGCCGCACTTTCCTGGCCGGGGCCGGCATCACGCTGGCGACCGCGCCCCTGCTGACCGGCGCGCCGGCGCACGCCGCCCCGCCGTCGGGGCGGCTGCCGGAGGACGCGCTCACCACCGGCCTGGCGGCGATCACCGACGCCGGCATGGTGGGGACGTTCGCCGAGGTGCGCGACGGTCGGGACCGCTGGCGGGGCGCCAGCGGGGTGGCCGACGTCCGCACCGGACGACCGGTGCTGCCCGGCTTCCGGCACCGGGTCGGCAGCATCACCAAGACGTTCGTCGCCACCACGCTGCTGCAACTGGCCGGCGAGGGCCGGGTGGCGTTGGACGCACCGGTCGGCCGGTACCTGCCGGAGTACGCCATCCCCGGGGTCACCGTCGGGACGCTGCTCAACCACACCAGCGGGATCGGCGACTACGACACCGTGCTGTTCAGCACCGGTGAGGACGTCGAGCGGCACCGGTACACCACGTTCCGGCCGCAGCAGCTCGTCCGACTCGGGCTCGGCGAGCCGCGGACCGGCGCGCCCGGGGAGGCGTTCGCCTACTCGAACACCAACTACATCCTCGCGGGGCTGATCATCGAGCGGGTCACCCGCCGGTCCGCGACCGACGAGGTCCACCGGCGGGTCATCCGGCCGCTGGGGCTGAACGACACGTACTTCCCCGGCCGGCGGGTCCGGATCGCCGGGCCGCACAGCGCGGCGTACCTGCCCTGGTACGACGGCCAACTCCGCGACTTCAGCCTGGCCAACATGTCCTGGGCCTGGACGGCCGGCGCACTGGTCTCCACGGCGGCCGACCTGAACCGATTCTTCCGCGCGCTGCTCGGCGGCCGGCTGCTCCGACCCGCCGAGCTGGCCCGGATGCGGACCACCGTGCCGCTACGCCCCGACCTGCCGGAGGCCGGCGGGTACGGCCTCGGCCTGCTCTGGCTGGCCCTGCCGGGCGGCCGGTTCTGGGGGCACGACGGCCTGGTCTTCGGGCACAGCACCGTCTCGCTGCACGCCGCCGACGGGTCGCGGCAGGTCACCCTGGGCACGAACGTCACCCACTACCAGGTGCCCGGCCAGCCCGACCCGATCGGGGCCGCCACCGGCGCGTTCCTGGTCACGGCGCTCACCGGTGCCAATACCGGCGCGGCGCGTACGGCGGCCGCTGTCCGGATGCCCGCCGTGGCCCCGCCGCCCGGCGGGCCGGCGCTGGTCCGCCCCCTGCCGCGCTGACGACGCCGGGCCCGCTGCGCCGGGCCCGGCCGGGTCCGGTGGCACGCGGGCGGTACACCATAGGGCGGCGGCAACTGCCCGCCGGCCAACTCGAAGGAGCCGTCATGATCCTTGCCCGCGCCGACCAGGCCACCCGCCGGTACGGCGACGTGCTCGCCCTCGACCGGGTCAGCCTCGACGTGCACGCGGGCGAGTTGGTCGGACTGCTCGGCCCAAACGGCGCCGGCAAGAGCACCCTGCTGAACCTGCTGGTCGGGCTGCGGCGGCCCACCGCCGGCCGGGTCGAGCTGTTCGGCGGCGACCCACGCGACCCCGCCCACCGCCGGCAGATCGGGGTCACCCCGCAGGAGACCGGCCTGCCCGGCACGCTGCGGGTCGGCGAGGTGGTCGACTTCGTGGCCGCCCACTTTCCGGACCCGGTCCCTCGGGGCGAGCTGCTGGACAGGTTCGGCCTCACCGACCAGGTCCGGCGGCAGACCGGCGGGCTCTCCGGCGGTCAGCGCCGCCGGCTGGCCGTGGCACTCGCCTTCGTCGGTCGCCCCCGGCTGGTGGTCCTCGACGAGCCGACCACCGGGCTGGACGTCGAGGCCCGGCACAGCCTCTGGGAGGCGATTCGCAGCTTCCACGCCGACGGCGGCACCGTGCTGCTGAGCAGCCACTACCTGGAGGAGGTGGAGGCGTTGGCGCACCGGGTGGTGGTGATCGGGCAGGGCAGGGTGCTGGCCGACGACACCACCGAGGCGGTCCGCGGGGTGGTCGGCGTACGCCGGGTCAGCCTGGTCGCGGCCGACCTGCCGGCGCTGCCCGGGGTGGTCCGGGTCGAGCGCGTCGAGGACCGCACCCACCTGCTCACCACCGACGCCGACCGGCTGGTGCGGGCGCTGGTGGCCAGCGGCGCGCCGTTCCGCGACCTGGAGGTGCGCCCGACCTCGCTGGAGGAGGCGTTCCTCGCGATCACCGCGCCGGGCAGGCACGACGCCGTCCCCGGCGGGACGGGCGCCCCACCGACCGACGCCGACCACGCCGGCCAGCCCGCCACCGCCTGAGGAGACACCGGTTCCCGTGAGACTCGCCCTCGTGCACGCCCGCTACCAACTCCTGGAGACGATCCGCATCCCGGTGGCGGTCTTCGGCAGCGCCTTCTTCCCCGCCGTGTCGATGCTCTTCTTCGTGGTCCCGTTCGCCGGGGACGACCCGACCGGAGCCACCTACGCCACCGCTGCCATGGTCACCTTCGCGGTGATGAGCGCCAACATCTTCCAGTACGGCGTCGGCGTGGCCGAGGACCGCGCCCAGCCCTGGAACCCGTACACCCGCACGTTGCCGGCCGGGCCGGCGCCGCGCTTCGCCGGCCGGATTCTCGCCGGGCTGGCGCTGACCCTCCTGTCCCTGCTGCCGGTGGTGGTGATCGCGGCGCTGCTCACCGACGCCCGGATCAGCCCCGGGGCGTTCGGCCTCGCCGTCGCGGCAGTCGCGCTGATCTCGGTGCCGTTCACCCTGCTGGGCCTGGCCATCGGGTACGCGCTGCCGAGCAAGGCGGCGATCGTGGTGGCCCAGGTCGTCTTCTTCCCGCTGGCGTTCGGCGGCGGGCTGCTCTCCGCCCCGGGCAGCGCGCCCTCGTTCGTCGAGACGATCGCGCCGTACCTGCCGACCCGGGGCGCGGTCGAGCTGATGTGGGCGGCGGTCGGCCCCTGGCGTCCCGCGCCGCTCTCGGTGGCCATGCTCGGCGTCTGGATCGTGGTGCTGGCGGCGCTGGCCGGGTGGGCGTACCGACGCGACGAGGGACGCCGCTTCCACTGACCCGCCCCGACGGCACCACGCACAGGCCGGGCAGTCGACGCCGCTGGGGGCAGTTCGTCCCAATCCCGCCCGCCCGGCCCAGCTGCGGTGCCAGGATGCGGGCAGGGCGTCCGCCGGGGCCGCCCCCTGCGAGAGGGGCCAGCGTGAGCACCGTCCCGCCGGGCACGCCGTGCTGGGCCGACCTGGCCACCCCGGACCTGGCGGGCGCGCGACGCTTCTACCCGGAGCTGTTCGGCTGGACCGGTCGGATCGCCCCGCAGCCGGAGGCGGCCGGCTACACCACCTTCCTCAAGGACGGCCGGTCGGTGGCGGGCGCCGGGCCACCGGCCGCCCCGGACCAGGTGCCGATCTGGTCGACTTATGTGGCGACCGACGACGCGGACCTGGTCACCACCCGGGTGGAGGCGGCCGGCGGGCAGGTGCTGGTCACCCCGTTCGACGTGTTCGACCAGGGGCGGATGGCGGTCTTCGCCGACCCGGCCGGCGCGGTGTTCAGCGTCTGGCAGCCGATGGCCCATTCCGGGGCGGAGCTGTTCAACGCCCCGGGGGCGATGAGCTGGAATGAGCTGGTCACCCCGGACCCGGAGGGCGCGAAGGTCTTCTACGAGCTGGTCTTCGGCTGGCATCCGGAGGAGCAGCCGACGGAGCCGGTCACGTACACCGGGTGGCGGCTGGGCGGGCGGATCGTGGCCGGGATGATCCCGCCGCTGGGCGACGGCTTTCCGGCCGATCTGCCGGCGTACTGGACCGTCTACTTCGCCGTGGCGGACGCCGACGCCACCGCCGCCCGGGCCGCCGAGCTGGGCGGCACGATCCTGGTCCCGCCCCGCGACATCCCCCAGGGTCGGCTCGCCGCCCTCCGCGACCCGCAGGGCGCCCTCTTCTCCGTCATCGCCCGCTGAGCTGCGCCGCTACTGCGGACGCAGCCCCGCGACGAGGATGTCGACCAGCCGGCGCGGGTCGTAGCGCGGGTCGTGGCCCGCGCCGATGCAGAGGTTGCCGACGCCGCGCATCAGCTCGTAGGCCGCCACGTCGGGGCGGACTTCGCCTGCTGCGGCCGCAGCGTCGAGCAGCCGGGCGCAGACGGGCACGAGGCGGTCGAGGAAGTAGGCGTGCAGGGCCTCGAAGGCCGCGTCGTCGGAGCGCAGCGCCTCAGCGAGGCCGTGCTTGGTGACGAGGAATTCGACGAAGAGATCGATCCAGCGGGCCAGTGCGACGCACGGGGTGTCGCAGCCGGCCAGCAGGGTCGGGCCGGCCTCGGCGCAGGCCTCGACCTGGTGCCGGTAGACGGCGACGACGAGATCCGCCCGCGTCGGGAAGTGGCGGTAGATCGTGCCGACGCCGACGCCGGCGCGGGCGGCGATGTCGCGTACCGGCGCGTTGACGCCGCAGGCGAGGAAGGCCGCGGCGGCCGCGTCGAGCAGGGCCTGCTCGTTGCGCCGGGCGTCGGCCCGCCTCCGCGCGCCTGACACCCCCGATTCGTCGACGGCCACGGCGTCACACCCCCTTGTTAAACGGAACACGGTTCCGTATCGTCTAGACGGAACGCTGTTCCGCTTCTTCATGATGTCACCCCAAGGGAGAAAAATCATGCCTCACTCAGACCCGAGGGCCAGCGCGCCCGTTCCGGTCGTCTCGGTCGCTCCGGTGGCGCTGCCAGCACCGGGCCGCGGCGAGGACCTTCAGGTACGAGTCTCGGCGCCCGTGACCGGTCACGAACTGCCTGTCGTCGTCTTCTCGCACGGCTTCGGCTGGTCGATGAACGGCTACGCCCCGCTGGTCGACTTCTGGGCGGCCCACGGGTTCGTGGTAGTGCAGCCCACCCACCTCGACTCCCGGACGCTCGACGTCACCCCCGACGACCCCCGTCACCCCGAGATCTGGCGTTTCCGCGTCGCGGACCTCCGGCGCGTCCTCGACGAGTTCGATCGCGTCGAGGACGCCGTGCCCGGCCTCCGGGGGCGCGTCGACCGCAGCCGCGTCGCCGCCGCCGGACACTCCTGGGGCGGCCAGACCGTGAGCATGCTGCTGGGCGCACGCGTCCTCGGCGCCGACGGCACGCCCGGCGAGGACATGTCCGACCCCCGGGTCGGCGCGGGGGTGCTGCTGGCCACGCCCGGCACGGGCGGCACCGACCTGAGCCCGTTCGCGGCCGAGCACCTCCCCTTCATGAACCCGAGCTTCGCGCAGATGACCACGCCGGCCCTCGTGGTCGCCGGGGACCGGGACCAGTCCGCCCTGACCGTCCGGGGGCCGGACTGGTTCGCCGACCCGTACCACCTCAGCCCCGGCCCCAAGAGCCTGCTCACCCTGTACGGGGCGGAGCACTCCCTCGGCGGGATTCCCGGCTGGGCGGTCGCGGAGACGACCGACGAGAGCCCCGACCGTGTCGCCCTGCTTCAGCGGCTCACCTTGGCCTACCTGCGCAGCGCGCTGCAACCGGGGGACGGCAACTGGGCTGCGGCGAACGCCGAGCTGACGACGAGCACCCACCCCCTGGGCCGCGTCGAGTCCCGCTGACGCGCCGAGTCCCCGTGCCGCGCCGGGGCGCGGGCCGGGCCGCACGGTTGGGAAGGGGCCCTTCCCATACCCGAAAGCGTTAACAGGGTGCCCTTCCTTTCACCCGGGGGCGGACGGGGACCACGAGGGGGCCGTGCTCTCCGGGTAGGACGCGGACCGAGGCACGGTAGTGCCGGGCCAACAGCTCCTCGGTGAGCACATCGCGGGGCGGCCCGGCCGCGGCCACCCGGCCGGCGGCCAGCAGGACCATCCGGTCGGCGTACTCGCCGGCCAGGGAGAGGTCGTGCATGGTGGCGAGGACGGTGAGGCCGTGCTCGCGGCGGAGCTGGTCGACCAGCTCCAGCACCTCCTGCTGGTGGCCGATGTCCAGGGCGCTGGTCGGCTCGTCGAGCAGCAGCAGGGTGGCCCCCTGAGCGAGCGCCCGGGCCAGGAAGACCCGCTGCCGCTCCCCGCCGGAGAGGGTGGCCAGCTCCCGGTGCGCGAAGCCACCGAGGTCGAGGCGGTCCAGCACGTCCCGCACGGCGGCCAGGTCGGCGGCGGACTCCCGGCCCAGCGACGGGATGTACGGGGTCCGGCCGAGCAGCACGTAGTCGAAGACCGGCATGCCGGCCGGGACGACCGGGGACTGGGCTACGGTGGCCACCACCCGGGCCCGGTCGCGGCGGCGCAGCGCCTCGCTCGGCGTACCGAACAGGGAGATGGCGCCTGGCGCGGGCAGCAGGCCGCCGACGGCGCGCAGCAGGGTCGACTTGCCGGCGCCGTTCGGGCCGATCACGGTGACCCACCCGCCCGGCTCGACCCGCAGGTCGACGCCGCGCAGGACCGGCGTGCCGTCCAGGGACACGTGCAGGTCCCGCACCTCGACGGCGGGTGCGCCGGGCGGCCCGCCGGCGGGGGCCGGGGTGCTCACGTGAGCACCCGGCGGGAGCTGCGCAGGACCAGCACGAAGAACGGGCCGCCGAGCAGCGCGGTGACCACGCCGATCGGGATCTCGGCGGGGGCGGCGGCGGTCCGGGCGACCACGTCGGTCAGCGCCAGGAACGCCCCGCCGAAGAGCAGGGACAGCGGCAGGACGACCCGGTAGCTGGACCCGGCGAGCATCCGCACGGTGTGCGGGACGATGATCCCGACGAAGCCGATCAGCCCGGACGCGGAGACCGCTGCGGCGGTGCCGAGCGAGGCGGCGGCGATCAGCAGGTACCGGGAGCGCTGCGGGTGCAGGCCGAGGCCCCTGGCCTCGTCGTCGCCGACGGACAGCACGTCCAGCTCGCGGCGGTGCAGCAGCACCACGACGGTGGTGAGCAGGAAGTACGGCAGGACCAGCCGGACGTCGTGCCAGCCGGCGGTGGCCAGCCGGCCGAGTAGCCACGAGTAGACCTGCTGGATGGTGTCGGAGTTGCGCTGGAGCAGGTACGTCTGCCCGGCGGAGAGGAACGCGGACACGGCCACCCCGGCCAGGATCAGCGTCGCCGTCGAGCGTCCCCGCCCGCCGGCCGCCCCGAGCAGGTAGGTCATGGCGACCGCGCCGAGCGAGCCGACGAACGCGGCCAGCGGGATGGTGACCGGCAGCCCGGTCAGCGCGCCGCCCGCCCCGGCGCCGAGGGCGATCACGGCGGTGACCGCGAGCCCGGCCCCGGCCGCCACCCCGAGCAGGTACGGGTCGGCCAGTGGGTTGCGGAAGACACCCTGGTAGCAGCCGCCGGCCAGGGCGAGCAGACCGCCGACCAGCAGCCCGAGCACCACCCGGGGCAGCCGCAGCTCGGTGACGATGGCGATCTCGCGCTCGGTCAGGCCGCTGTCCAGGCGCACCCCGGGCAGCAGGTTGAGCAGCTCGGCCGCGACGCTGCCGGGGGGCAGGCTGACCGGGCCGAGGGAAACCCCGGCGACGAGCGCCACCAGCACGGCCACCACCCCTGCGGCCAGCCAGCCGGGCCGCAGCCCGGCCGGCCGGCTCACGGGGGTGGGGGTCGGTGCCTTCCGCACGGCGGTGGGCCCGGTCAACGCCCGCCGCCGAGGGTCACGCCGGCACCTTGGCCACGGCGTCGACGACGGACCGGAGCAGGTCGACGACCCGCGGGCCCCAACGCGAGGCGATGTCGTCGTCGAGCGCGACGACCTGGTTGTTCTTGACGGCGGTGACGCCGGCCCAGCCGCTGCGCGCCTTGACGGTCTCGGGGCTCTGCTTGCAGCACTTGGTGTCGGCCAGGAAGACGAAGTCGGGGTTCGCCTTGACGATGACCTCCTGGGAGAGCTGCGGGTAGCCGCCGTTGCGGCCGTCGGCGTCCGACGGGTCGGCGATGTTCTCCAGGCCGGCGAGGGCGTAGATCGAGCCGATGAAGGTCTTGCTGGTCGCGCTGTACAGCTCCGGGCCCAGCTCGTGGTAGTAGGTCAGCTTCGTCGACCGCTGCGGCAGGTCCTTGGTCAGCTTGGCGATGTCGTCCTTCATCCGCCGGACCACGTCGGCCGCCTCGGTGGGATGGCCGGTGAGCGTGCCGAGGTCGGTGAGCTGCCGGTAGGTGTCCTCCAGCGTGACGGCCGCCGGGGTGAGCAGCACCGGGATCTTCAGCGTGGTGAGCTGCTCGACGATCTTGTTCATGTTGTCGGAGAGCACCACCAGGTCGGGGGCCTTGCCGGCGATCGCCTCGGCGTTCGGCTGGAAGCTGGACAGGTCGCTCTTCGGCGCCTCCGGCGGGTGGTTCGACTGGTCGTCGACGGCGGTGACCTGCCCGCCGGCGCCGACGGCGAAGAGCATCTCGGTCGAGGTCGGCGAGAGCGAGACGATCTTCTCCGGACGTTTCTCCAGCGTCAGCTTGCCGACGGTGGCCGGGAACGCGGCGGTCGCCGGGCTGCCGCCGGAAGCGGGGGTGTCGTCGGAGCTCTTCTCGGCGCAGGCGCCGAGCGCGAGCGCGGCCACCGCGAGGGTCGCGGCGAAGATCCGGGGGGTACGTCGGAACACAGATCCTCCTGTCGGTCGAGGAGCGTGGTGCTTCGCCGACAGGAGCCGTGGTGCGGATGCCCGTCCGCGAGGCGCCCTTCCTCGAAGGCGCGTATCGCGACCGCGCCGCAGGCGACCTGGCTCGCCACACACGGCGGCGCCGGCCGACCGGCCGACGCCTGGAAAGGAGCCGGCCGTCGTGGCCGGCCCCACGCCCGCCCCGGAAGGGACGGAACGCCACGGGTGGGGCATCACAGTTGCGGGACAGCGCCGGATTCACACCGGTTTCGCTGCGGAATGGTCGGTGCCACGGTAGCGCACGCTCCGCGCGCACCTGGCTGAGCTAGGGGCTATCTCCCTGCGCGCACGCCCCGTCACGGGGGTGGGGCCCGGCCCGGACCCCACCCCGCAGGACGATCAGGCGCAGTACTGCGCCTGCTTGTTGATCACCCGATACGGGCAGTCGGCGTACTCGGAGAGCAGCAGCACCGCCTCCTTGTTCCGCGAGGTCTGGGCGGGGATGACCTCGTCGGGCGGGTAGAAGCCGCCGCCGATGCCGGACGAGCCGGGGTACATCTCGAAGGTGTACGCCCAGATGCCGTGCGTCGCCCACATCCAGTCGAGGCTGTCGCCGTCGGTGATGTAGAGGTCGCTCGACTGCTCCGGGGTGTAGCCGTTGGTGGCCGCCATCCGCTGGCCGAGGGTCGCGAAGGTGCTGTACTGGTCGGCGGTCATCCCGGTGGTGGTGTTCGCCGTGGTGTAGCCGAACGGCCAGAGCACGAGCTGCGAGTACGTGTGCCAGTCGATGTTGGCCTTGATCTGCTGCACTCCGCCGACGACCCGGCTGTTGACGAAGTCGCGCAGCGCCCGCGTCTCCGGGGCGGAGAAGGCCGACGGGCCGCGGTAGGTCAACGACGAGGCGGAGCCGGACGAGCCGCCGCAGCAGCCCCACTTGTAGCCCCAGTTCCGGTTCAGGTCGGTGCCGACCGCCGTCGAGCCGCTGTTGGGCTGCCGGTTCTTGCGCCAGGACCGGTACGACCCGGTGGCGATGTCGTACTCGCTGCCGTCGGGGTTGACGGTGGGGACGATCCAGATCTCCCGGGAGTTGACGATGCTGGTGACCCGGGAGTCGCTGCCGTAGCTGTCGGTGAACAGGTTGAGCAGGTAGATCGCCATCTCGACGGTCAGGTGCTCGCGGGCGTGCTGCTGGGAGTTGAACAGGATCTCCGGCTCGGCCTCGTCGGTGGCGACGTTGTCGGAGATCTTCACCGCCATCAGGTCCCGGCCCTCGTGCGACTGGCCGATGCTGGTCTTGCGCGCGATGGTCGGGTGGTCGGCGACCACCTTGTTGACCGCGGCGGTCAGCTCGGCGTAGTCGTGGTAGTTCGAGTCGGCGGACGGGAAGCCCAGGGTGCCGATCTCCCCTGCGGGGGCGGCCGGGACCACCTCCTTCTCGAGCCGGAAGCCGAGCTGCCGGATCGCCGCCGCCTCGTCCGTGGTGGCCGAGACGTGCAGGACGCCGTGCTCGCTGGAGTCG
Organism: Micromonospora sp. NPDC001898; assembly: GCF_042891255.1. NCBI lineage: Bacteria > Bacillati > Actinomycetota > Actinomycetes > Micromonosporales > Micromonosporaceae > Micromonospora > Micromonospora sp. NPDC001898. The sequence goes on along the minus strand of NZ_JBIATC010000006.1, from coordinate 110,114 downwards.
ATGGCGGCACCGGTGCGGGCCACCGCGTTGCGGTCGGCCAGGGTGCGCGGGCCGAGCACCCGGTACTCGGCGGCGGCCGGCTCGGCGGTGCTCTCCGGGGCCGGTCGTGCGGAGACGGGGCCGGTAGCGACGGTGAGGGCCAGGCCGGCGGCGGTGGCGAGCACCAGCGCGCGACGCAGGCGGGCGGGAGTACGGAAGGCCATGGACAACCTCCTCAGGGCACGGGGTGATCCCGTTCTGTGTCGCACACTTCACCACCTGTCACATGGTCATATCAATATGTTTCGCTTCTTTCTCCATCCCGACCTGATCCTCACATCGGCAACGGTTTTCCATCCTTCAGCATCTGGCGAAACTTCCCTCCAAGCGGGATAGTGACCGGCAAGCATGCCCCCCGACCCGCCTCACTTCGCGGAGATCCCATGGTCAGCAGAGCCCTGCGCGCGGTCGCCCTTGCCGGCGTCGCCGCGCTCGCCCTCGGCGGCGCGGCCGTCCCCGCCCCCGCCAGCGCCCATCCCCCCACTGTCGCCCACGACGAGGAGATCACCTTCCAGGAGTGGTCCCGCTACCCCGACTGGCGCTCCGGCGACCACCGGGGCACCCGAGCCGTCCCCGGTCACCGCACCGGGATCACCATCGGCCGACCCGCCGGCACCACCGAGTTCACCGACGAGCACAGCGGCACCACCGCCACCTGGGAGTACGCCACCTGGACCTCGCCGCGCACCAGGATCGGCTTCGACGCCACCGAACTGGTCGCCTCGTGGAACGCCGAGACCCCGGCCGGCACCTGGATCCAGGTCGAACTCCAGGGCACGTACAACACCGGCGCCCAGACCCCGTGGTACGTCATGAGCCGCTGGGCCTCCGGCGACCAGGACATCAAACGGGCCACCCTGGACGGCCAGGGCGACCCGTGGTCGAGCGTGTGGACCGACACGTTCTCCATCGACGACGCCGAGGCCGGGGTCCTGCTGCGGTCGTACCAGCTGCGGGTCGGCCTCTACCGCAAGCCCGGCCAGGCGGCGTCGCCCCAGGTCCGGATGCTCGGCGCGATGAGCTCCAACGTCCCGGACCGGTTCACCGTCACCCCGAGCCGGGGCGGGATCGCCTGGGGTACCGAGCTGGCCGTCCCGGCCCGCTCCCAGATGATCCACCGGGGCAACTACCCCGAGTGGGGCGGCGGCGGCCAGGTCTGGTGCAGCCCGACGTCGACCACGATGGTGCTGGAGTACTACGGCAAGCTGCCGTCGGCGCAGGACCTGTCCTGGATCACCCCCGGCTACGTAGACCCGCAGGTGGCCCACGCAGCCCGGATGACCTGGGACTACGAGTACGAGGGCGCGGGCAACTGGCCGTTCAACACCGCGTACGCGGGTAGCTTCTCCGGCATCGACGCCCGGGTGACCCGGCTGCACTCCCTCGACGAGGTGGAGCGGTTCATCAAGGCCGGCATCCCGGTGATCACCTCGCAGTCCTTCCTCGACACCGAGCTGGACGGGTCGAACTACGGCACCGCCGGCCACCTCTTCGTGGTCGTCGGCTTCACCGCCGACGGCGACGTGATCGTCAACGACCCGGCGTCGTCGACGAACGCGGAGGTGCGCAACGTGTACAAGCGGGAGCAGTTCGAGCAGATCTGGCAGCGCACCAAGCGCTACCGGGCCAACGGCACGGTGGCCAGCGGCTCCGGCGGCATCGCGTACCTGGTCAAGCCGGCGAACCGGCCCTGGCCGGTAGTCCCGGGCTCGACCAACTGGTAGGAAAACGGCACCGGGCCCGGCCGTCCCCAGGGACGGCCGGGCCCGGCTCGCGTTCAGGCCCGGCTCGCGTTCAGGCCCGGCTCGCGTTCAGGCCCGGCTCGCGTTCAGGCCTGGCTCGCGTTCAGGCCCGGCTCGCGTTCAGGCCCGGCTCGCGTTCAGGGGCGCTGGTCGCCGGGGCCGCCCTCGGCGGGCTGGTCGTCGCCGGCCAGCGCGGAGCGCAGTCGCTCCTTCTCGGCCCGACGCCGCTCGGCGGCCTCCGCCATCTCCCCGGCCATCTCGTCCCGCCAGCCCCTGAGCAGGAAGAACGAGAGCGTGGCGGAGAATGCCAGCGCCAGCATCAGCTGCAGGAAGATGTTCATCCCGACCGGCCAGAGCGCCACGAAGACCACCACGAACAGCCCGATCCGGCCCAGCGTGTACTTGACCGCCGCGCTCACGTTCGCACTCCGTTCTCCGCCGGCTCGCCGGCGGGAGGATTCAGCCGCCGGCTCACCCGGGCGGGAGGTTGTTCAGCCCGTCCGCCGGGCCAGCCAGTGGACGCCAGGAAACCACACCACCGCGTACACCACGGTGAACGCCGTGGCCGCGAGCCCGCCGGACACCAGGGGCGGCAGCCCGTCGGTCAGGCCGGCCACCAGCAGGCCGCCGACCACGGCGAGCGCGGCCGCCGCCAGCGCGGCCACCACCCGGGCAGCGCCGAACTCCCAGGCCCGGAAGTCCTCCCAGTACAGCCAGGCGGGCAGGATGATCGCCAACCAGCCGTTGGACCGGCCGAAGTCGCCCGCGCCGACCGTGGCGAAGCCCCAGTCGAGCAGCAGCAGAGCGAGCAGGCCGATCACCATGCCGGCGAGGCTCACCCCGAGCAGGTCGCCGAGCGCGACGACGCGCCCCTGGGCATCGCGCCGGGGAAACCCGCCCTGGTCCGGCTGACTCGACTCGCTCATGGCATCCGAGGGTACGGGCCGGTCAGGCCCAGACCTGCTGCGGCTCGGACCGGCGCTCGGCCAGCGACGGGGCGGCGTCGTACTCGCGGACGACCTCGTAGCGGGTGTTGCGCTCGACCGGACGGAAGCCGGCGTCCCAGATCAGGTGCAGCAGGTCGTCCCGGTGCATCGTGTTCGGGGTGCCGTACGAGTCGGCGTCGTGGGTGATCTTGTATTCCACGACCGAGCCGTCCAAGTCGTCCACGCCGAAGTTGAGCGAGAGCTGGGCCACCGAGAGACCGTGCATCACCCAGAAGTTCTTCACGTGCGGGATGTTGTCGAACAGCAGCCGGGAGACCGCGAAGGTCTTCAGCGACTCGGCCGGGGAGGCCATCGTCGTGCGGGCCTGGATCCGGTTGCGGATCTTGCCGTCCGCCGAGTCCACGAAGTCGTGCTGGTAGCGCAGCGGGATGAAGACCGCGAAGCCGCCGGTCTCGTCCTGGAGCTCGCGCAGCCGCAGCACGTGGTCGACCCGGTGCCGGGGCTCCTCGATGTGGCCGTAGAGCATCGTCGCCGGGGTCTTCATGCCCTTCGAGTGGGCCAGCGCGTGGATCCGCGACCAGTCCTCCCAGTGGCAGGCGTGGTCGACGATGTGCTGCCGGACCTCCCAGTCGAAGATCTCCGCGCCGCCGCCGGTCAGCGACTCCAGGCCGGCGTCCATCAGCTCGTCGAGGATCTCGTCGGCACTCAGGCCGCTGATCTTCTCGAACCACTGCACCTCGGTCGCGGTGAAGCACTTGAGCTTGACGTTCGGCAGCGCCGCCTTCAGCTCGCGCAGCACCTTCGGGTAGTAACGCCAGGGCAGCGTCGGGTGCAGGCCGTTGACGATGTGCAGCTCGGTGAGCTGCTCGTCCTCCATCTCCTTGGCCTTGCGGACCGCCTCGTCGATGCGCATCGTGTACGCGTCCTTCTCGCCGGGCTTGCGCTGGAAGGAGCAGTACGCGCATGACGCCGAGCAGACGTTGGTGAGGTTGAGGTGCCGGTTGACGTTGAACATCACCCGGTCGCCGTTCAGCTCGGTGCGCCGGTGGTGGGCCAACCGGCCCAGCCAGGTCAGGTCGTCGCTGTCGTAGAGGGCGATCCCGTCCTCGCGGGTCAGCCGCTCCCCCGCGTACACCTTCGCTTCGAGCTCACGCTTGAGTCCGGCGTCCATCGAAAGCCACGTCCCTTCCACCTGCGGTCCGGTCGAGCCTACGTCGGGTCTCCGACGGGATGTCTGCCCGGTCGGGCACAGCGACGTACTTCACCGAACTCACAGCCGGTCGTTACCCGTTACCGCATCGACATCTTTGCTCCGGTGCGGTAAGACAGGGTGGGGCGCGCCACAGCCAGGGCGCGCCACCGTCGCCGCGCCGACCGCGCGCGGTCCACGCACGCCGGACGGGGAGCGGAATGGTGCAGAGCCAGCAGAGCCGACGACGGCAACGACGGAGGCCCCCGCTGTTCTCTCCGGTGCTCCGACCGACGCTCTGGTCCGCCCTGCTCAGCGTGGTCGTCACGGCCGCGCTCGCCACCCCCGCTTACGCCGAGCCGCCGCTGCCCAACGTCGTCCCCGACACCGGGTCCCGCCCGGTCCCCGCCGTCGGGTTCCAGTTGCCCGGCGTGAACGGCTCCGGCGGGTTCCCCGGCACGGGCAGCCCCACCACGCCGTTGGCGCCCCTCGGCAACGGTCCGCTCGCCGCCGTGATCGCCGCCGCCGAGGCCCAGGTGGGACTCCTCGGCGACCAACTGCTCGGGCTGCGCCAGACCCGCACCGAGGCCGAGGCCCAGCTCGCAACCGCCGACCAGGGCCTCAAGACGGCCCGCGACGGCCTGACCAAGGCCCAGGACGGCGCCGACACCGCCGCCGCGGGCGCGTTCAAGGCCGCAGCCGCGTTGCCCCCCGGCGAGTTCGCCCGGGACCTGCACGGCCTCAACATGCTCACGCAGATCACCCGGGGCGAGGAGGCCGACGGCGCCACCACCGCCGCCGCCGGCGAGCTGGCCCGGGCCCGCACCGCCGAACAGCTCGCCTACCAGGCGTGGATGGCCGCCGACACCCGGGTGCGCACCGTCCGGGAGCAGTACGCCGCCGTGGAGAAGTCGCTCCGCGACCAGGAGGCGAATCTGCTCAAGCTGCGCAAGGACAACGCCGCGCAGCTCATCGAGCTGGAGCGTCAGCAGGAGGCGGTCGAGCAGCAGCTCGGCGCGTCGTACGTCCAGGGGCAGAGCACCAACGGCCTCACCGCCAGCCCGGTCGCGCTGGCCGCGGTGCGTTACGCCCTGGCTCAGCTCGGCGACCCGTACGTCTGGTCCGAGGAGGGCCCGGACGCCTTCGACTGCTCCGGCCTGATGTGGGCCGCCTACCGGTCGGCGGGCTACCGCCAGCTCCCCCGGGTCTCCCGCGACCAGTACTACGCGACCCGGGGCCGGGCGGTGAGCCAGGGCGCCCTACTCCCCGGTGACCTGCTCTTCTTCGCCTCCGGCAGTAGCTGGACGACGATCCACCACGTCGGGATGTACATCGGCGGCGGCAAGATGGTCCAGGCCCCGACCACCGGTCAGACGGTGAAGATCTCCACAGTCGGTTGGTCCCGGCTCTACGCCGCGACCCGGGTGGTCGGTGCGGTGCCCGGCACGCCCGCGCCCACGCCCCCCACTCCGAAGCCCCCGAAGCCCACGAAGCCGCCGACCACGCCGAAGCCCACGCTTTCCCCCACGCCGACGAAGTCCCCCGCGCCGACGAAGTCCCCGACGCCCAAGCCGCCGACGCCCAAGCCGACGACCCCGTCCGCGCCACCGTCCAGCTCGTCGCCGAGCCCGTCGCGCTCGCCGTCGCCGAGCCCGTCGGACACCCCGCCGCCGGCGCCGACCACCCAGTCCAGCAGCCTGGCGCCGAGCAACAGCGCCTCGCCGACGGCGTCGACGACCGAGGCCGGCTGAGGCCAACCGTCCACTCCGGCTGTGCGGCCGGGCAGGAATGTGGCACCGTGACACCCAGACACTTCCGGCCCGGCGCCACGGGTGCGGGGGCGAGCGCGGGCACGGAGGACGACCATGGGCGAGCAAGAGGTTCCGCCGGAGACAGTCGGCCCCGGATCCACGCCCGGCCCCGCCGACCGCGCGGCCGGCACGGAGGACGCCCGGGCCCGTACGACATCGGGTGACGACCCGGCGGTGACACCGGGCCGCTCCCTCGACCCGTCCGGGCCGACCGGGCGGGCGGCCGTGTCGGCCGGGGCCGCGCGGGCCCGGGTGAGCGTCGCCAACGCCGCCGCCCCGCCGCAGGGGGTCACGCTGCCGGCCGCCGCATCGGGCGGCGGAACCACCTACCGCACGGGCACGTCGTCGTCCGGTGCCGCCCCTGTGCCGGCACCGACGCAGCCCTCGGCCACGCCTCCGGACCAGCACCGCCCCGCCGCGCCGGCGACACCGTCGTCCTGGTCGGGTGCCGCCACGGCCGAGCGGCGCACCACCGTGCCCGCTACGGGTGACGGCGTCCCTGCCCCGGAGCCCGCCGACGGGACCCCGGCAGCCCCGGCCGGCAACCTCGCCGTGGGCCACGGTGACGCCTCCGACGCCGCTACGGCCGGCCCGGCGACCGCCCGGCCAACACCCGCCGTGCCGGCCCAGCGCAGCGGCGACGCCGCGCCCGCGACCGCCCGGGCCAGCGCCTCGGTGCCTGGCCTGAACCGGATCTCCACGCGCGAGGTGGCCGGGGCTGCGAGGAACGCCGGTTCTTCCCAGGGCTCCGGCGGGACGACGCAGGGCAGCGCCACGGTGTACCGGTCGACCCCGGTGAGCCCTGCGCCTCCCGAGCCGGCGCGTCCACCGGAGCCGGCCGAGCCACCGGTGCCGCCCGTCCCGGAGCCGGAGCCCGCCCCGGTGCCCGTGCCGGCGCCGACCCCGCCGACGCCGGTCCCCGGGCCCACCCCGCCGTCGCCGAATCCCCCGGTTCCCGAGCCGACGCCGCCGGGCCCCGGCCCGCTCCCACCCACACCCGGCCCTGGCCCGCTCCCACCCACACCCGGCCCCGGCCCGCTCCCACCCGTACCCGGCCCTGGCCCGATCCCGCCCGTACCCGGGCCGCCGGTGCCACCGCCACCGCCCCCCGGCCCGATGCCGGCACCGCCGTTCCCGCCGCCGCCGCTGACCGCGTCGTCGACGGCGTCGTCCGTGCAGTTCCTCCCCGGCCGGCCGGCCTCCGCACCGCCGGCTCCGGACGCCGGCGCGGACTGGGCGGACTGGCCTGCGCCGACGGTAGGCACCCCGGGCCCGACCGCGGGCGGGCCGCCACCGGCCAGCCGACCGGCGTCCGCGCCACCGGCCAGCCGACCGGCGTCCGCGCCGCCCCCGGTGGTCCCGGCTCCCGCGCTGCCGGCCTGGCCGCCGCCCGAGCCGGCCTCCCACAGCGGCGGCCCCACAGGCCGTCCGGGCGCGCCGGAATCGTCGACGCCGGGCCGGCCGGTCTCCGGCGTGCCCGCTCCCACCGCCGGCCGACCGACCCCCGGCCTGTACGGCGCCGCCGCGACCACCGCCTGGCCGGCGCCGCCGCCGACCGGGGTGCCAGGCGGCAGGGCCCCCGCCGGGCCACCCGGCCTACCGGAGCCGGGGACCGCCGACCTGGCCAGCACCGCGTACGGCACCGAGGGGCCGGGGTTCGCCACGATCTCGCTGCCGACGGGGGCCGCGCTGGACAACTCGGGCTCCCTGACCGGGCACATCCTCGCCCAGGGCTGGACGGATGCCCCGACGCCCCGGTCGAGCACCACCAAGGTCGTGGCCGTCCTGGCGGTGTCGCTCGGCCTGCTCGTCGCGATCAGCGTGTTGGTCGTCCTGGTGGCCGGCGACGCCATGGACGGGCTGGTGGGGGGTTTCCTCAACAAGTGACGCCTGCGGGCGATGGTGAGCCCGACCACTACCCCTCGCGGCGCGGTGGCGGGTTTGCCGGGCCGCCGTACACTTGTGTCGATCACTGACCTTGGCGCGCACGAGGCGCGCCCATGGGCGATCTTGCGGGCGATTCGGCGGCGTACAGCTGCGGCAGGCCATCGCGAAGATGCGCCCCGCTCGAAAGGCATTTCTTGACCACCTTTGCTGACGCCAGCACGTTCCCGTCCGCCTTCGACGCCTCGGCCGGACAGACCTCTCCGGCCGGCACCGGTGACACCGCCGTCACCACCGCCCCCGAAGAGCCCACCCCGGCCGCCGCCGACCTCGACGCCGCCACCGACGCGGCGTCGGCCGCCGAGATCGACGCCACGCCGGAGCCCAAGGCCGACTTCGCCGCCCTCGGGCTGCCCCAGTCGCTGGTCCGGGCGCTCGACCGGCAGGGCATCACCACGCCGTTCCCGATCCAACGGGCCACCGTTCCCGACGCGCTCGCCGGCCGGGACGTCCTCGGTCGGGGCCAGACCGGTTCCGGCAAGACCCTCGCCTTCGGCCTGCCGCTGATCGCCCGGCTCGCCGAGCGCAACCGGGCCCGCCCGCTGCGCCCGCGGGCCCTGGTGCTGGTCCCCACCCGGGAGCTGGCCATGCAGGTCAACGACGCGCTCGTGCCGCTCGGCAAGGCGGTCGGGATCTTCCTCAAGACCGCTGTCGGCGGCGTGCCGTACGACCGGCAGATCGACGCGCTCCGCCGCGGGGTGGAGATCGTGGTGGCCACGCCCGGACGGCTGGGCGACCTGATCAACCGGGGCGTCTGCCAGCTGGACGACGTCGAGGTGACCGTGCTCGACGAGGCCGACCAGATGGCCGACATGGGCTTCCTGCCCGAGGTCACCGAACTGCTGGCGAAGACTCCGGCCGGCGCCCAGCGGCTGCTCTTCTCGGCCACCCTGGACGGTGACGTCGACTCGCTGGTCAGGCGGTTCATGACCGACCCGGTCACCCACTCAACCGCCCCGGCCACCGCTGCGGTGTCCACCATGGACCACCACCTGCTGCTGATCCCGCCGCACGAGAAGTTCGCCGTGACGGCCTCGATCGCCGCCCGGTCCGGCCGGACCATGCTCTTCGCCCGGACCCAGCTCGGCGTGGACCGGTTGGTCGAGCAGTTCGCCGCCGTCGGCGTGCGGGCCGGTGGGCTGCACGGCGGGAAGACCCAGAGCATGCGGACCCGCACCCTCGCCGAGTTCCGCGAGGGTCGGATGGACGTGCTGGTCGCCACCGACGTGGCGGCCCGGGGCATCCACGTCGACGGGGTGTCCCTGGTGCTGCACGTGGACCCGCCGAAGGACCCGAAGGACTACCTGCACCGCGCGGGGCGTACCGCCCGGGCCGGCGAGTCCGGCGCGGTGGCCACCCTGGTGCTGCCGAAGCAGCGCCGGACCACCCTGGCGATGTTGGAGAAGGCCGGGGTCGAGCCGACGGAGAGCCGGGTCCGGGCCGGCGACCCGGTGCTGGCCGAGCTGACCGGTGCCCGCGAGCCCAGCGGCGTGCCGGTCCGCGCCGAGCCGTCGGCGACCCGCCGGAACGGCGACCGCCCGTCCGGACCGCGCCGGTTCGAGGACCGGGGCGAGCGCCGCTACGGCGACCGCCCCACCGGCGAGCGCCGCTACGGGGACCGCCCCACCGGCGAGCGCCGCTACGGGGACCGCCCCACGGGCGAGCGCAGGTTCGGTGACCGCCCCACGGGCGAGCGCCGCTATGGCGACCGTCCCACCGGCGAGCGTAGGTTCGGCGACCGCCCCACCGGGGAGCGTAGCTACGGCGACCGTCCCACCGGCGAGCGTAGCTACGGCGACCGCCCCACCGGGGACCGTCCCACCGGCGACCGCCGGTTCGACGACCGGGGCGAGCGGCGGTTCGCCGACCGCCCGACCGGTGAGGGCTTCGGCGGCGAGCGACGGTTCGGGGACCGCCCGCACGGCGAGCGTCGCTTCCCGGAGCGGGGCGAGTCCGGCGGGGACCCGCGCACCGGCGACCGGCGGGGCGGTTTCCGGCCCGAGGGACGCGGACGGGACGACCGGCCGCGCGACGACCGGCGCGGGTTCGGCGGACGGCCGCCGGCGCGTACCCACTGATCTGACGAAGACCGGAACGCCGTCGCGGAGCCCATGCTCCGCGGCGGCGTTTCCGCATGCGCTGCCGGCGCTCGCGTCGTGGCGTAACGTCCGGTTCATGCCGACCATGCCGAAGTCGCTGTTCTGGGCCCGGACGGACACCGCCGGCGCCGAGCACGCCCTGCTGGACGACCGTAACGGGCTGACCGCGCGAGGTGTCGCGGTGGCCGTCGACCCGATCGCCTACACCTGCCGCTACCAACTGACCACCGGGCCGGACTGGACGGTCCGCCGGCTGGAGGTCGAGGCGGAAGGGGCGGGCTGGCAGCGGAGCGTACGGCTGGAACCGGCCGGTGACCGGTGGCGGGTGACCACTTCCGAGCAGGGCGACCTGGACGCCGCGCTGCGGGCCGCCGGGCGTCCCCCGGTCGGGCTGCCGGGCACCGACGAGCCGGACCGGCTGGCCGACGCGGTCGACGTCGACCTCGGCGGGTCGCCGCTGTTCAACACCCTCCCGGTACGCCGACTGCGGCTGGCCTCGGCGGCGGCGGACACCACGCACCGGATCACCGTGGCGTGGGTGCTGGTGCCCAGCCTGGCGGTGGTCCCCGCCGAACAGGTCTACTCGGCGCTCGGCGCGGGCCGGGTCCGGTTCGCCAGCGGCACCTTCACCGCCGACCTGGACCTCGACCCGGACGGCTGGGTGCTGCGCTACCCGGGCCTCGCGGAGCGGATCCCGGGGCGCTGACGCGCACGTCGGCGTCTCCCGCAGCCCCGGCCCGGCGGCCGGTCACCCGCCGGCCCCGCCGCCGGGGGCCGTTCTCCTACCGGGGCCAGGCGCCGGTGGCGAGAAACCGGTCGACGGTGGCCAGGTGCGGGGCGAGGTCGAGCCCCTGCCCGGCCACCCAGTCGTCGGCGTAGTACGTGTCGGCGTACCGGTCCCCGGGGTCGCAGATCAGGGTGACCACCGAGCCCGCGCGCCCCTCGGCAAGCATGCCGGCGATCAGCCCGAACGCGCCCCAGAGGTTGGTGCCGGTGGAGCCGCCCACCCGGCGGCCGAGTAGGGCCGAGCCGGCCCGCATGGCGGCCAGCGAGGCGGCGTCGGGCACCTGGACCATCCGGTCCACCACCGCGGGCAGGAACGACGCCTCGACGCTGGGCCGGCCGATGCCCTCGATCCGGGAGCCCCGGCCGGTACGCACCGACCAGTCGGCCGCCTGCCAGGCCGGGTAGAACGCCGAGTTCTCCGGGTCGACCACGCACAGCTTGGTGGGCAGCCGGCGGTACCGGGTGTACCGGCCGATGGTGGCGCTGGTGCCGCCGGTCCCAGCGCCGACCACGATCCAGGCCGGCACGGGGTGCCGCTCCAGCGTGAGCTGCGCGTAGATCGACTCGGCGATGTTGTTGTTGCCCCGCCAGTCGGTGGCCCGCTCGGCGTAGGTGAACTGGTCCATGAAGTGGCCGCCGGAGTCCTCGGCCAGCCAGCGCGCCTCGACCACCACCTTCGCCGGGTCGTCGACCAGGTGGCAGCGCCCGCCCTGGAACTCGATCTGGGCGATCTTCTCGGGTGAGGTGGACGCCGGCATCACCGCGATGAACGGCAGCCCCAGCATCCGGGCGAAGTACGCCTCGGAGACCGCCGTCGAACCGGAGGACGCCTCGATGACGGTCGTCCCGGGGCCGATCCAGCCGTTGCACAGCCCGTACAGGAACAGCGAGCGGGCGAGCCGGTGCTTGAGCGAGCCGGTCGGGTGCGACGACTCGTCCTTGAGGTAGAGGTCGATCCCCCACTCGCGGGGGAGCGGGAACGGCAGCAGGTGGGTGTCGGCGGACCGGTTGGCGTCCGCCTCGACCGTGGCGATCGCCCCGGTCACCCACGTCCGGCTGGCTTCGTCGCACCGGTCGAGATGAGTCACGTTCGAAAACGTAGCAAGACGGGTCAGGCCAGGCCGGAGCCGCCCCGGCGGCGCTGCCGCCGCTGCCCGGCCCGACCGGTGGCCCGGATCAGCGGGGTCAACCCCACGGCGAGCCCGGGGAGCGCGTCGAGCAGCCGGACCTGCGCGCCGCGCCAGCGGGGCAGCGCCACCACGGGGCGCGGCCGCCGGGCCAGCCGGACCGCCCGCGAGGCGACCCGCTCGGGGGTCAGCAGCGTCCCGGTGAAGGACGCCACGGCCCCCGGGTCGTCGAGCCGGTCGTGCAACATCGGCGTCCAGATCCCGTCCGGACACAGGCACGAGACGTGTACGTCCCGGTGCCCGGCCGCCCGCAGGTCGGCCAGGGTGCCCAGGCTGAACGCGAGCAGGGCGTGCTTGCTGGCGGAGTACATCGTCTCGCCGGGGGCGGCGACCAGGCCGGCCAGCGAGACGACGTTGAGCACGTGTCCGCGCCCCTGTGCCCGCATCACCGCCAGCGCGGCGAGGGTGCCGGCCATCGCGCCGAGGGCGTTGACCTCGATGATCCGGCGGCGGGTCCGCTCGTCCTGCTCCCAGGCGGGGCCGGTGGCCAGGATGCCGGCGTTGTTGACCCAGAGGCCGAGGCCGTCGGGCGACCGCCCGGCCGCCTCGGCGGCCACCGCCGCACAGGCCGTATCGTCGCGCACGTCCAGCGGCCGGGACCAGCCGCCGAGCGGCGCGGCCACGGCGGCGACGGCGTCGGCGTCCAGGTCGGTGAGCAGGACCGGCCAGCCGTCGGCGTGCAGGGCGGCGGCCAGCGCGCGGCCCAGGCCGCCGGCCGCGCCGGTCACCACGGCCGTTCCCCGCACTGGCGACGTCACCGGCGCAACCTACCGCCGTGGCACACCGCGCGCCAGGGCTGCCGCTCAGCCCGTGGGCGGTCCGATCGACTGGGGGCGGTTCTCCCACTTCGTCGACAGCGCGATCCCGGTACGGGTGGAGGCCACCCCGGGGGTCCGGTTCAGTCGGACGATGAGCTGCTCCAGTTCGGCGATGCTGCCGACCCGGGCCTTGAGCAGGAACGACTCGACCCCCGCCATGAAGTAGCAGGACTCGATCTCGGGCATCCGTCGGAACGCCTCCAGCACGTCGTCGGTGTCCCCGCCGGAGTCCTCGACGATGCTGATCAGCGCGGTCACCCCGAGGCCGATGGACTCGGGCTCCACCTCCGCCCGGTACGCCCGGATCACCCCGCCGGACTCCAGCTTCCCGACCCGTTCGTGCACGGCGGGTGCGGAGAGGCCGACCTGGCGGGCCAGTTCGGCGTACGAGAGTCGGGCATTGCCCTGCAACAGCGCGACGAGGCTCCGGTCGATGGCGTCCACGGACTGTGACCCTAGTCGTTCGGGCGTAACGTCCGACGCTCGACATACGTTGCACCTGACAGCAGGTGAGTGTTCGCAGACCTTCGGTCAAGGGAGAACCGCGCCGGTAGCATTTACTAACTTCCCACTCAGTGCTTTTTTCGCGTTTGGCGGACAGGCCAGGTCGCTGGTGCTGTAATTGCCATACGTCCCTCATGACGGCTCTGGGCTCGCACCGGCCGGGGGCAGTGTGTTCAGCCGGGGGCTTCGTCGACGCGAGGAGGGGGCTGTGGACACTGGAGATCGCCTGCTGACACCGGGTGAGGTTGCCGCACTGTTTCGGGTTGACCCGAAGACGGTGACGCGCTGGGCGGCGGCCGGCCGGATAGGCAGCATCCGGACTCCAGGCGGGCACCGCCGGTTTCGGGAATCCGAGGTGCGGGCCCTGCTGGAAGGGGAGGGCATGCTGGACGAGGCGGACGACATGGGAAAGACACATAACGTCGGCCCTGCGGCATCGACCGGCCCCGGCCCGGCCAACGCCGGGATGTACTGACCAGGTGCACTGACGGGGCACGCGGACCGGCCCGCCCGGTCCGCGTCCCGACGACACCGGCCCCGCTCAGCGGCGGCCGGCGGCCGGACCGCCGGTACGGCCGGTGCCCAGCTCGCCGGACCAGCGCCGGAACAACGTGTGCGGTACGCCGAGGGCGTCGAGCACCTTCCCCGCCACGAAGTCGACGAGTTGCTGCGCCGAGGCGGACGCGCCGGCGCCGTAGAAGCCCGGGCTGGCGGGCAGCACCACCGCCCCGGCGTCGTGCAGGGCGATCAGGTGCTCCAGGTGGCTCCGGGTCACCGGCGTCTCGCGGGGCACCACCACCAGCGGCCGGCGCTCCTTGAGGTTGACCTCCGCGGCCCGCTGCAACAGGTCCTTGGACAGCCCGATCGCGATGCCGGCGCAGGCAGCCGTGCTGGCCGGCACGACCGCCATGCCGCGTACCCGGTAGGAGCCGCTGCTGGGGCCGGCGGCGAGATCACCGGCGGGCCAGTGCCGCACGTCGGCGTCGCCCAGGTCCCGGCCGAGCCAGGCCGCGAGGTCCTCGGCCCAGTGCCCGTCGCGGAAGACCCGCCCGGTCTCGTCGAGGATGGTCAGCCGCGCGGCCCGGGACACGATCAGGTCCACCGGTTCGCCGGCGTCCACCAGCCCGCTCAGGACCGCGGCGGCGTACGGCGTGCCCGACGCACCGGAGACTCCCACCACCCATGGTTCACGCATACCGTCCAGCCTGCCTGGTTACGCCGGGCGGCCGTCGGCCGCCCTCTTGGGTCGGCCGGGCCGACCCCCCGCCCACGGTACTGACCTGCCATGCTGCCGTGGGCGCGATCCCACGCCCCTGGGAGGAATCGATGATGACCGGCGACATCCTCTGGTCGCTTCGCTCCCACTGCCCCATTCCGCCGAAGCTGTCCCCGCACGCCGAGCGGGTGCAGCGGTGGCTCGACGACCGGCTGCCCGGCCTCGGCCTGCCGCTGGACGGCCCGGCGCTGGACCGGCTGTCCCGCGCGGGTTTCGCCCGCTACGCCAGCCGGCTCTACCCGCAGGCCACCGAGGCCGACCTGCGGGTGGTGGCCGCCCTGTTCACCTGGTTCTTCCTGGTCGACGACGCCTGCGACGGCCCGCACCGGCTGAACCCACAGCAGATCCGGGCGCTGCGCGACGGGACGCTGTGGCTGCTGCGGGAGGGGCACCGGATCCGTCACCCGGGGCTCACCGGCCCGCTGCGCCGGCTGCTGGTGCGGGCCTGGCGGGAGCCGCGCCGCCGGATGCCGGCCCGCTGGCGGCTGCGGTTCGCCGACGCGGTCGGCCACCACCTGCACGGGACATGGCAGGAGGCGGTGGAGAAGGCCGCCGGTCGGCCGCCGAACGTGGCCCGGTACGTCGAGCTGCGCCGGGCCACCTCGGCGGCGTACGTGTCGTATCCGCTGATCGAGTTCGTCACCGACCGCCCGCTGCCCGACGCGGTGTACCACCATCCGCTGCTGCGCGAGATCGCCGACCTCGGCAACGACCTGCTCTCCTGGTACAACGACCTCGCCTCGCTGGAGCGGGACCGAGCCACCTCGGGCGGGCACAACCTGGTGCTCGCGCTGGCCGCCGAGCGGGGCGTCCCGCTCGCCGCCGCGATCGACCTGGCCGCCGAGCGCTGGCGGGCGGCGATGCGCCGCTTCGTCGAGCTCCGCGCGACCGTGCCGTCGTTCGGCCCGGCGCTGGACGAGGCCGTCACCGATTATCTCGACGGGGTCGCCGACGCCGTCCGGGGCACCATCGAGTGGACCCTGGAGAGCGCCCGCTACCCCACCCCGGCGGCCCGGGACTGACGGCTCCCGCCGGCCCGGCCAGCAGCCGGCTCAGGGGCGCAGTCGCTGGCTCAGGGGCGCAGGCCGAGCCGTACCACCAGGTCGAGCAGGGCGAGCACGAACAGCGCGATGCCGACGAACCCGTTCGCGGTGAAGAACGCCCGGTTGACCTTGCTCAGGTCGGTCGGCGACACCACCAGATGCTGGTAGCCGAACGCGACGGCGGTCAGCGCCAGCCCGATCCACCAGAGCCAGCCGAACCCGACCAACGCCCCGAACCAGATGAACAGCGCGAACGTCACCACGTGCGTGACGGTGGAGGCGTGCAGGGCGAAGCGCAGCCCGTACCGGGCGGGGACGCTGTGCACGCCGATCTTCCGGTCCACGTCGGCGTCCTGACATGCGTAGATCAGGTCGAAGCCGCCGATCCACAGGCCGACGGCCGCGCCGAGCAGCCAGGCCGGCCACGAGCCGGCGAAGGTGCCGGTGACCGCGAACCACGCGCCGACCGGGCCGACCGCCTGGGCGACCGCGAGGATCGCGTGCGGCCAGTTGGTGAACCGCTTGCCGTACGGATAGACGACCAGCGGCACCACGGCGAGCGGCGCGAGCGCCAGGCAGAGCGGGTTGAGCAGGGCGGCTGCGGCGAGGAAGACCACCAGCGCGACGGCCGCGCCGGTCCAGGCCGTCCGCACGCTCACCGCCCCGGTGACCAGTTCCCGGGAGGAGGTACGCGGGTTCCGCGCGTCGATCCGCCGGTCGAGGATGCGGTTGGCGGCCATCGCGAACGTCCGCGCCCCGACCATCGCCACGGTGATCAGCAGCAGGTCTCCCCAGCGCACCCGCCCGCCGTGGACCTGCATCGCGGTCAGCGCCGACAGGTACGCGAACGGCAGCGCGAAGACGGAGTGTTCGATCGCGACGAGCTTGAGGAAGGACTTGACCCGGCTGGGGCGCTCGACGGGCTCCGTGACGGCGGCGGTCATCGGATCCCGTACTCCTTCCAGCGCTTGTCGACCAGGGAGACGACCTCGGGGGCCATGGTCATCTCCTCCGGCCAGCCCCGGGTGTAGCCCTCGGTGGGCAGCTTCCGGGTGGCGTCGACGCCCGCCTTCCCGCCCCAGAACTGCTGGTACGAGGCGTGGTCGAGGTGGTCGACGGGTCCTTCGGTGAGCAGCAGGTCGCGGGCGTAGTCGACGTTGCCGAACGCCCGGAACGCGACCTCGTTGTAGTTGTGCACGTCGCAGTCCTCGTCGACGATCACGATCAGCTTGGTCAGCGACATCATGTGCGCGCCCCAGATGGCGTTCATCACCTTCTGCGCGTGCTTCGGGTAGCGCTTGCGGATCGACACGATCGCGCAGTTGTGGAAGACCCCGGCGGCGGGCAGGTCGTAGTCGACGATGTCCGGGATCAGGAAGCGCAGCAGCGGCGCGAAGATCCGCTCGGTGGCCTTGCCGAGGCCGTGGTCCTCCTGCGGTGGTTGCGACGTGACGATCGAGTGGTAGACCGGGTCGCGCTGCATGGTCATGCACTCGATGTGCATCACCGGGAAGGGCTCCACCGGCGTGTAGAAGCCGGTGTGGTCGCCGAACGGGCCCTCCGGCAGCCGCTCGCCCGGCTCGATGTAGCCCTCCAGGACGATCTGCGCGTGCGCCGGCACCTGCAACGGAACCGTCAGGCAGTCCACCATCTCGACCCGCTCGCCGCGCAGGAAACCCGCGAACAGATATTCGTCGATGTCGGCGGGAAGTGGCGCGCTGGCCGCGTAGGCGACCGCGGGCTCGGTGCCGATGGCGATCGCCACCGGCAGCCGCTGGCCGAGCCGCTCGGCGACCGCGTGGTGCGCCGTGGAGTTCTTGTGGATCTGCCAGTGCATGCCGACGGCGTTCCGCGAGTGCTGCTGCAACCGGTACAACCCCAGGTTGCGCTTGCCGGTCTCCGGGTGCTTGGTGTGGGTCAGACCGAAGTTGTGGAAGATCCCGCCGTCACCCGGCCATACCTGCAGCCCCGGCAGCCGGTTCAGGTCGACGTCGTCGCCGCGGTAGACCACCTGCTGGCAGGGGGCGGTCTTGACCTTCTTCGGCGGCATCGACTTGAGCTGCATGACCTTGCCGAGCCCGCCCATCATGCCCGAGAAGCCCTGCGGCAGCTCCGGCTTGAGCATCTCACCGATCCGCGCGCCGATCTCGTCGAGGTTCTCGACGCCGAGCGCCAGCGCCATCCGCTTCTCGCTGCCGAACAGGTTGAGCGCCACCGGCATCTCGCCCCGGGTGGGCCGCTCGAAGAGCAGCGCCGGCCCGCCGGCCCGCACGGTCCGGGTGACGATCTCGCTGATCTCCAGCGTGGGATCGACCGGCACACTCACGCGACGCAACTCCCCCGCCCGTTCCAGGGCCGCGAGGAAGTCCTTCAGATCGGTGTACGGAAAGCCACGTGCCGCCATGAGGCCAGTCTCCCGCACCACGGGAGGCACCGCCCACGCCGGGTCGGGCCGGGCGGTGTGCGTCTCCCCACCCGCCGGTGCTCGTTGGTACGGATGGCGGCGGGACGGTCGGTCGGGCCGCTGGCGTCGAGACGGGGGCAGCCATGGGCGACGGACGGGTTCCGGCGGGGTTCACCGAGCAGCGGGCCCAGGTCGGTGACGTGGCGATCAACTACGTCCGGGGCGGCCGGGGGCCGACCGTGGTGCTGCTGCACGGCTACCCGCAGTGCTGGCGGATGTGGCGGGGGCTGCTGCCGGAACTGGCCGCCTCGTACCAGGTGGTCGCCCCCGACCTGCGCGGCTTCGGCGACAGCGACGCCCCGCCCGGCGGGTACGACAAGAAGACCCTCGCCGCCGACCTGCACGGGCTACTGGCCGGCCTGGGCCTGACCGGTGACATCCGGCTGGTCGGCCACGACGTGGGGACCATGGTCGCGTACGCCTACGCGGCTGCCCACCCCGACGAGGTGTCGCGGCTGGTGCTGACCGAGGCGCCGATACCGGACGAGAGCATCTACGCGTTTCCCGCGCTCAGCACCGCCGGGCCGGCGGTGTGGAACTTCGGCTTCTTCAACGTCACCAACGGCCTGCCGGAGGAGCTGGTTGCCGGCCGGGAGTCGCTCTGGGTGGACCGCTTCACCGACTCGATCATGGTGAACAAGGGCAGCATCGGCGCGGACGACATCGAGGAGTACGCCCGGCACCTGAGCGACCCGGCGCACCTGCGGGCCAGCTTCGCCTACTTCCGGGCCTTCGGGCAGGACGTCGCGGACAACGCGGCGTACCGGGAGAGGCCGTTGCCGATGCCGGTGCTGGCCGTCGGCGCCGGGGCCAGCCTCGGCGGGAAGGTGGCCGACCAGGCGCGCCGGTACGCCCGCACGGTCGACGGCCGGGTGGTCGAGGACAGCGGTCACTGGCTCTTCGAGGAGCGCCCGGCCGAGCTGGCCAGCCTGCTGCTGCCCTTCCTGCGCTGCTGACGCCGCACCCCGCCGCACCCCCGCCGGCCGCCCGGCGACCGGATCAGGCCCCCGGGCGGGGCGGGGGCGGGGCGGGAACGTCGACGACGTCGTCGCCGACCGGCGGGCGACACCGCAGCGCCCCCTTTGCTCTGCTGCCCCCGGTGCAACGCTCGCGGAGTGTGACGGTTCTGCCGGCTCTCGTCTTCCTGGCGTGGTGCCGCTCCGCAGTAGGTACGCGGCAGGTACCCCTCCCGGCGCCTATGAAGCTGAGTCGGATACGACATCAGCCACGCTCGCCGTGCTCGGCGACCGCAAGCGACGACCCGACGGGGCGGTGGGTAGCGCGACGGCGGCGGGTAACGCGACAGCAGTGGCCCGACCGGCGGTGATGACGTGGACGACTCAGCTCCATAGGCCCCCCACGGCATCGACCGCCCCGCCCACAGCTCCGCCCCGGCCATGGTCCCCGGG
Organism: Micromonospora sp. NPDC001898; assembly: GCF_042891255.1. Classification (NCBI taxonomy): domain Bacteria; kingdom Bacillati; phylum Actinomycetota; class Actinomycetes; order Micromonosporales; family Micromonosporaceae; genus Micromonospora; species Micromonospora sp. NPDC001898. Next base: position 90,856 of record NZ_JBIATC010000006.1, on the reverse strand, counting down.
CCGACCTGGGACCGCACCCGCGACAACGCAATGGCCCTGGGCCCCCTGCGACGGCCGGTTCAGTCACCGGCGGCCACCGGGGTAGGCGTCCAGGCATGGTCGGCGAGCTGGGGGTCGAGCGGGGCATCGGTGAGCCGGTTGGCGAAGGTGGAGATGGTGTACGTGCCGACGCCGAGGACCACGTCGAGGGCGTTGCCGGGGTGGTAGCCGGCGGTGAGGAAGGCGCGCAGCACGTCGTCCGGGACCGCGCCCCGGTGGTCCAGCACGGCCAGGGTGAACAGCCGCAGCGCCTCCAGCCGCGCCTCGGACAGCGGCGTGCCGGAACGCAGCGCGCCGATCAGCGCCGGGTCGGCACCCTGCCCGGCCAGCGTGCCGGTGTGCATCGCCACGCAGACGTGGCACTCGTTGCGGGTGGCGACCGTCAGCACGACGACCTCCCGCTCCACCGGGTCGAGACTGCACTGCTCGAAGATCCCGTTGACGGTGAGGAAGCCCTTCAGCAGGTGCGGCGACTCGGCCATCAGGGCGACCGGCACCGGGAGGTAGCCGAACTTCCGCCGTACCCCCTCGGTGATCGGCCGGGCGGCGGCGGGCGCGGTGTCGGGGGTGTGGGCGGTGAAGGCGGGACTGGGCATGGGGAACCTGCTCTCCGGTAGGCGCATGACGCCGGCCGTGACGTACGATCGTCAACGTGGTTGTCCAAACAGTAAACATGGTTGTCGAACATGGCAACCGCTGATCCCGCCCGTCCCGGCTTCGCGCTGCCCCTGCTGCTGCTGGCCGGCTTCCGCACGCTCATCGACGACCTGCACACGGAGCTGGCCCGGCAGGGCCACCCCGGGCTGCGCCCGCTGCACGGCTTCGTCCTCCAGGCCGTCGGCCCCCACGGCACCACCGCCACCGAGCTGGGCCAACGCCTCGGCGTCTCCAAGCAGGCCGCCGGCAAGACGGTCGACCGGCTGGTCGCCCTCGGTTACCTGGAACGCGCCGACGACCCGCGCGACGCCCGCCGCAAGCTGGTCCGGATGACCTCGCGGGGCCACGACGGGCTGGCCCGCTCGGCGGTGACCTTCGACGCGCTGCGCGACCGCTGGGCGGCCACCCTGGGCCCGGAGCGGGTCGCCGCAATCGAGGACGACCTGCGCACAGTCGCCGCCGCCGACCTCTTCCGCCTCGACGTCCCGGGCTGGTTCGGCACCTGACCCGATCCCGACTCCGTCGGCTGCCACCGCATTTCGCACAACTGGCGGACTTAGACCTGTGGTCATACAGATCGCAGCGCCGGGCACGGCGGGCCGATGAACCGCTCAAGGGTGCACGATGAGGGTATGAGCGACGCGTACGTGTCCGGGGACCCGGACGGCCTCTCCCCCCTGCTGGTCCGGATCCGCGACGCGGTGGCCCGGGAACTGCACGCCCAGCTCACCATGCGCGCCGAGCGGATCGAGCTGCCCGACGTGCCGGAGGTGGCCTACCAGGTCACCCGGCAGGTGGACCGGATCCTCACCGCGACCAGGGCCGCCCGGCCCTGACCGACGGGCCGTAACTGTCACCCCCGGTCCCTAGGATCAGGACGCCGATCCGGCCGGCGGGGTGGCCGCCGGTTTCTCCGGGTCGGTTTCCCTGACGAAGGAGATCGATGGGATCTGTGCGCGTTCCACGCGGTCGGGTGACCGTAATCCCGTCCGGCAGCGGCTCCCTGGCGGCCCGCCTCGGCGTGATGGGGCTGGTCGCGGCGACCGCCGTGGGCAGCGTCGCCGCCCCGGCGGCGGCCGAGAGCGACCCGGGCTGGGTCAGCGCCTGGCTCGGTGACACCACCATCGGCGCGGCCGGCGCACCCGGCCGGACCGCCGCGTTGAGCATGACCAACGTCGGAGCGGTCAACCCCCGGGTCAGCTTCGACCTGACCGCGCTGGCCGGCGTCGCCACCGCCACCTTCCCGGACTGGTGCGTCAGCTCGGCCACGGCGGTGACCTGCCCGATGCCCCCGACGGCCACTCCCGACGAGTTCGGCACCGTCAACGGCACGGTGCCGGTGGTGCTGCGGGCCGTGCCGGGGGCCGCCGACGGCGCGACCGGCACGATCGGCTACACGGTCGCCGCCGACCAGGTCGACCCGGAGACACAGCAGGGAACCGTCACGGTGGCCGCCGGCCCGGCCGCGGTCGACCTGGTCGACGCATACGTGCCGGGGCCGGCTGTGGGCGACCGGATCGGCGTGCCCGTGGCGGTGGCCAACGGCGGCCACCAGCCGATCGAGGACCTGCGGGTGACCCTGCGCTTCCCGGTCGGGCTCGCCCCGAAGGCGTACCGCAACTGCCGCTACGGCACCGATCCGATCGTGCTTGCCACCGTGATGGTCTGCACCGTGCGCGGCAGCTTCGCCCCAGGCCAGCGCTACGAGGCGCGCGGGGGTATCCCCACCCGGGTCACCCCGGCCGCACTCGGGAACAAGGGGATCACCCAGTTCGTCGAGCCGCTGGCCATGGCTGGCCCGCTGCCCGCCGGGGTGAAGCTCACCCGCCGGGAGGCGGACCGACCGCTGCGGCTGCGGGCGGTCGGCGAACCGGTGGACGTCCTCACGGCCGAGCAGGACAACGCCTGGGGGCTGTACTACCTGCGCGACATCCGGGGCGCGTTCGACGTGGTGGCGCTCGGGGCCACTGCCACCGGAGCGGTCGGCGACACCGTCCAGGTCCAGGTCGGCATCCGCAACGACGGCCCCGGGGTGCCCGACGACACCGTCTCCGGCGGCGGCTCGGCCAGCTTCCGGTTCGTCCCGCCGGCAGGGACGACCGTGACGAACCACCCGGCCCGGTGCTCCCCGAGCGACGGCGAGGAGGGCGCGCCCGGCTACTGGTACTGCGGGAAGCCGGGGCTGGTCTTCCCCGCCGGCGAGACCTTCACCGTGGCGTTCGACCTGCGGATCGACGGCCCGGCCGGCGCTGCGGGCGGGGTGCGGGTCGACCCGTATCCGCGCACCGACGACGACCCGGCCAACGACGTGGCCGCGGTGACGCTGGGCTGACCGCCCCGGACACGGTGACCGCCGGGGGCCAGTTGCCCCCGGCGGTCACCGGATCGGTTCGACGGTGCCGGGTCAGTCGACGCCGGCGTAGGAGTGCAGGCCGGTGAAGAAGAAGTTGACCCCGAACAGGTTCATCAGCATGGTGAGGAAGCCGAGGATGGCGAGCCAGGTGGCCACGTTCCGCCGCACACTCGGGGTGGCCCGGGCGTGCAGGTAGCCCGCATACACCACCCAGGAGATGAACGCCCAGGTCTCCTTCGGGTCCCAGCCCCACGGCCGGCCCCACGCGGCCTCCGCCCAGATCGCGCCGGCGATCACCGCGAAGGTGAAGATGGGGAACGCGAAGGCGTGCAGCACGAAGGTCAGCCGCTCCAGGCCGGCCGCCGTCGGCAGCCGCTGCGCCAGGGTGTACGGGAAGCTGCGTTTGCCCTGCTCGTACCCGTTGCGTATGAGGAACGCGACCGCCGGCACCGCGCCGAGCAGGAAGATGCCGGACGAGAAGCTGATCGTCGACACGTGCACGATGAACCAGTACGACTGGAGCGCCGGCATCAGCGGCACCACCTCGACGAACAGCTTCAGCTCGGCGAACGCGAGCAGCAGCACCATCACCAGGGTGAGGAACAGCCCCAGGCGGCGCAGCGAGGGGCGCTTCCACAGCACGCCGAGCCAGGCCGCCGTCCCGATGAACGAGATCGTCAGCACGAACTCGTACATGTTGCCCCAGGGCATCCGGTCGGCGGCGATGCCGCGCGTGACCGTGGCCGCGAGATGCAGCGCGGCGGCGAGGACGGTGATCCCGACCGCGACGAGGCCGAACAGCCGGGCACGCTCCGCCGAGCGGTCAACCCGGGCCGGAGGTGCGACCGGGGCGGCGGGCGTGTCGACCAGGCCGCCGGCCCCGCCGACTCCCACGCCGACCAGTTCGCGCGCGGCCGGGGCGACGGCCCTGGCGTTGCCCAGGGCGTACTCGACGGCGTGGCAGATCATCGCGACCAGGTACGCCAGGATCGCGAACGTGACCAGTTGGTCGGAGAGTGCGGACATCACTCGGCTCCTTCTCGCGTCCCGGCCGGACCGCGTGCGTCGCGGCCCCCACCGGTCCGCTCGCCCGGCTCACCGTCGCCACCGACGGCGGCGACGAGCTGCGCGAACTCGTCGGCGAACCCCGGATATTCGGTGCGCGGCAGGCCACCGGCCTCCATCAAGCTACTACCGCCCGTCGGAGATCCATCGGCGGGGTCGGCCGCCTCACCCGATCCGGCCGGCGTAACCCGGAACCAGACGCGGCGGCGCTTGCCGAACAGGGAGCCCATCAGGCCGACCAGCAGCACCGTCGAGCTGCCGAGCAGCAGCATCGAGCCGGGGTCGTAGCGCACCGACAGGGTGATGTACGGCTTGGTGCCGACGAACTCCAGCACGCTGCCGTCGTCCAGCGTCCACTTCTCGCCGACGGCCAGCTTCTTGTCGCCGACCTGCTTGAGCTTGCCGTTGTTGACCTGGCGCTGGTCGAGCTTGTACACCGAGCCGGGGATGCCGGCGTCCATGCCCAGGTTCCCCCGGTACGCGACGAGCACCACCGCCGGGTTGTCCTCGGTCGGGAACTCCGACCGGGTGAACGGGGCCTGCCGCGGGGCGGTGGGCAGGTACAACCCCTCGAAGGCGACCTGGAGATTCGAGTCCCGCTTGCCGGTCTTCGGGTCGACGTTCACGTCCGGGAACGCGGCCACGCCCTCGCTGGTGAGGGTGGCGTCCCCGCTGGTCACGAAGGGGAAGTTGCTGGTCTGGGTCTTGCCGTACCGGTCGGTGTAGCGCAGCACCGGGGCATAGCCGTGGCCGAGCAGGTAGACGTTGGCGTCGCCGAGGCGCAGCGGGGAGTTGACCGAGAAGGTCTCGGTGCGGGTGGCCCGGCCGGCCTCCTCCACGTCGACCGTGGCCCGGTAGAACTCGGGCTGGGCCGACTCCAGGAACCGCGCGTCGAAGTGGTTCAGGGTCAGGCAGAACGGCGGTAGGTCGGCGCTGTCCACCTGGGGGCCGAGCTTGGCCTCGGCGTACTGCTGCCGGGTGTTGCAGAAGGCGTTCTCCTCGCCGGCCACCAGCAGCCTGTTGCCGTGCCAGCCGAACCAGGAGCCGAGGGCGACCCCGATCAGCACGGCGATCAGCGAGGTGTGGAACAGCAGGTTACCGGTCTCCTTGAGGTACCCCTTCTCGGCGGAGACCTCGTTTCCGCGCACCACCACCCGCCAGCGTCGCCGGCGCAGCTCGGCGGCGACGGCCTCGGCGTCGGTGGCGACACCGGTGCGCACGGCGTGCTGGGGCAGCCGGTCCAGGCGCTTGGGCGCGGACGGCGGCTTCGTGCGCAGGGCGCGGACGTGGTCGCGCAGCCGGGGCAGGATGCAGCCGATCAGCGAGGTGAACAACAGCAGGTAGATGGCGGAGAACCAGACCGACCCGAACACCTCGAACGCGCCGATCCGGTCCAGCCTGGGGGCCAGCTCGGGGTGGTCGACGAAGTACTGGTTGACCTTCTCCAGGTTCACCCCGCGCTGCGGCAGCACCGAGCCCGGGATGGCCGCGACGGCGAGCAGGAAGAGCAGGATCAGCGCCGTACGCATGCTGGTGAGCTGCCGCCACGAGTTGCGCAGCAGGGCCAGCGCCCGGTTGGGCCGGCGGCGCGGCGCCTTGGCCGGGGGAACCGGCCGGTCCGTCACGATTGTCATCAGATGCTCACCTCGCCCACGCCGAACGTCGTCTGCAACCAGATGACGAAGTTGGTCCACCCGCCGGTGACCAGCGCGAGGCCGATCAGCACCAGCAGTACGCCGCCGACCCGGGTGACCCAGCGGCTGTTGCGCCGGACGGCGCGGAACACCCCGAGCAGGCGGTGGAAGGCCAGCCCGAAGACGACGAACGGTATCCCCAGCCCGAGGCAGTACGCCACGGCGAGCACCACGGCCCGGTCGGTCTGCCCGCCGGGGGTGGCCATGCCGAGCACCGCCGCGAGTGTGGGGCCGGTGCAGGGCATCCAGCTCAGGGCGAAGACCGCGCCGAAGACGGGGGCCCCGAGCAGGCCGGCGGAGGGCAGCCGGTGGATCCGGAACTCCCGCTGAAGGCCGGGCAGCACCCCGACGAAGGCCAGCCCGAGCACGATGACCAGCGCACCGGCGCCGATCTCCAGCGCCCGCTCGTACTGGATGAAGACCCGGCCCACGCTGGCGAAGAGGATCGCGGTGGCGGTGAAGACGGCGGTGAACCCGGCGATGAAGAGCAGCGTCCCGGCGAGCACCCGGCCCTTGACCGCCGCCGCCGTCCGGCCCCGTTCCCGGGTCCGCTCCCGCACCGCCACGCCGCCGCCGTCGGGGCCCTGCCCGGGGCCCGGGGTGCCGGCGGGGGGCGTCGCCGGCGCGTCCCGGCCCTCCAGGTCGGCGCCGGCCAGGCCGGTGACGTAGGAGAGGTAGCCGGGGACCAGCGGAAGGATGCACGGGGACAGGAAGCTGACCAGCCCGGCGAGTGCCGCCGCACCGATGGCCAGTAGCAGCGGCCCGCTCTGGGCGATGTCGTGGAAGGTCCCGCCCATCAGCGGGAGCCGTTGGGCGGGGGCTGCTCGGCGGCGATCCGCGCGACGATCGGTTGCAGCCGTTCCTGGGTCACCGCCGACCGGATGACCACGGCCACCCTGCCGTCCCGGTCCAGCACGACGGTGGCCGGGATGGTGGTGGGCGAGATGTCGAAGGCGAGGGCGAGTCGGCTCGGGGGGTCGAAGAGGCTGGGGTAGGTGACCCGGCCCTCCTCGAACGCGAGCGCCTTGTCCCGGTTGTCCTGCACGTTGATGCCGAGGAAGGTCACCCCGGAAGCCTTGGTGGCCTGGTAGGTGGCCTCCAGGTCGTCGGCCTCGGCCCGGCAGGGCGGACACCAGGAACCCCAGAAGTTGACCACGATCACCTGGCCGCGGTCCGTCGCGACGTCGTAGCTGCCGCCGGTGAGCAGCTCACCGGACAGCTTCGGCGCGGTGGACCGTTGGTCGGGGGCGCACTCGATGGCGCCGTCGGTGGTGGTGCAGCGCTGCTCCTGGCTGTCGGAGGAGCAGCCGGCCAGCGCCGCCGTGGTGGCCACGGCCGCGAGGAGTCCCGCGATCCACCTCCGGGCTGGCATCAGGCCCCCTTGGCCGTCCGGGCGGTCGGCGATGTGGCGACGAGGTGGGCGGCCGGCTCGCTGTAGCCGATCCCGACGATCTTCGCGCCGTCGAAGTGGAACGAGGTGAGGCTGGCCAGGCCGCACTGCCGCCGGCGCGGGTCGTGCCAGAGCCGTTTGCGCTCGACGTGGCGGCGCAGCGTCCAGATCGGGAGTTGGTGGGAGACCAGCACGGCCTCGCGCCCCTCGGCGGCGACCCGGGCCGCGTGCAGGGCGGCGAACATCCGCTCCGCGATGGCCCGGTACGCCTCGCCCCAGGACGGGGTGACCGGGTCGCGCAGCACCCACCAGTTACGCGGGTCGCGGAACGAGCCGTCGCCCGGGGAGACCTTCTTGCCCTCGAACCAGTTGGCGCTCTCGATCAGCCGCTCGTCCACCCCGACGGGCAGGCCGAACTGCCCGGCGATCGGCTCGGCGGTCTGCTGGGCACGTTCGAGGGGGCTGGCAACCACGTGCACCACGTCCCGCTCGGCGAGCCCCTGGGCCGCCGCCTTGGCCATCTGCACGCCCAGCTCCGACAGGCGGAAGCCGGGCAGCCGGCCGTAGAGGATCTGATCCGGGTTGTGCACCTCACCGTGCCGCAGCACGTGGACCACCGTCTTGCTCACCGCAGCGCTCCCTTCGTTCGCGACTGCGGGGCTCGCAAAACCGGCTCACTCCTCGCGCTCACCACGCCACCTTCGTTCGCGACTGCGGGGCTCGCAAAACCGGCTCACTCCTCGCGCTCACCACTACCCCCCGTTGCCCGCCGCTGCCGCCGCGTTCGCCGCCGCGGGCAGGGCCGCGGCGATCTGCTCACACGCGGCGTCGTCGATCGCCGCCGAGACGAACCATGCCTCGAACGCGCTCGGCGGCAGGTAGACCCCGTCGGCGAGCATCGAGTGGAAGAACGCCTTGAACGCCGGGACCTGCTGGGTCCGGGCGCTGTCGTAGTCGATCACGTCGGCGTCCGTGAAGAAGATCGAGAACATGCTGCCCGCGTACGACAGCCGGTGCGGGACCCCGGCGGCGGTCAACGCGTCGGCGGCGAGCTTGCCCACCAGGGCGGCCGTCTCGTCGAGCCTGCGGTAGACGGCGTCGTCGGCCAGCCGCAGCGTGGCCAGGCCGGCGGCGCAGGCGAGCGGGTTACCGGAGAGGGTGCCGGCCTGGTAGACCGGGCCGGCCGGGGCGAGTCGCGCCATGATCTCCGTGCGCCCGCCGAAGGCCGCGGCCGGCAGGCCACCGCCCATGACCTTCCCGTACGTCCACAGGTCGGCGTCGGAGGGGTCGAGCCCGTGCCACCCGGAGCGGGAGACCCGGAACCCGGTCATCACCTCGTCGACGACCAGCAGCGCGCCGTGCGCGTGGGCGATCCGGGCCAACTGCTGGTTGAACCCGTCGCGGGGGGCCACCACGCCCATGTTGCCGGCCGCCGCCTCGGTGATGATCGCGGCGATGTGCGGGCCCTCGGCGGCGAACGCGGCCTCCACGGCGGCGACGTCGTTGTACGGCAGCACGATGGTGTCGCCGGCCGCCGCGCCGGTGACGCCGGGCGAGTCGGGCAGGCCGAGGGTGGCCACGCCGGAGCCGGCGGCGGCGAGCAGGGCGTCGACGTGCCCGTGGTAGCAGCCGGCGAACTTGATGATCTTCGAGCGGCCGGTGAAGCCCCGGGCCAGCCGGATCGCCGACATGGTGGCCTCGGTGCCCGAGTTGACCAGCCGGACCTGCTCGACCGGGGTGCGGTCGACGATCTCGGCGGCCAGCTCGACCTCGCCGGGGGTCGGGGCACCGAAGCTGGTGCCCCGGGCGGCGGCGGCCTGGACGGCCTCGACCACCTCCGGGTGGGCGTGCCCGAGGAGCAGCGGCCCCCACGAGCAGACCAGGTCGACGTAGCGCCGGCCGTCCGCGTCGTGGAGCCAGGGACCTTCCCCCCGGACCATGAAGCGCGGGGTGCCGCCGACGGCGCGGAACGCGCGCACGGGGGAGTTCACCCCGCCCGGCACGATGGCGCGGGCGCGGTCGAACAGGGCCTCGGAGGCCGGCGCGTCGGCAGGGTAACGGCCGGATCCGGCGAAAAAGGTATCGGTCACGATGCCGCCATTGTGTCAGCGCCGGACGGCGAATCGGCAGCCACCCCTGGGTCGGGGTTACCGGGCTCACGCGGAACGGCTGGCCGGGCGGGCTGCGAGCGCCTCGGCGGGCCAGAGGACCCGGTTCACGCTAGGCTGATCGGGTGGATCGTGCCGAACTGTCCATCACGCTACACCGGACGGGCGATGAAGTGGTGCTTCGCCTCGCCGGTGAGATCGACATGCTCACGGCCGCCCAACTCTCGACCGTCGTCAACGAGGTGCTCGCCGATCCGCCCCCGCGGATCGTCCTCGATCTGGGCGGGGTCACCTTCTGCGATTCCCAGGGTCTGGGCACCCTGGTCGTGCTCAGCCGCAAGACCAGCCACGCGCAGAGCCTGCTCATCCTGACCGGCGTCGGCGACTTCCTGCTCCGGGTCCTGGACATCACCGGCCTCCGCTCGGCCCTGATGATCCGCAACGGCGCCCCCACCGACTGACCGCTCCGCCCGCCCCGTCGCCGCCTAGCCGGACAGGTCGCGGCGGCGGAAGGTGAGCAGGCCCGCCGTGGTCAGCGCAGCTGCCGTGCCGGCCAGGGCCAGCAGTGGCGTGGCGGGAACCGAACCGCCCAGGACCTGCGGGGTGTGGGTGAACGGGGACAGGTCCAGCAGCCACTGACTCAGCTCCAGCACCGCGCCGAGCTGGCCGAGGAGCAGGCAGCCGGCGAGCGCCGCCCAGGCCGCGCCGACGCTGATCCGGGGCAGCAGGCCGAACAACAGCACCGCCAGGGCGACCAGCACCCAGACCGCCGGCACGTGGGCCAGCGCCGCCCCGGCCAGCCGGGGCACCTTTCCGGTCACGTCGGAGCTGCTGAGGCCGTAGGCGAGCCCGGTGACCGCGCCGGTCACCGCCAGCATCACCGCCGGGCCGAGCAGGGCGAAGGCCAGGTGGCCGAGCAACCAGCGGGACCGGCTCGTCCCGGTGGCGAGCACCGGCTCGGCGCGCTGGGCGGTCTCCTCCGTCCGCATCCGCAGCACGGCCTGGATGCCGTAACCGGCGGCGGCGAGCGCGACGATGCTCAGGGTCGTCCCGAGGTACGCCTCGGCGATCGACGTCGAGCCGCCGAGCCGCTCCATCAGCCGGGCGACGGTCTCGTTGCCGTCCACCGCGTCCCCGGCCGCCTCGGCGGCGCCGCCGAGCACCGCGCCGAGGGCCGCCGAGCCGACCGTCCAGCCGAGCAGCGCGACCCGGTTCAGCCGCCAGGCCAGCCCCCACGGGCCGGCGAGGGCGGGGCCTGCGGCGGCCGGGCCGAGCCGCGGAGGCAGCACGCCCGCGCCGAGGTCGCGCCGCACCGAGAGCCGGAACGCCACCGCGCCGACCAGCGCGGCCAGCCCGGCGAGCAGCGCCAGCGGCCACCAGCGCTCGCCGACGTACGGGTGGGTGCGCTGGGCCCAGCCCAGCGGGGAGAGCCGGCTCAGCCACTCTGTTCCGGCCGCGTCCCCGGCGAGCCGGACCAGGTACGCCGCCCCGAGGGCCGCGACGCCCAGCCCTCGGGCGCCACCCGCGCTCTCGGTGAGCTGCGCGGCGAGGGCGCCCACGGTGGCGAAGACCGCCCCGGCGAGGGCGACCGAGAGCCCGAACGCCAGGGAGCCGGCCGCCGGCAGGCCGGTGGCGACCAGCCCGCCGGCCACGAACAGCCCGAGCAGCAGGTCCGCCGCGTACGTGACGAGCAGCGCGGCGGCCAGCCCGGCGTACCGGCCGAGGACGGTCGCGCCGAGCAGCTCCCGCCGGCCCGCCTCCTCCTCGGTACGGGTGTGCCGGACGACGACGAGCAGGCTGATCAGGCCGACGATCAGGTGCAGCAGCCCGGACCGCTGGGCGGCGAGCGCGCCGACGCTGTCGCCGTACGCCGGGCCGAGCAGGGCCTCGACCGACGGGTTGCCGGCGGTGCTGGCCGCGTACTCGGCGCGCTGGGCGGCGGTCGGGTACAGCCCGGCGTACGTTTCGGCGTAGCTGGCCGGCAGCACCGCGATGAGCAGCACCCAGATCGGCAGCAGCACCCGGTCCCGGCGCAGGATCAGCCGGACCAGGTGCCGGGTGCCGGTCATCGGGCCACCCCGGCGGGTGCGCCGACGGTGCTCGCCGATCCGTAGTGCCGCAGGAACAGCTCCTCAAGCGTGGGCGGCCGGCTGACCAGGCTCCGTACGCCGATCTCGGTGAGCTGGCGCAGCGCGGCGTCGAGCGCCGGGGTGTCCACGTCGAAGCGGACCCGGTCGCCGTCGACCCGTAGGTCGTGCACGCCGGCCAGCTCGGCCAGCCCGTGCGGCGGCCCGGCCAGCTCGGCGTCGACGGCCGTGCGCTGGAGGTGACGCAGCTCGGCCAGCGTGCCGGTCTCCACGGCGCGGCCGTTGCGGATGATCGTCACCCGGTCGCAGAGCGCCTCGACCTCGCCGAGGATGTGGCTGGAAAGCAGAACGGTGCGGCCGTCGGCGCGGGCCCGGTCCACCCAGTGCTGGAAGACCTCCTCCATCAGCGGGTCGAGGCCGGAGGTCGGCTCGTCGAGGATCAGCAACTCCGCGTCGGAGGCGAGGGCGGCGACCAGTCCGACCTTCTGCCGGTTGCCCTTCGAGTACGCCCGGCCCTTCTTGCGCGGATCCAGCTCGAACGCGGCGAGCAGTTCGTCGCGGCGGGCGCGGTCGATCCCGCCGCGCATCCGGCCGAGCAGGTCGATCACCTCGCCCCCGGTGAGGTTGGGCCAGAGGGTCACGTCGCCCGGCACGTACGCCAGGCGACGGTGCAGGGCGACGGCGTCCCGCCACGGGTCGCCGCCGAGCAGGCGGGCGGCCCCCGTGTCTGCCCGCAGCAGGCCGAGCAGCACCCGGATGGCGGTGGACTTGCCGGCGCCGTTGGGCCCCAGGAAGCCGTGCACCTCACCGGCACGGACGGTCAGGTCCAGCCCGTCGAGCGCCCGGGTCCGGCCGAAGGTCTTCACCAGGCCCGTCACCGTTATCGCAGTTTCCATGCATCAGAAGCTACAGTCATTTCACGATGTTGTGAAGACTGTGGAGGCTGAGGCACGATCAGATACCCGACCTACGCCGAGGAGAGCCGGATGAGCATTGCCGACCCGCCCAGCCGCAACGACGAGGCGGCCCACCTCTTCGTCGAGCGGATGGCCATGGCCTTCGCGGAGGTCGGCATCCCCCGGATGGCCGCCCGGGTGCTGTTCACGGTGATGAGCGCGGACGAGACGCTGACCGCCGCCGAGATCGGCGAGCGGCTCGATGTCAGCGCGGCGGCGGTCTCCGGCGCGGTCCGCTACCTGACCCAGTTCGGAATGCTGGTCCGCGAGCCGGTGAAGGGCTCCCGCCGGGACCGCTACGGGCTCCCGGACAACCCCTGGTACGAGGCGACGATCACGAAGACCGGCCTCTACAAGAACTTCATCGACATCGCGGACGGCGGTGTCGACGCCCTCGCCGGCCGGAGCACCCCGGCCGGCGAGCGGGTCGCGGAGATGCGCGACTTCTTCGTCTTCATCCAGGGGGAGATCGACTCACTCGGCGAACGCTGGCGGGCCCGCCGCGCCGCCACGGGCCACGGCGGTTCGCCCCCCGCCTAGGTCAGCGGGTGTTGCCCCAGCGGGCCTGTTCCAGCAGGTCGACGGCCCGGGGTCGGGCCTCCGGGCCGTCCGCCCGGAGCAGGGCGGTGGCCTCGTCGACGGCGTCGGTGAGCGTGCGCCACTGCGTCTCGCGCTCCCGGACCAGGTCCGACTGGGCGGCGAGCTGCCGGGTCTTGACCCACAGCTCGACGAAGACCGACACCTTGGCCCGCAGCACCCACGGGTCGAAGGGCTTGGTCAGGTAGTCGACCGCACCGACCGCGTACCCGCGTAGGGCGAGCTGGGCGTCCTTGTCGGCCGCCGTGAGGAAGATGATCGGCACGTGCCGGGTGCGTTCCCGCCGCTTGATGTGGCTGGCGGTCTCGAAGCCGTCCATGTCGGGCATCTGCGCGTCCAGCAGGATCACCGCGAAGTCGTCCACCAACAACTGCTTGAGCGCCGCCTCGCCGCTCTCCACAGCGACCGACTGCACCGGCAGCCCCTGGAGAATCGCCTCCAGGGCCATCAGATTCTCCCGTCGGTCGTCGACCAACAGCGCCTTGGCCGTCTGGGTCACGCTCTCTCCTCGCCTCGGCTGCCGCCCACCCAGGACGCCATCAGCTCGATCAGGTCGTCCAGGTCAACAGGTTTGGTGATGTAGTCGCTGCCGCCCGCCGCGAGCGCGGACTCGCGGTCGCCCGGCATCGCCTTCGCGGTAAGGAAGACAATAGGCAGGTCGGCGAAGCGGTGGTTACGGCGGATCTGCCGGGTGGTCTCGTAGCCATCCTGGTCGGGCATCATCGCGTCCATCAGCACGATGTCCACCTCCGGATGCTCGGCCAGCCGGCGGACGCCGTCCGCCCCGTTGTCCGAGTACAACACGGTCATACCGTGCAACTCCAATGCGCTGGTCAGCGCGAAGACGTTCCGCACGTCGTCGTCGATGATCAGCACGGTGACGCCCTCCAGCCTGCGGGTGGCCGGCGTCTCAGCCACCCCCGACAACTCTGGCGGGGGCATCAGCAGCGACGCGGGCAGGCCCGCGCGGGCCGGCGACGGTGGCGCGGGCGCGACCACCGCGTCCGGAGCCAGCACGTCCGGTACGTACAAGGTGAAGGTGGAGCCCTCCCCGGGCGCCGAGGCCACGGCGATCGAGCCGCCGAGCAGGCGGGCCAGATCCCGGCTGATCGACAGCCCCAGCCCGGTGCCGCCGTACCGCCGGCTGGTCGTGCCGTCCGCCTGCTGGAACGCCTCGAAGATCAGCGACAGCTTGTCGTCCGAGATGCCGACCCCGGTGTCGATCACCGTGAAGGCGATCACCTGTCGGGCGTTGGTCAGCGCCGGCACGTCGAAGACGACGTTCTCGGACGCCGGGGCGATCCGCAGCGTCACCGTGCCGTTGTCGGTGAACTTCACCGCGTTGGAGAGCAGGTTGCGCAGGATCTGCTGCAACCGCCCGGTGTCGGTGACCAGCGCCGGGGGCAGATCCTCGGCCACCCGGACCCGGAAGTCGAGGCCCTTGTCCTCGGCCTGCGGGGTGAACGCCTGCTCCACGAACCCGCGGATCTCGTCGAACCGGACCTCGGTCGGCTCGACGTCCATCCGGCCCGCCTCGATCTTGGACAGGTCGAGGATGTCGTCGATCAGCCGCAGCAGGTCCGAGCCGGAGCCGTGGATGGTCCGGGCGAACTCGATCTGCTTCGGGGTGAGGTTCTGCTCCGAGTTCTCCACCAGCAGCCGGGCCAGCAGCAGCAGCGAGTTCAGGGGCGTACGCAGCTCGTGGCTCATGTTGGCCAGGAACTCCGACTTGTACGCCGAGGCCCGGGTGAGCTGCTGGGCCTTGTCCTCCAGGCCGAGCCGGGCCAGTTCGATCTCCCGGTTCTGGGTCTCGATGTTCGCCTTCTGCTCGGACAGCAGCTGGGCCTTGTCCTCCAACTCGGCGTTGGTGCGCTGCAACTCGGCCGACTGCTCCTGGAGCTCGTGGGCCAGCCGCTGCGACTGGGCCAGCAGCTCCTCGGTGCGCCGGTTGGCCTGGATCGTGTTGACGGCGACGCCGATGGTCAGCACCAGCCGCTCCAGGAACGACAGGTGCAGTTCGGAGAAGGCGGCCACGCTGGCGAACTCGATCACACCGAGCAGCTCGCCCTCGAACAGCACGGGCAGCACCACCAGGTCGGCCGGCGGGGTGTCCGCCAGCCCCGAGCGCAGGGTGAGCCGGCCGTCCGGGGAGGCGCTCACCCGGATCGTCCGGCGGGACAGCGCGGCCTGCCCGACCAGTCCCTCGCCGGGGCCGAAGGTGACGTCGTGCCCCCGAGCCACGTAGCCGTACGAGGCGGTCAGCCGCAGCCGCATGCTGCCGTCGGAGGTGTCGACCAGGAAGAACGCGCCGAGCTGCGCGTCGACCAGCGGGGTCACCTCCATCATGATCATCCGGCAGACCTCGCCGAGGTCCCGCTGCCCCTGGAGCAGGCCGCCGATGCGGGCCAGGTTGGAGTCCAGCCAGCCCTGCTCGGCGTTCTTCTTCGTCGTCTCCCGAAGGGTGACGATCATCTGGTTGATGTTGTCCTTCAGCTCGGCGACCTCGCCCTGGGCCTCGACCGCGATCCGCTGGGTCAGGTCGCCCCGGGTCACCGAGGTCGACACCTGGGCGATGGCCCGGAGCTGGGTGGTGAGCGTGGAGGCGAGCTGGTTGACGTTCTCGGTGAGGTCCCGCCAGGTGCCGGAGACGCCCTTCACCTGCGCCTGGCCGCCGAGCTTGCCCTCGATGCCGACCTCGCGGGCCACCCGGGTCACCTCGTCCGCGAACGACGACAGCTGGTCCACCATCGTGTTCACCGTGTTCTTCAACTCCAGGATCTCGCCCTGCGCGTCCACGGTGATCTTCTGCGACAGGTCGCCCTTCGCGACCGCCGTGGTCACCGACGCGATGTTGCGCACCTGCGACGTCAGGTTCGACGCCATCGAGTTCACGTTGTCCGTCAGATCCCGCCACGTGCCCGAGACGCCCTTCACCTGCGCCTGACCGCCCAGCTTGCCCTCCGTGCCCACCTCACGGGCCACCCGGGTCACCTCGTCCGCGAACGACGACAGCTGGTCCACCATCGTGTTCACCGTCGACTTCAACTCCAGGATCTCGCCCCGGGCGTCCACGGTGATCTTCTGCGACAGGTCACCCTTCGCCACCGCCGTGGACACCTGGGCGATGTTGCGCACCTGGGCGGTCAGGTTCGACGCCATCGAGTTCACGTTGTCGGTCAGGTCCCGCCAGGTGCCGGCGACGCCACGCACCTGGGCCTGGCCGCCCAGCTTGCCCTCCGTGCCCACCTCACGGGCCACCCGGGTCACCTCGTCCGCGAACGACGACAGCTGGTCCACCATCGTGTTCACCGTCGACTT